>JBGASF010000339.1:0-1045 GCA_044229835.1 Polyangia bacterium | reverse complement strand
GCGCGCGCACTCATGGGCCTGTCACGCGCCTTCCACCTGCCTTCCATCTGCCTTCCACCTGCCTTCCAAGTCCTGCGCGTGCTCTGTCACGAGCCTGCGCGTGTGCTCACGAGCACGAGCGAGCACTCACGAGCACGAGCACGAGGTCTGAGAGTGCTTGTGTCACAAGGGATCTCACGAGGCCAGCTCCCTCCCTCGCGCGAGCACGAGCACGAGCACGCGCGTGCTCTGCGCAGCGCGTGGACAGCGCGCGTGCATGCTCATGGAAGGCGCGTGGAAGGCGCGTGGAAGGCGTGTGGAAGCCCTGTGAGTCGCTTGCGTACAGGGGAGGGCGCGAGGCCCAGTTGTGCAGTTTCGGGCGCTCTGGTGGGCGCTCAGCCTCGCCTCTGGTGCGCGTCTGGCACGCGTCTGGTGCGCGCTCGACGTGCCCACGAGCACGCGAGCACGAGCACGAGCACGAGCACGACATCCTGATTGCGCGCTCGAACGCGCGCTGCGCGCTGCGCGCCCTGCCCATCCTGCGAGCGAACCGCGACGTGCTGGTCGACGACGGCATCCCGTCGTTCCACCTGTTCGCGTACGGCTACCTGGTGTTCGCGGTGGTCGCGACGCAGTTCGAGACCGCCCGCGGCGCCGCGCTGTGGGCGTCGCTGGCGGCCCGGCTGGCCGAGAAGCGGGACGCCCTCGACGCCAAGGAGGCGTCGCTCGATCGCGCGCACGCCGAGCTCGCGCAGACCCACCAGCGCCTGGTGCGCGCCGACCGCATGGCCGCGCTGCTCCCACTGCATGCGCGCGCGTGTACGCGCGAGGCTCACCGCATGCCCGGCGACACGGCCGACCGCATGACTTGCCACTGTCAGAGGCGTGTGCTTTACTTACGTCATGACCGCAACCAAGACCCGCAACCAGGAGGACTGACCCATGACCATCTTCCGCAACGACGAGAGCGCCCAGGAGGCGCTCGCTGCCCACCTCGCTGGGCAGTCGTGGGACGACGTGGACGGCGCTGCGCGCCTGATGCTCGCCCACCAGGAGCGCGCGCTGC
>JBGASF010000338.1:0-1045 GCA_044229835.1 Polyangia bacterium | reverse complement strand
GCCGACGATCGAGCGCCAGTCGTCGCGGCCGACGCCGAGCAGGCGGCCGGTGCCGAAGTTGACGCCGAAGAAGTTCTCGTCCGGCATGACCAGATCGATGTCCTCGATCGCGAACCCGCCGAGGTTGTAGGTCGTGAACGCGCCGGTGGCGTCGAACGCGTACATGACGCCCTGCTGCTCGGCGCCGGCGATGATCTTGCCGGCCAGCGGCCCGAACCGCGCCGGGTACGGCGGCACGACGATCATGCCCTCGAGGTGGACGCCGACCGCGGCCAGGACCTCGGCCGGATCAGCGCGGTCGGCGAAACGGCCCTCAAGAAATGCGGTTCCAGCTGCGGCGGCTGCGCCTCGGGCGAGGCGCCTCCCGGCGATCGCGCCCCGGTCCTGCGTCGCGCCTCCCGCGAGGAGGTCGCCTCCCACGAGGAGCTGCGCCGCTCCGAGGAGGACGTCCGCCGCCAGATCATCGAGCGGGTGCGCGCCCACAACCTCCCGATGAAGATCAGCGACGCCGAGTGGCAGTGGGACCGCAAGAAGCTCACGATCTACTTCACGTCCGAGAAGCGGGTGGACTTCCGCAACCTGGTCCGCGAGCTGGCCGGGCAGTTCAAGACCCGGATCGAGCTGCGCCAGATCGGCGTCCGCGACGAGGCCGCACGTCTCTCCGGCGTGGGGCGATGCGGCCGGGAGTATTGCTGCTCTACCTGGCTCACCGAACTCTCCCCCGTCAACCTGGGGCTCGCCAAGGACCAGCGCCTCTCGCTGAACCCGTCCCAGATTTCGGGCGGGTGCGGTCGCCTGCTCTGCTGCCTCAAGTACGAGCACGAGTTCTACGTGACGACCCGGAAGCGCTTCCCGAAGGAAGGCAGGATGGTCGTCACCTCGCGCGGGCAGGAGAAGGTGGTGGCGGTGGACCTCTTCCGCGAGCGGGTCTTCCTCCGGAACGAGGAAGGCCAGCGGATCGTCCCGCTGCTCCAGCTCAAGGAGGAAGTGGAGGCTGCGGGTGGCGCCGCACCGGCGGCGGTCGTGGCGGCGCCAGTGGCTCCCG
>JBGASF010000337.1:0-1066 GCA_044229835.1 Polyangia bacterium | reverse complement strand
TCCGCGGCCGCAACCACAGGCCGTGGCTCGACGGCGCTTCCGCCAGCGACTCCACGTTCATCACGATGTCGAAGGGCGTGCCGTCGTTGATCGGCGACAGGTCGACCTCGAACTGCAGCTCCTGCCCCGTCGACAGCAGCGCTTCCTGGTACGCGCCCACGACGTTCTCGCCGCCGACCTCCGCGTAGACCGCCGCCACGATCTCGCAGGGCCCCGGCCCCGGACACACCAGCACCGCCCGCATCACCGGCGAGTTCTTTCCAGCCAGCACCAGCCCGCTGTACTTGCCGATCACCAGATTGCCGACGCCGGGATACGGCACCTCGGCCAGCACCTTCGTCTCCAGCATGTATGGGACCGGCAGACGCCCCGCCCACGGTGACGGCGGCGGCACCCCGACCGTGCAGCTCAACAACTTGGTCTTGAAGCCCTCCGCGTTCCAGAGCGCCTGCGGGCACATCTCCCACAGATCGTAGACCAGCTCCTCCTCCGGCGGCCCGCCGCTGCTGCTCTCGCTCCCCGTGCTCGATGACCCCGCGCTCGTGCTCGTGCTCGTGCTCGTGCTCGTCGACGCCTCCGTGCTCGTGCCCGTCTCGCTCGCGGCCGAAGTCACCACCCCGGACTCGCTCCCGGTCGACGCAACGCTCGTAACAACGCCGCCCGTGGTGCTGCTCGTGCCAGCCGTCTCGCCCGTCGCGTCCATCGTGTCGCTGGCTGCCCCGTCGCTCAGCAGCACAAACCACGGGTTCGGCCGGCTGCAGCCGACCAACACCAGCCCCAAGAAGACCCCACCCCACCGCACGCTCCGAGGCTAACGCCCCGCGCTCCGCATTGCAGCGGCCGTTAGTGCGCCTGGCCTCGCGTACCCCTCCGCGGACATCCGTCGCACGAACACACGTGACAGCGCCAAACCTGCGCACGAGAGGCGCAGCAAGAGACCACGATCGTGATGACCACGATCGCCGCCGTCCGCAGCCGACGGCGCCTCATTCCAGTCGGCGTCGGCGTCGGTGTCGGCGTCGGTGTCCCTGTCTTCTCTCGGTCTGCAGACACCACGCTGTGGCTG
>JBGASF010000336.1:0-1072 GCA_044229835.1 Polyangia bacterium | reverse complement strand
CTCAGCGCGTGCTTCGGCCTCGGGCTCCGCGTCGAGCGGCACGGCGGTCGCTGGACGGCACGAGCCGTTCCGTAGCGGGAATCCTCCGGAGAACCGGAGAACCGGAGATTGCCGCGACGGAACTCAGGAGCGGCGTTCGACCTCGGCGACGAGGCGCGGCTTCGACCGCTCGATCTCGTCACGCAGCAGCCGGTCGAGCAGAAGGTGCCCTCGGGGCAGTCGGAGTTGCCCATGTTGTCGACCTTGCAGGGGTCTGAACCATCGCAGGTGGGCATGTCGCAGCCGGGAGGCGGCTCGGTCTCACCGAAGCAGACCTCGCAGTTCTCGGGCTGACAGGCGTCGTCACAGTCCTCATTCTTGGTGCACTCGAGGCAGGTTTCGATGCTCGCCAGCGAGCAGTTCTGGTCGCCGAGGAAGATGTCGTAGCTCACGCCGTCGACGGAGACGGTGCAGCAGCCGAAGCAGTCGCAGCCGTTGGGCACCTGGCAGCTATCGACGCACTCCTGCGACTGATCCGCGGGGCACATGGCCTTGGGGTCGTAGGGGCACTTGTCGCCGCCGGGGCTCTTGGGGTCGCACTTGAGGTCCCACGCGCAGTCGCCCGGGCCGCCGCCGGAGTTGCCGTCGAAGAAGCAGTCCTGCTTGCACGGGTCCATGTTGTCGCCGGGCAGACCGGTGGCGAAGGTGTCCTCCTGGTCGTCGCAGGGCGAGACGCACTCGGGGTCGGCGGTGTCGACCTTGCCGTCGCCGTCGTTGTCCATGCAGTCGCCGCAGGCGTAGGTGGCACCGTCGCACTCGAGCGGCACGCACACGCCCGGGTCTGTGGTGGTGCTGCTGCCGGTGCTGCCGGTACTCGGGTCGACGGGGCCGGTGCTGCTGGTGGCGTCGCCGGAGGAGCTCCCAGCGGTCGTGCCCGTGCCCGTCGTGGGCTCGGGTCCGGTGCTCGGAGCGACGGTCGTCGGCACGCTGGTCGTGCTGCTCCCCGAGGAGCTGGACGTCGTCGTATCACCCGCATCACCGCCCTTACAGGCGAAGAGAGTCAGGGCGAGGCAACCAAGGAGGACGTTGTGAG
>JBGASF010000335.1:0-1076 GCA_044229835.1 Polyangia bacterium | reverse complement strand
GGGGGAGCCGTTCGAGTTCTACCGGCGGCTCAGCGCCGTGAACCCGGCGCCCTTTGCCGCCTACTTCCAGGGAAACGGCTTCGCGGTGGCGAGCGCCTCCCCGGAACGGTTCCTGAGCGTGGCCCCCGACGGCCGGGTCGAGACGAGACCCATCAAGGGCACCCGGCGCCGGGGAACGACTCCGGTGGAGGATCGCCGCCTCGCCGAGGAACTGCTGGCGAGCGAGAAGGACCGCGCCGAAAACGTGATGATCGTGGACCTCCTCCGGAACGATCTCTCGAAGGTGTGCCGACTGGGCTCGGTGGAGGTCCCCGCGCTCTGCGCGCTGGAAAGCCACCCGACGGTCCACCACCTCGAGTCCATCGTGACGGGGCGGCTCGAGGACGGCCGCACCGCCGCCGACCTGCTCCGGGCCGCGTTCCCCGGCGGCTCCATCACCGGCGCCCCGAAAGTCCGCGCCATGGAGATACTCGCGGAGCTCGAGCCGGTGGCCCGCGGCGTCTACTGCGGCGCCATCGGCTGGCTGAGCGCGACCGGCGCCATGGACACCAGCATCGCGATCCGCACCGTCACCCTCCAGGACGGCCGGGCGTCCTTCCATGCGGGTGGCGGGATCGTGGCCGACTCCGTCCCGGCCCTCGAATACCAGGAAACGCTCGACAAGGCCGCGGGCATCCGCCGCGCGTTCGAGGCGGCGCCGTGATCCTCCTCCTCGACAACTACGACTCGTTCGTCTGGAACCTGGCGAGGTACGTCCGCGAGCTGGGCGGCGAGCCGCTGGTGCTGCGCAACGACGCGATTACGCCCGACGAGGTGGCCCGCATCGCCCCCAGCCACATCATCATCTCGCCCGGCCCCTGCACACCCGACGAAGCAGGGGTTTCGCTCGACGTCATCCGCCGCTTCGGCGCCTCGATCCCGACCCTCGGCGTGTGCCTGGGGCACCAGTCGATCGGGGTGGCCTTCGGTGCCACCGTGGACCGCGCCCCCGAGCTGCTGCATGGCAAGACGAGCACCGTGTTCCACTCGAATGTCGGTGTGCTGCAAGGACTTTCCAGTCCCTTTACCGCAACCCG
>JBGASF010000334.1:0-324 GCA_044229835.1 Polyangia bacterium | reverse complement strand
ATCACCCGGTCCTTCGCGACTCTCCAAGCGATCACAAACCTGCCGTCATCATCGGTCTCGAGGTCCTGGCCGACCACCGTCGCCAACAACCCTGCAGCCTGAGTAACAGGCCCGGTGAGTTCCTGGCCGTCCAACAAATCGAGGCATGCGAGCGCGTCGACCGCGAGCGCGTCGACCAACACGGTCCGGTCGTGGGGGTCGTCCCAATCACAAACCGGTTTCCCCGCGGCCGTGTAGTCATCATCGCGGACAAGGACAGCCCGCAACTCGCCTTCCAGGCCGGAGCTGGCGGCTTTGAGCAGACCCCGGATCGCGGAACGGATC
>JBGASF010000333.1:0-1082 GCA_044229835.1 Polyangia bacterium | reverse complement strand
CGCGCAGGTTCTGGTGCTCGTACCAGGTGCTCCACCACCACCAGTAGCGATCGGCGCCGCTGGCCGGCGTGGGATCCTGGGGCACCGGGCCGGTGACCGCGAGCGCGGGGTTCATCGGCTCGAGGCCGGCCGGCAGCGGATCGACGAGCGCCACGTGATAGCGGCGGTTCTCGGCGACCATCGCCAGCCGCACGCGGACGCGGCTGCCGGCCTTGATCGTCCACGAACCGTCCGGGTTCCGGACGACGTCGCCGGGGTCGTCGACGGCCTCGTATTTCCGCTGCACCGTGAAGCCGTAGTCGGCGGCGGCGAGCTGCAGGTTGGCCGGCGCGTAGGTCATGCCGACCCGGTAGTACAGCCGGCCGGCGCCGTCCTTCTGGATGACCAGGTCGGCGGGGCCCTTGCCGGCCTTGTCGGCGACGGTCTTCATCGGGATGTCGATCTGGAAGCGATCGGTCTGGCGGCCCTTGAACGCGTGGTCGCCGGCGTAGCCGTCGCCCGGCCAGATCTTGGCGACGAAGTCGGGCGTGACCTTCTCGTACTCGTGGAAGTAGCGGTCGAGGGCGGCCAGCACGAAGACGTTCTCCTGCGTCGACTCCCAGCGGCCCGCCTTGCGATGGCCGAGGAGGCCGCGCACGACCTTGGTAATGAGGTCCGACTTCGGCTGGTCGTCGATGAGCCCCTCGAGGAGGAGGCCGTCGACGCGCCGGTCCGAGTGCAGGAGCAGATAGGCGCCGTCGCTGTACGAGGTCACGAAGTGCGCCGCGCCCGCGGTCTCGGACACGCGGTTGTTGAGGTGGTGGCGGATGGCGCCGAGGTTGCCCTGGTCCTGCGCCTTCATGAACACCGGGTAGAGCCAGCCGACGAGCTCGAGGTTGGCCTTGTCGGCGCCACCCTCTTCGTCGAGGATCTTGGCCGCGCGCTTGCCGTCGACATCACCCACGCGCGCCCGCACGTAGAGGGCGTAGGACTCGATCGAGCGCTTGGTCGCCTCGCTGTACCACTCCTTGTTCATGTGGCTGCGGATGTCGCGCATGTAATAGAGGGTGCGGTCGATCATGTCCTGCGGCACGTCGAAGCCC
>JBGASF010000332.1:0-1090 GCA_044229835.1 Polyangia bacterium | reverse complement strand
CCAATTTTTAACCAACCACAAGGAGCAAAAATGAACCAAGAGCAGATTGAGCGATTTTGCAGGGCAATAGCAATCGCCATCACTCCGCCCGCCGAGCAGCAACAAAGCGTGCCCAAAACCATCCAGGAAGATCACTTCCTCGGCCATTACTGCATCGTCCGAAGCGCCAGCGCCGGAGTTTTTGCCGGGATCGTTGCGACTCGCAACGGGCAAGAGGTTTGCCTGACGAACGCCCGCAGGATTTGGTATTGGAGCGGGGCAGCATCGCTGTCGCAGCTCGCAACAGAGGGAACATCAAAGCCGGAGCAGTGCAAGTTCCCTGCAGCCGTTCCAAGCGTAATGTTGCTTGATGTGGTGGAAATATTGCCGGCAACGGAAGCGGCAGAGTCAAGCATCAAGAAGGTGGCGACGTGGGCCGAGTAGGAAGCTCCGGCTCCGGCGACGGCGACGGCGACGGCTCCGGCTACGGCTCCGGCTCCGGCTCCGGCTACGGCGACGGCTACGGCTCCGGCGACGGCGACGGCTACGGCTACGGCTCCGGCTCCGGCTCCGGCTCCGGCTCCGGCTACGGCCCGGGCTGCGGCTACGGCTCCGGCGACGGCTACGGCTCCGGCTACGGCGACGGCTCCGGCGACGGCTACGGCTAACAATTAACCGATCACCCGCCCTGGCGGTGCGGCGCGAAAGCGCTAGGCACGGAGAAGTTCTCCCCTCGTGCTGATCAAAAGCCATTCCGTGAGCTGTGCCGGGTGGCTGCCGCCAGGGCAATCTTTTCACACAGCGATTGCAGGAGGGTGAAGTGATGAACACAAGATGCCTTTGCGCAGAACAGCGCGCCTCAGAGTCCGCGGCGCACATCGACCGCTTGAACGTCCGTGTCGACGCCCTGCGCCGGCAGTGGCGCGAGCAGATGGACATCAGCGACACGGCACGCGTCCAGGTGGGCGAACTTCGCCGGCTGCTCGATCAAGAGCGCGAATCGAAGTTGGCTATGGCCGCCGCTCTTGACGAGTCGATGGCGCGAGAAGCGGCGATGCGCGAGGCGTTCAACGTGGAGAGGGCTACGGTCGCAAGGGGAGACAAAAGCTTG
>JBGASF010000331.1:0-1092 GCA_044229835.1 Polyangia bacterium | reverse complement strand
CGTTGCGCCGGTTGCGCACCACACACTCGGCCTGGTAGCGCGCCTCGGCGCCGGCATCGAGCTCGGCGCCGCGCAGCTGCTGGGCCAGCCAGCGGCGCAGCCGGCCCAGCAACGCGGACAGCTGACGGCGGGCGCTCGGCGCGGCGGCCGGCACGGTCCGGCGCACCGGCGACGGCAGCGAGATCAGCGAGGGTAGCCCCCGCATGATCCGCAGCGCACTCGAGCTGGCACTGGTGCCGCCGCCATGGTGCAGGTTCCCGGCTTCGGGATTCCTGGCCATGTAGGCCTCTATCGCCTGGCGGTGCAAGCTCGCTGAATGGCTGCTGCTTGTTGACCCCATGTGCCCTCCGCCAGGAGGTATTGCGACTTCGGGGCCAGCGTCTCTTGCTCCGTGGGCCCAGGCCGGCCACGTGGCCGGCCCGCCGCCGCGGTCACCGCGAGGCGTTGCCGGGCTGCAGCCGCACGGTGTCGCCGGTGGCGACCGCCTTGGCGCCTTCGGGCAGGCGCGGCCGCGGCAGCAGCTCGGCGGCCGGGACGCCGGCGGCGTCGGCCAGCGCGCCCAGCTCGGCGGCCAGCTCGCGCGCGGTCGGGCGCGCCGCGGGCGCCTTGGCCAGGCAGCGCTGGACGAGCGCGCTCAGCGCCGGCGGCGCCAGCTCCTCGGGCAGCCGTGGCGCAGGCGCGGTCAGGTGCTGCTCCAGCAGCCGCGCGGCGTTGCCCACGAAGGGCGGCTTGCCGGCGATGAGCTCGTGCAGCAGCACGCCGAGGGCATACACGTCACACGGCGCCGCCACCGTCTCGGGCGCCGAGATCTGCTCCGGCGCCATGTAGATCGGCGTGCCCACCATGTCGTTGCGCCCGGTCGCGCCCGCCGCCGCCGCGCCCGGCTCGCGCGACTTCGAGACCCCGAAGTCGAGCAGGTGGACCCCGGGCGCGCGCGTCGTGATCATGACGTTGCTCGGCTTGACGTCGCGGTGCACCACCCCGGCCGCGTGCGCCGCCGCCAGCGCGTCGGCCACCCGCGCGCCGATGCGCGCCGCCGCCAGCGCCGGCCAGCGCTCGCCCTCGACCAGCGTGGTGGCCAGGTTGATGCCG
>JBGASF010000330.1:338-1094 GCA_044229835.1 Polyangia bacterium | reverse complement strand
AACGTCGACCCCGGCGAGGAGTGCGACGACGCCAACGCCGACAACACCGACACCTGCGTCGACGGCTGCAAGAGCGCCGTCTGCGGCGACGGCTTCGTCGGCCCCGGCGAGGCCTGCGACGACGCCAACCAGGTCGACGACGACGCCTGCGGCAACGACTGCGCCCTGTCCAGCTGCGGCGACGGCAAGCTGCAGCCCGGTGAGGAGTGCGACGACAAGAACAAGGACGACACCGACGCCTGCCTCAGCACCTGCGTGAACGCCAGCTGCGGCGACGGCTTCGTGCAGATGAACGTCGAGGACTGCGACGACGGCAACGCCTCCGAGGCCGACCTGTGCACCTCGCTGTGCAAGGCGCCGGCCTGCGACGACGGGCTCCAGAGCGGCAAGGAGACGGACGTCGACTGCGGCGGCGGCGACTGCCCGAAGTGCGACGTGAACGAGGCCTGCGTCGCGCCGTCGGACTGCAAGACCGGCGCCTGCGACGTCGACACCTGCGTGTTCTCGGCCAGCTACAAGGCCCTGAAGCTGGCCCAGCCGAACGCGCCCGACGGGGTCTACGACCTCGACCTCGACGGCAAGGGGCCGACGCCCGCGTTCAAGGCCTACTGCGACATGACCACCGACGGCGGCGGCTGGGCCCTCGCGATCCGCTTCGCGCCGAACAACGGCCAGTTCAACTTCTACTCGCCGCACTGGACCATGGTGTCGCTGGTCAACGAGAACGTGCCGGGACCGGCGGACCCGTCGGACGGC
>JBGASF010000330.1:0-328 GCA_044229835.1 Polyangia bacterium | reverse complement strand
CCCCGCCTACAACCTCCGGCCCGGCGGCGAGATCCGCGGCTGCATGCAGCACCCGATCACCAAGGCCTACGCCTGCAAGTTCTACACGCTGCCGGCGACCAAGACCCTGCTCGACATCTTCACCAACACGCCCGTCGGCTCGGACATCGCCATGAAGGGCCTCTACTTCGTCGAGGCCCAGGCCGAGAAGCTCAAGTGGCTGACGATCCAGGGCCGCACCGTCGCCGAGGCCTCGGTCGCGCCCGATCCCGCCGCGGTGCTGATGCCGCTGGCGCCGAAGTCCGGCAACCTTCTGGTCAAGAAGACCGACGGCGTGCAGTTCGTGATT
>JBGASF010000032.1:0-62029 GCA_044229835.1 Polyangia bacterium | reverse complement strand
GCGCTCGCACTGCTGGCGCGCCAGCCGCTGCGCCGCCGGGTCGGCCATGTTGAGCGGCAGGTCCAGCACCGCGGCGTCGAACACCAGCTGGTGCACCGGCTGACCGAAGCGCACCACGCCGGGTAGCACATGGCGAAACCGCGCAAAATACGGCGGCTCTGGCCCGCGCACATCGGCGCTGCCGGCGAGCTCGCGCCCGGTCAGCGCGCGCCCGATCTGCCACACCCCGACCAGCAGCGACAGCACCACCACGTCGCGCGCGGTCCCGAAGTCGGCGCTCTCCTCCATCACCAGCGCCGCGCGCGCGCCATCCACCGCCAGGCGCAGCGTCATGGCCCCGGTGCGCGTGGGCGCGAAGCGCACCGCGATCTCCAGGGCGTCGCGCACCGTCGCCGAGGTCATGGCCGCGAACCCGAGGTAGCCGTGCGACGACACCCGCATCTGCAGCCCCAGGAAGAAGCCCAGCCCGGGCTCGCCGGTCAGGCGCCGCGCCTGCTCGACCAGCGCCTCGACCATGCGCACCGGCATGCGCGCGCCCGGATCCGCCAGCGCCTCCGCGCGCAGCCCCAGCGGCGCCAGCAGCTCCTCGGGGCTGACATCCCAGCGCCGCACCAGCTCGACCAGGTGCAGTGCGTGCACCGCCGGGATGCTGTGTTGCGCGTCCATGGCCATGGCCCGAAATGACAATAACTTGGCACCCACGAACCTGCCATCTCGTGACGCGCCGCCCCAGAGTGAACCCTGGGAACACCAACCCTGGGAGGCTCCGATGGCCATCACCATCCGCAACCTGCGCTTCGATCTGGCCGCCGTCCCGCGCCACTGGCACGGCGGACGCCGCGGGGTGACCGCCTTCTTCGACAACCTCTCGGTCTTCTTCCCCGCCGGCGAGCGCTTCTTCATCCGCAGCGTCAACGCCCACCGCAGCCACGTCACCACCCCCGCCCTGCAGGCCGAGGTGCGCGCCTTCGCCGCCCAGGAGGGCTTCCACACCCGCGAGCACGAACGCTACAACGACCTGCTCGCCGCCCAGGGCTACCCCGTGGTGGCCATGGACGCCCGGGTGCAGCGCCTGCTCGGCTGGGTCGAGCGCGTGGCGCCGCGGCGCTGGCAGCTCGGCGCCACCTGCGCGCTGGAGCACTTCACCGCGCTGCTGGCGCACATGCTGCTCAGCGACGAGGCCGCGCTCGAGGGCGCACATCCCGCCATGGCCGCGCTGTGGCGCTGGCACGCCGCCGAGGAGAACGAGCACAAGGCGGTCGCCTTCGACGTCTTCACCCAGGCCGGCGGCAGCTACCCCGAGCGCGCCGGCACCATGGCGCTGGCCACCGTGATCTTCTGGGCCAAGGTCTTCGAGCACCAGCTGCGCATGATGCACGCCGACGGCACGCTGGCGTCACCGCGCGAGTGGGCCCACCTCGGGCGCTGGCTCTTCGTCAGCCCCGGTCCGCTGCGCCGCCTGATCCGGCCCTACCTGGCCTACTATCGCCCCGGCTTTCACCCCTGGGATTTCGACAACCACGCGCTGCTCGAGCGCTGGGAGTCGACCTACGTGCACCAGGAGGAGGCGGCGTGAGCTGGCGCGGCCTGCGCGCGCTGGAGCTCGGCGACAGGCCCGCGGCGGGCCCGCGCACGCTGCGCGCCCACCCGCTGGTGCTCATCCCCGGCATCGACGACAGCGTGCATGACTACCGCTGGTTTCCTCGCCTGTGGCGCTGGTTCTTCGCCCCGCTGGCGCGCGGCCGCCGCGTCGTCCTGCTCGGGCGCCGCCGCGGCCTGCCCGACGGCACCAGCATCGTGTCGCTGGCCGACGAGTATGCCGACGTGCTCGACCGCCAGCTCGGCCCGGCCGACGTCCTCGGCATCTCGATGGGCGGCATGATCGCGCAGGCCCTGGCCGCGCGCCGCCCTGCCCTGGTGCGCCGCCTGGCCCTGGTGGTCACCGCGCACACGCTGGCGCCCGCCGGCCACGACTCGGGCAACCACCTGAGCGCGCTGGCCGACGCCGGCCGCTGGCGCGCCTTCCTGCGCCACGCCAACCACCTGTGCTTCGACGGCCGCACCCACCGCGTGGCCGCGCCGCTCATGTGGGCGCTCGGCTCGCCGCTGCTGGGCCGGCGCCGCGCCGCCGCGCGCGACTTCGCCATCTCGGCGCGTGCCTGCGCCCAGCACGACGCCGCCGCCTGGCTGCACCACATCGCCGCCCCCACCCTGGTGTGGTCCGCGGCCGACGACCAGCTGTTCCCGGCGCACGCCACCGAGGCCCTGGCCGCCGCGCTGCCGCAGGCCTGGCACATGTCCGCCCCCGGCGCGCACGCCGCCTTCATGCAGCAGCGCGCGGACTTCCAGGCCGCCATCGCCGGCTTCCTCGAGGCCCAGCTGCCGCGCGCCCGCGCCGCCCGCCCCCGCCACACCCAGGAGGCAGCATGACCGCCGCCCCGCACCACGACGTCGCCATCGTCGGCACCGGCTTCTCCGGCCTGTGCATGGCCATCCAGCTGGCCCGCTCGAAGCAGCGCTCCTTCGTCCTCCTGGAGCGCGCCGGCGGCGTCGGCGGCACCTGGCGCGACAACCACTACCCGGGCTGCGCCTGCGACGTGCCCTCGCACCTGTACTCGTTCTCGTTCGCGCCCAACCCGACCTGGTCGCGCATGTTCGCCCCCCAGGCCGAGATCCTGGCCTACCTGGAGAGCCAGGTCGCCCGCCACGACCTCGGCCCGCACCTGCGCCTCGACACCGAGGTCACCGAGGCAGCCTGGGACGACCGCGCCAACCTGTGGCGCATCAGCACCTCGCGCGGCGCCCTGACCGCGCGCCACCTGGTGCTCGGCGTCGGCGCCCTCAGCCGCCCGTCGATCCCCGCCATCCCCGGCGCCGACAGCTTCACCGGCCGCGCCTTCCACTCCGCGCAGTGGGATCACGGCTTCGACCCCACCGGTCGCGACGTCGCCGTCATCGGCACCGGCGCCAGCGCCATCCAGTTCGTGCCCCGGCTCGCCGCGCGCGTGCGCCGCCTCGATCTCTACCAGCGCACGCCGCCCTGGGTGCTGCCCAAGCCCGACCGCGCGGTGACCGCCGCCGAGCGCCGCCTGTTCGCCGCCGCCCCGCTGACGCAACGCCTGTATCGCTCCTACATCTACTGGCGCATGGAGGCGCGCGGCCTCGGCTTCACCGTCGACCCGCGCATCATGCAGCTGGCCGCGGTCATTGGCCGCCGCCACATCGCCCGCGGGATCGCCGACCCCGCCCTGCGCGCCCGCGTGACCCCCGACTACACCCCGGGCTGCAAGCGCATCCTGATGGCCGACGACTACTACCCTGCCCTGGCGCGCTCGACCACCGAGGTCATCTCGGACCGCATCGAGGCCATCACCCCGCGCGGCGTGGTCGCCGCCGGTCGCGAGCGCCCGGTCTCTGCCATCATCTATGGCACCGGCTTCAAGGTCTCCGAGCTGCTGACCCCGATGCGCGTGCTCGGCCGCGACGGCCGCGAGCTCAACAGCGAGTGGCGCACCCGCATCGACGCCTACCTCGGCATCACCGTGGCCGGCTACCCCAACCTGTTCCTGCTCATGGGCCCCAACACCGGCCTCGGCCACAACTCGATGGTCTTCATGATCGAGTCGCAGGTGAACTGGGTGCTCGGCTGCATGCGCGCCCTGGCCGCCCGCGGCGGGCGCACCGTCGAGGTCCGCCCCGAGGCCCAGCATGCCTTCAACCGCGCCCTGGAGCCGCGCCTGCAGAAGGCGGTCTGGGCCGCCGGCTGCCAGAGCTGGTACCTCGACGAAAACGGCCACAACTCCAGCCTGTGGCCCGGCTTCACCTTCGAATACTGGCTGCGCACCCGCCGCCCGCGCCTGGCCGACCTGCGCTTGCAGGCTGCCTGACCCGTCCTGTGGTACAGAAATGAAGTGACCAAGACGGACATCGAGGAGGCCTTCCTCGACGACTCGCTCGACGCCACCGTCTCCAAGGAGGAGCGCGCGCGCGTCAGGACCAGCGCGACTCCGGCGCCACAGCTGCTGCTGGTGATGGAGTGCCACCGCCCCACCGCGGGCGGCGCGCGCCACTCGCTGGCCGAGGCAGACGAGGTCATGATCGGCCGCGGCAAGGCCCGCGCGCTCAGCCGCGCCCGCCTCGACACCGCGGGCGGGCGCAGCGCACGCCGCCTGACCCTGCGCCTGCCCGACCCGCTGGCCTCGGCCACCCACGTGCGCCTGGCGCGCACCCCGGCGGGCTGGACGGTCGAGGATCTCGGCTCCAAGAACGGCACCCTCAAGAACGGCCGCCCGCTCGACGGCGCGCCGCTGGCCGACGGCGACCTGCTCGAGGTCGGACAGACCATCTTCATGTTCCGCGCCGCGGTGCCCATGCTGCCCGACGACGCCGCCGATCGTGACAGCGGCGCGCTGGTCCCCGCCGCGCCCGGCCTGGCCACGCTGATCGCCCCGCTGGAGCGCCGCTTCGCCGCCCTGGCCGAGGTCGCGCGCGCCGAGGTCCCCATCCTGGTGCGCGGCGAGACCGGCACCGGCAAGGAGCTGATCGCGCGCGCGGTGCACGCCCTGGCCCAGCGCGGCGGCCGGCGCGGCCCCTTCATGGCGGTCAACTGCGGCGCGCTGCCCGACACCCTGATCGAGAGCGAGCTGTTCGGCCATCGCAAGGGCGCCTTCTCGGGCGCCGACGAGGATCGCCCCGGCCTGGTGCGCAGCGCCGACGGCGGCACCCTGTTCCTCGACGAGATCGGTGACCTGGCCCCGCAGTCGCAGGCCGCCCTGCTGCGCGTGCTGCAGGAGCGCGAGGTCACCCCGGTGGGCGGCGTGCGCGCGGTGCCGGTCGACATCCGCCTGGTCGCGGCGACGCACCACGATCTCGACGCCCGCGTGGCCAGCGGTCGCTTCCGCGCCGATCTGTACGGGCGCATCGCGGGCTGGACCCTGGAGCTGCCGCCGCTGCGCGAGCGCCGCGAGGATCTCGGCCTGCTGGTGGCCGCGCTGCTCGCCCAGCACGACGGCCCCGAGGTCACCCTCAGCGTCGAGGCCGGCCGCGCGCTGCTGGCCTACCCCTGGCCGCGCAACGTGCGCGAGCTGTCCAAGACCCTGGCCGCCGCGGTCGCGCTGTCGGGGGGCCACGTCGAGCTCGAGCACCTGCCCGACGAGCTGCGCCGCGCCCGCACCCTGGTCAACGACCCGCTCGCCGTCACCGTGCGCGAGCGCGACCTGCAGGCCGACGTCAGCGACGTCGCGCCCGCGCGCGAGGACGAGCTCGACGCCAGCGACCTGGCCATCCGGGCCGAGCTGACCGCGCGCCTGCGCGAGCACCGCGGCAACATCAGCGCGGTGGCCCGCGTGATGGGCAAGGACCGCGTGCAGATCAGGCGCTGGGCGCGGCGCTTCCGCCTCGATCTGGAGAGCTTCCGTTGAGCCGCTCCCGGCGCACGCTCGCGCTGCTGGCGCTGACCGCGCTGGCCGCGGCGGTGGTGGCGAGCAGCGCCGGGTGTGGCAGTGATGGCGACGCCGACGGTGATGGGGGCAGCGACCCCGGCGACGGCGCCATCCCGGACAGCAGCGCCATCGCCGATGGCGGCGACGCCGCTGCTGCCCGTCCCCGCCTGCCCCGCGGCAGCTACCCGCTGATGCTGCAGGCCGGCGCCTTCGCCCCGGTGGCCGGCCACCCCAACGCCCTGGTCGTCATCCCCGAAGGCTTCGACCCCACCCCGCCGCTGGCGGTCATCGTCTACATCCACGGCTTCGAGAACTGCATCGAGAACGTGGTGCGCGACGTCGGCCAGGCCTGCAGCGCCGGCGGCCCGGTGCGCGGCGCCTCCAACCTGACCGCGCAGCTCGAGGCCTCGGGCAAGAACGCCCTGCTGCTGCTCCCCGAGGTGGCCTTCGATCAGCGCTCGGGCGCCACCGGCAAGCTGGGCAACACCAACGGCCTGCGCGCTCTCGTCGCCGAGGCGCTGACCGCGCTGGCCACCCCGCTGGGCGCCGGGCGCACCGTGGCCGACCTCGGCAAGGTCCTCGTGGTCTCGCACTCCGGTGGCTACACCGTCGCCGCCTCCGTGGCCCGGCGCGGCGGCATCCCGATCTCCGAGGTACACCTGCTCGATTCTCTTTACGGGCTGTCAAGCGACTTCGAGGCCTGGGCGCTCTCCGACGTCCCCGGCCTGACCGGCTCGCCCCCGCGCCGCCGCTTCGCCGACGTCTACACCACCAGCGGCGGCACCCTCGCCAACAGCGAGGCCCTGGCCGATCGCGCCCGCACCTGGGTCCCCGGCATGCCCGACGTCTTCATCGACGACCGCACCACCGCGACCTGGACCGACGACCGCTTCCGCCACGGCCTCCTCTTCAAGCACTCCGCCCTCAGCCACGACGGCGTCCCGCGCTACTACTTCGAAAAGCTCCTCACCAGCAGCGACCTCTCTGCCCGCTGAGCGCGCTCGTCCTCACCTCGCGTCTGCCGGACCAGGGTCGACGCCCGGCGTCGGCCGGGTCTGTTGCCTGTTGCCTGTGACCTGTGACCTGTGACCTGTGACCTGTTTGTCCGTGTCCGCCGTCCCTCAGTCCAAACACATGGTCTTGACCTGCCCCACCCAGATCACCGTGCCATACGCCGCCGCCACCTTGCGCGCATCGGCCTCGGTGTCGAAGTACACCGAAACCAGGTAGTTCTCGGCGCCCACGTCGGCGGCCGGAGGCGGCGCCTCGGCGACCGGGATGTCGCAGTTGGGGTCCTTGTGAAAGACCTCGTAGCCCAGCGCCTTGGCGGCCGCCTGGGCGTCCTTGAAGGCGGTCGAGTCCTGCGGCGCCAGCGCGAAGTAGACGCCCCAGTAGAGCTTGTCGTGCTGGATGTCGGCGGCCTTGGGCAGCGCCGCGGGCGCGCCGCTCGGTGCCGGCGTGGCGGCCGGCGTCTGCACCGGGCCGGCCGCCGGCGTCGGTGAGGCGCTCGCGCTCGGACTCGCGCTCGCGCTCGGCGACGGCGCTGGCCGCGACTTCTTCTTGCAGCCCACCAGCAGCGCACCAGCACACAGCAGCCCGACGGCGACACGCTTCATGTCGCCGACGATACTCGACCCTGGGGCTGCGATCTACGTCGACCCAGCCCGCTCCGCCGGCAGCTCCGGGGTCACGACAGCCAGCGCAGCGCGGCGCCGCTCAGCTCCAGCGCGCCCGCCATGGGACGGGCCGCCGCCGCGGCCACGCTGGTCGCTCGCGCAGGCGCCAGCGGACTCGCGGCCGGACCAGCCGGCACGCGCCGAGGCGACACCGCGAGCAGCGCGGCCGGCGGCGGCGGCGGTGGCAGACGAGCCCCCGCACGCGGCACCGGGGCCCGTGGCAGCACATGTGGCGCGCTGCCCTCGGCCAGCGCGGGCAGCACGGTGCGCACGAAGCCCCGAAAACAATCGACGAACGAGCGCGCATCCGGCGGCGTGACGGCCAGGCCGACCTCGCGCGCGAAGCCGGTCTCGACGCGGTAGCGCATGATGGCCTGCCGCTCCGACGACACCTCGAAGCTGACCGCGCCGCTCCAGCGGAAGCGCGAGCTCGGATGCGACTCCCAGGTCACCGTCATCGCCACGGGGTCGACCTCGAAGCGCAGCCGGCAGCCCAGCATCACCTTCATCATCACCAGCGTCATCGAGACGTCGCAGCCGCCGCCGCGCGCCGCCCCGACCCCGCCGTTGACCCGGCTCACCACCGGCAGCCACTCGCGCCAGCGTCCGACGTCGGTGAACAGCTCGAAGCAGGTCAGCGCCGGCTGCGGCAGCGTGATCCAGCGGTCCGCCACGCTGTCGGCGAACAGATCCGACTCGTCGAAGAGGTGTTCCACGAGGCTTGCTTCAGCAAGCCTCGTGCCTCCCTGCTTCTTCCCGCCGCGCCCCTCCGCCCACCTGCAATGTCAGCCGCTTGCCCGATGTGCGCCCTTTTCGAGCCTCGGGGCCCAGCCTCCCCGCACCGGGGAGAAGCCCCCTCACCCGGCCCCCGCCTGCGCACCCCGCATCCCCGCGAACCATGGCTCGGGCCGCCTGGCACCCCGGCTGCAATGACCCCGCGCGGGAGGTCCCCATGGCCACGATGATCACGACCGAGTGCATCAACTGCGGCGCGTGCGAGCCGGAGTGCCCCAACGAGGCGATCAGTGAAGGCGACGGCGCGTACTTCATCGATCCCAACCTGTGCACCGAGTGCGTGGGCTTCCACGACTACGAGGCCTGCCAGGCGGTTTGCCCCGTGGAGTGTTGCGTCCCCGACCCCGACTACCGCGAGAGCGAGGCCACCCTGCTGGCCCGCGCGGTCAAGAACCACCCCGGCGAGCGATTCCCGCGCCCGCTGCCCGCCGAGCTGACCCGCTTCTCCAACCCGGGTCGCCAGCGCGCCGCCAACGAGTAGTCGCCGCTACGTCAGCTGTGCAGGCGGCTGCACAGCACAGTGCAAGGCGTGAGGTACAGGCGGAGACGGACGGAGACGGACGGCTCCCGCGGTCAGTCGCGTGGAGCCCTACGGGCTTCCGCTCGCCTGCCTGCAGAAGCCGATCTCGGTCGCGCCGGCGTACTGCTTGGTGCTGAACGCGAAGCAGGTGCGCGTCGCCGTGCCGCCCAGGCCCGCGCAGTCGGCGTTCATGCCGACCCGGCACATGCGCAGGCAGTCGAAGAAGCCAATGCTGTTGCCGACGCAGGCGAAGCCGGGCGCGCACAGCGAGGCGTCACCACCACCCGCAGTGTCGCAGAAGGTGCCCTGCACCGACCCCGACGAGGTCGGCCCGACGCACGAGCTCGAGCGATCGGCGTTGGGGAAGCAGTTGACGCCCGGGCCGCAGGGATCGAACTCGGTGTTGTCCTGCTGCGGGTTGAGCGGGTTGCACTGCTGGGTGCAGAACTTGAAGCCGGTGATCGGGTTGCCCGCGCTGTTCGAGACCTGGGCGCAGATCCTGAACGCGGTGCCCGGGCAGTCGGCGTTGCTGTCGCAGAAGGGCTGGCAGGTGCCGTCGACACACACCGACCCCTTCATGCAGATGCCCTGGCCGTCCCCGGTGCAGTTGGAGTAGTTCGCCGTGGTGCCGACCGCGACGCACGAGGTGGTGTTGAAGTTGGGCGCCGGGATGCTGCAGGTCTGGGTCGCGCTGCAGCCGCACTGCGGCGCGGTGTCGCACGCGCCGCCCGCGATCGGCGGCGTGCAGGTCGAGCTGTCGGGCCCGACGCTACCGTCGATCACGCGCGCGTCGACCAGCACCGAGCCGTCGCTGGTCACGCTGCCGTCATCGCCGGCGCCGCCGTCGACCCGGATGCCCCCGTCCACCCGCGCCAGCCCCGCATCATCATCACCCTGCTTGGCCGTCGCACACCCAGCCAGCAGCAGGGAAACCGAGAAAAGGAAACCGGCCTTACGCATAAGCAAGGAACTCCTACCACGGCCTCAAACCGTCAGGATACACGGAAATGGTTCACTCCGTGGCGTCCTGGCGCTAACTCAGCGTAACGACGACCGGGGCATGATCAGATGGGTTCTCCGAGCCGTCACGGGGCTCACGCTCGTCTCTGTCGATGATGGCGCCTCGCACGCGGGCGGCCAGCGGCGGCGTGACCAGCACATGGTCGATGCGCAGGCCGTCGTCCTTGCGCAGCGACCCGGCGCGATAGTCCCACCAGCTGTACATCCCGGCGTCCTCGACGCACATGCGGTAGGCATCGGCGAGGCCCCAGCCGGTGATGCTGGCCAGCGCGGCGCGCGCGTCGGGGTGGAACAGCACCTCGCGCTCCCACTTCTCGGGCAGCTTCACGTCGCGCGCCTCGGGCGCCACGTTGAAGTCGCCGCACAGCGCCAGCGGCTGGTCGCCGCGCGCGTTGCGCCCCAGCCACGCCAGCAGCCGTGCATACCAGGCCAGCTTGTAGCGGAACTTGTCGGAGCCGAGCTCGCCGCCGTTGGGCGCATACAGGCACACCACGCGGACGCCCTCGATGGTGGCCGCCAGCAGCCGCTGCTGCGGATCGTCGACGTCGTCGCCCAGGCCGCGCACCACGTCGGTGGCCGGCGCGCGCGACAGGATGGCGACGCCGTTGTAGGTCTTCTGCCCGTTCAGCGTCAGCTGGTAGCCCAGGCCGGCCAGCGCGTCACCGGGGAAGCGCGCGTCCTCGACCTTGGTCTCCTGCAGGCACAGGATGTCGGGCTTGTGCTTGGCGGTCCACGCCACCACACGATCGTGGCGGGCCCTGATCGAGTTGACGTTCCAGGTCGCGAGCGTCGGCATCACGCGTGTGTAACACGCGGTGCCCCGCGCTCGCCGCCGCTCCGGTTCCGGTCCGCCATCACGCACGCCACAGGCCGACCACGCGGGCGATGCGCCCATCGGGCGCCAGGTCGACCACGTTGTCGCCGCGCGCGCGCACCACGCCGTCGGGGCCACGTGACAGCCACGCCACCAGCGCGGTGCCCTGGCAGTGGCGCGGCGCGCCGTCGCGCTCCAGCGCGTGGCCCGGCATGTGGCGATGCACGGCCGTGATGTGCGCCGACAGCTCGGCGACCCCGCTCAGCGCCGCGAAGTCGTCGCGCATGATGACGTCGGGGCTGCACAGCGCCGCCAGCGCCTGCGTGCGCGCGTCGGCGTCGGGCTCGGCCCAGGCCGCGAACCAGCCATCCAGCCGCGCCGCCAGCTCGGCGTGCTGGACCCGCGCCGCCACCACCGCGAACAGCGACAGCTGGAAGCGCCAGCCGGCCACGTGCTCGTCACGGATGGCCGCGCTGCCGACCTCATGGCGCAGGGTGACCAGGGTGCCGCCGGGGTGCTCGGCCAGGGTGACCTCGACACGCGACGCGCCGGGCGCGATCGACTTGCCGGCAGCCTGGTAGCCGTAGGTGAAGACGATGCGCTCGGGCGCCACGACCTCGACGACCTGGCCCGACGCGGTCTCGCCATTGGGGTACCGGATCAGCATGGCGCCGCCGGGGCGGTCCTCGATCACCGAGCCCGGCCCCCACCACTCGGCGAAGCGCGCCGGCTGGCTGAAGAAGCTCCACACGGTGGCCCGGGTGGCCGCGATGACGACGCTGCGCTCGACCACGAAGCTCATGACTTCCTCCGCTGTTTGCGCCGGCGCGGCTGCGGTCCGCGCCGCGCCTCGGCCAGCTCCGCGCGCAGCTTGAGCCGCTGCAGCGCATCGCCCCACATCGACTCCAGCCACGGCGCCAGCGCCCCCAGCGCCTCGGGCCGCGCCCGGTAATAGCGATGGCGCCCGTCCTGCCGCGCGCTGACCAGCCCGGCCGCGGTCAGCACCCCGAGGTGCTGCGACACCGCCCCGAACGAGACGTCGTCCATGGCACGCCACAGCTCCCCCGCCGAGCGCTCCTCGCGCCAGCACAGCCGCAGCAGCTCCCGCCGTCGCGGCGTCCCCAGTGCACCCATGACCACGACATCGTTTTAGTCGAAACTAAAACGACAGTCAACCCACGAGCACGAGCACGAGCACGAGCACGAGCACGAGCACGAGCACGAGCACGAGCACGAGCACGAGCACGAGCAGCTACGGCGGCGCGCTGCCCTCCATCACCACCACCCCGCGCCCCGCCGCGACCCCGCGCATCACGTCACGCGCCCCGCTGGGCCAGCGCACCTCGACATCGCCCCGCGTCGCCGCCCCCAGCCCGAAGTGCAGCCCCGGCGCCCCGGTCGACGCGAACGAGCCACCCCCGAAGCGCCAGCGCGTCTGCGGCGCCCCGACCGCCGTGCCCGCGCCATCCACCGGCGTCACCCGCACCCGCGCCCCGATGCCATCGCGGTTCGAGACCACCCCGCGCAGCCTGACCTCGAGCCAGCCCCCGCGCGCCCCGTCGTTGCGCAGCAGCAAGGTCCGCCCCGGCGTCGGCATCGACCCGATCCCCACCGCCAGATCCAGGTCGCCATCACCGTCATAGTCCGCCGCTGCCGCGCCGCGCGCCTCGCCCCGATCCCAGGCGTCGCTGCCCGGCGCCTCCATCACCAGCCGGCCGCCGCCGACGCCGCGCCACAGCATGTCGGGCTGGCGCTCGCCCTCGGGCACCAGCTCCTCGGAGTGCACGCGGCCGTTGGCCACGAACAGATCCAGCACCCCGTCCTGATCGAAGTCCAGCCACACCGCGCCCCAGCCGGTGGCGCCCCACTCGCCCGACGCCGGGTCTGTGTAGGCCGCCATGAAGCCCGCCATCGCGGCGTCGAACAGCGACGCCCCCGGGTCATAGACCCGGTACACCGGCACGCCCTGCGCCGGATCGCTGAAGCCGTGGCCCCGCACGCCGGCCGCCGCCGCGCCGTCCGTGAAGCGTCCGCCCTGCTGCACGTGCAGCAGGTTCGACATCAGGTTGGTCTCGTACAGATCGACGTCACCATCGCCGTCGAAGTCGCCCGGCGCCGCGCCCATGCCGAACACCTTGCTGTCGAGGCCGACCTCGGCCGCGACCTCGGTCAGCACCCCGCCGTCGTTGCGATACAGCCGATCCGGCGCATAGAACAGCCCAAAGTCATTGACGACCCAGAGATCCACGTCGCCATCGTCGTCGACGTCGATCCACGCCGCCGCCAGCGTGGGGTCGTCCACGTGCGCCGCCGAGGTCAGCACCTCCTCGAAGCGCCCGCCGACGTTGCGCAGCAGATGGTTGGGCGACCCCATGTACGCGCGCGGGAACGGCATCATCGGCGTGATGCCCGCGACATAGGTGCCCACGAACAGATCGAGCCGCCCGTCGCCGTCATAGTCACCGAACGCCGCCGCCGCCCCCAGCTCGCGCTCGTCTCCGTCCAGGCCCCAGGTCGCGCTGCCATCGACGAAGCGCCCGTCACCCTGGTTCACATACAGCCGATCGGCCCCGGTGCGCAGCAGGTACACATCGGCGTCACCGTCATTGTCGACATCGGCCGCCGCACAGCCGACCACGCCCCCGACGGCGAGCCCGGCCGCCGTCGCGACGTCGCCGAAGTGGCCCGCGCCGTCGTTCCGGTACAGCGCGCTCGGCACATAGTCTCCCGCCAGCAGCAGATCCTGATCGCCGTCCCCGTCGTGGTCCAGCCAGCACACTCCGCTGCCGATGAAGCGGTCGGGATCGAACCGGTTGACGAACGAGATCCCGGCCCCGAGCCCGACCTCGGTGAACGGCCCCGGGATGTGCGCCCCGGCATCACCCGCCCCGCCGTCACCGGCGTCAGCGCCGCCCCCATCGACCGCCGCGTCACGCGCCCCCTCCGGCGGCAGGCCGCAGCCCAGCCACCCCGCAAGCAGCGCTTGCAAGCCAGCCAGCCCAGCCACACCGCGGACGGTCACAGCTCCAGGATAGCCGACCCCGGGCCCCCTTACGCCGCCGCCCCCGCCCCCGCGCCCCCGGCGTCCAGCCGCGGCGCCGTGGTCAGCCACAGCTTGCGCGGCAGGTCACTCTCCAGCAGCCGCTCGATCTCCCCGGCCACATGGGCCGCCTGCTCGGCGCGCCGGTCGGCCAGCGCCGCCAGCGTGGTCAGCGCGTCACGCTTGACCTGGCCCACGCTCTGCTCGGCCAGCTCCTCCAGCGCCCCGATCAGCACGTCCCGATCGTGCAGCTGCCCGAGAACCTCTTGCAGCGGCACCAGCTCGGCCAGCAGCACCGGCGCGCCCGCGACCACGGTGTCGACCAGCTCGAGCTGGTAGCGCAGCCGCTTGGCCGCGATGCGCAGCGCATGCGTGGGCACCTCGTCGAGCGTGCGCAGCGCCACCCGCGCCCGCCTGAGCACCCGCGCGAGCTCGCCACCCAGCCGGCGCACGAGCCGCCCGCCGCCCAGCCGGCCGCCATGCGCCAGCCCCTCCAGCTCGGCCATCAGCTGCGGCACCGTGCGCATCTCCCAGCGCCCCAGCGCGCTGACCAGCCCCTGCTCACGATCGGGCAGCCGCGAGCGCGCCTCCGCCAGCAGCGCCTCCAGCGCCTGTCCCGGCGCCGCCGGCCCCAGCTCGCCGCGCAGCGCGGTCACCAGCTCGATGCGCACGTGCAGATCGCGGACCTCGCCGAGGGCGTCCTGCAGCCGCTTGACGCGCCGGCCCAGCCGCTCGGCGCGCGCCTCGGCGGCGTCCCCGCGGGGCAGCAGTCGCAGCGCCGCGCGCAGCCGCCGCGTCGCCACCCGCATGTCGTGCACGTCGGCCGCCCCGCGCCGCGACAGCACCGCCTGCTGGTAGCGCCGCACGTCACCCAGGCGCGCCAGCGTCAGCCGCGCCGCCGCCTCACCCAGCGGGGTGTCCGCCGTCAGCCCATCGACCGCGCTCGGGCGCGCCACTACTTGCCCCGCTTGCGCGCCGGCTTGACCGCGCGCATCGCCGCATCGATGGTGGCCTCGGCCTCCGACGGCCCGCCCCAGCCGATGATGCGGGGATCCTTGTTCTGCGAGAACACCACCGCGATGAAGAAGTGCTCGAGCTCCTTGCGCAGGCGCGCGGGCAGCTCGAACACGCTCTTGAGCTGCTCCAGCCGGCGCGCCTTGAGGGGCGCCACGATGACACGGTCGTTGCGCTCGCGCCCCAGCGGGCGGCCGTCGGGCCCCTTGCCGTTCTGCTCCAGCTGGACCACGCCGATGACGCGGCCCTCGATGACGACGCCGGGATAGGTCGGCGTCTCCCACAGCACCATGGCGTCGAGCGGATCGCCGTCGACCGCGCGCGTGCCCGGCACGAAGCCCCAGTCGTAGGGATACACCAGGCCCACCGGCAGCGGCCGCGCCACCACCATCACGCCCAGCGCCGGCTCGTACTTCAGCTTCACGGTGGCGCCACGCGGTGACTCGACCACCACGTGGACCGCGCCAGGGCCGGGCCGAGCCGGCAGATCGTGAAGGGCCATCTGCTTGCACAATAGCCGGCAGCTGATCACGCCGACAAGCAAAACGAGCGACAGCCACCCTCTTTTTCGGCAGACGCGGGCGTCAGCCGTCAGGGCCACCGTCCGCGCCGGGCTCGCTGTCCTCGAGCCCACGGCGCGCCAGCTTGCCCTCCTCGAGCTCCTCCAGGGTGCGCGGCCAGTCCTCGCGCAGGAGGCGCGACAGCGCGCGGTCGGCCAGCAGCTTGCCGCCAGTCTGGCAGCGCGCGCAGTAGTTGCTCTCGTTGGCCGAGTGCACGATGCGCTGCACCGGCGCGCCACAGTCGGGGCACGGCTTGCCGAAGCGGCCATGCACCGCCATCTCGTCGCGGAACGCCGTCACCTTCTCGGGGAAGCCGTCCCCGACCTCGGCCGACAGCCGCGCCGTCCACTCGCCCAGCACCGCCTGGGTCGCCGCCAGCAGCCGGGCGAAGTCGGCCTCGACCATGCGCCTGGTCAGCTTGACCGGCGACATGCGCGCCCGGTGCAGGATCTCGTCCGAGTAGGCGTTGCCGATGCCGCTCAGCAGGTGCGGATCGGTCATGGCGCGCTTGATGGTGTGGTTCTCGCGCGTCAGCGCGGCCTGGAAGTCGGCCAGCGTCGCCCCCATCGGCTCCAGGCCGCCGGGGTCCAGCGCCGCCAGCGCCTCGGCCCCGCGCACGAGGTGGATCGACGCCCGCTTCTTGGTCGACGCCTCGGTCAGCACCAGCGTACCGCGCGCGAACCCGAAGCGCGCCAGCTCCAGCTTGGGCGCGATGGCCGGCCTGGTCACGCCGGGGTCGCGCCAGCGCAGGCGCCCCGCGATCATCAGGTGCACGACCAGGAACAGCGGTTCCTGCTCATGCAGCTCGAACACGATGCGCTTGCCGACCCGGCGCAGCCCGGTGACCCGCCGCCCCACGATGGTCTTGAGCGGCGGCTCGAACGAGCGCACCACGAACGGGCTACGCACCAAGGCCGAGTCCACCACCGCGCCCACCACGCGCGGCCGCAGCTTCTCCAGGTAGACCTCTACGTCCGGCAGCTCCGGCACTGCTAATTGAGGGAACCTGGGATCGTCAGTGAAGGCTGCTGGCCGAGGACGGTGATCTGCGCCTGGGCGATGCCGGGCCCGCACGGCATGGTGTCGGACGCACCAGTGACCCTGATGGTCTGGATGGGGTAACGCCAGCCCGAGTACTGGAAGCGCCAGCGACAGATCGGAGTGGTCGTCAGACACCCCAGCCCGCTGGTGGCGTCGACGAGGATGCGCGACAGGCCATGCCCGTAGGTGTCCAGATAGCTCAACGTCAGGTTCCCGGCCGTGCCCCGGGCGCTGAGCATCGAGGCCGCGAAAGTGGTGCCTGACACTTGCGGAGGATTGAAGTACTGGTCGCCCCAGATGATGCCGATATCGATCCCTGTTCCCTTGGGCAGGCCGTTGGGACACGCGCCAGAGAACATGGGAGGCAGGGCCTCGCTGGTCGGCAGAGATGGGACCGGACGATCCGAGTACATGATGCGAATCTCGGTCGAGATCGTGGTGTCGGCGTCCCACACCCCATTGGGTCCATCCCACCGGTTGTTGGCGGGTGCGTCGTCGATGTAGGTTTCACCGTTGCTCCACACGCCGTCGTCGTCGGCATCGACGAAGGCCTCACCCTGATCGATGAAGCGCTCGTCCATGTCACGGGTGCCGTTCGAGTTGTTGTCGAAGAACTTCTCCTCACCGCGCAGGTAGGCGATCACGGTCACGATGCTGTCGCGCGGATTCAGTGTCAGCGCCCCGAAGGGCTGCGACGGCTCGGCGCCACGCCCGATGGGATACTGGGTCGGCAGCGCGGGCAGCGGGGCGACATCGACGGGGGGATAAGTCCCCGCGGTCGAGAACACGAACGTGCCACGGCCCTCATTGTTGTTCATGCCCATGACGTCGTAGGCCTGGGTGGCCACCGAGTTGGGCACCGTGCCCGCCTCGCTCTTGAAGTTGACCGAGGTGCCTGTACCGACCGGGTTGTTGTAGCGATCGACCAGGATGACCCGGCAGTTCGCGGTGTCGATCCGCGGCGGAGTCGGTGACACGTGAGCGCCGATGTTGATGCGATCGCACTCGATCTGGAAGCCTTCATTGGCGGCCTTGGCGCCGCGGATACCGATGCTCGGGCTGTCGGTCGAGACGCCCGGCATGTACGTCGCCGTGACCGAGAAGACGCCGATCAGCAGGCCCGAGTTGACCGTCGCGACGGCGAACCCACCAGCGTTGGTGGTCCCCATCGCCGTCACCACGGTGCCCGAGGGCGGCATGTTGATCGAGAAGCGCACGGTGGCGCCCTCGATCGGCGCACCCAGCGAGTCGGTCAGCCTGAACGTGACCTGGGAGATCTCGTTGAAGCCCGAGTTGCGGATCCCCATGATGGTGCAGTTGTTGCCGTTGCACTTGGTGCTGACCCACGAGATCTGCGGCGTGCCCGAGTCGTTCATCGCGTCCACCGCCGCATCAGGGATCGCTGCATCCGGCACCGCCGCGTCCACCGGCAGCGTCGTGATCATCAAGCTGCCCGTCGCGCGCGCCGCGTTCCACGCCGCCGTGAACGTCACCGTCCCGGTGCAGTCGGCGTCGAGCGCCTTGCTGCACGAGAAGATCGCCGTGGCCTTGCCATCGACCAGCGTCTTGATGACGCCGCTACCGCTGCCATTCTGGAAGCCGCCCGCGGTGGCGCCGATGCTGACCGCGCCGGTGGCCGCGACCCCGGCCGCGTCCTTGACGTCGACCGCCACCATCGCGGTCCCGCCCAGGTCGTCGATCGACATCGGCGTCACCGTCATCGTGATGGTGCCCGTCGGCGTGTTGTCGTCGTCGCCGCCGCAGCCCGCCCACAGCACGACACCAATCAACGCCAAGCCAGTCCAGCCAGAACGAGCCATGAAACCCTCCCTGAGCCAATCTACGCCAAGCCGCCCGCGGGCGGAAATTTCCCCACACCCGGGCCCCTGCAAGGGTACCGTCGATCCGTGAAACCTGCGCTGGTTCCTGGCGCCTTCGTGCGCACCTATGTAGGCGAGGTCGGTCGCACCTGGGTCCTCATCTTCGGCATGCCGGCTCGCCGTGTCCGGCTGGATCTGACCGATCGTGTGCTGTGTGACCACGCCGACGGCCGGCGCGACATCCTCGAGCTGGCCGAGCTCGCCAGCGAACGGCTGCAGCGCCCGGTCGGCCCCGCCGAGGTCGACGATCGCATCGGCCGCCTGGTCGGCCTGCGCGGCATGGTCTCCGGCGACCAGCTGACCACGGTCGAGCCCCAGATCAACAACCTGGTGTCACGGCCGCTGGACGCCGCAGCTGCGGCACTTTTGTCGGTGGTCACCAATGGCGCCCGCACCGGCTGCCACATGCGCGGCGGCTGCTGTCGCCTGTACGACCGCATCGGCCTGAGCCCCGAGGACGCCGCCAACGTGCGCGAGGCCTTCGCCGAGGACGAGCTGACCCCCGGCGGCCTGTCGCTGGAGACCGCCCTGCGCGTCGACGGCTTCGGCGGCCAGGACGAGCTGGCCGTCGCGGTGGTCGACGGCGCCTGTGTGCTGCTCGACGCCGAGGAGAAGTGCACCGTGCACGCGCGCCTGGGCATCGACAAGAAGCCCGCCGGCTGCCGCCAGTACCCGCTGCGCGACGTCGCGGTCGGCAACGAGCTGCACGTCGGCCTCGCCGTCGAGTGCCGCTGCATCCTCGACTTCGCCGAGACCGGCGACCCGGTCGACACCCGCGAGCTCCTGACCCGGCGCCGCTTCATCGGCGAGGTCGAGGAGGTCGCGCGCACCATCGGCGTCAGCGCCAAGGTGCGCTGGCCGCGCGCCGACTACCTGGCCTGGCGCGAGCGCGCCCTGGCCGCGCTGCCCGGCGAGTCCGACCTGGTGGTGTGGGCGCTGCGCGAGGCCGCGGTCGCCGCCGGCGCCCCCGGCGGCCCGCCCGAGCTGGTGCTGCGCTCGATGTCGCCGGTGATCGCCGATCTGGCGCGCTACTTCCGCAACCAGGCCCGCGACATCTCCGAGGTCTACTCGTCGAACGACCTCGAGCTGGAGCTGTTCGGCTGGGCCGCCGAGGCCATGGCCATCCTCGACGACCGCACCCACCCGGCCTCCAGCGCCGACCTCATCCTGTCGCCGCTGCCCGGCGAGCGCTTCTACGTCGAGCAGCTGGTGTTCTCGCACAACCTCTTGCGCAGCAAGACCCTGGCCACCGCGCTGGGTGGCCTGGCCATCCGCCTGGCCGCCGCGCGGGTCGGCGCCGGCATGCGCCTCGACCCCCGCCTGCACCAGCTCAGCGCCATGGAGGTGCTTTTTCGTGCCCACGGCGCAGGCTACCTGGTAGACACCGATGCTCACGAGATCGAGCGGGCTCTGGGCGTGCCCGAGCCCCAGCAGGAGACGACATGAAGACCACCAGCCGCTTCGTCCTGGTCCTGTGCGCACTGGCCATCGGCAGCCCTGGCTGTGACGCCGAGGATCCCGCCCCCTCGGGCACCGACACCAGCGCCGAGTGCACCGTGCGCCTGACCCCATCGGTCAACGACCAGGTCAACGTGCAGACCGCCCTCATCGAGGCCGGCTCGGGCAGCGTGCTCTGCTTCGACGACGGTACCTACCACTTCACCGAGGAGCTGGAGCTGGTCGCCCGCAACATCAAGCTGCGCGGCACCAAGCGCGGTGCGGTGTGGGACTTCAAGGGCCAGCTCGGCGGCGGCAACGGCCTGTCGGTCACTGGCGACGGCTTCGTGATGGAGGACCTGTGGGTCAAGAACACCAAGGGTGACGGCGTGCGCGCCCTGGGCGTCGATGGCGTGACCTTCCGCCGGGTCAAGGTGACCTGGGACGCCGGCTCGGTCGAGACCAACGGCGCCTACGCGGTGTACCCCATCGGCTCGCGCAACGTCCTGGTGGAGAACTGCGAGATCGTCGGCGCGTCCGACGCCGGCGTCTATGTCGGGCAGTCCAGCCACATCATCGTGCGCAACAACCTGGTGCACGGCAACGTGGCCGGCATCGAGATCGAGAACTCGGTCGACGCCGACGTCTACAACAACCACTCGTACGACAACACCGCGGGCATCCTGGTCTTCAACCTGCCCGGCCTGCCGGTCAAGGACGGCCGCCGCACCCGCGTGTTCATGAACCTGGTCGAGAACAACAACCGCCTCAACTTCGCCGGCGGCGGCATCGTCGCCTTCGTGCCCTCGGGCCTCGGCTTCATGCTGATGGCCAACGACGAGACCGAGGTGTTCCAGAACACCATACGCGGCAACGAGTCCACCGGCCTGCTGGCGGTGTCGTACCAGACCACCAACATGCCGTTCACCGACACCGCCTACGATCCCTATGGCGAGACCCTGTTCGTGCACGACAACGTGTTCACGAACAACGGCGGCAAGCCCGCGGGCCTGCTGCTGCTGGCCGAGAAGCCCAAGCTGGAGGACATCCTGTGGGACGGCCGCGTCGACCCGGCCAAGAACAATGCTGACAAGAGCCTGTCACTCTGTCTGAAGAACAACGGCGGCGCGACCTATCGCAACGTCGACGCCGCCGGCCTGTTCAGGAACCAGACCACCGACCCGAGCCAGCACGACTGCACCCACCCGCCGCTGGCCAAGCTGCCGTTCGAGACCCTGGCCGAGTACAAGCTGTTCACCGGCACCGGCCAGGCCCAGGAGCCGGCCGCCGGCGTGCTGCCCTACAGCGTGGCGGCGCCGCTGTTCGCCGACTTCTCGGGCAAGCACCGCTTCGTCAAGGTGCCCGCCAACCAGAAGATCACCTACCAGCCCGACGGCGTGTGGCAGTTCCCCTCGGGCACCATCCTGGTCAAGACCTTCTCGTACCTGGCCGACGAGCGCAATCCGGCCGCTGGCGAGCGCATGATCGAGACCCGCCTGCTCATCAAGGATCCCACCGGCTGGACCGCGCACACCTATCTGTGGACGCCGTCGCAGAGCCAGGCCGACGCGCGCCGCCTGGTCGCCGGCACCCGGGTCGACGTGACCTGGATCGACGCCGCCGGGACGCCGCAGGCCAACGCCTACCGGGTGCCCAACATCATCCAGTGCGGCGGCTGCCACGGCACCCGGCTGGACACCCTGGGGCTGCGCACCCGGCAGATGAACCGCGACCGCGACTATGGCGCCGGCCCGGTCAACCAGATCGATCACATGGCCAGCCTGGGCCTGTTCACCACGCCGCCGCAGCCGCTGGCCGAGCGCGCCCGCCTGGTCGACCCCAGCAACCTCGCCGAGCCGCTGGAGGAGCGCGCCCGCTCGTACCTCGACGCCAACTGCGCGCACTGTCACAACGCGGCCGGCGCGGCGCGCACGTCCAACCTGCTGCTGAACCGCGAGACCACCTCGAAGCTGGATCTCGGCGTGTGCCGCACCCCGGTCGCCGCCGGGCGCGGCGCCGGCGGGCGCAAGCACGACATCGTGCCCGGCAAGCCCGACGAGTCGATCATGATCTTCCGCGTCGAGTCGACCGAGCCCGACATCAAGATGCCCGAGATGCCGACCGCGCTGCCCGATCCGGCCGGCGCGCGCCTGCTGCGCGACTGGATCATGGCGATGACGCCCGAGGGCTGCCCGGGGAGCTGAGCCGGGCCGGGCTACTTCTGCGCGGCGGCGAGGTCGCGATCGAGGCGGCGCAGCTGCTCCATGACGTCGGGGCGCATCGACTCGGTGCGCAGCGCGGTGGCGAACGGGATGTCGAAGTAGCGCTTGCGCAGCGCGGCGGCTTGCGGATGGCCGGCGCGCACCAGCTTGTCGAGGGTGGCGCCGGTGGCCTGGTAGCGCGCTTTGAGCTGCGTGGTGGTGATGACGCCGGGTGACGGGGCCGGGGTGGCCGTCGCCGAGGGCGTCGGGCGCGGCGAGGCGCTCGCGCTCGGGCGCGGCGAGGCGCTCGCGCTCGGGCGCGGCGAGGCGCTCGCGCTCGGGCGCGACGAGGCGCTCGCGCTCGGGCGCGGCGAGGCGCTCGGGCGCGGCGAGGCGCTCGCGCTCGGGCGAGGCGAGGCGCTCGCGGTCGGCGAGGGCGAGACCACCGGGGTCGGCGAGGGCTCGACGGTCGGGGAGGGCGTCGGGGCCGCCGTCGCTGGAGCCAGCGGCGAGACCGAGGGCGACGGCGGCGTGTGGTCGGCGACGCTGGGCAACGGGGTGCTGGCGGGACGCTGCTGCTTCTTGCCGCGCAGCGCGAAGGTCAGGATGGCCGCGACCGCGACCAGGCCGACGACGCCGGCCACCAGCATCAGCGGCTTGCGACGACCGCCCGCAGGTGCCACCGGCTCGCTCTCGCCGCTGATGGGATCGACGTGGGTCGTCACCGCGGGGGTGACCGGCACCGCCGGCAGCGCGACCATCGACGCCGGCAGCGAGAGGTTCGGCTCGGCGCTCGGACTCGTGCTCGGGCTCGGGCTCGGGCTCGTGCCTGCGCTCGGCCGCACACTGCCCAACCGCTGCGGCACCGGCGCGATCTCCTCCAGCGCCGCCAGCGCCTCATTGGCATCGGCGAAGCGATCGCTGGCCTTCTTCTCGATGAGCCGCATCACCAGCTGCTCGAGCGCCGCCGGCAGCTGGATCTCCGGCGCCACCACGGACAGCGCAGGCGCCTTCTCGTAGGCGTTGCGCCGCATCACCAGCTGGCGATCGGCGTCCTCGAACGGCATGTGCCCGGTCAGCATCTCGAACATCGTGATGCCCAGGCTGTACAGGTCGGCGCGCCCGTCGACCGGCTCGTCGAAGGCCTGCTCTGGCGACATGTACTCCGGCGTACCCAGGATGAAGCGCCCCGTGGTCAGCCGCCCCGCCCCGAGATCCTTCTCGGGCATCACCGCCAGGCCGAAGTCGACGATCTTGGGCACCTCGGCCGCGCCGTCGCGCACCACGATGACATTGGCCGGCTTGAAGTCGCGATGCACCAGGCCGACGCCATGCGCGTGCGCCAGCCCGCGCAAGAGGCCCATCGACAGCCCCACCACCCGCGGCCACGGCAGCGGCGCCTCGGCGTCGAGCACGTTGGCCAGATCCTGGCCCTCGACATAGGTCATGGCCAGATACAGCAGCTTCTGCGGCGTCTCCCCGAAGTCGACCACCGAGACCACGTTGGGGTGATCCATGCGGCTGGCCGCCTCGGCCTCGCGCGCGAAGCGCGCCCGCATGCGCGGATCCGCGGCCAGCTCACCGAACAGGATCTTGAGCGCGAAGCGCCGGCTGACGCGGTTGTGGCGCGCGCGGTACACCCGCCCCATGCCGCCCTGGCCGAGGAAGCCATCGATCACGTAGCGATCCGCGAACGGCTTCCCGATCAGCGGATCGGTCACCAGCGGCGCCAGCTTGCCGCCATCCTGTGGGCACAGCGCGAACGCGGTGCGAAACACCGCCCCGCAGGTGCCGCACAGCAGCGGGACGTCGCTCTCGGCCGCCGCGGTCAAAACCGCCCGTGCAGGCGCACCCAGGCACCCTGCGGCGACGCGCTCAGATCCACCGGCAACGCCTCACCACCCGAGCGCATGTACAGAATGATGGCCGCAGTTCCCGCGCCCGCCGCAACGATGAACGACAGGTCGGCGATCAGCGCGCGGTTGTCCATGGTCGACACCCGGTCGTCGATGTCGGGACAGTACATGGTGTCGCAGTGCGCGTCCTTGGCGTCACTCTCGGCGCTCAGCGCCAGCAGACCGAACGCGGTGCCCGCGACCAGCGCCGCGGCCGCGATGCCCCCGCTGATCCACACCCCGCGCGTCATGTGCCGCCCGCGCCGGCGCACCGGCTGCGGCGTCGGCGTCGGCTCGGGGCCGATCACGGTCGCGGTGCGCAGCTTGGCGTCCGGCAGCAGCGGCTGCGCGACCTCGGCCAGCTTCACCACCAGGTCATCCTGGGCCTCGATCACGATCGACGCTCGCGACACCGCGCGCCCGCTGGCCACGTCGACCCAGGTCGGATCGATCGACACCCCATCGCCCGCCCCCGCGATGACCAGCAGCAGAAGCTCGTCGGCGTCGAGCCGCGTCCCGATGTCCTGGATGCAGGCCGGCGTGGCCACACAGTCGTCGGGCAGACCGCCGCTGGGCATGCGCGCGGCCGCCTCGGCGCCCGCGATGGTCTCGACCTCGAGCTTGTCGTGCAGCGCGTCGGCCAGCGCGGCCGCCAGATCGGTGGCGCGCTGGTCGTCGACGTTGACGCTCAGCGCGATGACCACGCCGACCCGGGGCACACGCGCCAGCGCCGGCGTCGCCAGCGCCGCGACCAGCGCCACGCTGACCGCGATCAGGGGGCGAAGACGAGGACGGTGCGACAATTCTGCCCCTCCGAGTTGGCGTTGAAGGTCGCGCCGGGCACCAGCGCGCAGATCCGGCTGTGGCCGAGCGGCAGGCTGGGCACCTGCACGTTGACCATGCCGGAGACGTCGGTCGTGAACGGCATCATGGCGCCCATGTCGGCGATGACCACGAAGTACTGCTGGCTGGGCGCGCCGATCAGCGTGAAGGTCTGGCTCTGGCTGGTCACCATGATCGGCGTGCTGGCGGCCCACATCGGCCCGCGCCGCGCCGCCGGGGTCGCGGTCAGCCCGGTGATGGTCGCGGCCGGGGCGTCGATGCGGATGCGACCGCTGGAGCCGCTGCCGCCGATGTTGGTGCAGCTGCCCGGAGCGCCGGCCGCGCCGCCCTGGCTGCTCAGCGTACGCGAGCCGACCACGGTCAGGCCGCCCGCCGCGCGCAGCAGCAGCGCGCCGCCCGAGCCGCCGCCGCCCTGGCCACCTGCGGTGGCGCACGCCAGCAGGCCGGTCCCGGAGCTGCCGGCGCCACCGTTGGTCAGGATGTCCGCCTCGACGCGCAGCGTCCCGCCAGCCGTGAGCTCGATGGTGCCGCCACCCGCGCCACCCGCGCCGGCGTTGCCGACCCCGCCCGAGCCGCCCGCGCCGCCGCCGTTGCCGCGCGACTCGTCGGCGGCGCTGTTGCCCAGCTTGGCCAGGAAGACGTCACCGGCCATCGCACCACCGGTGGCGCCGCTGCCATTGTTGCCGACCGCCGCATGTCCGCCCCCCGCGCCGCCCTGGCCAGCGGCCAGCGCGCCGGGCGCGTTGCTGCCCTGGCTGCCGCCGCTGGCGCCGCAGCCCGCCGCGGTGGTGCCGCCCTGGTTGACGCCACCGACACAGCCGCCTCGTCCCGGCGTCCCCAGGTCGGCGCTGCCGTCGACGCTGGCGGTGATCGAGATGTCGCCGTTGGAGACGATGCGGATGGGCGCGCCGTTGCCCCGGAAGGTCACCGCATTGCTGAGGGTGACGCGGGAGTAGCGCGCGCGCAGGGTGCCGTTGAAGTTGCCCGCCGCCAGCGTCAGCTCGTCGCGCGGCTGGATCATGGCGCCGACGTTGACGACGCTGGTGCCGTGCGTGAAGGTAAACTGGAACGAGCGCGGGGCGGCTTCACCACGCGTGCCGTCGGGGGGAATGGTGACCTGGATGGTCAGCCGGGTGCTGTCGGTGCTGACCTGCTTGCTGCTCTGGTTGATGGTCACGCCGGTGTCGTTGGCGGCGACCACCACGTCGGAAGTGATGTTGTTGCCGGTGAACAGCAGGGCGTAGGTCGCGCCCTCTTCGAGCGGAGTGTTCGGCTGCACCCCGCTGACCGTGATGGCATCGCCGTTGGCGTCGGGCACCGCGACATCGATCGCGGCGTCGGCGACGGCGGCGTCGACCACGGCGGCGTCGACGGTGGCGTCAGGCAGCGCGGCGTCCAGCGCTGCGTCGGGAACCGCGGCGTCGATGCTGCCATCGAGCGGTGGGGGATCGGCCCAGTCGTCGCCCACGATGAAGCTGCAGCTGGGCAGCAGGGCCAGCCCCAGCAGTGCGACGCAAGATTTGCGCGAGGCCATCGTCGCCATCTTACCTCAGCCGAGGCCTGCAGGATCCCTCAGGAAGCGGTCAGGCTGGCGAGCACGCTGGCGAGGTCCCGGAGGCCCAGCATGGCGGCGTGAGGCTGCATCAGGGCGCCGTCGATCCGGGGCGCCAGCGCAGCCGCGTCCCGGGTGCTGCCAACGACGCCGGCCTCCAGCGCGGCGATGGCGAAGCTGGTGGCGATGAAGTCGCCGTGCAAGCGGACAGCCGTGATGGTGTCGCCTTCCAGCGCCAGCTCGGCCTCGATGATGCCGATGGGGATGTCGATGGCCGGGCCGACCTGGCCGACCGGGGCCGGCGCGAACGCGGGGCCGAGCGCCTCCTCGGGCGCCTCGATGGCCCGCCGCTCCTGGGCATAGGTGCTGGCATACCCCAGCGCCAGCTGATCGGCGACCTCGTCGAAGCGGCGCAAGCGACAGGTCAGATCGGCCAGCGCGACCGGCGCCGGCGCGGTCGCCGATGGCGCCGGCGCCGCCGCGACGCCAGGCATCAGCTCGGCTGGCACCTCGAGGTTGCGCTCCAGCGCCACCACGGCCTCGAACAGCACGCTGCCATCCGGCCCACCATCCTGCGAGATGCGCCCGATCTGCCGGTGATCCGCGGTCACGAAGTCGCGCCCGAAATAGTGCGCCGGCGCGCCCAGCAGCCCCAGCCCGCGCAGCAGCCCGCGCACATACCGATTGAGCACCTTGTCCGCCGCCACCACCGCAGGCAGAAGTCCCGCCCCACCCGCCGGCACCGCCAGCAACACCCCCACCGTGCCCTGCCCCGCCAGCAGCGCCCGCCCACCCCCGACCCGCCGCGACAAGGTCAGCCCCGCCGCCCGCGCCGCCTCCTCATCGAAGCGCGCCAGCCGCTGATACCGCCCCAGCAGCACCCCTTGCCCGATCAGCTGACACACCACCAGCGTCGCCACCCCGGGCGGCCGTGCCATCAACCCCGCCTCCAGCCGCACGAAGCGCTCCAGCGAACACTCGTGCACCACCGCGACGTCCACGCCCCGACGATACCACCGCCCCGAATGTGCGCCCGATTCAAGCCGCCGGATGCTCGTCATCGTCACCGTGCTCGTGCTCGTGCTCGTGCTCGTCATCGTGCTCGTGCTCGTGCTCGTGCTCGTGCTCGTGCTCGTGCTCGTGCTCGTGCTTCGTCCGGCTGTCCGCCCGGCCGGACGCGCCCGGACGCTCCGGACAGGGGCGCACATGCAGCAACCGCGCGGACGCACACGGGCCCGCTGTCCGGCCCACGACCTGCACTCACTCGCCTCGTGATCGCCACCATGCGCAGCGGAACCACCTGGGGAATCGAGGCCTACAGCGTCGACGTGGAGGTCGAGGTCGCCAAGGGCCTGCCGGCCTGGCACGTCGTCGGCCTGCCCGCCGCCGCGGTCAAGGAAGGCCGCGTGCGTATCCGCGCCGCCCTCGAACAGTCGAACCTGTCCCCGCCGACGCGCGGGCGCACCACCGTCAACCTGGCCCCCGCCGACATCAAGAAGGAGGGCAGCGCCTTCGATCTCGCCATCGCCCTCGCCTTCCTGACCGCGCACGAGATGATCCCGCGCGGTCGCCTCGACGGCTGGCTGCTCATCGGTGAGCTGGCGCTCGACGGCAGCGTGCGCGCCGCGCGCGGCGTCTTGCCCATCGCGGTGCACGCCCGCGCCAGCGGCGCCGCCGGCATCATCGTGCCCATCGCCAACGAGGCCGAGGCCGCCGTGGTCGAGGGGCTCGACTGCCGCGTCGTCAGCCACATCTCGGAGCTGGTCGAGCACGCCCGCGGCAACCTCGAGCTGCCCCACGCCCAGCCGCAGCCGCCGCCGCCCGCACCCAGCCACCCGCTCGACTTCAGCGACGTGCGCGGCCAGCGCGCCGCCAAGCGCGCCATCGAGATCGCCGCCGCCGGCCACCACAACCTGCTCATGGTCGGCCCCCCTGGCGCCGGCAAGACCATGCTGGCGCGCCGCATCCCCACCGTGCTGCCCGCGCTGCCGCTCGAGCGCGCGCTGGAGACCACCGCGATCTACAGCGTCGCCGGCCTGCTCGGGGACACCGCGCTGGTGCGCACGCCGCCCTTCCGCGCGCCCCACCACTCGGTGTCCGACGCCGGCCTGCTCGGCGGTGGCTCACCGCCGCGCCCGGGCGAGATCTCGCTGTCCAGCCACGGCGTCCTCTTCCTCGACGAGCTGCCCGAGTTTCGCCGCAGCACCCTGGAGGCGCTGCGCCAGCCGCTGGAGGACGGCTGTGTGCGCATCGCCCGCGCCCGCCACACCGTGTGCTACCCGGCGCGCCTGATGCTGGTCGCGGCCATGAACCCGTGCCCCTGCGGCCACCACGGCGATGCCACCCGCGCCTGCCGCTGCGCCCCCGCCGCCGTGCTGCGCTACCGCGGCCGCCTGTCAGGGCCGCTGCTCGATCGCATCGATCTCCACATCGGCCTGGCCCCGGTGCCCTGGAAGGCGCTGTCCAGCGAGGACGATCGCGACCACGGCTCGGCCGCCATCGCCGCCCGCGTCGCCGCCGCGCGCGAACGCCAGCTGGCGCGCCTCGGCAGCCATGGCCTGGTCTGCAACGCCGACATGGGCGCGCGCCTGACTCGCGCGTTGTGCCGCCTCGACGCGCCCGGGGCCGCCCTCATCGAGCGCGCGGTGACCCGCATGTCACTGTCGGCGCGCTCGGTCGATCGTGTGCTCAAGGTCGCGCGCACCATCGCCGATCTGGCCGGCGCGGCCGACATCGCGCGCGCGCACCTGGCCGAGGCCATCGGCTATCGCCTGCTCGACACCACACCGGTCGACCCCACCGAGATCATGCCCGCGCCCGGCTTGGTTCCCGCGCCGGTTCCGGTATGCTCCGCGGCATCATGAAGGTCTTCCTCATCGGCATGCCGGCGTCGGGCAAGAGCACCGTCGGCAAGCGGCTGGCCAAGCTGATGAAGGCGCGCTTCGTCGACCTCGACGCCGCGGTGGTCGCCGCCACCGGCACCCCGCTGAAGCAGATCTTCAAGACCGAGGGCGAGTGGGGCTTCCGCGTGCGCGAGGCCACCGCGCTGCTCGACGTGGTGCGCCAGCGCGGCGACGTCGTGGTCGCCACCGGCGGCGGCGCGCCCACGTTCGGCGACAACCTCGCGGTCATGAAGCACGCCGGCCCGGTCTGCTACCTGCGCGCCAGCGTCGCCGCCCTGGCCAGGCGCCCCGGCCTGCTGACCCGTCCCATCCTGGCCGCACACCCCGGTGGCCCCGCCAAGGGGCTGGCCGCGCTGTTCCGCCTGCGCCGCCCGCACTACGAGCAGGCCGACGTCACCGTCGACGCCGAGGGCAGCACCCCGGCCGCCATCGCCCGCGCCATCGCCGATACCCTGCACGCGTTCGAGCACAGCGCCGACCCGGGCCACCGCCACGGCCGCCGCCACGACCACGACCATGACCATGACGACTGACCCACGACCATGACGACTGACCCACGACCATGACGACTGCCCCCCGCCGCGTCATCCGCGTCGAACTCGGCACGCGCAGTTATGACGTCGTCGTCGGCGCCGACCTGTTCGCCGAGGCCGCCACCCGCATCGCCGCCCGGCAGCCTCGCGTCACCAAGGTCGCCATCGTCAGCGACGACATCGTGGCCCCGCTGTACCTGGCCCGGCTGGCCGCCGCGCTGCCCGAGCCCGCGGTCCCGGTCGTCATCCCCGCCGGCGAACCGCACAAGCGCATGGCCACGCTGGAGCGCATGTGCGAGGCCTTCGCCGCCGGCGGCCTGGATCGGCGCTCGCTGGTGCTGGCAATGGGTGGGGGCGTGGTCGGCGACCTGGCCGGCTTCGCGGCCGCGGTCTACATGCGGGGGATCGCGTTCGCGCAGCTGCCGACCACGCTGCTGGCCCAGGTCGATGCCTCGGTCGGCGGCAAGACCGCGGTCGACCTCGACGCCGGCAAGAACCTGGTCGGCGCCTTCCACCAGCCCAGCTTCGTGCTGGCCGACGTGACCACGCTGGCCAGCCTGCCCGCGCGCGAACGCGCCGCTGGCCTGGCCGAGGTGGTCAAGACCGGCCTCATCGGCGACGCCACCCTGTTCGAGCTGTGCGAGACCCGCGCTGCCGAGCTCACCGGCGCCGCGACCGCCGCCAGCCCCGTCTCCCAGCCCCTGTGGACCGATCTGGTCGCGCGCGCGGTCGCGGTCAAGGCCGGCGTGGTCTCGCGCGACGAGCGCGAGGACGGCGAACGCGCCTACCTGAACCTGGGTCACACCGTCGGCCACGCCATCGAGGCCGCCGCCGGCTACGGCCCCATCCTGCATGGCGAGGCGGTCGGCCTCGGCCTCATCGCCGCGTGCCGGGTCGGCGCCCGCCTCGGTCTCACCAGCCCTGCCCTGGAGGCCCGGGTCAGCGCGGTGCTGGCCGGCCTCGGCCTGCCCACCGACCTCACGCCCTGGCTGACGCCCGAGGTCCTGGCCCGCACCGGAGCCGACAAGAAGCGTGCTGGCGCCACCTTGCGCTATGTCGTCCCCTCCGCCAGCCCCGGCGGCGACCCCCTGGTGGGGTGCCGGACGGTCGACCTGACGCCCACCCAACTGGCCGAAAATTTGCGAAAATAGGCAAGGTGGTCGACCATATGCTCCGGAGGATCGTGATGAACGGAGTCTTTGCACGCGGCCTGATCCTGGCTGCCCTCGCATTCAGCGTCGGCGGCTGCGTCGACGAGAACACCCAGGGCATCGTGGTCAAGCGGGCCCTGCTGTTCGATACCACCTGCAAGCCAGACCTGGCCGGGACCGGGGCCCTGGCCTCGGGCGCCTTCGACCTGCAGACCGCCCGCTACGTCATCAGCCTCGAGGTGCAGAGCAACATCGTCGCCATCTTCGACCAGGACGGCCGCAAGATCGACGGCAAGCGCCTGTTCGTCTACAAGGGCGTCGACGTCTCGCTGAGCTCCAGCAACGAGACCTTCAAGACCATCGACGCCAAGCACCGCAGCTACATCGTGCCCGGCTTCGGCACCATCGAGCCGACCACCGGCGTCGGCGCCAGCGAGAGCAAGCTGGCCGCCACCATCTCGCTGCTGCCCCCCGAGCTCATCAACGACAACACCTTCCGCCAGCTGGCGGCGCAGCCCGGTGGCTTCCGGATGTTCGCGGACATGCAGGTCTTCGGCAGCGTCGACAGCGACAGCATCTCGGCCAACACGGTGCGCTTCGCCATCGACGTCTGCGACGGCTGCCTGCTCAAGGTGCTGGGCAACTGCGACCAGTTCAAGTCCGACTTCGAGTTCTCCGGCTCGGAGTGCTTCCCGGGCCAGGACGAGACCACGCAGTGCTGCATGTCGGCCGCCAATACGCCGATCTGCCCCGGCAAGGGCACCATGATGTAGCCTCGCCCCGGGCGCTCGCCCGGGGTCGCCTTGACACCCCCTCACTCCCGGCAGTAGAAGTGCCTTCCGCACAGGAGCCCTGAGCCCCCATGTTCAAAGAGAGTCTGCAGAAGGTGGTGGAGAACGTGGAGGGGGGCGTGGCCTCGCTCGTGATGGGATTCGACGGCATCGCGGTCGACGCCTATTCGAAGGCCACCAACGGGCCGCCGCTCGACATGAACACGGTCGGCATGGAGTTCTCGTTCATCCTGACCCAGGTGCGCAAGGCCGCGGAGATCCTCGAGGTCGGAGCCCTGCAGGAGCTGACGCTCAAGTCCGAGAAGCTGATCATGATCATGAAGGTCCTGACCCCCGAGTACTTCCTCGCGCTGGCCATGGGCCCCGAAGGCAATTTCGGCAAGGGCCGCTTTCTCCTCCGCATCATCGCGCCCAAGCTGCAGGCGGAGCTGTAGCCATGCCCCGCGCCGCCGCCAAGGGGCGGGCGGCCGCGAGCCCCGGCCCGCAGCGCAGTCGCTCCGCGGGCAAGCCCAGACACCATCTCCTCGTCCTCCATGGTCCCAACCTCAACTTGCTCGGTGAACGCGAGCCCCAGCACTACGGGCGCGTCACGCTCGCCGAGATCGACGCCGACCTGGCGGCCCGCGCCGCCCACGCCGGCGTCAGCCTCACCAGCTTCCAGTCGAACCACGAGGGTGACCTCGTGACCCGCATTCAGGAGGCCCGTACCAGCGCGGACGCCATCATCATCAATCCCGCCGCGTACACGCACACGTCCATCGCCATCCGCGACGCGCTGGCCGCCACCGGGCTGCCCGCCTTCGAGGTCCACCTGTCCAACATCCACAAGCGCGAGCCCTTCCGCCATCGCTCGATGATCTCCGACGTCTGTGTCGGCCAGGTCGTCGGCTTCGGTGCCCTGAGCTACGGGCTCGCCTTCGACGCCGCGGTCGCGCACCTCGCGCGCACCCAGGCCCAGTCAAAGTGACGCCATGACCAAGACGCCCCACGGCACCGGCAAGAAACGCGACGACGCGACCTCGACCTCGACCTCGGCCCCGACCCCGACCTCCTCGGCGGCCGTCGAGGCCGACGATCCCGAGCGCATCAACCTGGCCACCATCAAGTCGCTGGCCGAGATCGTCACCGCCCACGAGCTGGGCGAGATCGAGCTGCGCCGCGGCGATCACCGCGTGCGCATCACCCGCGGCGGCGGTGGCCACACCGTGACCACGCTGGCGCCGTGGCCCGCGCCGCAGGCCATGCACGCCCCGATGTCGTCGCACGCGCCGGCCGGCAGCAGCGCCGCGCCCGCCGCCGCGCCCGCCGCCGAGGCCGCGCCGGCCAAGGCCGACACCGGCAAGGACGTGCTGTCGCCCTTCGTCGGCACCTTCTACCGCGCGCCCTCGCCCGAGGCGCCGACCTTCTGCGAGGTCGGCCAGCGCGTCAAGAAGGGCCAGGTGCTGTGCATCGTCGAGGCCATGAAGCTGATGAACGAGATCGAGGCCGAGCTCGAGGGCACGGTCACCGCGGTCCTGGCCGAGAACGGGCAGCCGGTCGAGTTCGGCCAGCCCTTGTTCCGTATTGCACCGTAGGTCCGGCCCGTGTCGCCCCCGTTCAAGAAGATCCTGATCGCGAATCGCGGTGAGATCGCGCTGCGCGTGATCCGCGCCTGCCGCGAGCTCGGCATCCGCTCGGTCGCGGTGCACTCGACCGCCGACGCCAACTCGCTGCACGTCAAGTTCGCCGACGAGAGCGTGTGCATCGGCCCGCCGCCATCCAAGCAGAGCTACCTCAACATCCCGGCGCTGATCAGCGCGGCCGAGATCACCGCCGCCGACGCCATCCACCCCGGCTACGGCTTTCTCGCCGAAAACGCGGAATTCGCCGAGGTCTGCGAGCGCTGCAAGATCAAGTGGATCGGCCCGCCGCCGGCGCTGATGCGCCTGATGGGCGACAAGGTCCGGGCCCGCGCCGCCATGCAGTCGTCGGGCGTGCCCACGCTGCCGGGCACCGGCGTGCTCGACAGCGAGAAGGCCGCCCTCGAGGCCGGCGAGCGCATCGGCTATCCGCTCATCATCAAGGCCTCGGCCGGCGGCGGCGGTCGCGGCATGAAGGTGGTCGAGGGCCCGGCGCGCTTCGGCGCCCTGCTGGCCACCGCGCGCTCCGAGGCGCTGGCCGGCTTCGGCAACCCCGACGTCTACGTCGAGCGCTACCTGACCCACCCGCGCCACATCGAGATGCAGGTCCTCGGCGACGGCCAGGGCGGCTTCGCCCACCTCGGCGAGCGCGAGTGCTCGATCCAGCGCCGCCACCAGAAGCTCATCGAGGAGGCGCCGTCGGCCGCGCTCGACGACACCCAGCGCGCGTTCATCGGCGACATCGCGCTCAAGGCCATCCGCGGCATCGGCTACTCCAGCGTCGGCACGCTGGAGTTCCTGTACCAGGATGGCGAGTTCTACTTCATGGAGATGAACACCCGCATCCAGGTCGAGCACACCGTGACCGAGCAGGTCTACGGCGTCGACCTGGTGCGCGAGCAGATCTTGATGGCGGCCGGCGAGCCGACCCGCATCAAGGGCCCGCTCAAGCCGCGCGGCCACGCCATCGAGGTTCGCGTCAACGCCGAGGACCCGGTGTCGTTCGCGCCCTGGCCGGGCAAGATCACGGCGCTCAACCTGCCCGGTGGCCTCGGCGTGCGCGTCGACACGCACATCTATGACCAGTACGTCGTGCCGCCCAACTATGACTCGATGATCGCCAAGCTCATCGTGACCGCCGACGACCGCCCGCGCGCGGTGGCTCGCCTGTCGCGCGCGCTGAGCGAGTTCGTGGTCGAGGGCATCCGCACCAACCTGCCCTTCCATCGCCGCGTGGTCGAGCACCCCGATTATCTGTCCGGCGACCTCGACACCCACTTCGTCGAGCGCCTGCTCGGGCCACCGGCGACCTGACGACCAGTTGACTCAAAATCGCCGGGCACGCGCACGCCGTGCGTGAGCCAGGTCACCAGGGTCAACTTCGTTGCCAGCACGAGCCTCCCAGGTCGACGCCGCGATATCGCGGTTTCGATCCTGGGTCGCGGGGCCGATCCAGGGCGCGTGTGGCATCGTACAAGCAGTCGAAACAGTTGCCGAAATCAGTCCGCTGGGGGTGGAGATTTACAACTTGACCCCGATTGCATGGTTGCCTACGCTATCTGGATAGGCGGAGTCCGACTTCCGCACGTGCGCCCGCTGGGTGGAGGACCCTTCCGAAGGTGGCCATCAACAAAAACAAGGTCATGGAAGGGGCCCTCAAGCTCGCGGAGAAGGGCGCGTACGACAAGGCCGTCAAGGAATACTTGAAGGTCGTCCAGGAAGATCCCAAGGACGTCCGGGTCTGGCTGAAGATCGGCGACCTCTACGCCAAGAAGGGCGCCAAGCAAGAGGCCACCGACACCTATCTCAAGGTGGCGGAGCTGTACACCGAGCAGGGCTTCTTCCTGAAGGCGGTCGCCGTCTTCAAGCAGGTCCTCAAGCTCGACCCGCGCCTCATCGACGTCAACCTCAAGCTGGCCCAGCTGTACAAGCAGCTGCAGCTGCCCGCCGAGGCGATGGCGCAGTTCGAGTACGTCGCGACCTTCTGTCATCGCGAGGGCAACAGCGCCGGCGCGGTCGAGGCGCTGCGTCAGATCCTCGAGATCGATCCCAACAACGTCGCCACGCGCATCAAGCTGGCCGAGCTGTACTCCAAGGAGGGCCTGTCCAAGGAGGCCATCGTGGAGTTCACCACGGTGGCCAACAACCTGCGCGCCGCCGGCCGCCAGGACGACTTCGTCAAGGTCGCCGAGCGCCTGGTCTGGCACCAGCCCGACAACCGCCTGCTCAACCGCGAGCTGGCCGAGATCTACATCAAGCGCGGTGATCCCCGGCGCGCGCTGCAGAAGCTGCAGGCCTGCTTCAAGGCCGATCCGCGCGACGTCGAGACCCTGCACCTGCTGGCCGGCGCCTTCGAGGAGCTCGGGCAGACCGCCAAGACCATCTCCGTGCTCAAGGAGCTGGCGCGCATCCACCAGGAGAACGGCCACAACGACAAGCGCCTCGACGTGCTGCGCCGCATCGGCCAGCTGGCACCTGACGACACCGAGGTGCGCGCCGCGTTCGGTGGCGGGACCAGCTCGCAGCGCATCAGCCTGCCGCCGACGCCGCCGCCACCCGCGCAGCCGCAGCCCCCGCCGCAGCCACAGTTCCAGATGGCGCCGCCGCCGCGCACCAGCGGGCTGCCGCCGCTGACGCTCTCGGCCTCGCCGGGCGCGCCGTCACAGCCCATGGGCATGACCGGCTCGATGCCCATCGTCACCATCGAGGAGGCCCTGGGCGCGCCGCGCGTGGCCACGCCGATGAAGGGCGTGCCCGGGCTGCCCGGCGCCAGCGACATGCCGCCCGCGGGGCGTGCGCCGATGATGCCGCCGCGCTCGACCGGCGCTGGCACCGGTGGCCACCGCGCGATGTCGTCGCAGCCGCCCATCCAGCTCGAGGAGGAGCTGGTCCCCGACGACGAGTTTGGCTACGACGTCAGCGGCCAGAACCCGGCCATGCCGGGCGGCGTGTTCGAGGACGATCCCTCGCGCCAGAACAGCGCCGACGACTTCACCGAGGAGGTCGCCAAGGTCCTGGCCGAGGCCGACGTCTACGTGAAGTACGGCCTGCACCAGAAGGCCATCGATCATGTGCGCCCCATCCTGGCGCGCGACGGCCGCAACGTGGAGGCGCACGAGAAGCTGAAGGAGGTCTACCTCAAGCTCGGGCGCTATGACGAGGCGGCGACCGCGCTGGCGGCGCTGGTCGAGATCACCGGCTCGGCGCGCTCCGAGGTGGCGGCGACCTTCCTCGGCGAGCTGGCCGCGCTGATCCCCGGCGACGAGCGCGTGCGCGCGCTGGCCGAGCGCTTCATGCTGCCGCTGCCCGACGCCGAGATGGCGCTGGATGCGCGCGGCAGCGAGCCGGCGCCGCTGGAGCCGCCCGGCGCGCAGCGCGGCAAGCGGCCCGACACCATGGGCTACGGCGACGAGTTCTCCGACGACATCATCGTGGCCGAGGCCGAGGCCGAGCCCGAGGCCGACATGGTCGTCGAGGTGCCGCCGCTCGATCACGAGTCGGGCAACTTCCCCAAGGCGGCCCGCCAGGCCACCGCGACGCTGCGTCAGGTCATGCCGGTGGGCGAGAACACCCTCGACGAGGAGGGCGACGGCGACGGCCTGGGCGACGCCAGCCAGTTCGACAGCGGGCTGGTCGAGCTGGAGCCCGACGCCGCCGGCCCGGACGGGGCCGCCATCGGGGTCGCCACCGAGGCGCCGTCGTCCGAGACCCAGTCGGGCATCGCCGCCGTGGGCGCCGACGAGGATGGCGGCAGCCTGGAAGACGACCTCGACGAGGCCGACTTCTTCGTGCAGCAGAACCTCTACGGCGAGGCGCGCAACATCCTGGAGGCGCTGCTGGCGCGCTATCCCAACCATCCCCTGGTGCAGGCCAAGCTGCAGGACGTCGAGGCGCTGGCCAGCGTCGGTGAGGCCGAGGCGCCGCCGCCGGCGCCCGCGCCCGCCCCGGAGCCCGAGCGCGTCTACCAGCTGACCCAGCCGCGCAGCGTGGTCGCCAAGCTGGGCGACGACGACGTCGAGACGCACTACGACCTCGGCATCGCCTACAAGGAGATGGGCCTCCACGACGACGCCATCAAGGAGTTCCAGGTCGTCATGCAGCTGCCCGGGCGCGCGGTGCAGTGCGCCATGATGATCGGCCTGTGCTACGCCGAGATGGGCCAGCACAGCGAGGCCATCAACCAGTACAAGCAGGCGCTGTACGAGCCGCAGATCACCGAGCGCGAGGCGCTGGCGCTGTACTTCGAGCTGGGCCAGGCCTACGAGCGCCTGAGCGACGGCGGCGAGGCGCTGTACTACTACGAGAAGGTCGCCAAGCGCGACCCGCGCTTCCGCGAGGTCGGCAAGCGCATCACCGCGCTGCGCGAGAAGCTGGGCGACGGCGCGGGCAAGCCGAGATCCTCGGACGCGTAGCGACCGAGGATCTCATCCGTCCCGGCGCTCGCGGAAGGTGCGATGTCGCGATGGTGGGCAGCGGGGGCTGGGGTTGGGCTGGTCGCGGCGACGCTGACGCAGGCGTCGTGTCGGCGCCTCGGTCGGGGTGGTGGTGACCGCCGCAGCCCCGCGCGCATCGACGCCGGGGTGGTGCACCATGAGGGCAAGATCGAGCTGCCCGGACCGCGCCGCGCAGAGGTGCTGGCCCTGGCGCCGGGGCACGACAGCCTGGCGCTGGTGGTCTGGCGGGACAGCACCGGGATCTGGGCCAGCAGCCCGACCAGCAGCCAGCGCATCGGCGAGTCCGACCCGGACGCGGTCGCCGCCTGGGACGGCGAGCGCGTCCACGTGCTCGGCAACCTGGAGCGCGTGGCGCTGAGCGCCGATGGCAGCGTGGTGGTGCGTGGCCCGGGTGCACCGGGCAGGCCGCGCGTGGCGATCGCCACCCTGCAGGGAGTGGTCGCCATCCGCGAGCGCTGCGCCGCGCCGTTCGCGGCCGCTTGCACCCGCTTCGCGGACGTCAGCATCGACGGTGGCGCGACCTGGCTGCCCGAGCAACCGCTGAAGCTGGTCAGGGGCGAACAGCTGGGCGAGGTGGTCGGCTTCCTGGACGCCGGGGTGCCGACCTGGGTCGAGGCCTCGGTGCCCACGATGGTGCGCCACCTCGACGCAGCGGGCGTGGTGCACAGCGATGGCGCCCTGCCGCTGAGCCCGAGGATGTCCTCGCTGGACGGTGACGTCGCCCACTGGGTCACCATCAACACGCCCAAGGTGGTCGCCTGCCCGGGTGCGCCCGCACGCGTCATGTGGATCGGCCAGGGCACCAGGCCCATTCACTTCGGCACCGTCGACCGCCTCCTGGCCGAGGACGCCACCGACACGGGTGACGACTCGAGCATCGTCGAGCTGCGCTGTGCAGGTGACGAGCTCCTGTTGACCATCACCTCGGGCCCCAACTTCAGCGACATCCCATCGCCCGATCCGCGCGTGCTCGCCTCTCACGACGGTGGCGAGACCTGGGCCGACCTGCCCTTTCCCATGCCCGACACGCCGATCCTGGGCCTCATGGGTGCGCCGCCACATGCGCGGCTCTACCTCGGCAAGGTCGTGCCGGAGGCCCCCGGCGCCGACGTCCTGGCCGTCGATGACGCCGGACTGCCATACCTGAGACAGGGGCGGCTGTACAGCGTGGAGCAGAGCGCCGCCGGCTTCCTGGCCGGGCCGCGGGACACCGGGATCCCTGACCACTCGAGGCTCGGCGGGGACAGCAAGCTGCGCCGGTACGACATGGAGGCCTGGCGCATCGTGCCCTTGCCCAGCGGCGGCGCGCTGCTGGTCTGGGTCGAGCCGGTCGCTCCCGCGCTGCAGGAGCCCGGACCAGAGCAGCCGCGCGAACTCCTGCGCGTGGGCTGGCGTTACATCGATTAAACCGAACATTCGCATCCAGACAATGAGTTTGTCGTTGCGTGCCTGGACCCTTATCTATGGAGGTCAGGAGGCGCGATGGTCTGGGTCTATGTAGCGTTCGTGACGATGATCCTGGCCTTGCTGGTCCTGGATCTCGGGGTCATCAACCGCAAGGCGCACGTCATCGGTGTGCGCGAGGCGCTGGGCTGGTCGACGCTGTGGATCTCGCTGGGGCTGGCCTTCGGCGGCGTCATCTACCTGGGCTACGAGCAGCAGTGGTTCGGCCTGGGCACCAACGTCGACCTGCTGGTCACCGAGCCGGTGCAGCGCGGCGGCGTGGCCATCTACAACGATGGCTGGAGTGCGCTGACCAAGTACCTGACCGGCTACCTGGTCGAGAAGTCGCTGGCCATCGACAACATCTTCGTCATCGCCATCGTGTTCGGCTCGTTCGGGGTGCCCGCCATGTACCAGCACCGCGTGCTGTTCTGGGGCATCGTCGGCGCGCTGGTGATGCGCGGCGCCATGATCGCGGTCGGCGTCAAGCTGCTGGCCGAGGTGTCGTGGGTCATCTACATCTTCGGCGGCTTCCTCATCGTCACCGGCGTCAAGATGCTGGTGGCCAAGGAGGGTTCGCACGACCACAGCAAGCACCCGCTGCTACGCCTGTGGCGCCGCCTGATGCCGGTCAGCGAGCGCTACCACGGTCAGCACTTCTTCGTGCGCGGCGGCTCGCCGGCGGCCGAGGAGGCGGCCACCCCGGGCGCCGAGAAGCAGCCCGACAGCGTGCTGGCGCGCGTCGGCAAGGGCGTGCTGGTGACCACGCCGCTGTTCCTGGCGCTGCTCATGATCGAGCTGACCGACGTGGTCTTCGCGGTCGACTCGATCCCGGCCATCTTCGCCATCACCGGCGACGCCTTCCTGGTGTTCTCGTCCAACGTGATGGCGATGCTGGGGTTGCGCAGCCTGTACTTCGCGCTGGCCGGCATGATGAGCCGCTTCAAGTATCTCAAGGTGTCGCTGGCCGCGATCCTGATGCTGGTGGGCGGCAAGATGCTGGCGCACAGCTGGCTCAAGGACTGGCTGGGCGCGCACTTCAACCTGTACATGCTGGCGGCCATCCTGGGCATCCTGGCCGCGGGTGTGGCGGTGTCGATGCTCGCGACGCGCGGGCAGCGCCCCGAGCCGGCGCCCGAGGCGGCCTGAGGAAGACGGAAAGAACAGGCGACAGGCAACAGGAAACAGGCAACAGGCAACATCGGAGAGCGAGGAGCGACCGCGAAGATCGCGGTGCGTCGAGGGCCGGTCAGGGAACTCCCTGCAAGGTCGAATTCGTGATGGTGATGCTCTTGGCGTTGGTGCCGACGGCGGTGCCGGCGTTGCGGACGGTGCCGGACTGGACCTGGGTCCAGGAGCCGCCGGTGTTGCCGGTCATGTTGGTCTCGGTGATGGTGAGGACGCCGCCGAAGTCGTTGCTGGTGAAGAACAGGCCGCCGCCGAAAGCATTGGGGCCGGCGTGGTTGTTGACGATCTTGTCGCCGCACAGGGTGACGTCGAGCGAGGCGCCGTCGCTGTAGAGGGCGCCGCCGTTGCCGCCCGAGCCGATCTCGTTCTGGCCGTTGTTGATGACGCTGCAGCGCGCGGGATCGTTGTTGTTGGCGTCGTGGCCGGTGGCGGTGTTGTTGTCGAACAGGCTGTTGTAGACGCTGAGCTTGGAGAACAGGCAGCCCACGGCGGCGCCGTTGCTGGCGCTGTTGTTGATGAAGGTGCTGCCCACGATGACGACGCCGTTCTTGCTGCCCAGCATGCGGATGGCGCCGCCGCCGACGTCGGGGCCGACGGGCGCCGCCTTGTTGTTGTCGAACACGCAGTCGATCACCGACAGGTTGCCGTCGCGCATGAAGATGGCGCCGCCCTCGCCGGCGTTGAAGCCCTGCGAGCACGGCGCGGGCGCGGTCGGGATGGGCATCGAGCCGGCGATGGCGCCGTTGACGAAGCGCAGGTGCTGCACCGTGAGGCGGAAGTCGAGGGCGCGGAAGTTGGGGCTGTTCCAGCGCAGGATCTGGACCGTGCCGCCGCCGTCCAGGGTGACCTTGCGGCCACCGTCGATGACGGTGTTCTTGTTGATGGGCAGGTTCATGGTCGCGGTGATCGGGATGGTGACCGGGTCAGCGCCGCAGTTGAAGGTGATGATGCCGCCCGTCGTGACCGCGGCGTTCAGCGCGGCGAAGGTGCAGCTGGCCGCGGTGCCGGTGCCGACCACGGTGGTCGGGCTGGACACGTTGGCGGGCATGCCCTCCGGGGGAATGGCGCCGCTGCAGGCGCGATCGGGGTTGCCGGCGAACAGGCCGCCGTCGGGCAGCACGGTGACGGGGCGATCGATGGCGCTGCCGCCGTCGGTCGGCTGCTGGCCGCCGTCGGCGCCGGGGCCGCCGTCGGCGTCACCCGACGTGCCACCGCCGCTGCCGCAGCCGAGCCAGGCGAAGAGGGGCAGCACGAGGACGCTGAGCTTGCGCATGGCGAGGCTCCCTGAGTCGGATGGTCGCGCCATTGTCCTGCATTTCGCGACCTGGACCCAAGCAGATTGCTCGGCGCTTCAGCGCCGCCTGGTCTGAAACAGCTGGTTACGCGCCGCGTGCGAGATGGCGACCACCGCGGGGTGGCGCAGCCGGCGCTCGACCGAGATGGCGTAGTAGCGCTCGCGCACGTCTGTGAGGCGGCCGACCCGGCGCAGCTGGTACTGGCGTGCAACCTCGGCCTCGATGACCTCGGGCACCAGGGTCAGGCCGGCGCCGGCCTGGGCGAAGGTCTTGCTGAGAGCGCTGTCCTCGAACTCCCCGGCGACGCGCGGTCGCAGCCCGTGCTGATCGAGCCAGGCGTCGAGGCTGCGCCGCAGCACGGTGCCGCTGGCAGGCATCAGGAGCGGAGCCTGCTCCAGCGAGCCGGGGAAGCCGGGGCGGAAGCGCCGTGCCAGCGCGGGCGTGCCGACCACCACGGTGGCGCACTCGCCGAGCAGGTGGTTGAAGGCGCGCACGTTGACCCCGGGGCCGACCGGGCTGTCGGACAGCACGACGTCCAGGTTGTGCAGGGCCAGCTCGCCCAGCAGCCGCTCGGGGCGGTCCTCGCGACACACCAGCTGGACCGGCTCTGGCAAGGCCAGCGCCGGTGACAGCAGCTCGTAGGCGACCAGCTTGGGGATGACGTCGGCCACGCCGACCACCAGCTGGGACATCCCCCCGGTGGGACGGCCCTGCATGGCGTCACCCAGCTCGCGTCCCAGCCCGAAGATCTCCTCGGCGTAGCGGTAGGCGATCCGGCCCATCTCGGTCAGGGCCACGCCGCGGCCGTCGCGCTCCAGCAGGGTCTGGCCGAGGTTGCGCTGGAAGGTGCGCAGCTGGGCGCTGACCGAGGACTGCGACAGGTGCAGACGTGCCGCTGCCCGGGCCACCCCGCCCTCGCGCGCCACGGTGAAGAAGTACAGCAGGTGGTGGTAGTTGAGCCAGGCCGCCATGGGTACAGCATGCACCCATACATGCAAAAAATCGAACGTTCATCGCAAAAGTATGCATTTGTCGCCGCACTCCGCCGTGGCCATCCTGAAGCCACACAGGAGGTCAGCCATGAGAGTGTCCATCCGGCAGCGCAACCTGGAGCTCCCCACCGAGCTGCGCCGCGACATCGATCGTCGCGTCCGCTTCGCCATGAGCCGGCTCGTGGGCGCCGGCGAGGTCGCGGTCACGGTGCTCGACGACAATGGGCCCAAGGGCGGGCTCGACAAGCTGTGTCGGATCAGCCTGACGTCCGGCGCGCGCGGGCCCGTGAACATCGAGGCGCGCAGCCACGAGATCATGGCCGCGGTGGCCGACGCCTGCGATCGCGCGGCGCGGGTGCTGGCGCGCGACCTCGGCCGTCGGCGTGAGGATCGGAGGTCCTGATGCTCCCGGTCTACCTCGGCTTCGTGACCCTGGTGCTGGCGCTGCTGGCGCTGGACCTCGGCGTGCTCAACCGCAAGGCCCACGTGATCGGGGTCAAGGAGGCCCTGGGCTGGTCGGCGCTGTGGATCGGCGTCGGGCTGGCGTTCGGCGCCTTCGTCTACTTCGGCTACGAGCACCACTGGTTCGGCCTCGGCTACAACGCCGACCTCATGGTCGAGAACCCGGAGGTCGTCGCGGGCACCGCGGTCTACAACGACGGCGCCAGCGCGCTGACCAAGTACCTGACCGGGTACCTGGTCGAGAAGTCGCTGGCCATCGACAACATCTTCGTCATCGCCATCATCTTCGCGTCGTTCGGGGTGCCCGCGATCTACCAGCACCGCGTGCTGTTCTGGGGCATCGTGGGTGCGCTGCTGATGCGCGGCGTGATGATCGCCGTCGGCGCCCAGCTGCTGGCCGAGGTGTCGTGGATCATCTACGTCTTCGGCGGCTTCCTCATCGTCACCGGCGTGAAGATGCTGGTGGTCAAGGGCGGCAGCAGCGATCTCAGCCGCCATCCCCTGGTGCGGCTGGCGCGCCGGGTCATGCCGATCAGCGAGCGCTTCCACGGCCAGCACTTCTTCCTGCGCGCCGGCTCGGCCGCGGCCGAGGAGGCGGCCACGCCGGGCGCCGCCAAGGAGCACGACAGCGTGCTGGCGCGGGCGCGCAAGGGCGCGCTCATCGCCACGCCCCTGTTCCTGGCGCTGCTCATGATCGAGCTCACCGACCTGGTCTTCGCGGTCGACTCCATCCCGGCCATCTTCGCCATCACGGGCGACTCGTTCCTGGTCTTCGCCTCCAACGTGATGGCCATGCTGGGGCTGCGCAGCCTGTACTTCGCGCTGGCCGGCCTGATGGACCGCTTCAAGTACCTCAAGGTCTCGCTGGCGGCCGTGCTGATGCTGGTCGGCACCAAGATGATGATCCACAGCTGGCTCAAGAGCTGGATGGGCCGGCACTTCAACCTGTACTTGCTCGGCGCCATCCTGGCCATCCTGGCCGCCGGCGTCGTGGCCTCGCTGCTGGCGACGCGCAAGCGTCCGCCGGCGGCGCGGCTGGAGAGGAGCGCGTCATGAAGGGATCCGCGAGCCGTGGTGATGGCCTGATGGTGTGCCCGCGCTGTGTCGCCTCGGTGCTGGAGGAGCGCCGGCGCGAGGACGTCGAGGTCGATGTCTGCCCCAAGTGCCAGGGCGTCTGGCTCGACCATGGCGAGATGGCCAAGCTGCTGGCGGCAGAGGTCGCCGAGCGCCGGGAGCGTGAGCTGGTGCGCGATCGCTCGCGCGACTGGGAGCCGGGCCGCAGCCGGAGCGACGACCGCGGCCGCGAGCCCGAGCGCTACCGCGAGCCCGAGCGCTACCGCGAGCCCGAGCGCTACCGCGACGGCGACCGCGACTGGGACCCGCCGCGGCGGCGCAAGGGCGGCTTCTTCGACGTGCTGGGAGACATCTTCGATTGAGCCCGGCGAGCTCCCGTACGCGGCGCCTGGTCAACCTGGGCCTGCTGCTGGCGGGCCTGGCGGCCATGACGTGGACGCTGCACGGCATCGGCTTCGCGCGGCTCGCCGCCATGGTGGCCACGGTCGGCTGGTGGTTCGTGGTGGTGCTGGTGGTGGAGCTGGCCACGGTGAGCTGCGACGCCGCGGCGCTGCGCTGCGCGCTGCGGCCGGAGTCGCGCATGGTGCGTGTGCCCCGGCTGCTGGCCACCCAGCTGGCGGGCCAGGCCATGAACACGCTGCTGCCCACCGGGGCGCTGGGCGAGGCCACCAAGGTGAGCTTGCTGGCGGGTCACGCGCCGCGGGATCGGGTGCTGGGCGGCGTGCTGCTGGTCAACCTGCTCGGCTTCCTGACCAGCGTGGGCCTCGTCGTGGTGGGGCTCCCGGTGGTCGCGCTGCTGCTCGAGCTGCCACCCGCGCTGGAGCGCGCGGCGTGGCTCGCTGCCGGGCTGGGCCTGGCGCTGGCTGCGGCCAGCGTGGCGCTGGTGCAGCGCGGCATGGCCGCCAGCCTGGCCGATCTGCTGCGCGCCGTGCGCGTGATCTCGGCCGAGCGCCGGCAGCGCTGGGACCCGCACCTGCAGCGCTTCGACGCGGCGCTCAGGCTGGTCGGCGCCGGCCACGCGCCGGGGCTGCTGCCGGCGTGGCGCTGGCTGCTGCTGTCGCGCCTGCTGGGCTGGCTCGAGTACGGCATCTTGCTGTACGCCATCGCGGGCAGCCTGCCCCTCGAGCTGTGGCTGGCCAGCCTGCCGCTGGGTGTCGTGATCGGGTGGCTGGCGACGCTGGTGCCGATGGGCGCAGGCGTCACCGAGGGCGGCCACTACGCGCTGTTCGCCGCCCTGGGCGTCGCGCCCGCGGTGGGCGTGGCGGTGGTGGTGACGCGGCGACTGCGTCAGCTCGCGGTGGCGACGCTGGGCCTGGGCGCGCTGGCGCTGCTCCAGGCCGAGCGCTCGTCGGCGGGTCCCACGGCGCTGCGGCGCGCCCTGGCGCGGCGCCGGATGGCGGCTACGTCCTGAGCTTGTAGCCGCTATGCAGCATGGCGTAGACGGTGGCGCCGAGCAGCGCGGCGGTGCCGACCACGATGGCCAGCCCGAGGTTCGGGTTGGTGTCGGAGCGGCCGATGAGGCCGTAGCGCAGGCCGTCGACCATGTAGAGGATGGGGTTGGCGCGCGTGATGGTGCTCCAGGGGCGCGGCAGGGCGTGTGGGCTGTAGAAGACGCCGCCCAGGAAGGTCAGCGGCGTGATCACGAAGGCGGGGATGAGGTTCAGCTGCTCGAAGTTGTTGGAGGCGATGGCGACCACCATGCCGCCGAGGGCGAACACCACGCCGACGCCGAGCGCGAAACCGAGGGCGTAGAGCGGGTGCGCGACGTGGAAGCTGGTGAATGCGGAGGCCACCAGCCAGACCAGCACGGCGACGGTCAGCGCGCGGGCCAGCGCGGCGACCACATAGGCCGAGACGACCTCGAACGCGGTCAGTGGCGCCAGCAGCAGATCGATGATGGTGCCCTGCAGCTTGGACACGAACAGCGATGACGCCGTGTTGAGCAGCGAGTTCTGGATGATCGACTGCATGATGAGGCCGGGGATGATGAAGCGGATGTAGGGCACGCCGTCGAGCTCGCGCAGGTAGCCGCCCAGCGCATAGCCGAAGACGACGAAGTACAGCGCGGTGTTGATGACCGGGTTCAGGATGGTCTGCCCGGGCACCTTCATGAAGCGGCGCGATTCCTTGGCGACCAGGGTCTTCCAGCCGATGACGTTCACGGGCAGCTCCTCATGCGGCGGCGCCCTTGCGGTGGCCGACCAGCGCCATGAAGACCTGCTCCAGGGTGGGCTGCTCGGTGCGCAGGTCGGTGACCGCGATGCTGGCGTCGAGCGCGGCGACCGCGGAGATCACGCGGCGGATCTCGGCGGGCGCGGGCTGGCCGTTGGCGGGCGGGGTATCCATGCCGGGGGTGGCGACGGGACAGCTGAGCTCGAGGCCGCCGGGCTCGAGGGTCGCGCCCAGGGCGGCCAGCTCGGCGGGCAGCGCGGCCAGCGGGGCGGCCAGCTTGATCTTGATGCGGCGCGCGCCGTGGCGGGCCAGCAGCGCGCCCGGGGTGTCGAGGACCAGGAGCTTGCCCTTGTCGATCACGCCCACGCGATCGGCGAGCGCCTCGGCCTCCTCGAGGTAGTGCGTGGTCAGCACGATGGTGGTGCCGCGGCGGCGCAGCTCGCGCACGTAGTCCCACAGGTCGCGGCGCAGGTTGACGTCGACACCGGCGGTGGGCTCGTCGAGGAAGACCACGCGCGGCGAGTGCACCAGCGCCTTGGCGATGAGCAGGCGGCGCTTCATGCCGCCCGACAGCTCGCGGGTGCCGGCGTCGGCCTTGGCGGTCAGATCGAGGGCGGCGAGGATCTCGTCGATGCGCGCGTCGTCGCGGGGGACGCCGAAGTAGCCCTGTTGAAAGCGCAGCACCTCGCGCACCTTGAAGAAGGGATCGAAGTTGATCTCCTGCGGCACCAGGCCGACCACGCGGCGCGCGGCCAGGGCGTCCTTGACCACGTCGAGGCCGAGCACGCGGGCGCTGCCGCCGGTTGCGCGCGAAAGGCCGCACACGATCGAGATCCAGGTCGTCTTGCCGGCCCCGTTGGGGCCGAGCAGGGCGAAGATCTCGCCTTGCTCGATGCGGAGATCGATGCCGGACAGCGCTTCGACTCCGCTGGGGTAGCGCTTGGCGACGCCGACGGTCTCGACGGCAGGGGAAGAAGATGAGTCTTTACTGGTGGTTGTCGTCACGTTTGGTCGGTTGATTTAGTCAGGCTACCAATTCGGTGAAGCTCGTTCTAGGATGCGCGGCATGAAGCTCATGAAGACGACGCGCGGTGCGCTGGCTGTGATGTTCCTGGCCTGCGCAGGGTACACGGTCGGCGGGTGCGATTCGAGCGGCGGCGGCGGGGACGACGATCAGCCGCCGGTGACCGACGACGCCGGCAACCTGGTGCGCGACGACGCCGGCAACGTGGTGCGCGTCGATGCCGGGCTGGTGCCAGATGGCGGCGGCAGCGTGGATGCCACGGTGACGCCGGGCGCCGATGGCGCGGTGGCGGCGGGGTCGCCCGCGGCGGCGGGGCCGTTCGCCGCGACCACCGTGATGGCGACGGTGATGCGCGGCTCGCGCAGCGTGCCGGTGATCGCGCATGTGCCGACGCGGCCGGCGGGGCAGCTGTCGCCCGCGGTGCTGTTCATGCCGGGCTTCATGCTGCAGACCAGCATGTACCTGCCGCTGGCGGAGCGCATCGCGTCGCACGGCGTGATCGTCGTGCGCGTCGATACCTCGGGGTCGGATCATGCCGCGATGGCGCTGGACGTCGGCGCGGCGCTGGACTGGGCGGTGGGCGCGAGCGGGCCGCTGGCGGGCAAGATCGACGTCAGCAAGGTGGCGCTGGCGGGCCACAGCCTGGGCGGCAAGCTGGCGACCATGGCGGCGTTCGCCAACCGCACCCGGGTCGCGGCGCTGCTCGCGCTGGATCCGGTCAACTCCAACAGCCCCGACGTGGTGCCCGATCAGGTCACGCCGCTGACCATGCCAGTCGGCTTCATGGGCGAGACCGTGAACGCGAGCGGCGGCTTCATGCCGTGCGCGCCGGCGGACTCCAACTTCGAGACCTTCTATGCGGCGGCGACCGGGGCCAGCTGGGCGGCCAAGTGGGATCTGACCGGGGCCGATCACATGGACTTCGTCGACGTGTGCAATTTCCTGTGCTCGGTGTGCCCGGATGGGCCAGCGGATGACGCGGTGGTGCGCGGCACGGTGAAGACGCTGGCGGTGGCCTTCCTGCGCCGGCACCTGCTGGGCGATGCGGCGATGGATGTGTGGCTGACGGGCGCCAGCCTGCCCAGCGGGGTCGTGGTGCAGAAGCGGCCGTGAGGGCGTACATTTTGGCGGCATGAGTGGCGCTGACGGCGAGCGGCGGTATGGCGGGGCGGCGGAGCTCGAGCCGGTCGGCGGCGCGCCGCGCGGGCTGGGCGGTGGACGCGGCTGGCTGATCGGGGCGGCGGCGCTGCTGGGCGGCGCGGGCCTGGTGCTGGTGGGCTGGTTCGCGGTGCTGGCGCCGAAGGCGGACGCGCGGGTCGAGCCGCGGCGGGCGAAGGACACCCCGGTGACGGTGGTGGTGCCGCCGCCGGATGCCGGCTGGCTGGTGACGCCGTCGGGGCTGATGATCGTGAGCGAGGAGGTCGGCACCGGGGCCGAGTGCCTGGCCGGCCGCGAGTGCACCATGCAGTACAAGGGCTGGCTGTGGGATCACGGCCGCGGCGCGCTGTTCGACGAGTCGACCACGCGCGGGCCGTTCAAGGCCAAGCCCGAGCACCTCATCCCGGGCTTCGCCGAGGCCATCAAGCGCATGCGCGTCGGCGGCAAGGTGACGGTGCTGATCCCGCCGGCGCTGGGCTATGGCGCCAGGGACATGAAGGTCATCCCGGCCAACTCTCAGCTTCTTTTCGAGATCGAGCTGGTTGACGCGAAGTAAAGGGCTCAGCCGCCCAGCAGCTTGAGCGCGCCGACCTTGTCGGGGCCGGCGGCCAGCACGTCGGCCGGGGTGCAGGCCTCGCAGCCCTTCATGCATGGGCAGCCATACAGCACGCCCCAGGTCCAGCGCATCAGCTCGTGCAGGGTGCGCGGGTCGAGCGCCTCGGCGACGCCGATGCCGCCGACGTGGCGATCCACGAAGGCCAGCGCGGGGCGCTGCACGCCGCCGAAGCCGTCGGGGTAGATCACCAGCTCGACGTCCTCGGGCTCGACCAGCAGGTGGGCGGGGATGAGCTCGGCGGCGAGGCGGGCGGCGTGGCGCAGCGCGGGGCGTGACGGCACGCTGCCGAACAGCAGCACGGCGGCCTGGGTGGGGTACTCGGCGCTGACGGTCGGGAAGCGCACGGTGGCGGCGGCGGCGCCGCGGGGCATGGCGCCGCGCACCTTCTCGTGGACGTCGACCGCGGCGGTGCCGCGCGCGAAGGTGACCTTGCCCAGGCGGTGCTGCTCGGGCTTGGTCAGCCAGGTCGACTGCGTCAGCTCGACGGCGAGATCGGGCACCGTGGGGCTGGCGCCCGAGGGTGCCGGGCTGACGGTGAGCTGCGGGGCGCCCGGGGCCAGAGCCTCGCCGCCGACCTGGTACAGCGTGCCGCGGGCGCGGAAGACGCGGTTGGGGTGAAAGCGAGTGGCGGCGACGCGGCGATCGACGCGGCGCAGGACGGCGCCGTGGGTGCTGCGCACCTCGACCACGTTGGCGGTGATGGTCTCGCGGCGCGGATCGGGCCAGGCCGCGCCGCCGGGCACCGACAGGATGGTCGAGGGTTCGATGGTGCGGGCCTCGGGGTTCCAGCGCGCGCGACGGCCTTCGCGGCGCAGATCGGTGCGCGCGGCGAGCAGCTCGGTGACCGCGGCGTCGCCGAAGGCGCGGCGCAGGGCGCGCTCGTCGGTGCGGCCCTCGTGCAGCGCGGCCTCGAGGTGCGCGGCGGCCAGGAAGCGGTTGCCCAGGCCCGCCAGCGGGCGCGGCGAGGGCAGCTCGTCGGCGCCCTCGAGGCCGAGCAGGGCGTTCTCGCGCAGGAGGAAGCGCGCCAGCGGGCTGTCGGGCACGAACCACAGCGCGGTGTGGGTGCCGCCGGGGACGCGGTGCGCGAGGCCCACACGGGCACGGAAGCGGCCGGCCAGGTTGCGGTCGTCGATCAGCGCCAGCGCGGTGCGGCCGTGGTAGCCGGGGCGCTGGACCGACTTGCGATCATCGGCGGCGGCGAGCTCGCCGACGGCGTCCTCGAGCACGGGCTCGACGCGGGCCAGGGCCTGCGCGGCGGCGCTGATGTCGTCGAGGCTGGCGCCGCGCGCGACGGTGCGCGCCCACACCCGCACGCCCGCGGTGCCGGCGCCCAGCGCGGTGGGCTCGAAGCCGAGCTGCGCGCTGGCCTCCAGCCAGCCGATGGAGCCGGCGCTGCGCTGCGCCAGGGCGACCCACAGCGGGCGGGCGCGCTCGCGCTCGATGGCCAGGGTGAGGCGGCGCAGGGTGAAGGCCATGTGCGTGGCCTCGATGGGGGCCAGCTGATCGACGCGCACCAGGATGACGAGATCGAGGCCGGCCAGCCAGGACAGGCCGGCCGGGGTGCGCGCGCCCAGGGCCTGGCCGCCGAGATCGCCGAGGTTGAGCAGCGCGATGGCGGGCAGGCGGTTCTGCGCCAGGGCGTCGCGCAGCTCGCCGTCGCCGGCGCACAGCGGGCCGGGGCGAAAGGCGCGCAGCGCGGTCAGCGCGGCGTTGAGGCGGGTCTGCACCGCGCGCGGGTCGGCGCACACCACGAGGACGCGGGCGGCGCGCCCGAGGGCGGCCAGCAGCGCCAGGGCGTCGGCGGCGGCGGCCTCGGTGGGCATCGAGAGATCGCCGAGCAGGGTGCCCGCGGTGGCGGGCTTGCCCAGGCGGGCGGCCAGGTCGACCAGCGCCGTGGGGGCCGGGCCGGCGCCGGCACAGGCGTTCCAGATCCGATCGGCGGCCGGGTCGGTGCCGGCGGCGGTGCGCGGGCGTGCCGGGACGGAGAAGGTGGGCGCGCCCTTGATGAGGCCGGCCTGCTTGGCCAGCGCCTCGGGCTCGGGGCCGGCCGGCGCGGGCGGGTGTGCGGCGGGGGTCGGGCGCGCGGCGCCGGCGGCGGCGGTCGCGGCGGCAGCGGCGGCAGCGGCGGCAGCGGCGGCGCTGCCCTTGCCGGGGCCGGCCTTGGCGGCGCTGGCCTCAGCGGGCTCGGGCAGGCGCAGGAAGCCGAGCGCCATGCCGGCGGCGATCACCGGCACGAAGGCGACGAAGTCGAGCGGCAGCGCAGTGGCATAGGCGACCGGGCCCGAGGCGAAGGCGCCGCACACCGCCAGCGCAGACAGCAGGCCCAGCGCGGTGGCGGCGATGCCCAGCGGCAGCGTCGGGCGCGGCCGCGGTGACAGCCGCGCGGCCAGCACCAGCGCGCCCGCGAACAGGAAGCCGGCCCCGGCGCCCAGGCGCATCACGGCGTCGGCCAGCGGCGCGGGGTCGCTGAAGACCACACGCTTGACGCCGACCCAGGCCAGCGGGCCGCCGCCGCCGGACAGCCAGTCGAAGACGCGGATCAGGGCCCACGCCGCGGCCACCATCAGGGCGGCGCCCCACCCTGCCCTGAACGCACGCGCCCAGCCCCAGCTGGCGCCGACGCGGTGGCGGCGCGCGGTGGCGCCCAGGCCGGCGGCGACCGGCAGCAGCCAGATGATGGCGGCGAGCAGGTTCATGCCCGGCCTCGCGCGGCGCTGGCAGCGAGTCGGCTCACGAGGCGACGCGTAGCGCTGGCGGCGGGCTGGCTCATGGGCTGCCCGCGCCGATGCTGGCGCTGTCGAACTCGCCGGCGCTGCGCAGCACCAGCACGCGCGACAGGCGGCGCGCGCCGGCCAGCAGCGCGGCGTCGGGGATGGCCTGGTCGCCGAGCACGCGCTCCACGGTGGCGCGGCCGTCGGGCGGCACCACCACCAGCAGCTCGCGGGCGTCGACCAACGTCTCCGGGGTGCCGTCGCTGCGCAGCGGGCGAACGCCCAGTCGCAGCGCCTGCGGCACCGCGGCCAGGAAGCGACGGACCTGCGCGGTCAGCACCGGGCCGAGGTCGGGCCAGGTGAAGACGCCCTCGTCGGCCAAGAGCTGGTGCTGCTCGCGCAGGGCGGCCTCCCAGGCGCCGGCCTCGGCGAAGGGCAGATCGTCCCGGTGGCCGCCGCGCACGTAGGCGCGCGCCAGCAGGCGGGCCGACCACAGCTCGTCGTCACGCACCGCGCGCGAGCGCTCCCACAGCCGGGGCAGCGCGGCGGCCTCCAGCAGGCTCCAGTGCAGCGGGGTCTCGGCGCCGAACAGGCGCGTGAAGTCGTCGCGGCTGGGCTCGTCGGCGGGCGTCACGCCGAGCTCCTTGAGCTGCTTGCGCGCGAACACGCCGGCCTCCAGCACCGCGGCGCGCAGGGCGGCCAGGCGCTCGCGCTCGTCCTCGACGATGGCCAGGGCGCCACGCGCGATGCGCCGGCGGCGCAGCGCCAGCGAGGACTCGACCGCGGCCTTGGTGCGCCGGTTGCGCGCGCTCTCGGGCGTGGTGGCCTTGTGGGTGTCGACGGCCTCCTTGCTGCGGCTGGCGAACCAGCGCGCCACGAAGGTCCAGCCGAACCCGACCACCAGGCCGACGCCGAGGCCGATGAGCAGCGTCTTGGTCAGCGGCGCGCCCTCGGGGGCGACCTGGCTGGTGACCTTGACGCCACCTCCGCCGCTGCCGCCGGCGGCGCTGGCGCGCTGGCGCACCCCGGCGACCGCGGCCATCGCCGCCGCGCCGGCGGTGATGACCAGCGCCAGCAGAATCCCGGCGACCACCACGAAGGCGGGCGACGCCGCACGCGCGGGCGCCGCCTTCTCGGCCTCGGCCGCCGCTGCCGCCTCGGCCTCGGCCGCCGCCGCCGCTGACGCCTCCGCCGCCTCGGCGGCCTCGTCGATGGCGGGCAGCCAGCTGTCCGGCGTGGCCGCCAGCGGGGTCAGCCGCTCGGCCGCCAGCGCCAGGGCCTGGTTCACCGCGCGAAAATTGCCCAGGCCGTCGTCGCTGCCCAGGCGCGAGTCGACCAGGTCACGCACCTGCTTCTGCGCCAGCGCCAGCTGCTCGGCCTCGGCGACGTCGCAGGCCAGCACCTGCTCGTCCAGGCGCGCCGCGCCCGGTCCGGTGGCCGCCGCCCCGAGCTCGCGCCCCGGGCGGTCCGACCCCAGCGGCGCCAGCCAGCCGGTGACGTCCAGCTCGGGCGCCGACAGCCCGCGCGATCCCGCGGTGCGACCATCACACTGCGCCGCCAGCCGGTCGAGGCCGGCCAGCGCGCTGCGCCAGGCGAAGGCCTCGCTGATCTTCTCGACCTCGACGTCGGCGGCCGCGACCGCCACGCAGTCGAGCATGCGGCGCGGATCGCGCGGCGGCCCCAGCCGGCGCCGGATGGCGTCGCTGTCGCGCAGGCCGCTGCGATAGCAGGCCTGCACGAACAGGTAGACCTCGCGCTCGACGTCGTCGGCCGACAGCGGCATGACCTCGTTCTGCCGCGGCACCAGGTAGATCCGGTTCAGGATCGGGCTCGGCGGTCCGCCGAGGTGCCAGCGCTCGAAGCTCTGCGCCACCCGGGCTGCCGCGCGCCCGCGCTCGCTATCGATGGCGGGCACCGTCAACAGGACCACCAGCCCCACCGAGCGCTGGTCGGCCGCCGTCCCGGGCGGGAACATCACCGCGAAACGATCGGCCAGAACTCTTGACAGGGTGTCAACAACTGCGCCCAGCAGCGCGGGCTCGGCCTCCTCGGCGTCGGCGATCAGCACGAGGTCCAGCCGCCCGCGCGCCTCATGGTCGAGACCGTCGGCCGGCCGCGTCGCCCCAGCCCGCAGCAGCGCCTCCAGCTCGCCGCCCACCTTGTCGCCCAGCCAGCCCACGAAGCGCGCGCGATCCCCGTCGGGCAGCGCGCCCGCGACCTCGCAGACACGCTGGCCCGGCTCCTCCGGATCGGCGGCCAGGCGCGCCGCAACTGCCGCGCCGAAGCCGCCTACCGCGATCACATACGTGGGGGTCACTCAGGGGCTCAGCCGGTGGGCAGCTCCGCGATCTTCTCCTCGACGACCTTCTTCTCTTCCTTCAGGTAGCGCGCCGCGCCCTCGTCCTCGTTGGCCAGTGCCATCGCGAAGGCCTCGGTCAGGCTGCCCAGGTAGCCCTCCAGCTCGCCGCGGAAGTCACGCTTGCGCGGCATGCTCGAGGTCTTCTCCTTGAAGAGCTTGGTGCCGGCATTGACCAGGTCGCCACGCAGCGCGGGGTCGATGTTCCAGAACGCCGTGTACGAGGTGGCGCGGTCCGGCCCCAGCTTCTTCTTCACGCTGCCGACCACCCAGTCGTAGCCGCCGTCGGCGTTCTTCTGCACCGCCGACGCCAGCGTGGCCAGCACGAACTGCCAGATCCGGGTCTCGCGCTCGGCGATGGCCTTGCCGGCCTCCTCCTCGGCGCGCCGGCGCTCCTCGGCCTCGCGGACCTCCTTGGGATCGATGTTGGGCAGGCCGTCCTCCCACACCGCCTCGATGTGCAGCGGGTAGGACCGGTTGGGCTTGCCCTTGACGGTGCGGTACGAGTGGTACAGCTCGTCGTTGACGCGCTTGTAGAAGTACAGCGGGATGCCCAGCAGCGCGCGATAGAAGACGATCGAGTCCTCCTCGTTCCAGCCGTCGATGAAGTCGACCCCGGTGGCGACCTGGCGCACCGCGGCGCGCAGGCTGCCGGCGTCGTCACCCGAGTAGCGCGTGGCCAGCCCGACGTAGAAGACCTCGGCCGGCGTCACCGTCGGATCGTCGCGCTTGGTCTTGTCGATGTTGGCCAGCAGCACGCACTGGTCGACCAGCCGGCGCAGCTTGTCGCGCACGTGCTCGTTGACCGTGTTGGACGACACGCCGTCGATGGCCTTGTCCTCCTGGCCCGGCGTCGCGGCGGCCCCGGTCGCGGTGGCGCCGCCGGTGCCGATGTAGCGCGCCTCCAGCTCGAGGGCGCCCTTCAGGTCGAAGCCCTGCTCCTCCAGCACGCGGCCCAGGGTCGACTTGGCCAGCTCCTCCAGGCGGGTGCGCAGGTCGCGCACGATCTCCATGGCGTCCTTGGCGCGCACCTTGCCATCGTCATCGACCGCGGGCTGGAAGGCCTGGCTGATGGCGTCGAAGATCTTGGCCTCGTCGTAGTAGGCGCTCTTGTCGAGCTTGTGGCTGAACAGGCGGTTCCACAGCCGCTGCCCGGCGCGGTCGTCGCGCAGCACCTCGCTGTCGAGGTAGTAGGCCGCGGCGTCCGAGGAGTCGCCGCGGGTGGACGGATCCTGGCGCAGCCGCTCGGCCTCGATGCTGACGTTGCGCGCGACCTCGTCGGCGATGGCCGACACGTTGCGGAAGGCGTTCAGGCGCGCCTCGACCGAGCGCTGCAGCTCCTCGTGGAAGCGCTGCCAGAAGCTGGCCTTGAGCCAGTCGCGCTGGCCGGCCTCGACCTGGGTGAAGTAGTCCTGGGTCTTGCGCCGGACCTGGTCGAACTCCTTGTTCTCGCGCGACAGCATGCTGCCGAGGAAGCCCTTCTTGGAGGTCTCGCGCAGCCGCTTCTCGAGCTCACCGAACTCCTTGGAGACGTGCTCGCGGTCGAGGTCGTAGTTGTTCTCCTTGGTCTCGTGCAGGAAGGCGCCGTCGGCGGGATCCTCGAACGGCGTCAGCAGGCCCTCGTTCTTGAGCCGGACCAGGAAGAAGCGCTGCCCCAGCGGGCCGACGTTGTTGGCCTTGAAGAAGTCGGTGAAGAAGCGCCCCGACTTGAGATCCGCGATCTGCGAATCGAGGAAGCTCATCACCTTGGTGCGGCTCGAGGCGGCGTCGCGGCGCAGGTTCTCCTGCGAGCGCGCCAGCGAGGTGTTGCCCTCGTGCACCTGCAGCGGATCGAAGGGCTGGATCTGGATCTGCTCGTCCAGCGTGCCGAACATGGTCGACAGCTTGCGCCCGAAGCTCTCGCGCAGCGGGGCGCCGTCGGTGCCCTTCTGGCTGACGATGGCCGAGTACACGCCCTTCTCCTGGCGATCCGCCTCCAGGCGCGCGGTGTGCTCGACGAAGCCGCTGAACTTCTCGTCGACGATGCGGTCCTGCTCCTCGCGCGACAGGCGCTGGAACTTGGGATCGCTGTAGGGCACCCGGAAGGCCTCGTCCTTGCCGAACACGAGATAGGTGTCGAGCACGCGGCTGATGTAGCGCAGCCCGGCGTAGTGCAGGATGTCGGCGCGCGGCAGCACCAGCACGGCGGCGCCGAACGAGCCGTAGTGCACCGCGAAGTGCTCCAGCGCGAGCGACTTCTGGTGCTTGTCGTAGTTGTCGTACTCGCCGGCCTGGGCGCCGATGATGGGCGAGAACAGCTGCAGGAAGGTCGAGTCGGCGATGGCGTTGGAGTAGCGCTCGACCGACAGCTCGTTGGGCTTGTCGACCAGGTAGGTCAGCGAGAACGGGCGCTGGCTGACCCGGGTGCGCTCGCGCTTGGTGGGGTCGTAGTGGAACTCGACCGACTCGACGCCGCGCTCGTAGCCGAGCTTGGTCATGTACTCGAGCTCTTTGAGCGCCGCGTAGCCGTTGGCGTTGATGTCGGCGTGCAGCGCCTGCTCGACGTCGGCGGTGAAGACCGACGGCAGCATCAGGGTGGCGACCACGTTGGGGCGGCCCCAGCCGTGGTCCTTGACGGCGTCCTGCAACAGATAGGCGACGGGCAGGAAGCCGCCCGAGCCGGTGCCGCCGGCCACCGAGGCGTAGATCATCACGTTGATGACGCGATCCTCGTTGTCGCGGAAGGGGTTGTCGGGGCGCGACATGGCGTCGAGCACGCGCTTGATGGCGCGGCCGATGCCGGCGCGGTCCTCTTCCAGGTTGTAGTACAGGCCGAGGCGGCTCTCGACGCGGATCTGGCCGGCGCCGGCGCCCTGGGCCTCGCGGAACTGGTAGTTGGGGTGCACCCACTGCGTCAGCATCTTGTCTTCGGCGAGCTCGTGCTTGCCGCGCTTGCGCTCGACGTAGGCGCGACGGTCGAAGGCCGACACCAGGAAGCGGTTGGAGTCGGGCACGTTCTTCATCGCGCCCAGGTCCGCCTTGTTGGTGTCGATGCACATCGCGTGGATGAGCTCGCGGAACTTGGCGTAGTTGGGGTGCCGGCGCACCTTGCCCTGGATCATGTTGACGACTCGCGACCCCGAGCCGCCGAGCCCGACGAACAGCGTCGGTGAGAATCGATCCGCGCGCAGAATGCCCATGTCCGCTCCTATCCGATCCGGAAGAAGAACTCGCCGATCCTGTAAATCACCCCGCGTCGAAGGTACCCCGGCCCCTTGGAGGAATCCACCGGCTGGAACTTGCGGGTGCGCGGGTCTTTCTCTTCCATGCCCCGGGCGATGACCTGGGGGTCGCCCTTGGCGGCGCGCAGCACCAGCGTGGCGCCCGAGGCCTTGCCGATGGCGTTGCCGGAGCCATCGAAGGCGACCCGGGCGTCGCGATAGAAGCCGCGCTTTCCGCCCGGCAACTCGCGCAGGCGGCGCGCGCTGGAGCGCGCCAGCGCCTGCTCGGTCTTGGCCAGCCGGATGACCTCCTCGCGGTCGAAATCGCGCGGGCGCACGAAGCCGACCACGATGATGATGAAGATGATGGCGCCGATGACGGCGGCGATGACGCGCCACCAGCACACCAGGAACGGCGTCTTGGCCAGCTTGAAGCTGATGGGCACGCGGATGGCGCCGGGGTGGTAGTGCTTGTCCTTGCCGCGCACCACCAGCGCGGTGTTGGCGGCCGGGCGGGTGTCCGAGCAGCAGCCGGGGGCGATGATGCAGACCTCGGCCTTGTTGCCCTTGACCACCAGCGGGCTCTCGATGCCCAGGCGGACGCCGCCGGGCAGCGCCTCGGCGTAGGCCTCGAGCGGGACCTTGTCGGCGTTGACCGAGCCCGTCAGGTCGACGCTGGTGCAGCGGCGGCTGGGGGTGCGCGCGCCGGTCCAGGCGCCGAAATCCAGCGGCTTCGCCGTCAGCGTCAGCGGCACCCACTCCTCCATGCTGAGGTCGCGCGGCGCCTTCAGGGTGATCCACTGGTTGGTGAACACGGCCTCGAGCTGGCCCTTGCCGGGGCCGGCGGCGCTGACCGCGATGCGCGCCTTGAAGGTGCCGTCGCCCTGGACGGTCAGCGGCACGGTCTGGTCGCCCAGCTTCAGGTTGGCGGCGAAGCCGTCGGCCTTGAAGAAGGCGGGGTCGTTGAAGGTCTTGCCGTCGAAGGTCAGGCGCGCGACGACGTCGATCTCCTCGCCGATCTTGGCGCTGGTCGGCGCGCTGACGATCTCGGCGGCGAGGTCGTAGCGCAGGATGATGCCGAAGGCGACGGCGCCACTCTTGCTGCCCAGGTTCAGCGACCACTTGTCGGCGCGCTTGGGGTCGTGCGGGATCTTGTAGACCTGGTAGGCGTGGCAGGGCGGCTTGTCACAGCCGGAGTCGCCGGCCTCCAGCGGGGTCACCTTGGTGCCGGCGGCGTCGATGCTGGCCTGGATGTCGCCGGTGGGGCGCTCGGTGGCGACCGTGACCAGGACCTCGGCGACGTACTTGTTGACGTTGAACTCGTGCGACTGGCCGGGATCGAGGCGGCCCGACTCGGGGCGCGAGCGGATCGACTCGGCGAAGATGCTGGTGAAGCGGTCGATGAGGCCGCGCGGGCTGTCGATCTGCTCCAGGCGTCCCAGCGGCGCCAGGAAGATCTTCTGGTTGGCGGCCAGGTCGGGATCGACGCCGAGGGCCAGCGAGATGACCTCGAACGGCGCCGGCCCGGGATCCAGCCCGAGCAGCTGGCGCAGCCCGTCCACGGTGTCGGGCAGGCCGGGCTCGGCCGAGGGCATGCCGTCGGTCTCGATGACCAGGATCCTGCGCGGCAGCGTCGAGTTCTCGAGGATCTCGCGCGCCCTGCGCAGCGGCCCGACGAAGAAGGTGCCCTCGGTGAACTGCAGGCCGCGCACGTCGGCCTGGGTCGGCGGCAGCACGCGCACCTCGCCGGCCTTGCCGAAGTTCAGGATGGTCAGCTTGTCGTCGGCCGACATGAAGGCGCGGAAGACCTGGGTCGCGATGATGGCCAGGCGCTCGGGGTCGGCGGCCGGGATCATGCGGGCGTTGAACGGCTGCTCGGTCGACATGCTGGCCGAGTTGTCGAGGATGAGGACCCACTCGGTGGCGGCGCGCGCGGGGGTGGCGGCGGCGGCGAGGCCGGCCAGGGCGAGGGCGAGCAATGTGAGGAGGTGTCTACGCATGATCAGCTGAGCTGGAAGAACAGGGAGCCGACGTTGTAGATGATGTTCTTCGACGCGATGTGGCCGTCTTTGCCGGTGTCAACTGGCTCCAGCTTCTTCGACTGCGGGTTGACCCGGGTCAGGCCGCCGCGGCAGTCGAGGATGACCTCGCCCTTGCGCGCGCGCAGGATGACCGAGGCGGTGCCGAGCTTGTTGGTCGCCGAGCCGTCCTCGCGCAGGCCGGTGGTGGCGCTGCGGTAGAAGCCGCTGCGGCCGCCGGGCAGCTCGCGCAGGCGGCGCGCGGTGGCGCGGGCCAGCCCCTCGCGCTTGGAGGCCAGCTTGACGGCGTCGTGCACCGCGAAGCTGTACGGCGACACGTAGCCATAGCCGACGAAGAGCACCAGCAGCACGCCGGCGGCGGCCACCAGCCACCACCAGTGGCAGGCCCAGAAGTTGCGGCCCGAGACCTTCCACTTGAGGCGGACCTTCTGGATCTGGTCGGGGAAGTCGGGGCTCTTGGCGCGGATGGTCAGCTCGACCGGGGCCGGCGACTCGGGCGAGCAGCGCGGCACATCGGCCAGGCAGATCCCGAGCTTGGCGGCCTTGTCGAGCTCGAACTCGGACGGCTTCGAGAGGCGGTAGACCATGCCGCCGGCGCGCAGGGCGGGACGCGACACGCAGCCCTTGGGCTTGGTCGACTCGATGATGAAGGTCTGCTCGGCGACGCCGCGCGAGTTGCCGAAGTCGATGGTCTTGCAGGTGCTGCCCCACTCCGAGCCGGCGGCCACGGTGCCGAGATCGAGCTCGTCGGCGAGGCGCAGCTCGATGGGCTCGCGGATGCGCACGGTGCGCTTCTCGCGGACCTCCTTGCCGCCGGCGGTGGCGACCAGCTCGATGTCCATCACGCCGCTGGCCGGCGGGGTGAAGGTGCCGGTCCAGGCCGAGGCGGGATCCGCGGGCGCCGGGCTCTTCAGCTTGCCGACGCGGCCGCCGTTGGCCCACACCACGACCTCGAGGTCAGGGCTGCCCAGGAAGGCCAGGCCAGCCGTGCGCGCGGCGGGCGACTCGGGCAGCTGGAAGCCGCCGCCGATGTCGCACTCGCGCTCGTTGTAGCAGTTCCTGGGCAGCGACATGGTCAGGCCGATGCCCAGCAGGGTTGTGCGCGCGGTCACCGGGGCGTCGCCGCAGAAGTCGCCCGCGCCGCCCTCGCCGAGCAGCCGGATGACGACGTCCTCGGTGGAGTCCGTCGGGGTCGGCAGCGTGAGCGGCGCGGTGGCCTCGCCGCTGGACGACACGGTGGCGTCGAGCTTGAACGAGCGCCCGCCGGAGAGGTCGACCGTGAACACCGCCTTGGCGCCGTTGAGGTCGGCGGGGGCGATGGCCGCGCCGGCGAGGTTGCGGATCTGCCCGCGCAGGGTCAGCGGCGCCTGGGCGACCAGGATCTCGCCGGTCTTGGGCGACAGCACGAAGCCGCGCAGGCGGCACGACGAGGCCGAGATGGGCGCCGGGGTCGAGGTCACCGGGCCCTCCTTCTCGGACGGCGGCAGCGTGATCGACGTCGGCACGTAGGTGATCTGCAGCGCGCCCGCGATGGGCAGCTTGATCTCGGCGGTGACCGCGCCGCTGGGCTGGGCGGTGACCGGGACGCGCAGCTTCTCGACCCCGGCCTGGTCGGTGACCACGATGTCGCCCGCGCGCGAGCGGCGCATGCGGCCGTCGTCGCCGATGACCACGGCCTCGACCTGGACCGGATCACCGACCGCGAAGGGGCCCTGGCTGACGTGGGTGATCTGCGCGGTCAGCGGCACCACGCGCGGGGGCTTCGGCTTGGGGCGCTGGGTCGGGCGCGGCGACTGGCCGGGGCCGGGCGAGGTCAGCGGCGCCGGGATGTCGTCGTCGTCGTCGGGCTCCGGCAGCGCGGCGGGGGGGATGCGCAGCGTGGAGGGATCCGGCGTGGGCGGGGTGGACGGCGTCACGCCCGGGTCGGCGCTGGGCGACGGCGTGGCGGTCGGGCTGGGCGTCGGCTTGACCGTCGGCTGCGGCGTCACCGTGGTGGCGGGATCGGGCTCGTAGACGCGGTTGCCCGACTTGGGCTCGGCGGGCGGCAGATCCTTGCAGGTCGACGGATCGCTGGTGCCGGCGCGGAAGTCGGGGTGCTCGACCGGCAGCAGGGTGTCGCAGGTGGCGTCCTCTTCGTCCCAGCAGGCGTAGCACTTGCCGTCGCGGCGCTTGACGAAGCTGTGGAAGTGCCAGGCGTTGGGGTGGCGGCTGCGCAGGCCGCCGCACTCGTCTCGGGTGACGTTGCCGCCGCGATCGAACTCGAAACCGCCGGCGCAGTAGCTCTTGCCGTGGCCGCCGCTGTCGGCGCGCGCGAACATGATGCGCGCGGCGGCGAAGCCGAGCAGCAGCGCGAGCCCGAGCAGGACGGCACGACCGCGCGTCATTCGACGGTGCCCTCGTCGGGCTTGCTGGAGGGCTTGGGGGTCGGCCGGGCCGAGGGCCGGGCGGTGGTGCTGGGCGAGGGCGACGGCTTGGCGCTGGTGGTCGGCGTCGGCGATGGCTTGACGCTGGTGGTCGGCGTCGGCGACGGCGTCGGGCTCGCGGTGGTCCCGCGCGGGCGCACCCCGCCATCGCGACCTGCCGCGGGCGACGCGCTCGGCGTCGGCGACGGCGTCACCACCAGCGCGGCCGCGCCACCGTCATGTCCGCCCGCGGCGGCGACGCCCCCATCGCCCTTGCGCCGCGGACGCGAGGTCGGGCTGGGCGAGGTCCCGAACAGCTCGCCCGGCGCAGGCACCGCGGCGTCGACCTCCAGCGCCATCGTGCCCGCCCCCACCCCGGCGTCGTCGACGCCCGGCGCGCCCACCGCCGTGGCGGCGAGCGCCAGCGGCAACACGCTGTCGCTCTCGTGGGCGGCGCCGGCGCCCGGCAGCGGCGGCACCGTGCCCATGTTGCCGGGCACGGGCTCGACGATCATCGCCGCGATCGTCGCGGCGGAGGCGCGATAGGCTTCCTTGTTGCCGGCCGGCACCGGAATGACGATACCGTCGACGTAGCCCGCCTTGCTGCGCTTGCCTTCCTCGTGGATCACTTCGAAGCCGCCATAGATCATGCGCATGCCATCGAACGGAACGTTCGATCCCATCATCTCGTTCATGCGCGGATCGGCCTTCATCTTC
>JBGASF010000329.1:0-1113 GCA_044229835.1 Polyangia bacterium | reverse complement strand
CATCGCCCCCCTATACCACGCCTTCGCGCCGCCTTGCCCGCCTCGCGTCGCTGTCGCAACATGTCGCGACATGCGCGGCCGACACAGCCCCCGTCCGACCCAGCGCCCGCGCGACTTCCACGGCATCCATTCCGTCGCCCCGCAGATGTTCGCCATGTTCGAGCGCCTGCCCCGGGTCGCGCTGTCGGAGGCGAGCGTGCTCATCCGCGGCGAGACCGGCACCGGCAAGGAGCTGGTCGCGCGAGCCCTGCACAACCTCAGCGCTCGCAAGAAGGGCCCCTTCCAGGCCCTCAACTGCGCCACCCTCACCGCCGAGCTCCTCGCCTCCGAGCTCTTCGGCCACGTGCGCGGCGCCTTCACCGGGGCGATCCGCGACCGACCCGGCCTGTTCCGCCAGGCCCACCGCGGCACCATCTTCCTCGACGAGATCGCCGAGATGCCGCTCGAGATCCAGGCCCGCCTCCTGCGCGTGCTGCAAGAGCGCAGCTTCACCCCGCTCGGCGGCACCGACCCCGTCGAGGTCGACGTCCGCGTCGTCTCGGCCACCCACCGCTCCCTGCGCGAGGAGTGCCGCCAGCACCGCTTCCGCGAGGACCTCATGTATCGCGTCCGCGTCGTCCCCCTGTTCCTCCCGCCGCTCGCCGAACGCACCGGCGACGTCGAGGCCCTCACCTGGCACTTCATCGATCAGTTCGCCGCCCACGGCCCCCGCCGCATCGAACGCATCGAACTCCGCGTCATGGACGCCCTCCTCGCCTACCCCTGGCCCGGCAACATCCGCGAGCTGCACAACGCCATCGAATACGCCCACGCGATCGGCGAGGGCCCCGACTACACCCTCGACGACCTCACCCCCGAGCTCCGCGGCGAACCACCACCCCGCGTCCTCCCCCAAGACCCCGTCACCACCCCCAAGACCCCGCGCGACGACCCCGAGCGCGCCCGCATCCGCGACGCCCTCCAGCGCAGCGGCGGCCGCAAGGGCGACGCGGCCGAGCTCCTCGGCCTGTCCCGCTCGACCCTGTGGCGCCGCCTGCGAGAGCTCTCGCTCGCCTGATCATCACCCGAGCCCATCGATCACCTGCGCCAGCCGAAACGGGATCTTGAAGAACG
>JBGASF010000328.1:0-1141 GCA_044229835.1 Polyangia bacterium | reverse complement strand
GAAAGTGGTCCCGACCATAGCGCAGCGCCGGCAACACTGCATGGCCCGCAGCACGTGGCCGGTCCGGCTCGATGTGACGCCGCTCGCCGAGAACCTCGTCAAACCCTCGGCAAACCCTCGGCGGACACCACGCGCCGCGCGCTGTTCGATCTGTGCGACACCGACGCCGACGAGGCCGTCGTCACCAGCTGGGACGACGCGCTGGTGCTGCACCTGTTCGTGGGGCCGACCCCGCGCGAGGCGGTCGGGCGGATGACCGCGTGGGTCGGGCGCCCCGACGTGCCACCCGCGTTCGCGTTCGCGCCGTGGCTCGACGCGATCTACGGCGAGGCCAACGTGCGCCGCGTCGCCGACGCGCTGCGCGCCGCCGACGTGCCGGTCAGCGTGATCTGGACCGAGGACTGGCGCGGCGGCAACGACGAGACCGGCGCCGGCGGCGGCTACGTCCTCGAGGAGGACTGGCGCGTCGACCGCACGATCTACCCCGACTTCGAGGGCCTCGCCGATCACCTGCACCAGACCGGCTTCAAGTTCCTGACCTACGCCAACACGTTCCTCGACATCGAGGCCGACGTCCACGACGAGGCGATCGCGCTCGGCCACACGATCAAGACCGCCGCCGGGGCGCCCTACGTGTTCACCGGCGTGAAGTTCCGCGACTCGACGATGCTCGACCTGTCCAGCCCGGCGGCGGTGGCGTGGGCCAAGGACGTCTACGACGACGCGATCGCGATCGGCAGCGACGGCTGGATGGCCGACTTCGCCGAGTGGCTGCCGACCGACGCCGCGCTGGGCTCGGGCGAGGCCGCGCTCGACGTCCACAACCGCTACGCGCTCGACTGGGTGAAGCTGAACTACGAGCTGCTGCGCGACGCCCAGGCCGCCGACGGCGTCGAGCGCCTGTTCTTCGCGCGCGCCGCGACGCTCGGCTCGCAGCGCTTCATGCACGTCTTGTGGGCCGGCGATCAGCAGACCGACTGGAGCGACGGCGACGGCCTGCCGTCGGTGATCCCGATGGGCATCGGCCTGGGCCTCACCGGCTTCCCGTATTTCGGTCACGACATCGGCGGCTACATGAGCCAGACCACCGTGCCGACCAGTCGCGAGCTGTGGTTCCGCTGGGTCACGTTCGGCGCGCTGT
>JBGASF010000327.1:0-1151 GCA_044229835.1 Polyangia bacterium | reverse complement strand
ACAGAGCGTTGAACGCCGAGTTGGAGAGCATGTGCACTTCATCGATGATGTACACGCGATACTGTCCGCGGAACGGCGTGAATTTGACGTTCTCGCGAATTTCCCGCACATCGTCGACGCTGGTGTTCGAGGCCCCGTCGATTTCGACCACGTCCACCGACGTGCCCTGCGTAATCTCCTGGTAATTCGCACAAGTATTACACGGCGTTCCCGTCGGCCCCTGCTCGCAATTCAGCGCTTTGGCCAAAATCCTGGCAACCGTTGTTTTCCCCACGCCGCGGGTACCGGAAAAGAGAAACGCATGGGCAATCCGCTTCGTCGCGATCGAGTTCATCAACGTCTGCACGACGTGGGACTGCCCGATGACGTCGTCAAACGTCCCCGGCCGGTATTTTCTTGCGGAAACCTGGTAGTCCATGTTGCGTCTATCGTGTCGGGGCGGTGGTGCTCGTCAGTGCTGGCGGCGCCTGACGCGCCGCGCGAGATGTCATCGAAGAAGTGGGGCCAGGTGATCCTGCGGCACACAGAACGAACCGCTTACCGTTGCTTCCTTCCGGACCTGGCGGGGTTCACAGGGTTCTGTTGCACAGGGCCCGGCCCCGTTACAGTTACGATATCTATCCCATCCCCTCGATTCGCGAGGCGATGGTCGAGCAAACGTTGATGGCGGATGAGGGTTGGCATTCGAAGTCGCGCTCACGCGCTCCCACTGAGGGGGCCCGCCCCCTCGTGTCTCCCCACGCAGGGGAGTATCTCCCCCGCGATCCCCCTCGTTCGAATCCCACCGCGTCCGTTCGCGATGGCAATTCCAACTCACACGCCTTCTCAACCTTGCATGGCTCTGTTCGATGGCGGAGAGGGTGGGATTCGAACCCACGGTCCCGTTGCCGAGACGCATGCTTTCCAAGCATGTCGATTCGTCCACTCTCGCACCTCTCCGCGATCGGACGACTTCAAGGGGACGCATCTTATCACGCAGGTTTTGGTGCGGCAAGGTAAGCCGGAGCCTGCAAACATGCCACTGCGACGACGATGGGAAGTCCGGCTTTGAAGGCGAGAGCCCCCGAGGGCTCCGTGGCGACTGCCCTCAGGATGCCACCATTGACCACTCCTGCGCGCATTCCTATACTGCGGGACTATTTCAGCGGAGG
>JBGASF010000326.1:0-1209 GCA_044229835.1 Polyangia bacterium | reverse complement strand
GCGACCATGCGTTGCCCGAGCGAGAGCGAGGTCGACGACGTCCTCGATCGCGTCGCGCCGCTGGCGCGCGCGCGTGAGGTGCGCCGCCACGTCGCCGAGTGCCCGCGCTGCCTCGAGCGGCACGGCGCCGGCTTCGAGCTCGAGCTCTGGGGCGACGCGCTGCGCACCGCGATCCGCGTCGCGCCTTGGTGGTCGCGCGCGCGGCGCGTGCTCGCGACGACGGAGACGCGCGCGCTGCTCGCCGCGCTGACCGCGCCGGTGGTCGCGCTGGCGCTGGCGCACACGCGTCAGGGGGCTGACAAGCCGGCGGGGGATGCCGCGTGGCCGCGCCGCTGCGTGCCGCTGCTGCACGAGGTCGCGGTGCAGGTGGGCGAGTCCAAGCCCGACTTCCAGTCGCCGCTGCGCAAGCTGCAGGTCGACGCCCAGCGCATGGAGGAGCCGCTGGCGCGCTACTCGTCGCTGACCAACCCCAAGCTGCCGGTCGATCTCGACGTGCTGTGGGACAGCGCCAGCCTGGCCAAGCTACCGGCGCGCGCGCCCGCCAGCGCCCGCAGCGCCCGCGCGGGTGAGCCGCCCGCGGCGCCCAGCGCGGTGAAGGCCGAGCTCGCGCGCGCGACCCAGCAGCGGCACCTCGCTGGGCGGAGCGCTCTCCGGGGTCGACACCGGCTCGGCGCCGAAGCCCTCGCGCACGCGCGCCAGCGCCGCCAGCACGGCGCGCGCGGACGACGGCCGCTCGGCCGGTAGCGGGGCCATCAGCGCCGCGATCAGCGCGGCCAGCTCGGGGTCCAGCCAGGGCGCCAGCTCGGGCAGGGCGGGCGCCTGGCAGGCCAGCGCGGCCCGGATCACCGCGCCGCCCTCGCCCAGGTACGGCGGCCGGCCCGCGGCCAGCTCGTACAGCGTGGCCCCGAGGCCGAACAGATCGATGGCCGGCTCGTGCGAGCCGACCAGGGCCTCGGGCGCCATGTAGGCCGGCGTGCCGCGACCGACGCCGTCGCCGCCCCGGGCCCGGCTGAGGCCGAGATCGGCCAGCACCGCGCGCCCGGCGCTGTCGACCAGCACGTTGTCGGTCTTGACGTCGTGGTGGGTCAGCCCGGCGCCGTGCAGCTCCGCCAGCGCCGCGGCCAGGTCGGCGCCCAGCCCGGCCAGCACGGCGCTGCGCTCGGCCTCCGGCTGCGCCGCCACGTGCGCGCGCACCGGCGGCCCGGCCAG
>JBGASF010000325.1:0-1239 GCA_044229835.1 Polyangia bacterium | reverse complement strand
CCTCCGCGTACCGTGGATGTGCGCCCAATTCATGCGGGCGCAGGGAGACAGTGGCGATGGCAAAGCAGCGCAGCAGGCGGGCGACCGCCCCGACAGAGCGGCAGCTCGGCTTCACCTTCAGGCAGCACGGCGGAGCGCGGCGCAATGCCGGCCGCCCCGCGGGGCTGCGCCCCCGGGTCGCGCACCGCACCCGCACCAAGGTCTCGCGACACCAACCGCAGCACGTGACACTCCGCCTCAGGCGCGAGATCGGCTACCTGCGCAGCGATCGCACCAGAGGCGCGGTGTACCGCTCTCTGGCCCGCGGCTGCGAGCGCTTCGGCACCCGTGCCATCTACTTCTCGCTCCAGGGTGACCACGTCCACCTCGTCGTCGAGGCCGACGATCAGACCGCGCTGACGCGCGGCATCAAGGGCCTCTCGGTGCGCATCGCACGGGCACTCAACAAGATCCTCGGCCGTCGCGGCTCAGCCTTCGCGGACCGCTACCACGCCCGCCGATTGGCCTCCCCGCGCGAGGTCCGCAACGCACTCGGCTACGTCCTGTGCAACTACCGGCACCACGCCGCGCAACGCGGGCGGCGCCTGAGTCGCTGGTGGATCGACCCGTGCTCGTCGGGCTGGTACTTCGCCGGCTGGCGCGGTCGCGACGGCGCCCCGGTCAGCGGCGGTTGGGCCCCCGACCGCTCGGCGCCACGCCTCGCCGAACCCAGATCCTGGCTGCTCCAGATCGGCTGGCGCAGGTGCGGCCTCATCGACGTCCACGAAGTGCCCGGTGCGCGACGATCTTGATTGTGGCGGACATTCCGCCGGGAAGATCCGGAAGAGACACAGAGGCAGGGAAGAGACACAGAGGCAGGGAAGAGACACAGAGGCAGGGAGGAGCCCGGTCGAAGGCAGGCGAGAGACACAGAGGCAGGGCAGATCCCGGGGAAGGCAGGCGAGACGCCAGCGGGCCGAGGGAGCGCGGAGGCGGCCTCAGGATGAGGCCGTACCGCGTCGCAGCGCCCCCGGGGTCTTGCCGGTCCATCTGCGAAACGCGCGCGTGAAGTTGGCCACATCCGAGTAGCCCAGCCGTTCGGCCACCTGGTCCAGGGTCAGCGCGCCATCGCGCAGCAGCAGCAGCGCGCGATCGCGGCGCTGCTCGTCGAGCAGCCCCGAGAAGGTGGCGCCAACCTCGGCCAGCTTGCGCTTCAGAGTGCGCGGCGACATCGCCAGCCCGCGCGCCACCTCCTCCAGC
>JBGASF010000324.1:432-1248 GCA_044229835.1 Polyangia bacterium | reverse complement strand
GGTTCTTGTAGGACCGGTCGGCCACCAGCGGCTCCTTCCGCCGGCGGGTGATCCGCTCCGGAAGGTGCTGGGGCTCGATCAGGTTGCCCCGGGTCAGGACCACGGCGTGCTCCAGCGCGTTCTCGAGCTCGCGCACGTTGCCCGGCCAGTCGTAGACCATGACCGCGTCGAGCGCCTCCGAGGAGAGGGCCTTCGGCTCGGTGCCGGACTGGTTGGCCATCCCCTGCAGGAACCACTCGACCAGCAGCAGCAGGTCGTCCCGCCGCTCCCGGAGGGGCGGCAGGTCCAGCGCGATGACGTTGAGCCGGTAGAAGAGGTCGGACCGGAACGTGCCTCGACGGATTTCCTCCTCGAGCTCCCGGTTGGTGGCGGCGATGATCCGGACGTCCACCGGGATGGCCTCGGTGGAGCCGACCGGGATGACTTCCCGCTCCTGGAGGACGCGGAGCAGCTTGATCTGCAGCGAGGGGGGCATCTCCCCCACCTCGTCGAGGAAGAAGGTCCCGCCCCGCGCCGCCGCGAAGAGCCCCTGCTTGTCCCGCACCGCGCCGGTGAACGAGCCCTTCTCGTGGCCGAAGAGCTCGCTCTCGAGGAGGTTTTCCGGCAGGGCGCCGCAGTTGATGCTGAAGAACGGCCCCTCGGCCCGGTCCGACAGGTAATGGATGTGCCGTGCCACCACCTCCTTGCCGGTGCCGCTCTCGCCGCCGATGAGCACGGTGGACTCGGTGGGGGCCACTTGCTCGGCGAGCTTCAGCACGTCCAGGAACCGCTTCGACTTGCCGATGGGGCGCGTGGACCCGCCCCGGTCGCGCCGCT
>JBGASF010000324.1:0-422 GCA_044229835.1 Polyangia bacterium | reverse complement strand
TTCAGCTGCTTGTTCTCCACCCGGACCGAGCGGAACTCGGCGGCGCGGCGGAGGATGGCGAGCAGTTCGTCGTTGGCGAAGGGCTTCTGGATGTAGTAGAAGGCCCCGGCGTTGACCGCCCCGATGGCGGTCTGCAGGGAGGCCTGCGCCGTCATGAGGATGACCGGGGTCATCGGGTCCTGGTCGCGGGCGGCCTGCAGGATGTCGATGCCCGTCACCTGCGGCATCCGGACGTCGCTCAGCACGATGTCGAACTGGCCGGTGCGGATCGCCTCGAGGCCGGCCTTGCCGCCCTGCGCGGTGGTGACCTCGAACCCCTCCTTCTTCAGGAGGATGCGCAGCGTGTCCAGGATGCCCGACTCGTCGTCAACGATCAGCAGTGTGGGCTGATTGCTCATTCGTCTTCCTCGGCCGACCAGTTG
>JBGASF010000323.1:0-1250 GCA_044229835.1 Polyangia bacterium | reverse complement strand
AAATAGAGCCGTGCGGCAACGGCGTCATCGATGAAGGCGAAGAATGCGACAACGGCAAGAAGAACGTGGACGTGCCTCTGGCCGGACGTGGCAGCAGCAGCAGCGGCCTCACGCCCGCCATTCCCATCGTGCAGACAGGCACGGCCAACCCGTACGCCGACTTCATTTGTCGCAAAGATTGCACGTTGGCCCGTTGCGGCGACGGCATAAAAGATGCCAACGAAGAATGCGACGACGGCAACAACGTGGGCGCCGACGGCTGCACGGCGGAATGCAAGCTGGAGGAGTGCGGCAACTCGGTGCCCGACCCCGGCGAGCAGTGCGACGACGGGCAGAACGGCGACCAGGACGACGGCTGCACCGACGCGTGCAAGACCCCGGTGTGCGGCGACAGCTTCGTGCAGGGGAGCCTGGGCGAGCAGTGCGACCTCGGCGGCGGCAACAGCAACACCGGCGCCTGCACGCTGATGTGCAAGAACGCGGTGTGCGGCGACGGCCTCATCCAGGACAACGTCGAGCAGTGCGACGACGGGGCCAACAACGCCAACAACAAGGCGTGCAAGGCCAACTGCACCAAGAACGTGTGCGGCGACGGCTTCGTCGGCCCCGGCGAGGCCTGCGACGACGGCAACCAGAGCAACGACGACGCGTGCACCAACGTGTGCAAGCAGGCGACCTGCGGCGACGGCTTCAAGCAGCCCGGCGAGGAGTGCGACGCGGGCGCGAACAACAGCAACACCGGCGCGTGCACGCTGTCGTGCAAGCTGCCGAAGTGCGGCGACCTGTTCGTGCAGATGGGCGCCGGGGAGCAGTGCGACGACGGCAACCTGTCCAACACCGACGCGTGCCTGAACAGCTGCAAGTCCGCCGGGTGCGGCGACACCTTCGTGCAGGCGGGGGTCGAGCAGTGCGACGACGGCAACATGTCGAACCTCGACAGCTGCACCAACACCTGCAAGAACGCCGCGTGCGGCGACACCTTCGTGCAGCCGCCGGAGGTGTGCGACGACGGCAACCTGGTCAACACGGACATGTGCACGGGGGCGTGCAAGGTCGCGGCCTGCGGCGACGGCTTCGTCCAGGCCGGCGTCGAGCAGTGCGACGACGGCAACCAGGTCGACGGCGACGCTTGCCCCAACAGCTGCATTTCCCCGACCTGCGGCGACGGGATGGTCCAGGCCGGCGAGGAGTGCGACGACGGCAACGCCAACGACAACGATGCTTGTCTGAGCTCCTGCATGAGCGCGAGC
>JBGASF010000322.1:0-1276 GCA_044229835.1 Polyangia bacterium | reverse complement strand
CGGTCCACGCCGCGGAAGAAGCAGATGAGGCAGATGAAGGTGCCGCAGTCGGCGCAGGGATACCCCTCCGACGCGCGCTCCTCCCGCCCGCAGGCGCGGCACTTCATCGCGTCGTGTTCGTGGATCTCCGCCATGCGGCCTCCGCTCAGATGTCCAGGTTCCAGCGCTTGATCTTGTTGATCAGCGTGGCGCGCGAGATGCCGAGCTCCTGCGCGGAGCGGGTGCGGTTCCCGCCGTGGTGCCGCAGCGTGCGCTCGATGTGCTGGCGCTCGAGTTCCTCGAGCGCCAGGGGCGTGTGTCGCCGGTCGCCCGGCCCCGGCCGGGCGCGGAACTCGCCCGGCAGGTGCTCGACCCCCACCGCCGACTGCCCCCGCCCCAGGATCAGCGCCCGCTCGAGCACGTTGCGCATCTCGCGCACGTTGCCTGGCCAGCCGTAGCCGAGCAGGCGCTCCAGCGACTCCGCGCCGACTTCCGGCGGGCCGTCCGGCAGCTCGGTGCGGAGGTCGTTGAAGATCCGGGTGATGAGCGCCAGCCGGTCGTCGCGCGACCGCTCGCGCACCGCCGGCACCTTCACCGGCATGACGCTGAGCCGGTAGTAGAGGTCTTCCCGGAACCGCCCCGCCTCGACTTCGGCCGCCAGGTCCTTGTTGGTGGCCGCCACCAGCCGGACGTCCACGGTGATCTCGCGCGTGCCGCCCAGCCGCCGGAAGGTCTTCGTCTCCAGCACCTTGAGCAGCTTCGGCTGGAGCTCGAGCGCCAGATCCCCGATCTCGTCGAGAAAGATGGTGCCGCGGTCGGCGATCTCGAAGAGCCCCTGCTTCCGGTCCTTCGCGTCGGTGAAGGCCCCCTTCTCGTGGCCGAACAGCTCCGACTCGATCAGCGTCGGCTGCAGCGCGCCACAGTCCACCACCACGAAGGTGCGCTCGCGCCGACCGCTGAACGCATGCAGCGAGCGCGCGACCAGCTCCTTGCCAGTGCCGGTCTCGCCACGAATCAGCACGGTCGCGTCCGCGCTGGCCACCCGCTCGACCCGATCGTAGGTCGCACGCAGCCCCTCGCCGATGACCGGCGCGCGTCCGCCGACCCGCGCCAGCTCCGCCGAGAGCACCCGGTTTTCGGCCTCGAGGCGCTGCTTGAGCCGTTCGATCTCGCGACGTTGCGCCTCCGCCAGCTCGGCCTGGCTCTTCAGGCGCTCGCTCGCCTCGCGCAGCGCATCGTGCGCACGCGCATTGGCCAGCGCCACGCTCAGCTGCGCCGCCAGCGCGCCCAGCAGCTC
>JBGASF010000321.1:0-1320 GCA_044229835.1 Polyangia bacterium | reverse complement strand
GCCCCCGCCCGCCGCCTGCTATGATGTCGCCCTTGAGCGACCCGCCCCCCGACGACCTCATCGGCGCCCATCTCGCCAGCCAGTTCGAGGTCATCGCCCGCCTCGGCGAAGGTGGCATGGGCGCCGTGTATCTGGCCGAACAGGCCGACATGGGTCGGCGCGTCGTCATCAAGGTGCTCCCGCCCGACATGGCCGCGGGCGTGAACGCCGAGCGGTTCGAGCGCGAGATCCAGCTCGCGGCCTCCCTCCAGCATCCGCATATCGTCCAGTTGCTGACGGCCGGCGCCAACGCCGACCTCGCCTACTACGTCATGCCCTTCATCGACGGGGAGTCGCTCCGCGCGCGCCTGGCGCGCGAGGGGGCACTGCCGATGAGCGAAGTGCTCCGGATCCTGCACGACGTGGTGGACGCGCTCGCCTATTCCCACCGGCACGGCGTGGTGCATCGCGACATCAAGCCCGACAACGTGATGCTGTCCGGGAAGCACGCCCTGGTGACGGATTTCGGCGTCGCCAAGGCGGTGAGCGCCTCCAGCGGCGACGGCCACACCAACCTCACCTCGCTGGGCATTGCGCTCGGCACTCCGGCGTACATGTCGCCCGAGCAGGCGGCGGCGGACCCGCGCGTGGACCAGCGCGCCGACATCTACGCCGTCGGTGCCATGGCGTACGAAATGCTCTGCGGCCGGACGCCGTTCGTGGCGCCCACGCCGCAGGGGATGCTGGCGGCGCACATCGCCGAGCGCCCCGAACCGCCCGTGCGGTATCGGAACACCATCCCGCCCGCGATGAACGACCTCGTCCTCCGGTGCCTGGAGAAGAACCCGGCCGACCGGATCCAGAGCGCGGACGAGATCGCCGCCCGGCTCGATTCGATGGCCACGCCGACGGGCGGGACGACCCCGATCTCCAGCACACCGGTCTCCACCGCGCGCCACGACGCCGCAGCCGCGGTCCGGCGGTCCTCCCCCGCGCGCGTGCTGGGGCTCTTCGCGCTCGCCTCCGCGGCGGTCATCGCCGCCGCATACGGCCTGACGCGCATCTTCGACCTGCCCGACTGGATCTGGCAGGGGGCCGCCGCCGCGATGGCCATCGGCCTGCCGATCATCGCATACACCGGTCGGGTGGAGCGGAAGCGCGCCGTGGCCATGACCATGGGGACACTCCGCTTCGAGCCGGAGCCTGCGCATCACGGCTGGTTCACCTGGCGGCGGACGATTCTCGGGGGTGGTTTGGCGCTCGGCCTGGTCGCGGTCCTCGCCGGTGGCTACCTCCTCTCGCGGAAGCTCGGCATCGGGCCCGGAAGCACGCTGATGAGCA
>JBGASF010000320.1:1104-1343 GCA_044229835.1 Polyangia bacterium | reverse complement strand
TGGTATGCCAGGCCCACGCGCGCGGACTATTTCACACGCTCCTCACCCCCGACCACGATCGGGCGCACTACAACCATCTGCACCTCGATCTCAAGGCCGGGCAGCCCACTCCGGCCGACCCCTTCACAAGTTTCGCCGAATAGCGCCGCAAAAACGCCCTTCCATGCCTCATTTGCGCCCGCGCCTCGCGTCGGGCAAGGTCCGCCCTCCCCCGTGCGCCGCGCTGGGGGCCCGTGGTG
>JBGASF010000320.1:0-1094 GCA_044229835.1 Polyangia bacterium | reverse complement strand
GCCACATGCGAGACCCCACAGCGGCCCCGCAGAGGATGGCAGCCCGTGGTGCGGCCCGCGGCAAACCGATACACTCGCCCGACCCCCTGCCCTGACGTGCCGATGCCCCCCAACTCGCCCCGAGGCCGCCCCGCGAAAGTCGAGCCCAGCAAGGCGGGGCCCAGCAGCGCCTCCTCATCGTCGCTCGAGGTGACCTTCAACGAGGACATCGGCAGGTCGATCGGGAGTAACGGCCGCTACCGCATCCAGGATGTCATCGGCGAGGGCGGCATGGGCGTGGTCTACGAGGCCCACGACGTGCAAGTCGATCGCCAGGTGGCGATCAAGCTGGTGCGCCGGGAGTGCCTCACCGACAGCAAGTTCGTCACCCGATTCCGCCGCGAACTCGAGGTCACGTCGCAGCTGCGCCACCCGTCGACGATCCGCGTGTACGAGCACGGCGAGACCGACGACGGCCGGCCCTACATGGTGATGGAGCTGCTCACGGGCCAGAGCCTGGCCGAGCGGCTCGAGCAGGGGCGCATCCCCGAGTTCCAGGCCCTGCAGTTCGCGCGGCAGATCGCTGAGAGCCTCAGCGAGGCGCACGAGCACGGCATCTTTCACCGCGACCTCAAGCCCGACAACATCTTCATCGAGACCGTCGGCGTCACGACCGTGATCAAGGTCCTCGACTTCGGCATCGCCGGTGGCCTCGATGCCCTGAAGTTGACCCGCGCGGGCGAAGTTTTCGGCACCCCGCAGTACATGAGCCCGGAGCAGTGCAACGGCACGGACCTCGATCACCGGACGGACATCTACTCGCTCGGCTGCATCCTCTACGAGATGCTCGAGGGCAAGCCGCCCTTCTCGGCCGAGAGCCCGATGGCGACGATGCTCAAGCACGTGCGCACCAAGGTGCCAACGCCGCGGCATGCCAGCCCCGCCACGGTGAAGCTGCTCCAGTTGGCGCTGCGCAAGGACCGGACCAAGCGGATCCAGTCTGCCGGTCGTTTTGCCGAGTTGATCGGCCAGGCTCTCGGGGCGGTCCGGGCTGCAGAAGAAGGGCGATCGATCCCGGAGCTGAGCGGCGCCCTGGCGGCCAGCGCAGTGCACAC
>JBGASF010000031.1:0-62475 GCA_044229835.1 Polyangia bacterium | reverse complement strand
CGAGCGCCGGGTCCTGACGCAGCAGCTCGGCCAGCGCGGTACGGCCGGCACGCACTGTACTCGGCGCCTTCACGATGGCGCTGGGCACGCTGCGGCCGACCGTGAAGGTCGGGTTCCGCCGCTTCTCGACACCCGACGACGACGTCGACCGCCAGCAGCCGTGGAACATCGGCGTCATCGAGGTCTTCCCCTGGAGCGACTTCATGCGCATCGGGCTGGTCACCCAGATCGCGACCGAGGAGCCGGCCGAGGGCCGTGACACCACCGACTTCTTCATGACCGAGGGGCTGCAGATCGCGATCGCCTGGCCGCAGCGCTGGTTCACGCCGTTCGCCAGCGCCCATGTCGCGCTCGGCTTCATGCGCCGGCTGGGCGAGGTCGAGGGCGTCGCGGTGCCGTCGTACTCGGCGCTGGCGTCGGCTGGCGGCGACATCGGCGTCGACGTGCGCGTGTTCAGGAACATCAGCCTCGGCGTCAGCCTCGGCGTGGTCAAGCCGCTGGAGCGCCGCTATGGCGTCGATCCCGACACCCGCGAGGTCTTCTCCGACACCTTCACCAGCACGGAGTGGACCTTGACGGGATACCTGGGCTGGTGAGCGAGCCGACCGAGCCGCCGTCGCCACGGCGCCTGCGCCAGGCGCGCGCGCGGGGCCAGGTCGCCAGCAGTCCGACCCTGAGCGGGGCCGCCGCCCTGCTGGGCGGGCTGGCGGCGCTCGCGGTCACCGTCGTCGCGGGCGCCGGCGCGCTGCGCGACTATACCGCGGCGGCGCTGACCGCGGCGGCGCGCGGCGAGTCCGCTGCGACGGCCACTGCGGCGCTGCGCGCGGGCGCGGCGATGGCGCTGCGCCTGGCGCTGCCGGTGCTGGTCGCGGCGGCGCTGGCGGCCCTCGTGGTCGGCTTCGTGCAGGTCGGGCCGCTGTGGGCGCGCGCGCGGTCGCAGGGGGGCGTCGCGCTGGGCGGCGCGGCGCAGGGCGTGCTGCGCGGCGCCGCGGTGCTGCTGGTGCTCGTGCTGGTGCTGCGCTCGCGCGCTGGCGAGCTGGTGTGGCTCGGGCGCGAGGCGCCGGGGCGCCAGGCGGCGCTGCTGGGCGCGCTCGCGCTGGGGCTGCTCTCGAGGGTGGCGATGGTGCTGGCGGCGTTCGGCCTGGTCGAGCTCATGCTGGCGCGGCGCACGCTGCTGCGGCGGCTCGGCATGACCCGGCGCGATCTCCTGCGCGAGCAGCGCGAGACCGAGGGTGACCCCGCGCTGCGCCGCGAGCGCGAGCGGCTGGGTGAGGAGGCGCTGGCCGAGGCCTCCGAGGCGACCGCGGTGGCGGGCGCGCTGTGTGTCATCGCCGGCGAGCGGCTGGCGGTCGCGCTGGCGTGGCCCGACCCCGGGGCGGCGCCGGTCATCGTCGCGCGCGGGCGGGCCTTCCTGGCGCGCCGGCTGCTCGGCGAGGCGCGCCGCCGCGGCGTCGCCATCTATGGTGATGATGCGCTGGCGCGCGCGCTGTGGGCGCCGGTGGGGGCGCACATCGCGCCCGGGCTGTACGATCCGGTGGCCACGCTGGTGCGGCGCGCGCTGGCGGGGTAGTCGCGAAGCCCGCGGAGCCTGAGTAGCCCGCGGAGCCTGAGTAGCCCGCGGAGCCCGCGGAGCCCGCGGAGCGCGGCCGGCGCGCCCGCGCGCCCGGCGCGGCCATCTTCGATCAGACCCCCGTGCTAGCTTGCGAGCATGCTTCTCGGGCTCGATCTCCGGCATGACTGACGCGCGACCACAGCGGGTCGAGGTCGCCGTGGGCTTGCCGGTGACCGGGACCTTCACCTACGGAGTGCCGCCGGGCGGGCCGGCGTCGGTGGTGGGCTCGCGCGTGCTGGTGCCGTTCGGCAACCGCGCGGTCACCGGGCTGGTGGTGGCGCTGGATCCGCCGGTGGCGCAGCAGATGAAGGATGTGCGCGCCGTGCTCGGGGACGCCGCGCTGGATGCGGGCCTGGTCGATCTCCTGCTGTGGGCGGCGCGCTACTACCAGGTGCCGCCGGGCGAGATGCTGCGCGCCGCGGTGCCGGCCGGGCTGGACGTGGCCGAGGCGCCCATGCTCGGCCTGACCGAGCGCGGGCGTGCAGTGTCGGCCGGCGAGGTCAGCGCCGGGGCGCTGCCGCCGGGGGCCATCAAGCTCCTGGGGGCGCTGGCGGCGGCGCGCGGGGGCCGCCTGCCGGTGGCGCGCGCGCGCACGGCGGCGCAGGCGACGCGGCCGGGGGCGCTGGAGGCGGCGGCCTCGGCGCTGATCGCCGCCGGCCTGGTCGAACGCGGCGACACCCGCAAGGACGCCCGCGTGCGCGAGAAGAAGGTCGACTGGGTGCGCCTGCTGCGTCCACCCGAGGCCGAGGATCTGGCCGCGCTGGCCAGGGCCAAGCGCTGCCTGGCCCTGCTCGACGCGCTGGCCGATGGTGAGCGCCCGGTCACCATGCTGGGCAAGGGCGCGCGGCCCGCCCTGAAGAAGCTGCTCGAGCGTGGCCTGGTCGAGGTCGAGGCGCGCGAGTCGCTGCGCGATCCCTTCCTGGCCGACGACGGCGACGCCGAGCTGGCGGCGGCTGCGCGCGAGGCGCCACCGCCGACCCCGGGGCAGGCCGCGGCGCTGGCGGCGCTGGGCGCGGCGGTGCGGGCGCTGCCCGCCTTCAAGGCCTTCCTGCTGCACGGGGTGACCGGCAGCGGCAAGACCGAGGTCTATCTGCAGACCATCGCCGAGGTGCTGGCCAGCGGGCGCACCGCCATCGTGCTGGTGCCGGAGATCTCGCTGACGCCGCAGCTGTCGGCGCGCTTCCGGGCCCGCTTCGGCGAGCAGGTCGCGGTGTTGCACAGCGGCCTCGGTCCCGGGGAGCGCTTCGATCAGTGGCGCCGTCTCAAGGACGGGCGGGCCAAGATCGCGCTGGGGGCGCGCAGCGCGGTGTTCGCGCCGCTCGAGCGCCTGGGCTGCATCGTGGTCGACGAGGAGCACGACGGCTCGTTCAAGCAGGAGGAGGACCCGCGCTATCACGCGCGCGACCTGGCGCTGGTGCGGGCGCAGCGCGCCGGGGCGCTGTGCGTGCTGGGCTCGGCGACGCCCTCGCTGGAGAGCCACCTCGGCGCGCGCCAGGGCCGGCTGCAGCTGCTCGAGCTGCCCGAGCGGCCGACCGCGCGCGTGCTGCCCAGCATCGAGGTCGTCGATCTGCGCAAGTACCGCACCGGCGACGACAGCCTGAGCGCCCCGCTGCGCACCGCGCTGCAGCAGACCCTGGACGCCGGCGAGCAGGCCATCCTGTTCATCAACCGGCGCGGCTTCGCGGCCAGCGTGATCTGCTTTGGCTGTGGCGAGCCGGTGCGCTGTCGCGACTGCTCGGTCAGCCTGACCTGGCACCGCGGCGAGGGTCGCCTGATGTGCCACTACTGTGGCTACTCGGCGCCCCCGGCCAAGAGCTGCGCCAGCTGCGGCGCGACCCACCTCGAGCCGGTCGGCATCGGCACCGAGAAGGTCGAGGCCATGGTCGGCATGAACTTCCCGCGCGCGCGCGTCGGCCGGCTCGATCGCGACACCGCCAAGGGCCGCGGGCTGGCCCAGGTGCTGGGCGCGTTCCGCCGGCGCGAGCTCGACATCGTGGTCGGCACCCAGCTGGTCACCAAGGGGCACGACTTCCCCGGCGTGACCCTGGTCGGCGTGCTCAGCGCCGATGTCGGGCTGTCGATGCCCGACTTTCGCGCCGCCGAGAAGACCTTCCAGCTCCTGACCCAGGTCGCGGGGCGGGCCGGGCGCGGCGATCGACCCGGGCGCGTCATCATCCAGACCTACCACCCGGAGCACGCGGCCATCGTGTGCGCCCGGACCGGGGACTTCGCGGGCTTCGCCGCGGCCGAACTCGAGGTCCGCGACGAGCTGGCCTACCCGCCGCACGGGCGCCTGATCGCGCTGCGCATCGACGGACCGGAGCCGGCGCGGGTGCTGGCGGCGGCCAGCGCGCTGGGGACGCGCGCGCGCGAGCTGCTCGCGGGCGGGGCGGCGGCGGCCGGAGTCACCGTGCTGGGGCCGGCCGAGGCGCCCCTGGCCCGGCTGCGCGGGCGGACGCGCTGGCACCTCTATGTGAAGGCGCGCGAGCGCGCGCCGCTGCGGGCCTTCGTCGAGCGGTTGCTGGCCGAGCCGGCGTCGCCCGGCGTCCGCATCGGGGTCGACGTGGATCCAGTCAGCGCGCTGTAGCAGCCGGGCTCGTGGCGGCCGGGCCGGGTGGGGCAGGGCGCGCCGGGACGGGGTGCCCCTGCTACAATGGCGGCGCGTGTCGGCTACCATCTTCATCCTGGGTGACGTCGAGGGCGCGGCGCAGGCGCTCGCGGGCGCGGCGGGAATGCGGGTCGTGGTCGGGGACGCCAGCGAGGCGGCGCGCGAGCGGTTGCTGGCGATGCAGCCCGAGGTGGTGGTCCTGGTCGAGGGCGACGGCCTGGGTGCGCGCGGGCCGGGGGCGGATGGCATCGCCCTGGCGCGCGAGGTGCGCGGACAGCTGGCGCCGACGGCGCGGGTGGTCGTCGTCGGCGGCGCGCGCACCACCATGCGGGCGGTGATGGAGGCCTCGGACCTCGGCGGGGTGCGCTTCCTGCGCAAGCCGGTGGACGCCGGGACGCTGCGCTTCGCGGTGCAGAGCAGCCTGGAGGAGGGGCGCTTCGGCGCACCGACCACGACCTTCCAGGCCGAGTACACCTCGCCGGGCAGCCTGGCCGCCAACCTGGGCGTGCGCGCGGCGACGCCGTCGCGATCGACCAAACGTCACGCCACCATCCCGCCCGGCATGCTGAGCGCGCGCATCGACGCCGCGGTCAGCGCCGCCATGCCCGACGGTGACGTCGATGCCCTGGTGCGCGCCGGTGCCGAGCCGACCATCGGGCGGCGCGTGACCTCGCATGGCTTCGCCGCGCTGGGTGATCCGCGCGCGATGCCGACCTACGGGGGCGTGGCCGGTGACGCGCTGGAGGCCGCGACCCGGGGTGGCGGACCGCTGACACCGACCGCGACCCCGATGGCCACGCGCGCGGCGCACACCCAGTCGGGCATCGGGTCGGCGCGCGCCGCCGCGGCCCTGGCCAAGGCGGAGTCGATGCTGGGCGCCGCCGCCGACGCCGACATGTCGATGCCGGAGATCGCGCTGGCCGACCTGGTCGGCGCGAGCGCCGCGCCGCCGCTGCCACCACCGCTGCCGCGCGTGACCGCGCCGATGCCGATCCCCGTGGTCCCGGGCGTCACGCCGACCCCGCCAGTGCCGGTGGCGCAGCGGGTCACGGCTCCGATGGCCGTGGCGGTGCCCTTCGCGGTCCCCGAGCACGAGCGCACCGCCGTGCTGCCTCCCGAGCCCGAGCCCGCGCCCGAGCCCCCCGCGCCCGAGCCCCCCGCGCCCGCGCCCCCTGCGCCCGCGCCCGCACCCGAGAGTTCGTCCGCGCACGCCGTTGCAGCTGGGCCGGCACCTGCTGCTGGCCCGGCTCCTGGCGGCGCCGACGAGGCCATCGCCGACGCCAGCGAGCCGCCGCTGCGCGAGGACCAGCGCTTCCGCACCGGCCCGACCCTGATCACGCCCAAGCTGTCGCCCGAGGAGGCCGCCGCGCTGGCCGCCAGCGAGGCCATCGCCGCGCCGCCGATGCCGCCGTCATCCGCGGCGCCGGCGCCACCCGCGCCCGAGGCTGCTCCCGCGCCGGCGCCCGAATCACCGCAGAAGATCACCCTGCGCGGCCCGGCCGCGATCGCGCGCGTCGCGGTCTCGCGGGTCAGCGACATCAACGTGTCGCCGCGCCGCGCCGTCACCGAGCTGCCCGCGCCGGCGCCGCCCGAGGAGTCCTGGCCGCCGCCCAGCAGCCCCGATGGAGACGACCCCGACTCGCACACGCCGGTGCCCACCGGCGAGGACGAACCGCCGCGCGCCCGCCCGCAGACCACGCAGGCGCCCGAGGAGCCCGCCGAGCCGCCGCCCTGGCGCGAGCGCACCCTGGTGCTCGGCGCCCCCGATCCCGACGGCCCGCCGCTGGCCGCCGCCCAGGTCGCGCAGGCCGCCCCGGTGCGGCGCGAGCACATGCACGCCGAGGGCGGCACCTTCGCACGCGAGCTGCGCAAGACCATCTCCGCCATCGAGCAGCGCCTGTTCCCCAACGAGCAGGCCAGCGCCGCCGATGGTCGCGAGGACGACGTCACCCACAGCGACATCGATCTCGACTCGCTCGGCGTCGACACCACCCCGGGGATCGACCTCGACCTCGGGCCCCAGGACCTCACCCTGGCCGGGCGCCGCGACGCCGCCGACCTCGACCTGCCGCGCCGCGCCGGCTCGGCCCCCGGCCACGACGATCCCGACGTCTCGGTGGTCGACCTGCCGCTGCCGCGCCGCGTGCCCACCCACGTCACCAACGCGACCCCGGCGCGCGAGCCGACGCCCCCGCTGGCCTTCGTCGCCGCCCCCACGCCCGGCCCCATCGAGCGCGGCAACCTGGCTGACGAGGACGCCGCCTTCCTGCTGGCGCGCCTGCACCGCACCCGCTTCACCGGCCGCGTCACCCTGCGCCGCGGCGACGGCGACCAGCGCCAGGAGAAGACCGTCTTCCTCGACGACGGCCGCCCCGTCTTCGCGGTCTCCAGCACGCAGCACGACCGCATGGGCGAGCTCCTGCTGCGCGAGGGCAAGATCACGCGCGCCCAGCTGGATCGCGCCCAGGCCCTGGTGCTCGAGACCGGCCGGCGCATGGGCGAGATCCTGGTCGACATGGGCTTCCTCAAGGCGCGCGAGCTGTTCCCCGCGGTGCGCCGCCACATCGAGGACATCGTGTACTCGCTGTTCGCCTGGTCCGACGGCGAGTTCGCGCTGATGGCCTCGGCCGCCGTCCCCGGCGAGCGCATCCGGCTGTCGATCCACCCCGCCGCGCTGGTGCTCGAGGGCGTGCGCCGCAAGGTCGGCAAGCGCGGCCTGGCCACCCGCGTGGGCGGCGCCACCGCCATCATCGAGCCGCGCCACGGCGAGGGCGGCGGCGCGGTGGTCGACGCCGACCTGTCAGCCGAGGAGCGCCGCGCCTACGACCTGTGCGATGGCGTCCGCACGCTGGGCGAGGTCGCGGCCAAGAGCGGCCTCGGCGAGATCGCGGTGGCCCAGCTGGCCTACGCCCTGATCGCCCTGGGCGCCGCGCGCAGCAAGCGCTCGGGCACCATGGAGCCCGAGCCGTCCGCCGCCGGCCTGGGCGCCACCCGCGAGAGCGAGCTCGCCATCGATCGCGAGCGCGTGCGCGCCAAGTACGCCCACGTGCTGGAGGCCGACTACTTCACCGTGCTCGGCGTGCGCCAGGACGCCACCGCCTTCGAGGTGCGCCGCGCCTACGAGGCCGCGCGCCGCGACTACGGCCGCGACGGCCTGGCCCCCGAGCTGGTGCACGAGCTCGGCGGCAAGCTCGACGACATCGCCCTGGTCGTCGAGGAGGCCTACCGCGTCCTGCGCGACGACCAGATGCGCAGCTCCTACCTCGATCACCTGCTGCCGCTGTGATCGCCGCGCGCTAAGGAATGAACGTCGAGCAGCTGCCCACCGCGGTGCAGTTGACCTGGATGGTGTTCTCGGCCCCCGACTTGCCGTCCTGCGCCATGGTCGGCACCGAGGCGCAGCCGCAGCCCGGGTACTGACCGACGCAGGTCGTCTCGGCGGCGGTGAACCTGCTGCGCTCGCGCTTGTTGATGCCGATGGCCTGGCGCGACCCGCAGCAGTTGTACTGGTGGAACGCGACCTCGCAGTCGGCCGCCACGGTGCAGTCGCGCGCGAACTCGGGGAACTCCGGGTTGGGCGCCGCGCACATCACCACCGCCGCCGCGGCGTCGACCTGGCCCCCGCCGCCGTCACCCCCGCCGCCGTCATCGTCATCGCCGCCACAGCCCGCCGCCGCGCACGCCACCGCCACCACGAGTCCACATGCCAGTGTCAGTCGCCGCATCCACATGCGCGCAGTCTACCGCGCTCCGCGCTACCATGCGCTGTGCGCGTGCGCGATCTGACCCGGCTGATGGCCGGCCTCGGCCCCTGGGCCGACGGCACCCCGGGCCCCGCCACCATCCTGCGCGAGCTCCACTTCCCGACCCACGCCGGCCCGGCCCCGGCCTGGCTGTACGCCCCGACCTCGGGCCGGCCGCGCCGCGCCTGGCTGCTGTCGCCCGGGCTGCACCACGAACAGGCCGGCGATCCGCGCATGGATCGCTTCGCCCGCGTGCTGGCCGGCGCGGGCGCCCTGGTGCTGTCGCCCAGCCTGCCCGATCTGACGCGCCTCCTCTTGCATCCGCGCGTGATCGACGACCTGGCCGCCGCCTTCACCGCCCTGCTGGCGCAGCCCGAGCTGCCCGCTGGCTGTCGCCCCGCGGTGTTCAGCATCTCGGTCGGCTCGCTGGCCGCGCTGCGCCTGGCCGCCGACCCGCGCGTCTCGGCCGTGGTCACCTTCGGCGGCTATGCCTCGCCCGCGGGCCTCTTGCGCGCGGTCACGCGCCTGCACCACGAGACCGCCGAGCCCTTCGATCCCCTCAACGCCCCGCTGGCGCTGCTGGCGCTGGCCGAGCACCTGCCGCCCGCGCACGACCCCGCCGCGCTGACCGCGGCCTGGACCCGCTTCGTGCGCCTGAGCTGGCCGCGCCCCGCCATGAAGACCGGCGGCGCCCACCTGCCGTTCGCGCACGAGCTGGCCGCCAGCGTGCACCCCGCCGACCGCGAGCGCTTCCTGATGGGCTGCGGCGCTCGCCCCGGCGCGCGCGCCCTGGTCGACGAAGTGCTCGCCCGCGGCGGCGCCGACGCCCTCGATCCACGCCCGCACCTCGGCCGCATCGCCGGCGCCGTCCACGTCATGCACGGGCGCAGCGACCCCACCATCCCGTTCAGCGAGCTCGCCGCGCTCGACGCCGCGCTGCCCGCGCACGTGCCGCGCCGCCTCTACGCCACCGGCCTGTACTCGCACACCGGCGCCACCGGCGCGCGCGAGCTGCTGCGCAACCTGCCCGCCCTGGCCGGCGAGGCGCGCACCTTGCTCGGCCTGGTCGGCACGCTGGCGCAACTCGGCGGCTGAGTGCCATCATCCGGGCCATGCCCGATCTGCTCGTGGACATCGACGCCGCCGGCGGCTTCGCGACCCTGACCCTCAACCGCCCCGACAAGCTCAACGCCTACACCGGCGAGATGGGCGCCCTGCTGCATGGCAACCTGGCGGCCCTGGAGCGCGACGACCGGGTGCGCGCCATCATCGTCACCGGCGCCGGGCGGGCCTTCTGCGCCGGCGCCGATCTCTCGGGCGGCGCCGGCACCTTCGCCAGCGATCGCAGCTTCGCCGCCGCCGCCTCGCCCGAGGCCAAGGCGCGGCCGTGGAACCTGGGCAAGCCCATCATCGCGGCCCTCAACGGCCCCGCGGTGGGGATCGGCGCCACCCTGCCGCTGCAGTGGGACATCCGCCTGGCGTCCGACCGCGCCCGCCTCGGCTTCGTCTTCACGCGGCGCGGGATCGCCCCCGAGATGCTCAGCACCTGGCTCTTGCCACGCATCGTCGGCTTCTCGCGCGCCATGGAGCTCCTGGTCACCGGTCGCATCATCAACGCCGACGAGATGCTGGCCGCGGGCCTGGTCAGCCGCGTGGTGCCGCACGACGACCTCCTGCGCGTGGCCCAGGACACCGCGCGCGACATCGCCCGCGACACCGCGCCGGCCTCGGTGGCCGCGGTCAAGCGCCTGCTGTGGCGGCAGCTGATGGACAGCGACCCGCGCATCGCGCTGTTCCGCGAGACCGAGGTCTTCAACTGGATCGGCAAGCAGCCCGACGCCGGCGAGGGCGTGCGCGCCTTCCTCGACAAGCGCGCGCCGGCCTGGACCATGACCGCGCGCGACGACGCGCCGCACACCTCCGACCTGCCCGAGCTGCCGCCCGACCTGGGCGAGGGCTGAGCACCGCGGTTCTGGTGGGGAATCGCGCAGGTTTTCGGGGCCTGTCCCCCCACTGAAACCTCGGTTCGCCCCAGCGATCTCGCGGCGCTGCGCACGTCCGCGGGCGTTCCCGCATGTGCGCCCGGGTGGCATCCCCGCTGCATTTGCCCCGCAGCGGAGGGACCCATCATGAAAGCCCTGCGCCTGCTCGCCCTGTCGTCGCTCGCGCTGTCCGCGTGTTCGAACTCGAACGAGCCGTTCTCGCCGTCGGATCCACGGCAGTTCAGCGTCGAGATGTACGACACCACGCAGACCGCCAAGATCGCCAACCTCGACGCGCGCGCCTACGTCATGGGCCACGCGCTCGGGGTCTACGCCTTCGGCAAGACGCTGCCCAAGTACGCCGGCAGCAAGGGCTACGTGCAGGAGCCCGGCTACAGCGCCGAGATCGCGCGCGTGCACTACAACTGGGACCTGGTGATGGCGGCGCGCGCCGGCGGCACCGACGGTCGCGGCGCCGGCTATGTCGACGACGTCTATCCTCCCGGCACCCGCACCCCGACGCCCGATGACGTCGGCGGCCCCACCGGCGGCCAGGTCCCGACCGGCGGCGAGAACGGCACCTACAACCCGGGCGGCACCCCGACCACCCCGACCGGGACGTACAACCCGGGCGGCAGCAACCAGAACCCTGACGGCACCCCGACGACCCCGACCGGGACCTACAACCCGGGCGGCAACCAGAACCCCGACGGCACTCCGACCAACCCGACCGGCACCACCGGCGGCGGCAACACGCCCACCGGCGGCGAGCAGCCCGGCACGCCCGATCGCTGGATCGACGGCGACTGCGAGACCTTCCTCGATCCCGCCGGCTGGGAGGCGCGCGACCTCATCGGCCGCGTCGACATCGAGAACATGATGGGCGCCGATCTCGGCGGCGCCAACCACGAGCAGTACGTGGCCAAGTTCCAGCAGGGCCTGGCCGACGCGCTGAGCATCCGCGACGAGGGTGACTCCATCAAGTACAGCGAGGTCGACGCCACCAAGAAGCACGCGCGTGGCTATGGCCTGTGCGACTACTCGCCGCTGGTGCTCGACCTGGCGGGCGACGGCATCGAGGCCAGCGCGCTGAACGACGGCGTGGCGTTCGATCTGCGCCAGGCCGGCCGCCTGGCCCAGGTGGCGTGGCCCAAGGGTGACGACGCGCTGCTGGTGCTCGACCGCGACGGCGACGGCCTCATCACCAGCGGCGGCGAGCTGTTCGGGTCGAGCTTCACGGCCACCGGCGACCGCTACAGCGACGGCTTCGCGGCGCTGGCCGAGCTCGACCGCGCCAGCGCGGGCGGCAACGGCGACGGCCAGATCGACGTGCGCGACGCCGCCTATGTGTCGCTGCGGCTGTGGCGCGACGGCAACCGCGACGGCGTCAGCCAGCCCGGCGAGCTCAGCCCGCTGCTGTTCAGCGGTGTCGAGTCGATCAGCCTGGGCCACGTCGAGAGCAGCGCGACCGACCGCTTCGGCAACGGCCTGCGCCAGCACGGCCGCTTCGTGCGCATCGGCGCCGACGGCACCCGCAGCGAGCAGAGCGTGATCGACGTCTGGTTCAAGACCCGCGCGCTTTGAACCGGACCGGGAACCGGAACAGCGCTCCTCGAAGCTTCGCTTCGAGGGGGCTGAGGGGGCTAGTCCGGCATCCCCACGAACGACATCCCTAGCGCCGAATCGCCCGCACTCCCCGACCGCCACACCGCCTGCGACGTCAGCCTGATCTCGTCCCCCGCCGCGGCCTCGCCGCTGACGCGCACCACCGCCAGCTCGCCGCGCTCCAGCGCGGGCGCCGGCGTCACCACCAGGCCGCCGCCGCTCAGGTTGGTGATGGTCACCGCCTGTTCGCTGCCGCCGACCTCGAGCACCGCCGGGATGGCGACGTCGTTGCGCGCGAAGCTGCGGCGCTCGCGACCGCGTGCGCCGCTGACCCCGCCGATGGCCTCGAGGTCACGATGGCCGAGGGCGCGTTCGTTGACCGAGAGGCGATGCAGCTCCACCCGGTCGAGCGACTCACCCAGGTCTCGCCTCAGCTTGAGGCGCCTGTACTCGCAGATCATGTGGAGCATGGTCATTGTCCAAGTATGAATAGCAATCGCCCGGCCAGCTGGTTCCAGGTCGCAAACCACCGATATTGCTGACACGCACGCGCGCCACATCGACAGCTGCGGCCATCTTCAGGGGGCATGCGCCCCCGATTCCGGCCATTCGAGTGGTCAGACCTGGAGTCTAGCGACGACGCCGCGTCTTGCCGCGCGCGGCGATCACGGTGCAGGGCGGGTTCGGATCGGCGATGCGGACATGGAAGTGATCATCGTGGGGTGGCGCACGGGTCGGCTCGTGGAAGGTCGCCGCGGCGCGCTCGATCAGCTTGGCCGGCGCGCCGATCTCGCGCGCATGGTCGAGCAGCAGCTTCTGCATGGTGCGGGCGACCAGGATGCGCTCGACGTTGCCGGCGCGATCCTCGAGCAGGGCGCGCACCAGCTTCCAGTTGCGCGCGGTGTCGAAGCGGCGCGGCGGCATGTCGTTGCCCAGGTTGTCGCGCGCCGCGCCGCGGCCCTCGGCGTCGAACACCAGCATGGCGCGCGGCTCGGGCGCCGGGTTGCCGGCGCCGTCGAGCATGTAGAACAGGATGTCGGCGTCGACCCCGCGCCGGTGCGACTTGTGCCAGGCGCTGGCGCCCCCGCCGCGCGGCGAGATGTCCGCCACCCTGAGCGGCACGTCGCTGTCCTCGGCCAGGCGCTCGGCGACGCGCTTGATGAGGCCGACCAGCTGCGGCGTGCCCCACGACAGCCCGCGCTTGTCCCAGGTGGTCGGGATCTCGAAGCCGGTGCCGCTGGCGGGCAGGCGCACCCCGCGCGGCAGATCGGCGCAGCAGCGCCGTGGACTTCGCGCCGCGACCTTGGCCTTGCCCCCGCCCTTGCCGCCCTTGCCCTGCGTCCCAGCCCTGGCCCCGCCCCCGCCCCCGGTGGCCTTGCCCTGCGCCAGCTCCGGCGTGCCCAGGCAGGCCGCCAGCACCAGCGCACACGTGATCCCGCGCCGCATTCGATCACGGTAGGGGGATCTTGCGTCGCAGGGCAAGTTTCATGATGATGGAGTCCAGACGAAGGCGGTGGAGTCCGCCGACACCCGCCACCTCGATGTGGCCAATGACTCCTACGGTGACGCTTTGGCGCCGTAGGACTCGTGCCTCCGGCGCCCGGAGGCAGGATGCAGCAGAGACTCCAGATCTTGCGTGGACTGACCCTGCAGGTGGCGCTGGGCGCCCTGGTCGGGGCGCTGTGCGGGGTCGCCTCGGCGGCCTTCCTGTGGCTGCTCGACGAGGTCACCACGCTGCGCGGCCAGCACACCTGGCTGCCCTGGACGCTGCCCGTCATCGGCGTCCTCATCGGCGTGGTCTACCTGCGCTGGGGCCGCCCGGTGCAGCGCGGCACCGGCCTCGTCATCGACACCCTGCACGACGGCGGTCCGCCGCTGCCGCTGCGCATGGCGCCCATGGTGCTGGCGGGCACGCTGGCGACCCACCTCGGCGGCGGCAGCGCCGGCCGCGAGGGCACCGCGGTGCAGATGGGCGCCAGCCTGGCCGACCAGCTGGCGCGGCTGCTCGGCATCAAGGTGCTGCGCCCGGTGCTGATCTCGGCCGGCGTCGCGGGCGGCTTCGGCTCGGTGTTCGGGACGCCGGTCGCGGGGGTCGTGTTCGCGCTCGAGCTGGCGGTCATCGGGCGCCTGGAGGCGCGCGGTCTGCTGGCGCTGGTGGTCGCGGCGCTGGTGGGCGACCAGGTCACGCGCGCGCTGGGGATCGTGCACACGCCCTATCCCGCGGTGCTGGCGCCGGCCTTCACGCCGCTGCTGGTCGGCAAGCTGTGCGCGCTGGCCCTCGCGGTCGCGCTGGTCGCGGTCGTCTTCATCGAGCTGACCCACGCCATCCGTCGCGTGCTCGAGCGCCAGGTGCCCCTGGCGCCGCTGCGCCTCGCGCTGGGCGGTCTCGCCGTCGTCCTGCTGTGGCGCGTGACCGGCGACGACTACCTCGGCCTCGGCGTGCCCACCATCGTGCGCGCGTTCCACGATCCCTCGCTGCCGGCGTGGGCCTTCGCGGCCAAGCTGGGGCTGACCGCGCTGACCATCGGCTCCGGCTTCATCGGCGGCGAGGTCACGCCGCTGTTCTTCATCGGCGCCACCCTGGGTGCGGCGGCGGCCCACGTCCTCGGGCTGCCGCTGCCGCTGGCGGCGGCGCTGGGCATGGCGGCGCTGTTCGGCGCCGCGGCCAACACGCCGCTGGCGCTGGCCATCATGGCGGTCGAGCTGTGCGGGGCCAGCCTGCTGCCGCACGTCGTGCTGGTCACCTGTGTGGCGTGGGCGCTGACCGGCGCGCGCGGGATCTATGCCGCACAGCGCGTCGCGCACGACAAGCACGTGGCCCACGATGGGCCGGCGCCGGCCGGACCGCTGCGCAGCCTCGACGAGGCGCGGCGCGGCTGAGGTATCCTGCCCGGCAAGGAGGTCTCACATGCGCAAGCGCGCTCTCACCATGATGCTGGCCCTGTCATCCGCGGGGCTCGTCGGCTGTGTCGTCCGCAGCGCCGGCCCGGGCGGCGCCGGTCCCGGCAGCAGCGGCCCCGGCCACACCGCCGGGCAGACCCCTGGCCCCGCGCCTGCCACCGGCGCCCCCGCGACCGCCCCTGCGCCGCCCGATCAGGCCGCGCCGCCGGCCATGGTCAGCGTGGCGCCGCCCGCGATGACGCCTGGCACCGTGGCACCCGCGCCCGCCCCCGCGCCCGCGCCGGCCCCCGCACCCGCGCCCGCCCCGGTCGCCGCCGCGCCCTGGCCCGACCCGGCGTCGCTGACCCCGTCCAAGCCCATCACCTGCAAGGCCAACCAGGTCGTCAGCATCGCCAACGTCCTCATCGACAGCGCGGCCACCGCCGTCGAGGCCCACGGCTCGTGCACGCTGAGCATCAGCAACAGCCGCATCATCGGCGCCAAGGCCGGCCTCGACATCCATGGCAGCGCCCGCGTCAAGCTGGTCAACACCTGGGTGCAGAGCGCCGACACCGCCGTCGAGATCCACGGCTCCGCCGCCGTCGACATCAGCGGCTCGTGGCTGCAGGGCGAACGCAACGCCGTGGTCGCGCACGGCAGCGCCGCCATCACCGTCGCCGGTACCCACTTCAAGGGGCAGGTCACGCGCAAGGGCGCGGTGGCCTGGAACGACGGCGGCGGCAACAGCCCGTGAGCGGCGCTCCGTTGCACCGGGGCGCCTGCCTGTGCGGCGCGGTGCGCTTCGAGGTCAGCTGCGCGCTGCCGGGCCCCGACGCCTGTCACTGCTCGCAGTGTCGCAAGACCTCGGGCCACTTCTGGGCGTCGACCGATCTGCCGCGCAGCGCGGTCACCATCGAGGGCGCTGACAACGTGACCTGGTACCGCTCGTCCGAGAAGGTGCGCCGCGGCTTCTGCGCCACCTGCGGCTCGGCGCTGTTCTGGGATCCCATCGCGCGCGACGTCATCGCCATCGCCATGGGCGCCTTCGACCAGCCCACCGGGACCCAGCTGCGCGTCCACATCCACGTCGCCGACAAGGGCGACTACTACCAGCTCGGCGACGGCGTGCCGCAGCACGCACACGCGCCCGCGCCCGCGGCGCCCGGCGCGCCCGTGCCGCCGTCCCCGCCGCCGTCCCCGGCGACGTCCTAGAACGTCATCCCGACCCCGACCAGCGCGCCCGACTCCAGTGGCGTCGCCGCCACCGTCATGCCCGGGCAGCGTCGCCTCAGCATCGGGATGCCCCAGCCCAGGCCCGCCCCGGTGGCCGCGCCGACCAGCACGTCGCTCAGGTAGTGCTTGTCGGCCGCCATGCGCAGGTAGCCGGTGGCCACCGCCAGCGTCAGCCCGCTGGCCCAGATCAGGCCGCGCCAGCGGTAGCCGCGGATCGACGCCACCGTGCCGGCGCCCACCGCCAGCGAGAACGCCAGCGTGGTGTGGCCCGAGTAGAACGACAGGTTGGCGTCGTGCGAGGTCGACTTGTCGGCCGGCGCCAGCGCGTGCTGGAACGGGCGCTCGCGCATGGCCAGGAACTTGGTCAGCTGGTTCAGGTTGCCCGCGACCACCGCCGCGCCGGTGATCACGATGGCGTCATCGAGCCAGCCGCCGAAGCGATCGTCATGCGCCGCCGCCAGCCCGCCGAGGCCCAGCGCCACGCCAGGCAGCAGCGCATACCCGGTCAGGTTCGACAGCGTGTTGGCGCGCGAGCGCTTGTCCCACACCACGGCGTCGCGCGCACCGTCGTCGAAGGCGTTGCCCGCGCACCAGCGACAGTGGCCGGGCGTCAGCTGGTCCTTGAGGAACTCGCTGCTGACATAGGCCGCGCCCGCCACCGCGACGATGATGATGTCGCGCTTGCGCTTGACGCGCAGGCCACCATGCGCACGCCCACCCTCGGCCTCGGCGCTGCCCGCACCCGGCCCCACACCCACACCCACCGCCATGGTCAGCACGAGCGCGAGCCAGCGAATCCGGGCGCGAAGCATGCGCCATTGTACTTTCCTTCTGCATGCGCGTCTGGGTATGCTGGCGCCCCATGTCGCGCCTTGCCACATCAGTCCTGGCGCTGGCCGCAGCGCTGTCCTGCACCGCGGCCCTGACTCCCCGGGCCCACGCCGAGGGCCACGCGCCGTGGCCGGTCACACGCGGCTGGACCGCCGCCGACGAGGACGGCTACAGCGCCTTCGCCGCCGCCATCGGGCGCGGCGTCGCCGCCGGTCGCTGTCACAAGCTGTCCGAGTGCCTGAACGACCCGGCCTCGAACCCGCTGCTCGATCCCAGCGAGCCGCCCTACGTCCTGCACGCCGACTGCGCCGACGTGCCCTACGTGCTGCGCGCGATCTACGCCCAGCGCCACGGCCTGCCCTTCTCGTGGAGCGCCCACATGCGCGGCAACGGCCGCGACTCGCGCTACCTGCGCGACGCCCGCCCCGACGGCTGGCGCGACGCCAGCTTCTACGCGACCACGCGCCAGCTCCTCAAGCGCATCGGCGGCGAGGTCAACTCGGGCCACTTCCGCACCGCCCCCGACGTCGAGGGCTCCGACTTCTACAACGTGCGCGTCGAGCGCGGCGCCATCCGCGCCGGCACCACCTACTACGATCCCAACGGCCACGTCCTGGTGGTCTACCAGATCACCGACAGCGGCGACGTGCTGATGTTCGACGGCCACCCCGACGGCAGCATCACGCACACCCGCCTTGGTCAGCAGGCCCTGGGCGGCCCGCGCCAGGGCGGCGGCTTCAAGAACTTCCGCCCGCTGGTGCTGCACAACGGCCGCGCCGTGCGCGTGCCCAACCCGCTCTTGCCCGACTGGGATCGCATCCCGCAGTCCGACCGCCGCCGCCACCTGGTGGGCGGCCGCCCCTCCGCCTACGTGCCCTGGGTCCGCGCCCAGCTGGCCAAGCCCCGCCCGGCGCCCTCGACGCCTCGCTCCTAGCGTCTGGCGCCTACCTCCGACTCGCCGTCGCCCGCGCCCGCGCCGCCAGCACCTCGTCGACCACGCCGATCAGCCGGTGCTCCGCCTGCGGCCCCTTCTGCACGAACCCTGTGATCTTTCCGCGCAGCCGCGTGCGGTCATCCTCGGTCAGCTCCTTGGCAGTCAGAAGCACGATGGGCACCCGCGCGGTGCGCACGTCCGACTTCAGCCGCAGCGCGACCTCGAAGCCATCGAGGTCCTCCATCAGCAGATCGAGCAAGATCAGATCGGGCTGGCTGACCGGCGCCAGCTCCAGCCCCGCCGCCCCGCTGTGCGCGTGCTCGAGCTGGTACAGCGGCCCCAGCGCGGCGTCGAGCAGCTCGTGGACCTGCGGGTCGTCGTCGATCACCAGCACGCGCGGCGCCTCGCTGGCCTGCCGTGACAGCAGGTGCTCCAGGCGCCCGCTGAGCTGGCCCTGCTCGCTGGCGAACGAGGTCACATAGTCGGCCGCCCCCAGCACCGGCCCGAGGTGCGCGCCGGCCAGCACCGAGACGATGACGACCGGGATCTGCGCCGTCTCGGGGTCCTTCTTGAGCGCCTCCAGCACGCTCCAGCCGTCGGGCCCGGGGCGCACCAGATCCAGCGTGATCACCGCCGGCTTGAGCTTGCGTGCCAGACGCAGCGCCTGCCCGGCGTCCTGCGCCCACACCGGCATGTAGGGCCCCTGCAGGAGCTGCAGCTTGATGGCCTCCCAGGCCTCGGCCTCGCCCTCGACCACCAGCACGTGCGGGCGCAGCGTCTCGCGCTCGCGCACCGCGGTGGGCAGCACCACGGTGAAGCGGGTGCCCTCGCCGAGCACGCTGTCGACCCAGACCTTGCCGCCGTGCAGCTCGACGAACTTCTTGACCAGGGCCAGCCCCAGGCCGGTGCCCTCGACGCCGTCGCCTCCGGTGCTCTCGCCCTGGCGGAACTCCTGGAAGATGCGCCCGTGATCGCGCGGATCGATGCCGGGTCCGTCGTCGTCGACCACGATGCGGATCGACTCCTCCCCCAGCGGCGAGTCCTCGGCGTCCTGCGCGCTCAGGGTCAGCCGCACGCTGGCGTTGTAGGGCGAGAACTTCACCGCGTTGGACAGCAGGTTGTAGAGGATCTGCTTGAACTTGGCCGGATCCGCCTGCAGCAGCGGCAGCTCGTCGGGCGCGGTCAGCTCGATGCTGACGCCGCGCTTGGCCGAGAAGCCGCGCGTGATCTGACAGACGGTGTCGCACGCCGCGCGCACCGCGAAGATCTCGGGATACAGCTCCATCTTGCCGGCCTCGATCTTCGACAGATCGAGGATGTCGTTGATCAGCGCCAGCAGGTGCTGCCCCGAGGTGTTGATGTTGGTCAGGAACTTGAGCTCGCGCGGACCCAGCTGGGTCTTGAGGCGGTCGATCAGGATCTCGGAGAAGCCGATGACCGAGTTCATCGGGGTGCGCAGCTCGTGGCTCATGTTGGCCAGGAAGCGGCTCTTCTCCTGGGTCTGCCGCTCGGCGCGCTCGCGATCCAGCTGGCGCACCTGGATCTGCTCCAGCATCTCGTTGAAGCCGTCGCACAGCTTGCCGATCTCGTCGTTGCCGGTCTTCTTCGCGCGCAGCGAGTAGTCGTGGCCCTCGGTCACCTTGTTGGCGACCGCGGCCAGCTCCAGCACCGGACCCGAGATGATGCGCTGCAGCCAGCGCGCCAGCAGCCAGGCCACCACGATGAGCACCAGGAGGCCGATCGCCATGGTGACCACATAGCCGGCGATCTTGCGGTCCAGCGCGCGCGTCGACACCTCGACGTGCAGGTAGCCGAAGGTCTCGTCGTCCTGCACCACCGGCTGGGTGACGTGCAGCGTGCTGCCGCGGAACTCGGTGCTGGCCCGGGTCGGCGCGCGATCCCCCGCGCTCGGCGTGCCATAGCTGGCCAGCAGCGCGCCGCTGGTCAGGTACAGCCGCGCCGCCTTGACCTCGGGCAGCGTGCGCAGCTTGCCCAGCGTCAGCGTGGCCTCGTCGGCGTCGGCGAAGGCGGCGTCGGCCGCGCTGTAGGTCGCCAGCACCCGCGTCATGACCTCGGTGTTGGCGCGCATGTCGCGCTTGTAGGCGCCGATCTGCGTCACCAGCGCGAAGCCGAACGAGCCGCCCAGCATGGCGATGGTGATGACCAGGATGATCGAGGTCAGCTTGCTCCGCAGCGAGAAGTCGCGATAGCGCTTCAAGGCTTGCCCCCCACCAGCTTGCCGAGCCGGATCAGCTTGGAGCTCAGCTTGAGGCCGCTCTTGCCGGCGGCGCCCAGGTTGAGCTCGAAGCGCACGTTGCCGCCGTCGAGGTAGAAGTTGATGATGAGGCCCTGCTCGCCGAACTTCGCGCTGTCGCCCACCGTCAGCACCGCCTTGCCGCTGGCCGCGGCCACCAAGGCCGCCACGCGGTTGCTCTCGCTGGCGGCCACGAACAGCAGGTGACAGCCGGCGATCTGCTCGGGCGCGCCGACCACGCGCAGCGCCAGCCGGCGCTTCTTGAGCTGGCGGCTCTTGGCCATCTTGTCGAGGTAGTCGCCGAACGGGTGCTTGCCGGCCAGGCACAGCACGAAGGGATCGGTCGCGCGCGCGAAGGCCTTGGCGGGCCAGTCGATGAAGCGGGTGAAGCGCTCCATGAACTCGGCCTTGACCTGGAACTCCGGCTCCAGCGCGCGCGCGCGCCCGGGGCGAGCCAGCAGCACGGCGGCCCACAGGCCCAGCGCGATGGCGGCGCGGGCGCGCATCAGAAGCGGTAGCCGAGGCCCAGGTAGGCGCGCAGCGGCAGCTGCAGCACGGCGCCGTTGTAGTACGAGCCATCGGCGCTGCGCACGCCGGGATCGAAGTAGCGCGTGTCGGTCAGGTTGTAGACCGACAGCCGGGCGTCCAGGCGCGGCCAGAGGTCGAACCAGGTCAGGGTGGCGTCGACCGTCGCGTAGGGCGCCACCGAGTGCACCGTGAGCAGGCTGTCGGAGTCCCAGCGCGCGGTGCGCCGGCGCGCCACCGCGTGGCCACGCAGGCTGACCCCGAGGTGCCGGCCCACGCGCAGGTCGGCGCCCAGCTGCGCCTGCACCGGCGCGATCCCGCCGGTCGAGCGCTGGCCCGCGAGGTCGCGCGCGTCGCTCGCGGTCAGGTTGACGTAGGCCGAGCTGCGCGCGTTCCAGAAGTAGCGCGCCTCGGCCTCCGAGCCGATGATCTCGACGCGGCCGCCGTCGGCGAAGCGGTTGGTCCCGTCGGGCTGCGGGGTCAGCTGGATCTTGTCGTCGATGCGGTTCCAGTACAGGTTCAGGCTGGCGCGCAGGCCGTGCCACGCCTCCAGCTCGTAGCCCAGCTCCAGCGACTGCAGCCGCTCGGGGTTCAGGTTGGGCGCCGGCAGCGGGCGGTTGGGGATGGTCGAGTACTTCTGGAACGGCTGCGGGGCCTGGAAGGCCTGGCCATAGATCAGCTTGACGGCCTGGCGCTCGGCGGGCTTCCAGATCGCCGCCGCGCGCGCGGTCAGCAGGTGCCCGAAGCCGCCATCGCCGCCGATCTCGGCGTTGTGCTCCCAGCGCGCCCCGATCGACAGCGAGGTGTGCCGCGTGGGGTCGGCCTGGGCGCTGGCGTAGACCGCGAGGTTGCGCTCGTCGTGGCGCGGGCTGTGGGTCCAGGGCTGGGTGTCGACCTCGCGGGTCTCGTAGCTCTCCATCACGCGCGTCAGCGTGACCTCGGCGCCCGCGGTCAGCAGGCGCGACCGCTTGCGGTAGGTCAAGAGCTCGCCGGCGCGCAGCTCGCCGTTGTGCAGCCGGTAGTAGGTGGGCGGCGTCAGGCGGCTGACCCGCGGCAGGGTGGGGTCGCTGGCGGAGAAGGCGCGGTCCTGCGCGAAGGCCGGTTCGTGGCTGGAGGGGTCGATGCCGGTCTCGCGCAGCGTGAGGTGTGCGCGCGAGGTCCACCAGCGCTCGAAGCCGGCCTCGTGGGTGGCGCGCAGCGACCACGCATAGGCGTTCCACGGCGCCTGCAGCGACGCCAGCGGGACCACCCAGCCGTCCTGCATCTCGCCGCGGTACCAGCCCTGGGCCTCGAGCTGGAAGCCGCGCCAGCCCACCCCCGCCTCGGCGAACCAGTTCAGGGTGTCCGACCCGAAACCGCCGCTGAAGGCCTGCGCGGCGCCGTTCTTGACGATGCGGAGGCGCCCGGTGGCGGGATCGTAGTCGCCCGCCGCGGCCAGCGCCGCCAGGTCATAGTCCTCGGGATCGCGCAGCCCGTAGTAGCGCCGGCGTCCGCCGTTGTCGATCCAGTACTCGCCGCCGAGATCGCGCTCGTCGGTGGTCAGCAGGCGCCCGGTCCAGCTGGCCCGGAAGTCGCCCCAGCGCTTGCCGAAGTTGGCCTCGGCGATCAGCGTGTTGAACCAGCCGTAGCGCACCTCGGCCGAGCCGCCGTCGACGTCCTCGGGCTTGCGCGTGATGACGTTGATGATGCCCGACACCGCGTTGGACCCGTACAGCAGCGAGGCCGGGCCGTACATGATCTCGATGCGCTCGATGTTCGACAGCGGGAACTGGCGCTCGAACCAGGTCACCTGGGCCCAGATGTCGTTCTCCACCATGCCGTCCCAGATGAAGAGGAAGCGGTCGGAGTTGGTGCTGCGCTCGCCGCGCATGTAGATCTGCGACCAGTGCACGCCCTGGCCCTTCTCGAAGTCGAAGCCGGCCAGGTCGTGCAGGACCTCCTCGAGATCCATGTAGCCGCGCAGCTCGAGGTCGCGCCTGGTCAGGATGACGATCTTGGCCGGCGCGGTCAGCGAGCTCTGCGGCTGCTTGCTGGCCGAGACCACATCGACGTTCATCAGCTCCTCGAGCGAGAGCTCGTCGAGGTCGTCGAGGTCGCCGCTGTCACCGCCGTCACCGGGGTCGCTGGCGTCGCCCGCGCTGGGCGCAGCCCGGGCGTCCTGCGCCGCGGCCACCTCCGCCAGCGCGAGCACGAGCACCCCCACTGACCTCGCCCAGGTCCGACAGCCCATCGCCACCCCGCGCCGTCCCTGACTATATCAGGCGCGTCAGTCCTTGCGGCACTGTGGCAGCTGCAGATACGGCAGGCCCGCCGCGGCAGGTGCGGTGGCGCCGGCATACGAGTAGGTGCCCGCGCTGGCATAGCCGCCGCCACAGCAGCCGCTGGCCAGCGCGATGCCATAGCTCTGCGTGATGACGGTGCCGACCAGATCATGGCCGTGCAGGCGGCGCTCGCCGGGCCCCAGCGAGCGCCCCCCGAAGGTGCCCGGCGCGCCCCCGTTGGGCAGCCCGACCAGGAAGCGGCCGCGGGTGTCGGGCGCGCGCGACCAGCCGCTGGGGCAGTCGTCGGGGAAGAACAGCAGGGTGCCGCGCGGCAGCTGCTGGGTCGACGGCGCCGCCGTCTTCTCGCACGCCCGCAGCTGCGCGTAGGGCAGGCCGTTGTCGACCAGGTTGCCGCTGGCGTCGAGCGCCTGGCTGCCGGCGCCGGCCAGGTTGCCGTTGCCCGAGCCGGCCACGCCCACGAACGAGGTCGCCGTGGTGGTCAGCATGCCGGTGATGGTGTGCTCGTGGCCGCGCTGCTCGCGCGGGCGCAGCGGGGTGCCCTCGCTGGCGGTGCCGCGATCGGTGCCGTCGGGCGAGGCCATCAGGGTGCGCCCCAGCGCGGCGTCGAAGTTGCGCCAGCCGGTGGGGCAGGCGGCGCGATGGAACCAGGACACCGCGCCGACCGGGACGCTGTCGCGGCTCGGCTCGGGCTCGGGGTCCGTCCCGGCGTCGACCTCGGGGTCGGGGGTCACGCTGGCGTCGGCGTCGTCGTCGTCACGGCCGGCGTTGCCCGAGGCGCAGCCGCCCGCCAGGGTGGTGGTGGCGGCGGCGCAGGCCAGCAGCAGCGCGCAGGTCGCGGCGCGCATCACAGCTTCTCGCACACGAACAGCTGCGCGAAGGGCAGCCCGGTGGGGGAGGGGTCGGTGTCGCCCTGCACGCCGTAGCGCTGCGCGCGCGCGGCCGAGTTGTTGCCCCCGGCGGCGGCCGAGATGGTCTTGACCGGCAGCTCGACGGTGCCGAGGAAGCTGTGCTGGTGGCGGCGATCCTCGCGGTCGCCCAGCGCGGTGCCGACCTGGACCGCGACCTCGGTCGGCGCGGTGACCGCGACCAGCATGCGCCCGGTGGCGAAGTTGGCCGGGGCCCAGCCGACCGGACAGCTGCGCACCTCGGGCGAGAAGAAGGCCACGGTGCCCGCCGGCGCGCCGTCAGCCCCCGGAGTGGCCTCGCCCGCGGCGCGGCCGTGTCGCTCGCGTGACAGCATGGCCAGCGCCACGGCCAGTCCGGTCACCACCGCGATGAGACCCCAGGTGCGCAAAGACCGCATGACTGCCTCCTGCCTGCCGGCCCGTGAACGCCCGGACGATAGCAAGAACCGGTCGCGAGTGAAACACGTTTCACTTTGTGAGCTTCAATCATCGTCATACACGGGAATTGGTCGGGCCATTTGTGAAACACGTTTCATGCCGCCGCCGCCACGGCGTGGCGCCGTGCTGGTGGTCGACAGCAGCGCCAGCCCCGTGTCATAAGCCGGGCCGATGAGAGTCCTGTTCATGGGTTCGCCCGAGATCGCGGTGCCCACGCTGGAGGCAGTCGCCGGCGCGCACACCGTCGTCGCCGTGGTGACCCAGCCCGACCGCCCGCGCGGCCGCGGCCAGGACGTCGCCGCGCCCGCGGTCAAGCTGGCCGCCCAGCGCCTCGGCCTGCCGGTGCTGCAGCCGACCAAGATCCGCACCCCCGAGTTCGAGGCCGAGCTGCGCGCGCTCGACCCCGACGTCGGCGTGGTCATCGCCTACGGGCGCATCTTGCCTGCCAACATCCTGGCGGTGCCGCGCCACGGCTGCCTCAACGTGCACGCCTCGCTGCTGCCGCGCTACCGCGGCGCCGCGCCCATCCAGTGGTCGATCATCCGCGGCGAGCGCGAGACCGGCGTCACCCTGATGCGCATGGACGTCGGCCTCGACACCGGCCCCATGCTGCTCGAGCGTCGCGTCGCCATCACGGACGACGACACCACCGCCACCCTGACCGCCAAGCTGGCCCCGCTGGGCGCCGAGGTCACCCTCGACGGCCTGGCCCGCCTGGCCGCCGGCACCCTGACCGAGACGCCGCAGGACCACGCCCAGCACACCCTGGCGCCGATGCTGGACAAGAGCTCGGGCAAGGTCGACTTCACGCAGCCGGCGCGCGCGGTGTCCTGCCTGGTGCGCGGCGTCGAGCCCTGGCCCGGCGCCACCTGCCTGCTCGGCGGCGAGGTCCTCAAGCTGTTCGGCCCGCGCGTGCTGTCGGGCACCGCGCCGCCGGGCACCGTGCTGGGCGCCGACCGCGACGGCCTGGTGGTGGCCTGCGGCGAGGGCGCGGTCGCCTTCGCCGAGCTGCAGCTGCCCGGGCGCAAGCGCATGAGCGCGCGCGCCCTGCTGGTCGGACGCCCCATCCCGCCTGGCACCGTGCTGACATGACGAAGCCGCGCCGCGGCCCGCGCGACATCGCGCGCGAGGTGCTGTCCCGCCTGGAGCAGGAGGACGCCTGGGCCACGCCCGCGCTGTCGGCCGCGCTGGAGCGCTCGTCGCTGTCGCCCGCCGATCGCGGCCTGTGCACCGAGCTGGTCTATGGCGTGGTGCGCAACCGCGAGCGCCTCGACCGCGCCCTGACCGCGCACATGCCCAAGGGGCTGCCCAAGCGCGACTGGATCGTCGCCAACGCCCTGCGCATCGCGGCCTACCAGCTCCTGATGCTGGATCGCGTGCCCGCGCACGCCGCGGTGGACGACGCCGTCAGCGCCATCAAGGCGCTGCGCGGCGACAGCATGGGCGGCTTCGCCAACGCCGTGCTGCGCAAGCTGGCCAGCGGCGGCGAGCCGCCGCTGCCGCCTCCCGGCCTCGAGCGCATCGCCATCGAGCACTCGCTGCCGCGCTGGATCCTCGACAGCCTGGCCGCCGCGCTGGGCCACCCCGACCTCGCCGAGCTCGACGCCGCGGCCGCCGCCACCGTCGCGCCGCCCACGCTGTCCCTGCGCGTGACCGCGCGCACCACCCGCGACGCCGCCATGGCCCGCCTCGCCGCCGAGCGCCCCGAGGCCACCCTGGAGCCCTCGCCGCTCTTGCCCGAGGCCATCCTGGCGCGCGGCCTGGCGCAGCCGCAGGCGACCAAGGTCAGCACCGAGGGCTGGGTCGTGGCCCAGGACGTCGGCGCCCAGCTCATCGCGCGCATGCTGGCGCCTGGTCCCGACGCCCGCGTGCTCGACGCCTGCGCGGGGCGCGGCGGCAAGACGCTGCACCTCTTCGATCTCGGCGCGCGCGACCTCACCGTGGTCGACCTGGCCCAGGCCAAGCTGGCCGCCATGGCCGACCTGGCGCGCTCGACCGGGGTGACCCCGCGCCGCATGCTGGCCTGCGATCTGACCGACGCCGCCGCCACCCGCGCCGCCCTCGGCGAGGCCAGCTTCGACGCCGTGCTGCTCGACGCCCCGTGCAGCGGCCTCGGCGTGCTGCGCCGCCACCCCGAGGCCAAGCTGCGCCGCGCCGCCGGCGACCCCGCGCGCATGGCCGAGCTGACCGCCAGGATCATCGACAACGTCGCCCCCCTGGTCGCCCCCGGCGGCGTGCTGGTCTTCGCGGTGTGCACCTTCACCCCCGAGGAGACCGAGGCGCAGCTCGGCCGCCTCCTCGCCCGCCACCCCTTCACGCTGGAGCCGCCCCCCGCGCAGCCCGGGGTCGACTGGGTCGCCGTGACCGACGCCCGCGACGTCATGCGCACCTTCCCGCACCGCCACCAGGCCGACGCCTTCTTCGCCGCCCGCCTGCGCCGCCGCAGCACCTGACGCGGGTCGACCTCCCCCCGTCGCCCTGACTTTGCTACCTTCCGCTCATGCCGCGTCCGTTGATCGCGCCGTCCATCCTGTCCGCTGATTTTGGCCGGCTGGCCGAGGAGCTGCGCGCCATCGAGGCCGGCGGCGCCGACTACGTCCACGTCGATGTCATGGACGGCCACTTCGTGCCCAACCTGACGCTGGGGCCGCCCGTGATCGAGTGGGTGCGCAAGGCGACCAAGCTGCCGCTCGACGTGCACCTCATGATCGAGGACCCCGACGCCTCCATCCCGCAGTACGCCGCCGCGGGGGCCGACCTCATCTCGGTGCACGCCGAGGCCTGCACCCACCTGCACCGCACGCTGCAGCTCATCCGCTCGCTGGGCAAGCGCGCCGCGGTCGCGCTCAACCCGGCCACGCCGCTCGACAGCATTCGCTACGTGCTCGGCGACGTCAGCATGATCCTGCTCATGACCGTCAACCCCGGCTTCGGCGGCCAGCAGTTCATCGACGCCGTGCTGCCCAAGATCCGCGAGCTGCGCGCGCTGGCCCCCGACCTCGACATCGAGGTCGACGGTGGCATCAAGCCCGCCAACGTGGCCCGCGTCGCCGCCGCCGGCGCCAACGTCTTCGTCGCCGGCAGCGCGGTGTTCGGCCAGCCCGACTACCGCGCAGTGATCAGCGCCCTGCGCAGCGGCGCCGAGTCGGCCGCGGCCGCGGCATGAGCGACGTCCCGCCGAGCACGAGCACGAGCACGAGCACGAGCACGAGCACGAGCACGAGCACCAGCACGAGCACGAGCACCAGCATCGACCGCGCCCGCTTCGATCTCGAGGTCGTCCCGCTGCTGCGCCGCCACCTGGTGATCGGCCTGTGCTGCGGCCTCACCCTCGCCGCCGCGCTCTGGCTGGGTTACCGCGCCCTGACCTGGGTGCCCCACTTCAACCGCATGATGTACGACTTCCGCGCCGACCGCCTGCCGCGCTGGACCGTCCTGGTGGTCTCCGCGCCCTATCGCTGGGGCGTCCCGCTGGTCCTGCTGCTCGAGGCCGGCTGGCTGCTCGCCATCGTGCGCCAGCGTCCCGCCACGACCAAGGACCACACCTTCGCCATCCTGGTCGCCGCCCTCAGCGTCGCCCTGGTCTACTTCACCCACTGGGCCGACGGCCTGCCGTTCACCGCGCTGGCCAGCGCCATCCGCGGCTAGCCACCCGGGCAGCGGCTCAGAAATCGCCGAACAGCTCGGTGATCTTGACGTCCAGCGCGGTCGCCACCTTGAACAGCGAGCTCACGCTGGCGCTCGACTCGGCGCGCTCGATCTGGCTCAGCAGCGACACCGACAGCTTGGTCCGGCGCGCCATCTGCTTGAGCGTCAGCCCGCGATCCTTGCGCAGCGCGCGGATCGACCGGCCGATGGTCATGTGCAGCTCGTCCTCCTTGCGCAGGACGAGGCCCTTCTTCTTGGCGATGCGCTGCATCGCCTCGCGGAAGTCGTTGGCCGCGAAGGGCTTCTGGATGTAGGCCGAGACCTCCTGCTCGATCGACGCCGTCGCGGTCTCCAGCGTCGGGTGGCCGGTCAGGATGATGACGGCGACGTCGCGGTCGACCTTGCGGATGGCGTTCAGGAGGTCGATGCCCGACACCTTGGGCATCATCAGGTCGAGGATGATGACGTGGAACTCCCCCGCCCTGAACTGCTCCATCACCTTGGTCGGGTCACTGACACACGAGACGCGAAAACCCTCGTGCGTCAGGAAATCCTCGAGGTACTCGCAGATGTCCTTGTCGTCGTCGACGACCAGAATGGAGAGCTGCGACACTACGCCCGTACCCCGCTACCTTCTGACACTGGTGAAAAGACCTGCAATCGAACCTACCTGGTCGGGGCGACAGGATTTGAACCTGCGACTTTACGGTCCCGAACCGTACGCGCTACCAGGCTGCGCTACGCCCCGAAGTTGCCGAGTTTCTTAGACGGTCCCCGTCAGCAAGTCAAATGGAAACCTCCCACGCCCCACCGCCGGGGCCTCGGGCCCCAGCCGCCGCGCCGCGCAGCCCACGTAACGCCCTGGATTATCAGCAAAAACGCAGCGCCCTCGCTGGCCTGCCACTTGCCTTGTTCCGAGCCGGAAAGGTACACTGTCGCGAGCAGGAATCACCCCCGTGTCCGCCGCAGCCACCACAGCCCCCAAGCCCGCCAAGGGCGCAAAAGCAGGCAAGGGCGCCGCCCCGGCCCCCGAGGGGCCCTCGCGCGAGGACGTCTTCAAGGAGCTGCGCGGCCTGCCCCTGCTCGACGGCCTGCCCTCCGACCTGCTGGCCGAGTGCGTCACCAAGGGTGACCTCGACCTCAAGACCTTCGATCGCGACGACTTCGTCATCGACGCCATGGGCGGCCAGAAGGAGGCCGTGACCCACATCGTGCGCTCGGGCCAGGTCGCGGTCGCCATGTTCGACGCCAAGTGGCTCGACGCCAAGCTGGGCGAGCAGCGCAAGGCCGCCAGCGCCAAGAAGAAGAACAAGAAGCAGGACCCGGTGATGCGCCACGCCGAGAAGAACGTGGCCAACTTCGAGGAGAACGACGTCTACAACCCGCAGGCCCTGGCCGCGGTCGACGCCAAGCGCACCGCCATCTACGCGGTCACGCCCGCCAAGATCATGATCTGGCGCCAGGCCCGCATCGCCGACATCTGCGTGGCCTATCCGTTCTTCGCCCAGCGCCTGCGCCGCTCGGTCGAGGCCGGCAGCTCGCGCCTGGGCCAGATCCACGGCGTCAAGCAGGAGATCTTCGACTTCAACATCCGCCACGGCCTGTCGGTCAGCGAGACCGCCCGGGTGCGCCAGCTCGACCGCTGCATCGACTGCTACGAGTGCGAGCGCGCCTGCAACGAGCGCTACGGCCACGAGCGGCTGCACCTCAACGGCTTCCGCCTCGGCATGCTCGACTTCGTGGCGACCTGCCGCACCTGCGTCGATCAGCGCTGCATCGACCCGTGCAACTTCGACTCGATCTACTTCGACACCGCCAAGCGCGAGATCGTCATCGTCGAGGACAAGTGCACCGGCTGCACGCTGTGCGCGACCGCGTGCCCCTACAACGCCATCGACATGGTCGATCTCGACGACCCCGAGAACGAGAACTTCCGCATCGTGCTCGACGAGCGCGGCGTCCTGCAGTTCGGCCCCGGCACCAACCGCAAGGCGCGCACCAAGCGCATGGCGTCCAAGTGCGACCACTGCTCGAACTACGAGGACCAGGCCTGCATCTCGCACTGCCCGACCGGCGCGCTGATCGAGATCAAGCCGACCGAGATCTTCCAGGACCGCACCGAGGCGCAACGCCTGGCCGCCTCGGCCGGCTTCGATCACACCGTGATGCGGCCGGCCACCGTCATCCCCATCAAGGCCTTCCAGCAGGGCCTCAAGATCAGCGACGGCGCCGACTCCAAGCTGTCGGGCGGTCGCATCAATCCCGCCATCTACTGGTCGATCTTCCTCACGGCGTTCCTCATCTGCGCCATCGAGGTCGCGCTGCGCCTGTACCTGCCGCGCTTCTCGGCGCAGTACTGGTACAACCGCACCGCGCACGGCTGGGATCACTACCTGGCGCTGACCCGGGTGCGCTACTCGCCCGGCGTCGAGTTCGCCGTGTATCTCGGCTATTTCGGCATGGGCCTCATCGTCGCCACCATGGGCTACCCCTTGCGCAAGCGCTTCCGCCTGCTGCAGCGCATCCCGGGCAGCGCGCAGGGCTGGTTCGACTTCCACCTGATGGCGGGGATCGTGGGCCCGCTGTTCGTGTCGCTGCACACCGCGGCGCGCTTCGCCAACACCGTCGCCGCGCTGGCCTACCTGGCCACGGTCATCACCGTCGTCTCCGGCCTGGTCGGCCGCTACATCTACACGTACCTGCCCAAGGGCCTCAACGCCTATGACGTCGAGGCGCTGGAGCACGAGCGCGTGCTGGCCGGCCTGCGCGCCAAGAACCCCGGCGTGGCCGCCTGCGAGCTGGAGCTCCTGGCCTATCGCAACCTGGTCACCAACCTGGTCGGGCAGGCGGGCCTGCTGCGCGCGCTGGCCTTCGTGATGCGCGACCAGCTCAAGCGCCCGGGGCGCTGGCTGCTGCGCCGCCGCCTGCTCAAGGGCGTGACCCAGACCCGGCGCGAGGCGCGCGAGATCCTGCGCCGCACCGGGCGCCTGATGCTGCTCGAGCGCCGCCGCGTCCTGGTGCCCAAGGCCAAGGTGCTGCTCACGGTCTGGAAGAAGATCCACGTGCCGCTGGCCATCGTCCTCCTGTCGCTGGCCACGGCGCACATCGTCATCGCGTACTCACTCTCGATGTAAAGTAGAGGTCGGTGAGACCCACTCGCAGCCTGATCCAGCTCGCCCTCGTCGCCCTGGTCATGCTGGCCGGGGCCGGGCGTGCGCGCGCGCAGGACATCTTCGGCACCTCGCCCGGTGAGCTGACCGGGTCGCACGCGTCGCTCGACGGCAGCTCCAACTGCGGCACCTGCCACACCAGCGGCAAGGAGCTGTCCAAGGACAAGTGCCTGGGCTGCCACGACCACTGGGACCTGCGCACGCGCATCGACTCGGGCAAGGGCTTCCACTCGTCCGACAAGGTCGGCAGCAAGAGCTGCTGGCTGTGCCACTCCGAGCACAAGGGGCGCAGCTTCGATCCCATGGGCTGGGGCACCATCGGCGGCCGCGCCAACTTCAACCACGACTGGACCGGCTGGCCGCTGGAGGGCAAGCACCAGGCCACCGGCTGCGACGACTGCCACAAGCGCAAGAACCGCCAGGGCATCCGCGTCTACCTGGGCGAGAGCAAGACCTGCGGCAGCTGCCACAAGGATCCGCACAACTTCTCCGACGGCCCGATGAAGAACTGCGAGCGCTGCCACACCCAGGACGCCTGGCGCCCGCAGAAGAAGCCGCTCGGCTTCGATCACAACGACACCAAGGACGCCAAGTTCGCGCTGCGCGGCTCGCACGCCGACGTGGCCTGCGCCAAGTGCCACCCCAAGTCGGAGTTCAACCTCAAGAAGGACGTGTCCGACTGCAAGGGCTGCCACGCCGACGAGTCCCCGCACAAGGGCATGCTGTTCGACCAGCGCGGCTGCGACCAGTGCCACGCCGACGACGCCGACTGGAAGAAGTACGACTTCGATCACAACCGGCGCACCAAGTTCCGCCTCGACGGCGCGCACGCCGGCAAGGACTGCTACGGCTGCCACAAGAAGAACTCGATCACCAAGCCCAACCGCGCCTGCGAGAGCTGCCACGCCAAGGACGACCAGCACAAGGGCCGCTTCGACAAGATGGGCGACTGCGGCGGCTGCCACGGCACGCGCGACTTCAAGTCCGATCAGTCACGCTTCGATCACGGCAAGCGCACCTCGTTCGTGCTGCAGGCCAAGCACGCGGTCATCCCGTGCCGCAAGTGCCACCGCGGCCGCAGCCCCGACGACTTCGAGCGCTTCGACCCCGGCCTGCGCAAGGACTGCATGGGCTGCCACCAGCACGAGAAGGTGCACGACAAGCAGTTCAAGTCGTCGGAGTGCCTGAACTGCCACCTGAAGCCCGGCGAGCGCAAGTTCACCAACGAGGCGGCCAAGACCTTCCACGGCCCCGACAGCGAGTTCCCGCTGACCGACTCGCACGCGAACCTCAAGTGCGAGCAGTGCCACAAGGAGGCCGATCGCTTCGACGATCAGACCCCCAACTGCGGCGAGAACTGCCACAAGGACCGGCTGCACAAGGGCTCGCTGGGGCCGGAGTGCACGCGCTGCCACGAGGGCGGCGTGTGGGACCCGACCAAGTTCGATCATGACAAGGACAGCGACTACAAGCTGATCGGCCTGCACAAGAAGGCCGACTGCTTCGCCTGCCACCCCAAGCGGCAGTTCAAGCCGACGCCCACGGCCTGCGTGTCCTGTCATGCGGAAGACGACGCCCACGCCGGGTCGCTGGGCAAGCGCTGCGAGACCTGCCACTCCGAGACCGGCGCCAACGTCTTCGTCGACAAGCCGCTGGCGTCGCACAACAAGCTGTCCGCCTTCAAGCTGGAGGGCGCGCACACCACCACCGAGTGCTCGGAGTGTCACGCCACGCTGAAGTTCAAGCCGACCAAGCAGACCTGCTTCGGCTGCCACCCCGAGCCCGACGTGCACCGCGGTCGCTTCGGCACCCGCTGCGAGGGCTGCCACGACGCGGTGGCCTTCAACCGCATCAAGCCCATCCACGATGTCGGCAACTTCTCGCTGACCGGGTCGCACGATCAGCTGCCCTGCGCGCGCTGCCACAAGGACAAGCGGCCGCTCGCGGGCACCGGCAACCTGTGCATCACCTGCCACCGCTCGGACGACATCCACGCCAACAGCCTGGGGCCCAAGTGCGGCGAGTGTCACACCCAGTGGGGCTTCGCGCCGGCGCGCTTCGACCACAGCAGCGTGGGCTGCAACCTGCGCGGCGTGCACCGCACCCTGCCGTGCATGGACTGCCACAAGGCGGGCAACTTCATGGGGCTGTCACCGGCGTGCGGCTCGTGCCACCTGAATGACGCCCGCGCGGTCAAGCTGGGCGGGGCGCGCATCGATCACACCGGACTGACCGAGTGTGCCGGGTGCCACAACACCAGCTTCTTCGCGCCGTCGCGGCCCAGCGGCCGCGAGAGTGTGTGTCGATGAGCGCCCGGGTTCAGCTGCTCCTCATCGGCGCGCTGCTCGGCGCGGGCGCCGTGGCGGCCCAGGCCCAGGTGCTGGCGCCCGGCGGCGAGGGCTTCCTCGACCACCGCGACCCGGTCATCAAGAAGAAGCAGCGCAGCAAGATCCGGCTGCGCGCGCGCACCTCGGTCGGCCTGATGCACCTCAGCGAGGACCAGAAGACGCCGGTCAACGCCGCTGGCGCCATCGTGCCCGAGGCGGCCACGGCGTCACCCGACGTGGTGCAGTGGCTGGATGTGCGCGGCTTCTACGAGGCCGCGCCCTGGCGCGAGGATCTGCCCGGCGTGCGCAGCCTGGGCGACATCCGGCTGCGCCTGGCCGGCGAGGTGTCGCGCGCCATCGATCGCGCCCAGGGCACCCCGCCCGCGGCCGGGACCTCGCGCATCCGCGACTCGCACGGCCTGGGCCAGCGCGGCGGCAGCGAGATCGATCTGCGCGAGCTGTACGGCGGCTACTCGGGGCCGACCTCGGTGTATGGCGGCCGCATCATCGTGCGCGAGGCCGACGGCCTGACCATCGACGGCCTGCGCGTGCTGCGCAAGCTGGGCAAGCACAAGGACCTCGATCTGGGGATCTTCGGCGGGCTGGCGCCCGATCCGCTGTCGCGGTCGATCGAGACCGACTATGGCGACGGCTTCAACCCGGCGTTCGGCGCCGGCACCACGGTCGGCTACAAGACCCGGCGTGGCTACGGCTCGGTCGGGCTGGGCGGGATCTTGCCCAGCGGCTTCGACGACGGCGACACCATCGTGACCGGCACGCGCGCGACCCGGGTCGCCGAGACGCTGCGGCTGTTTCTGACCTCGACCGCGTTCTTCCGGCTGCAGAAGGTCGATCTCTACCACTACGCGGTGTTCGACGCGCTCAGCGACAGCGGCGCGGCGCTGCGCGCGCTGCACGCCCAGGTCGGCTACCGGCCGTCGATCCGCTTCCACGCCGAGGCCGGCTACTCGCACATGTCGTCGATCGCGCTGGAGGTCTACCTGTTCGATCTGCTCAACGAGCCGATCGCCAACACCGTGCAGTCGAACCTGCTGGTGCAGCGCACCGCGCGCGACGAGGTGCGCGGGCAGATCGACTTCACCTTCGGCGAGCGGCGCTTCGACCTGTACAGCATCGCGCGTGGGCGCCGCCGCGCGCTCGACGCCCCGGCGGCCGACCCCTCGTTCAAGGCGGTCGATCCGCAGTACGCGCTCGACCTCACGGTGGGCGCGCGCGACCGGCGCTCGTTCAAGAAGCTGCGCCTGGGCGCCTCGGTCAGCGCGATCTACGACTTCCGCGCCACCAGCACCGTGGTGCACGTCGATGTCGGCCGCGACTTCATGAAGGAGCGCCTGGCGGTCGACGCCTCGTTCGACTTCCAGCGCACCGTCGACGACACCCCGGCCAACGCCGCGGTGGCCTGCGGCATCAACGCCTTCACCTCGTGCTTCGGCCGCTACAGCGGCAACGTCTACGACCTCGGCGCCACCGGCGTGTACATGCACAGCAAGCACTGGATGGCCCTGGCCGACCTGCACCTCATCTACGACGGCGGCGCCAGCGACGCCAGCGTGCGCACCGCCAACACCGCCCAGAGCCCCATCCTGACGCAGGTCGTCTTCGTGAAGGGCCAGTACACCTTCTGAGATCGCGCTGCAGCGCCGCGCGTAGAGGGGTAAGATGGCCGGCGGCTGCCCGTGTGCGGGTGGCTCGTGTGGAGGGTAGGCATGACGCGCAAGGGTTTCGGGCTGGCCGCGCTGGGCCTTCTGCTGGCGGCGGCGACGCCGCGGCAGGCGCAGGCCTTCTGTGGCTTCTACGTCGCGGCGGCCACGGGCGAGCTCTACAACGACGCCTCGCAGGTCATCATCGCGCGCAACGGCGACCGGGTGACGCTGTCGATGCTCAACAACTACCGCGGTGATCCGGCCGAGTTCGCGCTGGTGGTGCCGGTGCCGCCGGGGATCAAGAAGCAGGACGTCAAGACCATCAAGGCCGAGCTGTTCGCGCACCTCGACCAGTGGTCGGCGCCGCGGCTGGTCGAGTACTGGGAGCAGGACCCCTGCTACATCCCGCGCCCGATGCCGACCAAGATGATGGCCGGCGGCGCCCCGACCGGGGCCTCGCGCGGCGATCAGGAGCGCAAGCTGGGCGTCAAGATCGAGGCCCAGTTCACCGCCGGCGAGTACGACATCGTGGTGCTGTCGGCCAAGGAGTCGACCGGCCTCGAGACCTGGCTGAAGCAGAGCGGCTACAACATCCCAGCCGGCGCCGCCCCCATCCTGGCGCCCTACATCGCAGCCAAGACGCAGTTCTTCGTGGCCAAGGTCAACCTGAAGCGGCTGGCCGAGCAGCAGGGCGGCGCGGGCAGCACCAAGAAGGGCCTGTTCCTGTCGCCGCTGCAGTTCGGCTACAAGGCGACCGGCGAGAAGATCGGGCTGCCCATCAAGCTCGGCATGATCAACGGCAAGGGCACCCAGGATCTCATCCTGTTCATGATCTCGATGAAGGGGCGCTTCGACGTGTCGAACTACGAGACCGTCAAGATCCCGACCGACCTCGACGTGCCCGAGTCCATGAAGGACAAGGGCAAGTTCGGGACCTTCTTCCTGAAGATGTTCGACCGCGAGCTGGCCAAGAAGAAGGGCCAGGCGGTGTTCACCGAGTACGCCTGGCCGTCGGGCTGGTGCGACCCCTGCTCGGCCGACCCCATCAGCGCCGCCCAGCTGCAGGAGCTGGGCATGGGCAAGATGGATCAGAACTACTCGCCGGCCTTCATCACCCGGCTGCACGCGCGCTACTCGAAGGAGACCTTCAGCAAGGACCTCGAGTTCACCGAGACCAGCGACCAGACCAACTTCCAGGGCCGCTACATCATCCGCCACCCCTGGAAGGGCAAGATCAAGTGCAAGAACCCGGTGCGCGGGCGCTGGGGCGGCCAGAACGGCGGCGGCGGCATCGGCCCGGTCGGGCCGGTCGGCACTCCGCGCGGCTGAACCACCACAGGAGAAGACGATGCGATCCAGGATGGCAGGATTGGTGCTGCTGACGGCGCTCGGGCTGGGGCTCGCGGTGGTGCCCGCACACGCGTTCTGCGGCTTCTACGTCGCGGCCGCGACCGGCGAGCTGTACAACGACGCCTCGCAGGTCATCATCGCCAGGAACGGGGATCGCACCACGATCTCGATGCTCAACAACTACCGCGGTGATCCGGCCGAGTTCGCATTGGTGGTGCCGGTGCCGCCGGGCATCAAGAAGCAGGACGTCAAGACCATCAAGGCCGAGCTGTTCGCGCACCTCGACCAGTGGTCGGCGCCACGCCTGGTCGAGTACTGGGAGCAGGACCCCTGTGCCGAGCCCGACTACGGGATCGATGACGCCGACGTCATGGGCACGCTGGAGAAGCCCTCCGACAGGGCCGCCGAAGCGCGCAAGCTGGGCGTCAAGATCGAGGCCCAGTTCACCGCCGGCGAGTACGACATCGTGGTGCTGTCGGCCACGCAGTCGACCGGCCTCGAGACCTGGCTCAAGCAGAACGGCTACAAGATCCCGGCCGGCGCGGCGCCGATCCTGAAGCCGTACATCGACGCCAAGACCAACTTCTTCGTCGCCAAGGTCAACTTGAAGCGCCTGGCCGCGCAGCAGGGCGCGCCGCGCACCCAGGGCGGCCTGTTCCTGTCGCCGCTGCAGTTCGGCTTCAAGAGCGTGGGCGACAAGATCGGCCTGCCCATCAAGCTGGGGATGATCAACGGCAAGGGCACCCAGGACCTCATCATCTTCATGGTCTCGATGAAGGGGCGCTTCGAGGTCTCGAACTACGCCAACCCCAAGATCCCGACCGACATCGACGTGCCGGAGTCGATGAAGGACAAGGGCAAGTTCGGCAAGTTCTTCCTCAAGATGTTCGAGCGCGAGCTCGGCAAGCACAAGGGCCAGGCGGTGTTCACCGAGTACGCCTGGCCGTCAGGCTGGTGCGACCCCTGCTCGGCCGACCCCATCAGCGCCGCCCAGCTTGGTGAGCTGGGCATGGGCAAGATGGACCAGAACTACCAGCCCGCGTTCATCACCCGCCTGCACGCGCGCTACTCGAAGGAGACCTTCACCAAGGATCTCGAGTTCAAGGAGACCACGGATCAGACGACGTTCCAGGGCCGCTACATCATCCGCCACCCGTGGAAGGGCAAGGTGAAGTGCAAGAACCCCGTGCGCGGGAGATGGGGCGACCAGAATGGTGGGGGAGGCGGCTGGGGTGGGCCGGTGATGCCGCGGGGGTGAGCCGGACAAACAGGTCACAGGGGACAGGTCACAGGTCACAGGCAATGAGCAATGCCGGAGGCGGGGGGACAGACCGGGTACACAGGTGGCATTTCAAACCGGGCACAATGGGTGGCACCTGCCAAGGCACGGCGCGGGAGGGGTACAGACCGGGTACATCGGTGACACCTCCGTCACTTCCGGAGTGGGTGCGCGCGTGCCTTCAGGGTTCTTCCTTCCGTTCATTCCCCGTTGCCTGTGACCTGTGACCTGTACCCTGTGACCTGTTTGTCCGGGTCTCCGTCCGCCGCTGCGTCTCATTGGCCCGGTCGACCACCCTCTGCAGCACCGCCTCGATCGGGGCCAGGACCGCGTCGCCCTCGAGCAGCGCCAGCGCACGCCCGATGGCCTCCAGCGTCGACATGCCCTCGGGCAGGCTCTGGCGGCGCAGGCGGGGCAGGGGGCGGTCGGCGGGGGGCAGAGAGAAGCGGGGCAGGGTGGCCAGGGCGCTGACGCGGTTGCGCATGCGGCGGGCCTGGGTCCAGGTGCCGTCGAGGATGACCAGCTGCGCGGGTGGTGGCGACGGCGCGACCGAGAGGGCGGGGCCGTCGGGGAATAGCAGCCAGCTATCGGCGAGGTCGAGGTCGGGCAGCGGGCCGTCGCCGTAGTCGACGATGCGGACCGCGGGGAGCAGCAGGGCGGCCAGGCGCGCGGTGCTGCTGGGGCGACGGCGCTCGCTCTGGTGGCGCAGGATGAGCAGGCGGGTGCGGGTCGGCAGTGGCGTCAGCGCGGCGCAGATGCACGAGTCCTGGCGCTGCCAGCAGCGCTCGCAGCGGGGGGCGCTGCGCATGCCGCGGCGGGACAGGGCTACACCGCGTCGGAGATGGAGGCCAGGTTGAACTCGTGGGTGCGCAGCGCGGGCACGCGCAGGCGGCCGTCGGCGGTGGCCAGGCGGACGGCGTCCTTGCCCAGGGCGTCGGCGTTCTTCAGCATCAGCACCGGCGACTCGTTGTAGCGGAAGTTGTTGACCGGGGCGACCACCTTGCCGTCCTCGATCAAAAACACGCCGTCGCGGGTCAAGCCGGTGATGAGGATGCTCTGCGGATCGACCCAGCGGTTGTACCAGAAGCGCGTGATGAGGACGCCGCGCTTGACCCCGCCGAGCAGCGTCTCCGGCGTGGCGTCGCCGCCGGCGAGCTCGGTCACGCTGGGCGCGCCGGTGGGCTGCTGGCCCTGCTTGGCGGCCCAGAAGCGCGAGTAGCGCAGCGCCGTGGCCTTGCCCTTGTCGACCCAGGTCACGGCCCGCTGCGGCACACCCTCACCGTCGAACGGCGCCCCCGGCATCAGCTTGCTGGCGGGATCGGAGCGCAGCGTGATGTGCGGGCCGAACAGCTGCTCGCCGAGGCGCGTGCCGCCACCCTTCCTGGCGAAGAACGAGCGGCCCTCGTCCGCGCGCCGGGCATCGAGCGCCGAGATGAAGAAGTAGAGCAGGTCGCCGACCGCGGCCGGCTCGAGCACCACGGTGTAGCGCCCGGGGTCGAGCTTGCGCGGCTTCTGCGCGGCGACGCCCTTGTCGATGGCCACCCTGGCGGCGCCCGCGGTGTCGAGCGTGCTCCAGCGGTTCGAGTAGGCCTGGCCCCAGCCCGAGCCGGAGCCGTCCTGGGTGCGTGCGGTGCACGTGAAGGAGACCCCGGTCTCGGCGTGGTAGGCGAACAGGCCGGCCGAGTTGGCCAGCGCGGTGGCGCCCGCGCGCAGGTCGTGGAAGCCCGCGAGGTCGACCTTGGCGGCGTCGGCCGCCGCGATGGCCAGGTGGGCCGCCTCGGCGCGTGCCGCCGCGGGCAGCTCGGCGGTGGCGCGGTCGAAGGCCGGCGCCGGGGTCAGGTACTTCTGCGGCCCCAGGAGCGGCATCAGCTCGGGATCCTCGGGCGCCAGCCGCGCCATGGCGATGGCCCGCTGCAGCACCGACAGTAGCGCCGGCGCGTCGGTCTGGTTGGTCGACGCCTGGGCGTGGCGCTTGCCGAAGCCGACCTCGACGGTCAGCACGGTGTCATCGACGTCACCGGTCGAGGTGATCTCGCTGCGCGCGAAGCGGGTGTTGGCCGCGCGTCCGGTCTGCACGCTGACCGACAGCGCGGCGTCCTTGGCCAGCTTCTTTCCTGCCGACAGCACGGCGTCGGTCAGCTTCCTGGCCTGGGGCTGGGTCAGCATCAGGCCCCCCGCGTGTTGGTGTTCAGCACGTTGACCTTGCGGAAGCGCGCCGGCGCGCAGCCGTGGCTGACGCCGTTCGACTGCACCGGCTCGCCCTTGCCGTCGCCCAGGGTGCCGCCCATCAGCCACTCGCGCTGACCCGCGATGAGGTCACACGAGCGCCAGAAGTCGAGCGAGTTGGCCTGGTAGGCGACGTCCTTCAGGGTCCGGGTGATCTTGCCCTTCTTGATCTCGTGGAACATCTGGCCGCCGAACTGGAAGTTGTAGCGCTGGTGATCGATGGACCAGCTGCCGTTGCCGGTGATGTAGATCCCGTCGTCGGTCGCCGCGATGAGATCGGCCACGCCCTTGTCGGCGGCGCCCGGCGCCAGCGACACGTTGGGCATGCGCTGGAACGGGAAGGCCTTGAAGTCCTCGCCATACGCCGTCGCGCGCGAGGCCGGCTCCTTGATCCAGGCGGCCTGCTCGCGCGTGGTCTGGTAGCCGACGAAGAGGCCCTTCTTGACCAGATCCCAGCGTCCGGTCGGCACGCCGTCGTCGTCATAGCCGCAGCTGGCCAGGCCGCCCGGGCTGGTCTTGTCGGCGAACAGGGTGACGATGTCGCTGCCGAAGCGCAGCTTGCCCAGCTTGTCGACGGTGGCGAACGAGGTCCCGGCCAGGTTGGCCTCGTAACCCAGGGCGCGGTCGAGCTCGGTGCTGTGGCCGACCGACTCGTGGATGGTCAGCCACAGGTTGGTGGGCGCGAGGATGAGGTCGCGCTTGCCGGGGGTGACGCCGGGGGCCTTGAGCTTGGCCACGGCGTCCTCGCCGATCTTGCGGGCGTCGGCGCGCAGGCTCGAGCCCTCGACATACTCCCAGCCGGCCTGCGACGGCGGCAGCTCGTGCTCGCGGCTGACGAACTCGCCGGTCCTGGCGTCGACCGCGGTGGCGCTGTAGCCGGGCTCGATGCGGGTGATCTCCTGCTCGATGCGCGAGCCCTCGCTGGTGACCAGCAGCTTCCACTCGCCCAGGGCGTCGAAGCTGGAGGTGCAGAACTTCACGCCGGGGACGGCCATCACGTCGGCGTTGATGGCGAGCAGGAAGGCGGCCTTCTCGGCCAGCGGGATCTTGAAGGGGTCGCGGGTCAGCGGGGTCTGCCAGGCCGCGGTGACCGGCTTGACCGGGGCCAGCTCGACCGGGCGGCGCACCACCTTGGCGTTGGCCTTGGCGATGTCCACGGCCAGGCGGGCCACGCGCTCGGCCTCGGCGCCGTCGACGCGCGCGGAGGCGGCGAAGCCCCAGGCGCCGCCGGCGATGACGCGCACACCGAGGCCATAGCTGTCGGACGAGCCGACGCCGGTGACGTGGTCCTCGCGGGTCTGCAGCGACTCCGAGACGCGGCGCACGATGCGGATGTCGGCGTAGGTCGCGCCGGCCGCCTTGGCGGCGGCCAGGGCGCGCGCGGTGACCTCGTCGAGCGTGTAGTCGGTGAGCAGGCCGCGCGCCAGGGCCCCGCGCGAGACGCTTGCGGTCGCGGCGAGGGCGGCGGCCGCCCCGGCGCCCTGGATGAGCTGTCGTCGGGAGAGCATGCGCGGGATGGTACACCTGGGCAGGCCATCGCATACTCGGATCGGGCATGCCAGGGGCCAGGTCAGCGCAGCAGGGAAGCGTGGCCCGCGGGCTGCTGGTGCTGGCTGCGCTGCTGGCGGGGGCGGGCGGCTGCGAGCGTCGCAAGGGCGCCCTGGCGGTGCCCGAGATCACGCCTGACGACCGCGCCTTCGACGGCGACGCCCGCCAGCTGGCGCGCGCCGGCGAGCACCCGCTGGCGCCCATCCTGATCGACGCCCACCCCGACGGGGTGGCCATCTGCGAGTCGTGCCACGACCCGGGGTCGCCGCTCGGGCTGGTGGTGTCGGCGCGGGCGTCGTGCCTGCGCTGCCATGCCGGGCGCGGGATCCGGGCGCACATCATGTGCGAGCACGAGACCGACTGTGACGTGCCCGCGGGGGCGCTGGGCTATCGCTGCGTGGCGCTGGATGCGCGCGGGGTGCCGGCGGGGCGGGTGCCCGGGCCGGTGCCGGGGCGCTGCGGGCGGGGCGAGCGGCCCGAGCCCATCGAGATCGCGCCGGCGCTGCGTCGCGGCCTCGATCTGATGGATGCGCTGGCCTGTACTGCTTGTCATGCTGTCAATACAGCGGGGGCAGGGCGGGGCGCGCTGACCGACGAGGGGCTGCTCGGCGTCGCGGCGGCGCGCGGGCCCAGCCTGCAGCACGCGCGCGCCGAGCTCCTGCCCGGGGCGCTGGGGCGCGCCCTGGCGGCGCCGGGGGGGCTGCACGCGCGCCTGGACTTCGCGCTGAGCGGTGACGAGCTGGCGCTGCTGGCGCAGCTCCTGGCCGAGGTCGGGACGCCGGCTGCGCCGCCGGCGCCGGATGGCGGGGTCGCCGACGCTGGGGTGAGTCCCGGGGTCGTGACGGCGCCAGGCGACAGCGTGCTGGCGGGGCGCGCACTGGCGGCGCGCCTGCTGTGCGATGGCTGTCACGATGGCTTCGACTTCGCGGGCGCGGCGGCAGTGGCGGGGGATGCGCGGCGATCGTACCTCGGCGATGTCGGCCTGCGGCTGACGCCGGCCGGGCTGCGGCGGGCGCTGCTGGAGCCGCAGGCGATGCCGGAGTTCACGCTGGATGCCGGCGAGGTCGGCGCGCTGGTGAGCTACCTGGGGACGCTGCGGGGTGACGTGAGCACGAGTACGAGCACGAGCACGAGTACGAGCACGAGTACGAGCACGAGTACGAGCACGAGTACGAGCACCAGTACCAGTACGAGCACGAGCACGGGCACGGGCACGGGGAAGGGCCCGGCTGCCAGGGGCAAGGTTGCCAGGACGGCCGCGAGTCCCGCACCCGGGGTTGCCGACGCCGGTCTCGCGCCACCGGCGACGCTCAGCGGCGTGCAGCGCGTCGCCACCACCGCCCTGTTTCACGCGCGCTCGTGCAGCGTGTGCCACGCCTCCGAGCTGCAGCGCTCCCCGGTCGACCTCGCGCCGGCCGCGCCCGATCTGGTCCGCGTCGCCGCCGTGATGGCGCCGCTGCCGCCCGAGAACGCGCGCGAGCTGGTCCGTCACCTGAAGGCCGATCCGCGCACCCCGCGCTTCGAGCTGACCGACGGCGAGGCCGACGAGATCGCCCTGGCCCTGCGCGCGCTGGCGCGCCGCCACACCCAGCCGGCGCCCCGCCGCGGCAAGCGCGAGCGCATCGCCGAGGCTCCGCTGCACGCGCACAGCGAGGCCCTGGCCGCCCGCGCCCTGGCGCTGGGCTGCAACGGCTGTCACGCCAGCGCCGCCGGCCCCGCCCTGGCACCCGAGCGCGATCCCTCGCGCCTGGCGCCGCCCGGCCTGCCCGACGTCGGCGCCCGCCTGCGCTCAGACTGGCTGCGCGCCTACCTGGGCCGCGCCGCCGAGCCGCTGCGCCCCGCGCTGGATGCCCGCATGCCGCGCTTCCGCCTGTCGCCCGCCGACCTCGAGGCGCTGGTCCAGGGGCTGGCCGCCGAGGCCGGCGCCGACGCGCACGACCCGGTCCGACGCCCACCCGCGCCGCGCGGCGACGAGCGCGCCCTCGCCGACGCCCTGCTGGTCCAGCTGCGCTGCGCCACCTGCCACGCCGACTCGGGCCGCGCCTCCGCGGTGGCGCCCGCCCTGGCGCTGGCAGGCGCGCGGCTGCGCCCCGACGCCCTGCTGACGCTGCTCCTGTCACCGCCGTCGCCCGAGCGCGGCCCGCGCATGCCCGCCCTGTTCACACGCCCCAGCCTGGAGGCGCTGGGCCGCTCGCGCGCCCACGGCGCCGCCGGCTCCCCGGCAGCCTCGCCGGCGCCATCACCCGCGGCCGCCGCCCGCGCCGACGCCGGCCTGCTGTCCGACGCCGCCCGCAAGGCGCTGCAGCCGCTGTCGCCCGCCGATCTGGCCCCGCTGATCGCCGACCCCGAGCGCGCCGCCGCCCTGGTGCTGGCCCGCCTGCTCGATCTCGACGCCAGCCGCGACGCCGCCCTGCTGCGCGCCAGCTCCGACCCCTCGAGGCCCCCGCCATGACACCCACCCGCGCCACCACACCCGCGCGTGGCCGCAGCGCCGCGACCGCCGCCCGCGCGAGCGCGCTGCTGCTGCTGCTCGCACCCCTGGCCGCCTGCAGCCGCGGCCCCAGCGCCTCGCAGCGCATGAACGGCTGCGCGCGCGCCGCCCGCGCCGCCGCCGCCGCCGCCCCCGGCGCCCGCCTCGGCGTGCTCGCCCACGGCTGCCCGGTGGGCTGCCAGCCCAAGGTCCTGACCACGCTGTGGCGCGCCACCGTCGACGAGTGGCCGCGCCTGGTCGAGGCCGCCTGCGACGTGCACTGCAACCCCGAGGAGCGCCGCTTCTCCGCCGATCTGTCCCCCGCCGAGCGCCTGACTCACGCCCTCGAGCAGTGCGGCCCGGCCCACTTCGGCCTCACCCTGGAGCAGAGCCCCGCCTTCTCCACCGAGTGGATCATCCTCGAGCGCATGGGCCGCTGGCTGGCCGCCCACAGCAGCGCCGGCGCCGCCGCCGTCGCCACCGCCTCGCCCAGCTTCCCGCTGGCGCTGCGCGCCTTCGCCCCCGGCCTGTACCGCGTGCCCGCCACCGATCGCCACCAGCCCCCCGACGCCGCCACCGGGGCCTACATCTTCGTCGACGCCGAGCGCGTCCGCGCCACCGCCGGCCCGAGCGCACGTCTGACCGCCACCGGCACCCAGTTCGTGGCCAGCCCCTGGGGCGTCTTCCCCGGCGCCGTGCTGTATCCCGCCGAGCTGCCCGACCGCCTGCTCTCGATCGCGATGCTGGCCGAGCCGACGCGCTCCGACCTCGAGAAGGTCCTGCTGCCGGCGCCCCTGGTCATCGCCGACGGCGACCTCGCCGCCATCCGCGTGGTCTCCATCCTGGCCGCCATCGCCACCCGCACCCCGGGCCTCCGCCTCGCGGTCGCCGGCCCCGACGGCGTGCTGGCCCAGCACCCGGTGCTGCTGCGCGCCGCCGACAGCGGTGGCCTCGAGGTCACCGTCGACGAGGGCAGCTACAGCCTGAGCATCCGCCGTCCCGACGGCGACAACGGTGCCGACCTCGGCGCCCTGCTGCGCTGGTGGGTCAGCCACGACGACCGTGACACCGACGTCAGCTTCCTGCTGCGCGACGACGTCACCACCACTGACCTCGCCGAGCTGCTGGATCTCGCCGCACGCGCCGGGCTGACCCGCGTCGGCCTGGGGCCCGCGCGCTGACCTCGCCGCCGCTACAGCTTGAGCGGCCGATACCCCATCAAGCGCACGCGGCGCAGCAGCACGTCGAGCAGGTACAGCCCGAGCAGCACCAGCACCACATACGGCCACAGATCCTCGTGAAACTGCATGGTCTCGCCGCCGGCATCGAACAGCTGCTTGGGCGTCGGCGCCTTCCAGCCCCCTGACACCTCGGCCACCAGCTTGAGCCGCTCCTCGTCGGGCGGCTGACCCAGGTACTCGGGCGGGAACGGGAACGACACCGACCCGGTCGACTCCGCCACCGTGTTGCCCTTCAGCTTGTGCACCGCCTTGAGCAGGAACGACCCGTAGCGCTCGATCGAGAAGTCGGCCTGGTAGCGCCCCGGCGCCGCCTGCACCATGGGGATGCTGCGCTTCTGCCCCGGGTGCAGCGGATCCACGATCTCCAGCGTGGTGTCGAGCTCGTTGATGAACTTGTCGTCGCGCCCCACCGCGTCGACCACGACCTCCGCGGTGCCTGGCCCCACCGTGGCCGACAGGTCGAACGACTGCAGCACGCGGTGCTTCATCGAGGTGCGCACCACCTGGGCCCAGAACTTGGGATAGCCGTTCCAGCGCAGCCAGTCGACCGACCAGCGGTTCTTGACGTCGCTGGTCCAGGCCACCACCCAGCCCAGGCCCTGGCGCCAGCGCGCCAGCAGCGGCTCGCTGGTGTCCGACACCAGGACGACCTCCGACAGCGGCTTGGCCTTGGTGCTGACATAGCCGCGCAGGTAGGGCGCGTTCTCGACGTCGGTGCCGTGCACCATCTCGACGTTCTTGGCCACGTGCGCCTTGACGTAGTCCTCGACCAGGGTCGACTTCTGGACCTCGCTGGTCTCCTTGACGAACAGCTTGGGCACCTGCGTCGCGTCCTGGGTCATGTAGAAGCGACCCTCGCCGCGCTCCGCGATCATCTGCAGCAGCGACCGGTCGGCGTCCCCGAGGCCGATGGCGCTGGTGGTGATCTTCTGCGCGTGGGCCTCCTCGACGGCGTCGGCGATGCCGTCGATGTTGGCCTGACCGTCGGAGAACAGGATGACGTGCTTGATCTTGGCCTGCACGGGCCCGAGGATCTGATAGGCCTCCTGCAGCGCGGGCAGGATGCTGGTGCCGCCGCCGGGCTGGATGCGCGCGATGTCGTTCTCGATGCGCATGCGGTTGGCCGCGCGCTGCAGCCGCACCACCACGGTGGGCTGGTTGTCGAACGCGACCACACCCAGCAGCTCCTGCGGATCCAGCACGTGCGCGGTGGCCCGCGCGGCCTCCTTGGCCAGCTCCATCGGCTCCCCCGACATCGAGCCCGAGCGGTCGATGACCAGGACCAGCGCCAGCGCCGGGGTGTCGCGCTTCTTCTCGCTGTCGAAGCGCACCGGCAGCAGCTTCTCGAGCCGCGTCCCGTTGTAGCCGCCCGACCCGAACGAGTCCTGCCCGCCCACCGCGATGAAGCCGCCGCCCACGCTCTTGACGTACTGCTCGATGGCCGCCATCTGGTTCAGGCCCACGAACTGCGCCGGCACGTCCGACAGGATGAAGGCGTCGTACTTCTCCAGATCCTTGACCGAGCTCGGCACGCCCAGCGGCCCGCGCGCGTCGACGTCGATGTTCTCGTGCTTCATCGCGTTGACGAAGTAGTCCTTGTACTGCGGCTCGCCCTCGACCAGCAGCACGCGCGGGCGGCCCTTGACCACCGCCGCCGCCAGCCCCTGGTTGTTCTGCTTCTCGGTGTCCTCGCCCACCTTGCCGAGCTCCATGCGGTACGACACGAAGCCGGCGCGCTCGACCTTGCTCTTCCACTTGATGACGTTCTTGCCCGGCACCAGGTCGAGCACCTTGTGGCCGTCGAGGCCGTTGATGAAGTCGTCCTGGTACAGCGTCATCGACGCGTGATCCGCGTGCGTCGACCACACCTCGGCGGTCAGCTCGAAGGGATCGCCGACGCGGACCTCCTCGGGCAGCGTCAGCGAGCGCACCAGGATCTCCTTCTTCTGCTCCTCCTTGAAGAGGTGGTAGCCGACGCGGACCCCGAACGCCTTGGCGCGATAGGCCTCGGCCAAGAGGTCGCCGTCGGTCTCGATGCCGTCCGACACGATGACCGCGCGCCGCACATAGCCGGTGGGGAACAGCCCGTAGGCCAGCTGCAGCGCCGCCTGCACGTCGGTGGCCGCGCTGGCCGCCTCGCCGCGCGGCGAGTGGCGCGCCAGCGTCGGCGCCTTGCCACCGTCCAGATCGACCCGCCGCGGCCGGCGCGCGAAGGTCACCACCGAGACCTCGTCGTCGGTCGGCTTGTCGGCGATGGCCTTGTCGATGACCTCCTTGGCCCGCGCGAGCTGCGCGTCCGACATCGAGTCGGACACGTCGACCAGGAACACCGTGGCCACCCGCGAGCGCTCCGACACCGTCGACGGCCGCGCCAGCGCCACCGCGATCCCGAGCACGAACAGCGAGCGCACCCCGGCCGAGATGAGCTGCTGCGGCAGCGAGAAGTCCGCCAGCGAGTAGCGCTGGATGACGAAGAAGTACGGCACCACCGCCGCCACCAGCAGCCAGCGCGCCTGCAAGAGCACGATCTCGCGCCCGCCCAGCTCGACCGTCAGCGTGGTCGCCCCGCCGAGCAGCCCGTACCACAGCCCCAGCGCGATGGCCGCCGCCGCCAGCACGCCGATGGCGGCGCGGCGCAGGTGCAGCGCGGTCGCCTGCGCCTTGCCCGCGCGCGCCCGGGCCGCCTTCTCCGCGGCCTTGCTCTGGCTCGCGCTCTGACCTGGTCCCTGATGCTCCGCCACGGCTACACCGTCACCCGTCGACTGTAGGTCGTCCACTCCACCAGCGTCAGCACCAGCACCGCCAGCAGCAGATACAGCCAGATCGCGCTCGGCAGCTCCAGCTTCGAGGCCGGCGGCGGCGCGCTGAGCTTGACGCCCGCCATGGTCAGCTCGCCATGCGGCGTGATGTCGGACTCGACCGGATCGGCCAGATTCGCCGCGATCTGCACCGGGGTCTGGTCGTCACCCTTGACGGTGTGGAAGCCGACCCGGCGCCCCAGCACGGTGACACGCCCCTCGCTGACCGCGGCGCGCACCTCGGCGCCGTCGGGCTCGACCAGGGTGGCCGCCGCCTTGGCGGTGTCGAACGGGATGCGCCACAGCTTGCCGGTGTGGAACGTCGTCATCAGCTCGGCGTCGTCGCCCGCGAACCAGTCCAGCGTGTTGATGAGCAGCACCGGCCAGGCCACGCGCATGGGCAGGTCGGACTCGCGCACGTCGAAGCCCAGCGCCATCAGCCGGCGCGTCTTCTCGCGGCGCGCGATCATGATGGGCTGGCGGATGTTGGACGCCAGCACGATGTCGCCCGGGCCCGGCGTGAACACCGCCGAGCGCGAGATGTTGACGTCGGCCACCGTGACCCAGCGCAGGATGGGGTGGCTCTTGTTGATCTCGGTCATGTAGGGCCGCTCGGTCTCTCCCGCGATGGCGAACGGCGAGCCCGGCCCCGAGGGCGCGATGAAGATGAAGTTGCCGCGCGCTGGCAGGCTGGGCGGCGTGTAGCCGTCGAACACCACCGCGGCGAAGTTCGCGATGCTGGGGTCGGCCGCCGCCGCGGCCCAGCCGCCGGGCTCGATCTTGAAGACCTCGATGTTCTCGTCGAGCATCAGCGCGCCCTCGAGGAACATGTTGCCCTGCGTCACCACCAGCACGCTCTCCTTGGTGCGCGAAGGCAGCAGCGCGAAGGCGCGATCATCCAGCGCGAAGGCATCCAGCGGGGTGTCCTTTTCCACTGACCCGCGAATGCGGGTCAGTGCTCCGGCTCCGTTCTCCTGATCCTTCGTCGCCGCCCCCGCCTTGGCCGGCGCGCGCGACAGCCGCGCCTCCAGGAAGTGGCCGACGCCGGAGCGGTTGGGATAGATCTGGCGCACCTTGTCGTGGCGCGGCACCGGCACCGTCTTGACGTCGATGGTCTCGCCGCCGGCCACCAGCTCGACCTGGACCTCGGCGTCCTGGTCGCTGAAGTTCTGGATCTCCAGGAAGATCTCGAACGACAGCTTGTTGGCCAGGTAGCGCCGCACGTTGAACTCGACGATGCCGATGTTGTCCTTGCGGTCGCCGACCGCCAGGTAGTGCACCTTCACGCCGGCCAGGTCGATGGCGTCCAGCCGCTTGCCCGGCGCCGCCACCGGCTTGCTGGCAGCCGCCACCCCGGTCGCCCCTGCCACCGCCACCGGGGCAGTCGACGGCGCCGCTGCTGCCGTCGCCGCCGCCGCGCCGCCCCAGTCGACCGCGTCCAGCTCGTCCTGCTCGTAGGCGCCGTCGCCGATGATGACCAGCTCCGGCTTCTTGCGCCCGCGCAGCGCGTCGGCCGCCGCGCGCAGCACGCGCCGCATGTCGGCCGGCACATCGGTCGGCTGCATCGACGCCACGATGGCCTGCACCTGCTTGGCATCGGCGCCCCACGACGGCGCCGCGGTCTGGCCGTCGGTGCGCAGCACCAGCACGGCGTCATTCGGCGACAGCGCCGCCAGCAGCTCATCGGCCTTCTTGCGCGCCTTGACGAAGCGCGACTGGCCGTCCAGATCCAGCGCCCGCATCGACGCGCTGGTGTCCAGCACCAGCACGATGTGGCGCCCCTCGGCCTGGCGATCGCCGGTGAACGGATCGCCCAGCGCCAGCACCAGCAGCGCCACCAGCGCCAGCTGCAAGAGCAGCGAGAGCAGGCGCTTGAGCCGCCGGAACAGGCTGGTCGACTCCTTCTCCTCCAGCACGCGCTGCCACAGCTTGGAGAACGGCACCTCGAAGCGGCGCCGCCGCAGCTTCAGGATGTACAGCACCACCAGCACGCCGCCCGCCGCAGCGAACAGCTTGCCCATGGTCGCCAGGCTGTAGCCAGCCAGGTTCACTTCAGGAAGCCCCCGGCGCGGAAGATGCTGAGCACCAGCTCGTCGAACGGCCGCCCGGTGTGGGTGCGGAAGAACGGCATCGCGCGCTTGGTGCAGAACTCGTCGAGCTCGGTGCAGAACGTCTCGTGCGCCTCGCGGTACTTCTGGAGCAGGCGCGCGGACACCGTGACCTCGCGCAGCTCGCCGGTCTCGCAGTCGACCAGGGTCAGGTCACCCGACAGCGGCGGGTTGACCTCCTTCTGGTCGTAGATCTGCACCACGAAGGGCTCGAACTTGTTGTAGCGCAGGAAGTTCAGCCCCTCCTCGTAGCCCTTGGGGTCATAGAAGTCGCTGATGACCACGGCCATGCCGCGCCGCTTGGTCTGCGCCACGAAGGTCTTGAGCGACGCCTCCAGGCTGGTCTGGCCCACCGGCTCGATGCCGCTCAGGAAGTCGAATACCTTGAAGATGCGCGCCTTGCCGCGGGCGCTGGGCAGCTGCTCGCGGTGCAGCTGGGCCGAGAACGGCACGATCGACACCCGGTCCAGGTTGGCCAGGCCGATGTAGCACAGCGCCGCCGCGATCTTCGACGCGTAGTCCAGCTTGACCGGATCGCCGATGCGCATCGACACCGAGGCATCCAGCAGGATGTAGATGTGCAGATCCTCCTGCTCCTCGAACAGGCGGAGCAGCAGGCGATCCAGCCGGCCGTAGATGTTCCAGTCGATGTACCTGAAGTCGTCGCCCGCGCTGTACTTGCGGTGGTCGGCGAACTCGATGCCGGCGCCGACCTTGCGGGTGCGCCGCTCGGCCCGGATGCGCCCCGCGAACACCTTCTTGGAGACGATGTACAGGTACTCCAGCTTCTTCAGGAACTCGTCATCGAAGAGCTGCCGTTTCCCTGCCTTTTCGGCGCGCGCGAGCATCGACGGTCTACTTCGCCTCCGGCGTCGCCTTCAGGATCTCGGCCACGATCTGGTCGGTGCTGACGCCCTCGGCCTCGCCCTCGAAGTTGAGGATGATGCGGTGGCGAAGACACGCCGTCGCCACCTTGCGGATGTCGTCGCACGCGACCGCGAAGCGCCCGCTCATCAGGGCGCTGATCTTGGCCCCGAGCAGGATCGACTGCGCGCCGCGCGGTGACGACCCGAAGCGGACGTACTTCTTCGACGCCGGCGTGGCGCTGGGGCTGTCGGGGTGGGTCGCCTCCAGCACGCGCACCGCGAAGTCCTGCACCGGCCGCGCCACCGGGACGCGGCGCACGAGCTCCTTCATCTCCAGGATGCGCTCGCGGGTCACGATCTTGCGCGCGTGCGGGTTCTCCGCCGCGGTGGTGCGGTCGAGGATGGTGTGCAGGTGCTCGCGGGTCGGGAACTCGACCTTGAGCTTCATGAAGAAGCGGTCGAGCTGCGCCTCGGGCAGCGGGTAGGTGCCCTCCATCTCCAGCGGGTTCTGCGTCGCCAGGACGAAGAACGGCGGCTCCAGCACGAAGGTCTGCTTGGCCACGGTGACGCGCTGCTCCTGCATGGCCTCCAGCAGGGCCGACTGCGTCTTGGGCGTGGCGCGGTTGATCTCGTCGGCCAGCACGATGTTGGCGAAGATGGCGCCGCGCTGGAAGTCGAAGTACTTCGAGCCGCGCTCGTCCTCGACGATCATGTTGGTGCCCAGGATGTCGGCGGGCATCAGGTCGGGCGTGAACTGCACGCGCGAGAAGTTGAGATCCAGCGCCTCGGCGATGGTCTTGACCAGCATGGTCTTGCCCAGGCCGGGCACGCCCTCGAGCAGCGCGTGGCCGCCGGCGAGCAGCGACATCACCGCCCCGCGCACGATCTCCTCGTGGCCGACGATGACCTGCCCGATCTCGCCCAGCAGACGCTGGACGTCGGTCTGGAATGCCTGCACGAGCGCGGCCACCTCGCCCGGCTTCACCTCTGCCTGTGCGGTGCTCAATCGCGTCCCCTTGATCTGGTGTGAGGCTCTGTTGGCCGCTACTGGCGCGGCTTGATGAGCTTGAAGTACCTCTCGATGTAGTGCCGGTACCCCAGCGGCACCTTCTCGCGATTCATGACGTCGTCCACCACCGCCTGGTAGTCGGTGTAGACCTTCTCGTAGGCGCGGCTGGCGAAGCCCTTCTGCGCCGCCGACTGGATGACCTGCGAGCGCGACGGGCCCTTGCCCTTGACGCCCTCGAGCTCCTTCTCGGCGTACTTGACCTTGTTCTTGGTGGCGCCGCCCATGACGTTGGGATCGTGGTCGCTGCCGATGCCGCCACCGGGCTGCCCGCCCGAGCCATCCTTGGGCGGCGCGTTGCCGGCCTGCTCGCCACCCGGCTGCTGCCCCGGCTGCTGCCCGCCGGGCGCGCCCGGCTGCACGCCACCCGGCTGCTGGCCCTCGCCCGATTGGCCCGGCTTGCTGCCCTGACCGGGCTGGAACACCTTGGCGTTGCCGGGCTGCCCGGCCGCGCGCGAGTAGAAGTCGCGCAGCTTCTGGCCCTTTCGACCGCCCTGCTGGCCGCCCTCGCCGCCCTGCTTCTTCTGCGCGCGGCGCAGCGCCTCGCGCAGGCTGCCCATCTGCTCCTTCGCCTTCTTCTTACCCGACAGCTTCCGGATCTCGTCCTCCATCTTGCCGACTTCGTCCTTGGCGTCGTCGAGATCGTCCTTGGCATCCTCGGGCTTCTGGTTGCGCATGTTCTCGGCGCTGCGCTTGAGGTCGCGCGACAGCCGCTGCAGCTGGCGCTTCTGCTGCTTCTGGGCCTGCTGCTGATCCTTCTTCTCGCGCTCCAGGCGGTCGAGCTGGCGCTTGTTCTTGTCGAGCTGCCGGCGCGCCTCCTGATCCTTGGGGTTGTCCTGCAGCTTCTTCTCGAGGCGGCGCTTCTCCTCCTCGAACTTCTTCTTGGACGCCTGACGGTCATCCTGGCTCTGCTTGTCGCGAGCGTCCTTCTTGTCCTGGAGCTTCTTCAGCTCCTTCTTCTTCTCGGCGATCTTCTCGGCCAGCTTCGAATCGCACTTGCCCTTCTTGCCGGCGGCCTCGGCCTTGGCCGACTCGGCCAGCTCCGCGGGGGTGCACTTCTGCTGCTTCTGTGCGCGCTCGAGCTTCCTGATCTCGCTCTCGAACTTGTCGCGCTCGGCCTTCTCGGCCTGCTCGGCCTTGTCATGCTCGTCCTGGCGCATCAGGCGCTCGAGGTCGCGCTTGCGCTCGAGCTCGGCCTGCGTCTTCTGGTCGCCGGGGTTCTCCTTGGCCTTCTTCTCGAGCTGGCGGATCTGCTCGGCCAGCTTCTCCTTCTGCGCCTGGCGCTCCTGCTCCGCCTTCTGCTCGCGCTCCTTCTTCTCGGCGCTGAGCTTGGCCAGCTCCTGGCGCTTCTTCTCCAGCTCGTCGGCCGCCTTGACGTCGCACTTGCCCTTCTTGCCCGCGGCGAGGTCCTTGCGCGCCTGCTCCAGCTCGGCCGGGGTGCAGTCCTTGGTCTTCTCGGCCAGCTTCTTGATCTCGTCCTCGAACTGTTTCTGCTTGTCGGCCTCGGCCTTCTCGGCCTTCTCGGCGGCGTCCTTCTTCATCAGACGCTCGAGCTCGCGCTTCTTGTCCTCGAGCTCGGCGCGCTTCTCGGGGTCGTCCTTCTTGGCGAGCTCCTTCTCCAGCTTGGCGATGTCCTTCTTCAGCTCGGCCAGCTTCTCGTCGTTGCTCTTCTTGAGCTTCTGCTCGGCCAGCTTCTCCTCGGCCTGATCGATCTTCTCCAGCGCCTTGGCCAGCGCCTCCTGCTTCTTGGGATCCTTCTCGCTGGCGGCCTGCTGCCCGAGCTTGGCCAGCTCGTCCTGGGCCTTCTGCAGGTCGCCGTCCTCGAGCGCCTTGCCGAGCTCCTGGGTGGCCTTGTCCTTGGCCAGCTCCTTGCCCAGATCCTCGAGCTCGGTCAGCGCCTCCTGCATCTCGGCGTCGTCGGGGCCCGACAGGTGCTCGGCCTCCAGCGCGGCCAGCTGCTCGAACAGCTCCTTCTTGTCGATCTCGCCCCGCTCCAGCTGATCCAGCAGCGCCGCGATCTTCTTGGCCATCTCGGCGAGGTCGGGGTTGTCGTCCTTGATCGCGGTGTCCTTGAGCGCGTCGAGGTAGTCGCGCACGGCGTCGACCTCGTAGCCCTGGGGCTGGGTGTCGGCCACCGGGACGGGCGGGGGGGCGACGACCGCGTCCTCCTTGGACAGCGGCAGCCGCACCAGGGCCAGCACGCAGGCCGCCGCGGTGATGACGCCCAGCGCGCCCAGATCGCGCGGCCGGCGCAGCGGCGCCGCCACCTTGGGCGAGGCCTTGCTGGCATGTCGCACGGCGTCCGCGATGGCCGCCAGCTTGAAGTCCTCGTGCTCGACCGGCTGGGCTTTCGCGTGGGCGGCGCGCAGCTGGCGCTCGAACTCCAGCGCGGTGCCCAGGCGGTCGGCCAGCTCGGCGGTGCGGTCCAGCCGCTTGGCGACCTGGCCGTCGGCCACCGCGCGCACCGCGCCGGCGATGGCGGCACCTGCGACCAGCGCCCCGCCGCCCACCAAGGTCCACACCAGGGCGGCGTCGGTCAGGCGCCCGAGCTTCCACAGGAAGAGGCCCACCAGCCCGAGGTTGATGGCGACGATGGCGCCGGTGGTCGCCCACTCCAGCGCGCCCTGGATCCGGAGCCTGCCGCGCGTCCGCCTGAGCAGCGCATGGATGGCGGCGGTGTCAGGCACGCGCTTATCGACCTCGGCCATTGATGCTCCGGAAAAGGGCTCTAGCCCTCAAGTGTATAGCATCGTTCCTAGACGCGGCACGGTACCTACGGGATCTAAAGACAGGAACCACGCCACCCGGGTTCCCAATTCCTTTTACAGAGATTGGGGCCGTGAGGCGTGGAGTGATACGGGGGGTGGGGAAGGGGCATTCCAGTCAGACCTGCTTGGCAGGTCTGACTGTCCGTTCTGGATCCGTGGCCTGGTGCGAGCCACGGAATGGGGACGATGTAGGCAGGGGAGAAACTAGGCCTTGGGGGCTTCGGTGGGCGCCTCGGCCTTGGGGGCGAGCTTGCCGCCCAGGGTGTTGAGGCGGCCCTCGACGACCTTGAGCAGGCCGGCGGCCTTGTCGACGCTGCTGGCGGCGGTGCTGACACCGAGGGCGGCCCACTTGCGGCCCTGCTCGGAGACGTTCTTCAGGATCTTGGTCACGCTCTGCATGGTTGATTCCCTTTCTGGACTTTCAGCTGTTGTCTGTTGAAGGCTTCGAAGCACCACGTGACGCACGCTGCTGCTTGCGTGCGCACGACGAACACGAGAACAGGCGGATGCTGGGGTCGGCGGTGAGGCCCAGGCGCGCCTCGCTGCCCGCGGCCAGCTCGGCGTTGCAGCCAGCGCAGGTCGTCACCCGACCGAGCTGGATCGGCTGCCAGGCGATCACATCGGCGAGGGTGGCAGCGCCAGGTTTCGCCGCGGTTGCAGAAGGGGCTTCAGAACGCCTCGCGCGCAGCGAATCGGCCACCGTGGCGAGCCTGTCGCCGGCCAGATCGCGGATCTCGTCGACGCGATCGCCGACGTTCTTCTGCACCGAGGTGGCCAGCGCCAGCGCATCCTGCAGGATGTTGCGCACCAGGTTCGACACCGGGATGCGCAGCCGGTCGGCGACCTTCTTGATGTCGTCTTCCAGCGCCGCCGGGATGCGGGTGTGCAGGACGCGCTCGTTCTTGCTGCCGACGTCCTTCCTGGGAGCTTTCCGGGCCACGAGCTACAGGTAGTCACAATGTGACACGCTGTCAAGCGACGCGGTGCGTCAAATGAAAGAAAGTCTTTGAATCCTGCTCAGATCTCGAACGCGACCAGGGTGAACTTGTTGGACGACTCGTCCACGATCTGGAAGCTGTCCGAGGCCTTGGTGCCCATGGCGTCGGGCAGCGCTCGCAGCGCCCCGCGCAGGCCGTCCACACGCCCCTTCTCGGTGATGACGAAGTAGCGGTGCCCGGCGCGCGTCTTCAGGTAGTTCTGGATCTGCGTGTTGTCGACCTGCATGAACACGGTCTGATCGTCGGGATCGTTGGTGACGTAGTCCCAGATCTCGCTCTTGGAGTAGAAGTTCTCACCGCGCCAGTTCATCTGCCAGGCGATCAGCTTCTCGGACGAATCCTTGCGCAGGTCGTAGTAGGTGTTGATGAGGTACTTCTGCGACCAGTGCGGCGAGATCTTGATGAGGTAGTGATCGATCGAGAAGTAGGTGAAGCCGATGGCAACCGCGAAGGTGGCGTACAGCGCGGCGCGGCGCGCCCGTGTCCATAGCAGCGCCACCATCGGGATGGCGGCCAGGATGGCGAACAAGAGCAGCCACTTCTTGAAGTCGAGGCCGTAGTCGAACGGCCAGGCGCGGCCGTAGTTGTAGACGAACAGGTGGATGAAGCGCTGCTGGTTCCACACGAAGTCGCGCGCCACGAAGGCGAAGATGATCATGCCCAGCGCGCCCGCCAGCCAGGTGCCGCGCGCCTTGCCGGCGATGAGGTCGTCGAGGAACAGCCCGACCAGCAGCATCAGCGCCGGCACGCAGGGCAGGATGTAGTGGTGGAACTTGGTCAGCATCAGCGAGTAGAAGGCGAAGGTGCCGACCGCCCAGCAGGCCAGGAACAGGCGCACCTTGCCGCGCACGTCGTTGGTGGCGGGGCGCGGCATGACCACGGCGCGGATCAGCGCCGCCGGCACCAGCGCGACCCACGGCCACATGCCGACGCCGAGCTGCTGCAGGAAGTACTCGAAGGTGCCGCGATCACCGTGCACGCCCGAGGCGGTGCGCTTGAGCAGGTGATGGATGAAGTACTCCTGTGACCAGGGCTGCCCGTCGCGCTGGTACATGCCGATGTGCCAGGGCAGCGCGACCACCAGGACGCAGACGATGCCCCAGCCGATCGAGGACCGCAGCAGGATCTTCCAGTCACCCGAGACGATGAGGAAGCACAGGATGATGAGGCCCGACTCCAGCGGCGGGTAGACCTTGGCCAGCACGCCCATGCCGTTCAGGAAGTAGAAGAAGAACAGCCAGATGTGGCGGCGCGTCTTGGCCACCCACACCGTCCACCCCACCAGGCCGATGAAGCAGGCCGTGGTGACCGCCATGATGATGGTGGTGTTGGTGCGGATCGGGATGCGGGCGCCGAAGATCTGCAGCGGGAAGAAGATCGGCCGCGCCGGGAACTTGAGGGCGAACTGCCAGAAGTGGATGAACTGCGGCAGCATGAAGGCGCCCAGCACACCCAGGAACAGCCACAGCGGGGTGACCTTGAAGGGGCCGAGCTCGAACCACACCGGCAGTGGCTGCTCGGCGTCCTTGGAGTAGATCGCCATCAGGTAGCACGACAGACCGCCGACCAGCAGCGCGCAGGCCGGCATGTCGGTGATGGCGTGGCGGGCCAGGAAGAAGTAGAACGGCGTCGTGGTCAGCACGGCGGCGGCGATCAGGCCGGCGCGCAGCGAGACCAGGCGCGCGATCGCGGTGAAGGCCATCGCGATGCCGAACACGCCGAACAGCACGAAGGGCAGGCGGATGGCCCACTCGGTGACCGCGCTGTGGGCGAAGTCGCCGCCGCCCCAGGTGCCGCCGATGCCGAACGCCTTCATGCCGGCCGACATGATCCAGAAGGTCAGCGGCGGCTTGGAGCGGAACGACTCGTTCTGCCAGCGCGTGAACAGGTAGTCGTTCTCGTGCACCATGCGGCGCGCGACCTCGCCGTAGTGCGTCTCCCAGGGGTCCCACAGGCCGTACGAGCCGGCCATCGGGACATACACGGCGAGCGCGAAGACGATGACGCCGGTGAGGGCGACCGCGAAGGGGTGGCGCCGCGCGAACGCGACCAGGCGGCCCCAGAAGGTGGTGGCGGTGGGCTCGGCGGCGGTGGCGGCGCGCGGGGCGTCGTCGACCGCAGACGGGGACGCGGACGCGGGCGCGGACGCAGACGGGGACGCAGACGCAGGGGCGTCAGCCTTCGAGGCCGGACCCTTCTTGGTCTTGTCCTTGTTCTTCACGCGGGTGGCAACCTATGCGGGCGGTGCCGGGGCTGTCAATCTCGCGACGAGGCCCCGGTGAAGCGGAAGCGGCGCAGCAGCAGGGCCGGGGCCAAGATCCCCCCGCCCGCCGACCACCATACCGGCACCGTGCGGCGCTGGCGTGTGACCCCGCCCACGCGGCCGAGCGCCTCCAGGATGCCCTGGGTCCAGCGCAGGTTCTGCACCGGCGCGCCGAGCTGGCCCTTGTCGATGAGGAAGCAGCCCGAGCGGGTCATCCCGGTCATCAGCGCGCGCCGGGTGTCGAGCAGGCCGTTCACATAGTGAAAGCGCTTGATGTACAGGCCGCGATCGACGCGCCCGAGCAGGGCGTCGAAGCTGTCCTCGCCGGCCGCCATGGCCAGGTTCTGCGCCACCGAGCCCAGCGCCCAGCTGTCATCGAGCGCCCCGGCGTGGCCGGTGGCGGCGCTGGCCGGGTGGCCGAGGCCGACCGCGCCCGCGGTGTCGAGCACCGGGGTGCCGGCGCGCCCAGCGTCGATCAGGACCACGCGCTGCTTGCGCACGCCCTCGGGGTCGCTCGGCGTGACCAGGGCGTCGGGGTCGGCGTCGAGGCCGTCGTCATAGATGGTGATGGAGGGGTCGCACAGCGTCTCGCCGGCGCGGCCGTGAAGGCAGCTCGAGCCGTCGCGAAAGCCCTGCGAGCCGAAGCTGGCCAGCGCCAGCCACTCCATCAGCTCGGCCACCGCGGGCGGCTCCAGCACGACGTCATACTCGCCGGGCGGCAGCACGATGGCGCCGGCGCTGCGGCGCGCGGTCTCGGCGGCGTGCTCGGCCTGGGTCGCGGGATCGAGGCGGCTGGCATCGTGCACCACGGTGCTGGCGCGGCCGGTGGCGCGGTCGTCGTCGTCACGGGTCGCGATGACGTCGAGCTTGGCGCTGGTGACGCGGTGGTAGCTCCTCATGCCGCGGGTCGACGCCACCGCCTGCTCGCGCACCGCGATGGCGACCACGCCGGCGGCGTGACAGCCGGCGGCGCGCACCGGCGCCAGCGCGTGCGCGATCAGGTCGGCGCGACCGGCGGCGCCCAGCTCGGCGGTCTCGCCGCGGAAGCTGCGCGCCATCGCGGTGGCCAGGCGGGCGGCGCCGGGGCTGCCGGGGGCGTCGGGCGGCGCCGGGTCGGGCAGCGGTGGCGCCGCGGGACCAGGCAGGCTGGCCAGCGCGCGGGCGGCCTCGACGGCGCGCGCGATGGCGGCCGGGGCGTCCGCCACGCTGGCCACGTGCGCGGCGCCGACGCGGTCGCCGACCCGCGCGCGCACCCGCAGCATGCGCTCGACCACGTCGCCGGTCTGGGTCAGCTGCGAGCGCGCCAGCCGCGAGGTGCCCAGCACGCCGCCCTCGAACGACAGCTCGAGCTCGTCGGCGCCATGTGCGCCCGGCTCGCGGGCCAGACGGGTCAGCGCCTCCAGCAGCACGCCGGGTCCCAGCAGAGGCAGCGCCGCGGGCTGGCTCATGCGCCGCTCCCGACCTCGACGCCCCGGAAGCGCGCCGGCGGACAGCCATGGCCGACCCACATGGTCTGCATGGGGTCACCCTTGCCGCAGGTCAGAAAGCCATGCATCTCGAAGTCGGCGCCGCTGCCGACGGCGTCACAGCCGCCCCAGAAGCGCGGGGTGATGCCGGTGTAGATGGGCCGGCGCAGGAGGCGCGTGCGCTTGCCGCGCTTGATCTCCCAGGCCACCTCGCAGCCGAACTGGAAGTTGAGGCGCAGGTCGTCGATCGACCAGCTCTTGTTGGAGCCCATCAGGATGCCGTCGTCGGTGTCCGCGATCAGCTCGGCCAGCGTGGGCCCGCGCGGGTCGGGCTCCATCGACACGTTGATCATGCGGATGATGGGCGGACGCGCGTAGTTCTCGGCGCGCAGACAGCCGGCCGAGCGGCCCAGGCCCAGGCGCGCAGCGGTCTCGCGCGACGACAGGTAGCCGACGAACTGGCCGCGCGACACCAGCGGGGTGCGCCGCGCCGGCACGCCCTCGTCGTCCCAGCCGTGGGTCGCGGGCGCGCCCGGGGTCAGCGCGTCGGCCACCAGGTTGACGTGCGCCGAGCCATAGCGGAAGCGACCCTGGCGGTCGGGGGTGAGGAAGCTGCCGCCGGCCAGCGAGATCTCCTCGCCCATGGCGCGGTCGGACTCGGTGGGGTGGCCGCACGACTCGTGGATCTGCAGCGCCAGCTGCGACGGCACCAGGATGACGGTGGTCTTGCCGGCGGGGCAGGGCGGCGCGCCGAGCAGGGCCAGGGCCTCCTCGCGCAGCGCGGCGGCGCGCCCGGCCAGATCGAGGCTGCCGACCAGCTCGTAGCCGCGCGCGGCGACGCGACCGCCGTGATCCATGGGATCCGAGCGGCGCTCCAGCACGTCGCCCTCGGCCACGGTGACCTGCATGCCGGCGGCGCCGTGCCACAGGTGCTGCTCGACGGCGCTGCCCTCGGACGACGCGAAGGCCTTGTCGATGCGGCGGAACTCGGCGCGCGCGGTGGCCGACTTGACGCGCGGGTCGGCGCCGCTGCGCAGGGCGGCGATGACGGCGCGCAGATCGGCCAGCTTCTCGGCCAGCGGCACCGTGAAGGGGTCGCGCGCGATGGGCGTGGTGAAGCAGCCCTCTTGCGGCGGCTCTTCGGCCAGGCGGACGCGCACGGTGTTGACGGTGGCGGCGGCGCGCGCGGTGGCCAGCGCGGCCTCGGCGGCGCGGGTGGCGGCGGCGAGGTCATCGGCGGCGCCGGGCTCGGCGGCGAAGCCCCAGGCGCCCTGGTACAGCACGCGCACGCCGAAACCGGCGCGGCGGGTGCGCGCCAGCCGGTCGACCTCGTCGTCACGCAGGTAGAGCTGCTCGACCTCGTCGGCCTGGTAGCGCGCGTCGCAGTAGTCCACCCCTTCGCGGCGGGCCAGCGCGGCGACCGCGGCGCGGGTGGCGTCCAGCATCGACATGCGCGGAGTGTACACTGCGGCCACATGCGGCTCGCGGACAAGGCGCCCCTGCTGGGCGGGGGAATCTTCTTCGGCCTGATGGCGCGGGCAGAGCAGGCGGTGGCGCGCGGGCGCTCGCTGGTGCCGCTGCACCTGGGTGACTCGCACTTGCCGCCGCCGCCGGCGGTCGCGCTGCCGGCCCTGGTCAGCGAGCCCGGCGTGCACCAGTACGGCGCCATCGCCGGTGAGGCGGTGCTGCACGAGGCGGTGTCGGACAAGCTGGCGCGGCAGGGGCTGCCCTGGCGCGGCCCGGCCGAGGTGCAGATCACCTGCGGCGCGACGCACGCGCTGCTGTGTGGCCTGCTGGCCATCGGCAACCCGGGTGACGAGCTCCTGCTGCCGGCGCCGTTCTGGCCGCTGATCAGGGGGATCGCGCGCACCGCCAGCATGGTGGCGGTCGAGCTGCCGCTGCTGGGGCCGACCGGGCGGGTGCCCCTGCCCGAGCGGGTGGCCGCCGTGATCGGGCCGAAAACCAGGGCGATCTATGTGGCGTCGCCCAACAACCCCGACGGCCACGTGACCCCGCGCGCCGAGCTCGAGGAGGTCGTCCTGCTGGCGCGCCGCCACGATCTCTGGCTGCTGTCGGACGAGGTCTACGAGAACCTCGACTACGCGACCGCGCACCCCACGCCGCTGGCCGCGCTGCCCGGTGCCGCCGAGCGCACCATCTCGGTGTGGTCGCTGTCCAAGAGCTATGCGCTGGCCGGCCTGCGCGTCGGCTACCTGGCCGGGCCCAGCGAGCTGGTCGCGGTGGTGCGCCGCCTGGTCACGCACACCGTGTACAACGTGCCCGCGGCGACCCAGCGCGCCGCCGCAGCCGCGCTGGCGAGCGGCCCGCCGCAGTACCAGGAGGCCTTCAGGCTCGCGCGTGATCAGGCCGTCGCCGGGCTGGCCGCGCTGGGGCCGCTGCCCGGGCTGCGCGCGCCCGACGGCGGCACCTTCCTGTTCCTGGAGCTGTCGCGCTTCGGCCCCGGCGCGCTCGACCGGCTGGCCGACGACGGCGTGGTGCTGGCGCCCGGGGACGCTTTCGGCGCCGCCTATGGCAGCTGGGCCCGGCTGTGCTTCACCGCGACCTCGTCGGAGGTGCTGGCCGAGGGGCTTTCGCGCATGGTACGCGTGCTCGGCTGATGAGCACCGCAGGCAACGGCAGCGGAGACGGAGCGACGCGCCCCCCGGGCGAGTTGTGGACCGTGCAGCGCGTCCTGACCTGGACCGCCAACAAGTTCGCCGAGCGCGACAAGCAGCCGGCGCGCCTCGAGGCCGAGGTGCTGCTGGCGCACGTGCTGAAGATGAACCGGGTCTCGCTGTACGTGAACTACGAGCGCCCGCTGGACCCGGCAGAGCTGGCGGCCTATCGCGAGCTGGTCAAGCGGCGCCTGGCCGGCGAGCCGTCGGCCTACCTGGTCGGCAAGCAAGAGTTCTGGACCCTGCCGCTGGCGGTCGACGCCCGCGTGCTGGTGCCGCGCCGCGACACCGAGACCCTGGTCGAGACCGCGCTCGAGCTGCTGGGCAACTCCGGGGTCGTCGCGCCGCGCATCCTCGACATCGGCACCGGCTCGGGCGCCATCGCGCTGGCGCTGGCCAAGACGCGGCCGGATGCCACCGTGGTCGCCACCGACGTGTCGGCCGATGCGCTCGAGGTCGCGCGCGCGAACGCCGCGGCGCTGGGCCTGGGCGACCGGGTCAGCTTCGTGCAGGGCGATCTCGCCGCGGGGGCGACCGGGCCGTTTCACCTGGTGGTGTCGAATCCGCCGTATGTTCGCGCTGGCGATCTCGCCGGCCTGATGGCCGAGGTGCGCCACGAGCCGCGGCTGGCGCTCGATGGCGGGGCCGATGGCCTCGAGGTGTATCGCCGGTTGATCCCGGTCGCTGCTGGGCTGATGGCGGAGGGTGGGGC
>JBGASF010000319.1:0-1385 GCA_044229835.1 Polyangia bacterium | reverse complement strand
CTTGGTTGCATTCGCTGATGACCCGGAGGGCGCGGTTGAGCCTGTGCAGTTCCGCCTCGGCGTGTTGTCGAAAGGTCAGGTCCCTCCGTAGCAACTCCGCTTCTCTCCGGCGCCAGAGCAACGCCATGCCCAGCCCGCCCGCCAGCGCCTGCGCCACGGCCTGCACGTCGATGCCCCGCTCCGCGATCCGCTGGCGCTCGAGGGAAATCTCGATCATCGGCTGGGTACCGCGCTGCGCCTCGCGCACGTCCGAGAGGCGGGGCAGCTCGGCCATTGCCAGGCGGACGGTGTCGGCCCACGCCGCCGCGGTGGCCAGCCGGGCGGCACCGACCTCCACCCGCACCAGGCGGCCCTCGCGACCGATGAGGCTGCCGAATTCAGTCTGCCCCGCCAGGTCGAGCGCGAGCGCGCCCGCCGCCAGGTCCGGCACCCGCGCCCGGAGCGCTTCGGCGAACCGCGCGGCGTCCCGCCCCTTCGGCACGGGGATGATGAGCTGCGCCGTGCTCGACGATCCGGGATCGGCGCCCGATAGCACTTCCTCGTCGGTGGCGGCGCCGATCCGGGCGTACACCTCGGCGGATCCCAGCGCCTCGGCGGCGGCCTCGAGCCGGCCCGCCTGGCGAGCGGTCTCCTCGATGGCGGTGCCGTGGGGCAGCGTCAGGTCGGCCACCACGACGCCCTCGTCCACCTGCCGCAGGATCTCCTTGGGCAGCGCGGCGCCGAGGAGGAGCATCAGCGCAACGCCCGCCAAGGCAATGCCGAAGACGCGCCGCGGGTGGTCGAGCGACCACTCCATGCCGTGCTCGTAGAGGTCGGTCAGGCGCGCGCCCATCGCCGAGCCCCACACCGGTCCCGTCGCGTGAGGTGCATGGGAAGACCGGCGCGCCATCATCACCGGCATCAGCGTCAGCGCCAGCACCAGCGAGGCAGTCAGCGACGTCACCACGCTGAGCGAGAGGTCACGGAAGAGCGCGGCAGCCAGCCCCTGCACGAAGATGATCGGCCCGAAGACGAGGAGGGTGGTGAGCGTGCCCGCGATGAGCGGCCCCGCCACCTCCTCGCCGGCGTCGATGGAGGCGGTGACCGGGTCCGCCCCATGGTCCCGGAGCCGCGCCCCCGCCTCGGCGACCACGATGGCGTTGTCCACCAGGAGGCCGACACCGAGCGCCAGGCCGCCGAGCGACAGGATGTTGACGCTGACGTCCAGGAGCTGGAGCAGCACGAGGGCGATGAGCACCGAGAGCGGGACGATGAGCCCGATGGCGAGCGAGGCGCGCCAGTCGCGAAGAAAGAGGAGGATCACCAGCAGCGACAGGACCCCGCCGAGGACGATTTCCTGCCCCAGGTTGGAGAGGGCGTCCTTCACGAAGCGAGCCTGGGCGGCC
>JBGASF010000318.1:0-1408 GCA_044229835.1 Polyangia bacterium | reverse complement strand
AGAAGATGTTGGCGTCGGCCTGGTCGCAGCCCTGGCCGCCGGCCCACGTGCAGGTGCCGTTGCAGTAGAGCTGCGTCACCTGGGAGAAGTCGTACAAGCATGTGATCGGCTTGCAGGTCACCCCGGTGAAGGGCGGCGGCAAGGCGGTGTCACAGCGCTCGCCCGGGTCGATGACCCCGTTGCCGCACTTGCTGACCTCGACCTGACAGGTCGCGCTGCAGCCGTCGTTGTTGGCGACGTTGCCGTCGTCGCAGGTCTCGACGCCCATCTGCGTGAAGCCGTCGCCGCAGGCGGCGGTCTTGCAGCCGGCCACGCACATGTCCGTGTTGACCATGTTGCCGTCGTCGCACTGCTCCATGCCGGCCCACACGATGGCGTCGCCGCAGGTGGCCACCTTGCAGGCGTTGGTGCAGGGGTCGGTGTTGACCATGTTGCCGTCGTCGCAGGTCTCGCCGTTTTGCGGCTGCGTGAAGGTGTCGCCGCAGGCGGCGGTCTTGCAGACGTTGGTGCAGGCGTCGGTGTTGACCATGTTGCCGTCGTCGCAGACCTCGCCGGCGAGCTTGTTGAGCACGCCGTCGCCGCACTTGGCGGCGGTGCAGTTGGCGTTGCACTGGGCCGACTCGGCGCCGTCGTCACAGGTCTCGCCCGCGGTCTTGTTGAGCGTCTTGTCGCCGCACTTGGCCTTGGTGTAGTCGAGGTCGCAGGTCAGCGACTCGATCTTGTCGTCGCACTCCTCGATGCCGGCGTGGATGAAGCCGTCGCCGCAGGTCGGCGCCTTGCAGGTCTGGGTGCACTCGTCGGTGTCGACCAGGTTGCCGTCGTCGCAGTCTTCGCCGGGCTGCTTCACCTTGTCGCCGCACTTGGGCGACGCGCAGGTGTTGGTGCACGCGTCGTCGTCGATGTCGTTGCCGTCGTCGCAGGCCTCCACGCCCTCCTGGACCAGGCCGTCGCCGCACACCGCCATCTCGCACACCGCGGTGCAGGCGTCCGTGTCGACATCGTTGCCGTCATCGCAGGTCTCGCCCGCCTGCAGCACGCCGTCGCCGCAGGCCGCGGCCACGCAGAGGTTGGAGCAGGCGTCGAGGTCCTCGGCGTGGTCGCGGTCGCACCGGTTGTGCGCCTCGACGCGCATCACCGCGTTCTGGAGCCGATGGACTCGCAGGGTGACCTGCTCCGCGCGGTCGGCGCAGAACTTGACCGCGTTCTCCAGGAGCTCGTCGATGACCACGGTGAGCTGCGAGTGGGTCGGCGCGAAGGCGCGCGCGAGGAACTCGGCGGTGAGCCGGTCCATTTCGGCGTCATCGCCGACGACGAAACGGCGCTGACCCGCGCCCTGGAGCAGGCGCTGGCCTGCGACGCGGTGCTGCTCTCCGGCGGCACGTCGAAGGGGGCCGGCGACCTGTCCTAC
>JBGASF010000317.1:529-1505 GCA_044229835.1 Polyangia bacterium | reverse complement strand
CCTGCGGCCAGAAGTGGTCCACCTGGCCGTTCGCCGTGTCCACCGTGGTCACCTGCTCGACTGGGCCGCCGGTGGCACGCACCCGGACGACGCCGGTGGTGCCGCCGCCGGTGAGCCCGTCGAAGTAGATGAAGCCGTCAGCGGCCCAGGTGACGCCGTCGGCACCGAGGCCGCTGTCGGCGATCAGGATCGGCGGGGCGCCGGACAGGTTCGCCACCTTGATCCCCGCGTTGCCCGCCGTCATGAAGCCCACCTGCTGCCCATCCGGGGAGAAGAACGGGATGGTGGCGCCGTCGGTGCCGGGGATCGGCGCGGCCGTGAACTGGTCGCGGTTCCGGATCCAGAGCTGCGAGCCCTCCGGCCCGGGCCCGGTGTAGACGAGGCGGCGGCCGTCCGGCGACAGGGCGATGCGCGTGCCACGCGGGTTGCTCAGCTGCTGCCCCTCGGGCAGCGCCATGGCGTAGCGGAGGACCGGGAGTTGGGGCGTCGGGCGCAGCCATCCGAAGAGGGCTGCAGCGGCGGCCACCACGGCGACAGCCCAGCCGGCCGCCATGAGCCGGGTGGAGCGCCGGAGCGGTGCGACCGCGGCCATGGAGGTGGTGGCCCTCGAGGCGTATGTCGGGCTAGCCAGCGCCGCCGCGAACTCGGCGGCGGTGGCGAACCGGTCGGCCGGAAGCTTTTCCAGCGCGGTGAGGACGGCCCCCTCGACCTGCGGCGGGATGGTGTGCCGCTGCGAGGTGAGCGAGCGGGGCGTCTCGGTCACCACGCGCGCGATGATCGCCTGCGCGGTGGGGCCCATGAAGGGAGGCTCGCCGCAGAGCATCTCGTAGAGGACGCAGCCGAGCGCATAGACGTCGGAGCGCGCGCTGATTTCCCGCTCGCCCATCGCCTGCTCGGGACTCATGTAGTGGGGCGTCCCGAGCGACATGCCGGTTTCCGTCATGCGCGTCCCGCCCGCCTTGCTGGCGGCCAGCGC
>JBGASF010000317.1:0-519 GCA_044229835.1 Polyangia bacterium | reverse complement strand
CCTGAGCGCAACTCGGTGCTCGTTACCATCCGCGCCCCTTCAGTGAGGATGCTGCCGACTATCGTGACGAGGGTCCGCCGCGTGTTCGATCTCGGTGCCGACATCGCCACCATCGACAGCCACCTCGCTCGCGATCCGCACCGCGTCCGCTACCGGGAGTTGTTTCTCCCGGTTCATCCGGTCGCGGACCGTCTCCCCTTCCACGAACGGCATCACATAGAAGAGAAAGCCGTCAGCCTCGCCGCTGTCGAAGAGCGGCAGGATGTGCGGGTGCTGGAGATTGGCGGTGGTCTTGATCTCGCTCAGGAACCGCTCGGCGCCGATGACGGCGGCCAGTTCCGGGCGCAGGACCTTGATGGCCACCCGCCGGTCGTGCTTGATGTCCTGAGCTAGGTAGACGGTGGCCATGCCGCCCGCGCCGAGCTCGCGCTCGATGCGGTAGCGGTCGGCCAGGGCTTCGGTGAGGCGGGGAAGGACGTCGGTCAATGCGGCTTCCAGTCGGCGAAATGATCGTCATTC
>JBGASF010000316.1:0-1648 GCA_044229835.1 Polyangia bacterium | reverse complement strand
GTCTCGAGTGGCGTCCCCTCGGCCTCTCTCGGTGGCACCAACGCCGGCGACTTCAACATCTCCGGCGACACGTGCACGGCGATGCTCGCCCCGAACGCCACCTGCACGGTCCAGGTGACGTTCCGCCCGACCGTGGCCGGAAGCCGCAGCGCCAGTCTGGCCGTGGCCGCCAGCCCCGGCGGCTCCCCGGCTGCGTCGCTGAGCGGCACGGGTGCAACCCCCGGCGTCCTGTCGATCAGCCCCACCACCCGCGACTTCGGCTCAGTCCTCCAGAACACCATGGGCCCAACCCAGGTCTTCACCGTGACCAACACGGGTGGCTCGACGACCAGCGCCATCACCATCGACATCGGGGGAACGCAGGCCAACCAGTTCAACAAGACCGCCGATGGCTGCAGCGGGATGACGCTTGGTGCTGGCAACAGCTGCATGGTGTCGGTCCGCTTCGAGCCAAGCAGCACGGGACCGAAGTCGGGCAGCCTCACGGCTTCGGCAGGCGGAAGCGCGTCCGCGAGCTTGGCCGGGACCGGGATTCAATGCACCACGAACGTGCAGTGCGGGGGCACTTCTCCTGTTTGTAACATGGCGGCCGGCGTTTGCCGTGCTTGCGTGATGGATAGCGAATGCTCGTCGTTAGTGTGCAATGAGACGGGCGACTGTCAGCAGGAGTCCAATATCGTCTACTGCGACGGCTTCGTGGCGCCGGTGTCGACTTGCGGGGGACTGACTCAGCCTTGTGCGGATCTCACAACAGCTCTGAGCAAGGTCAATTCGACGCGAAACGTACTTCGTCTCAGCAACTCAAACTTCCTCTCGAACCTCCTGATCGAGGGGCGGGCAGTGACAATTGTCGGAGCTGGCACCTCGACAATCACCCCCGCTGACTCCGCGGTTCCTACGATTCGTGCAATCTCGGGGAGCAATGTCACGATGCGCGACCTCATCGTCAAAGGGGGGCTGAACAGTGGGCACAACGTCTATTGCGATGGCAGCGACATCCCCTCGACGATGCGGCTGCTGAGATTCCGTACCCAGGGCGGTCAGGGCAACGGCGTCTTTGGGTATGCGTGTCAGATGACAGTGGAACGCTCGACGGTCGCCTACAACAATGGCAGGGGCATCTGGCTCCAGGCGGCGCCCTACCGGATTGAAAATTCATTCGTCTTTTGGAACTTCTCGGGGGGGTTGGTGCTTCAGTCGGGTGGCGTCGTTCGCAATACAAGTATCGGATGGAACCGCTCAACGGCTCCTGCTGCCTCAGGTGTGTTTTGTGCCGGGGACATCCTGCCAGCGAGCATATTCGACAACAACATTGTCCACGGCAACACGGGCGGTCCTGAGGTCGTGAATGGTGCTGGTGGCGGGGGCTGCAGCTGGCGCTATTCCAACGTGAATGCGGCTGGCGTCGGCAACACCTTTGTGGACCCTTTGTGGCTTGGCCCGAACGACAACACCAGCGCGGACTTCCATCTGCAGGCGAGCTCGCCGCTTCGGAACGCAGGGAACCTTGCCACGTCGTTGGCAGTCGACATTGACGGCCAGACTAGACCTCAGGGCACTGGAGTGGAGGCCGGAGCGGACGAGATTCCTTGAGGACCCTTCCGTGCGGCTGGGCCCCCGGTTACTCACCGGGGGCCCAACTTCAGCC
>JBGASF010000315.1:0-1689 GCA_044229835.1 Polyangia bacterium | reverse complement strand
GAGCGCGGCGAGGCACGGGAGGCCGCCCGCCGTTCGAGCGCCGAACGTCTCGGCGACGCCGGCGGTCGGCTCGACGCGCACCACGCGGTCCGAGTCGCCGACGAGCAGCTCGGCCGCGCCGTCGACGGCGAGCGCGTGCGGCCACGCGAGCGTGGCCTGCGTCGCCGGCCCGCCCTCCCCCGAGAAGCCCGACGACGTCGCGATCAGGGAGTTGCCCCCGGCCAGCGGTCCGAGCGTCCACCTGGCGGCGGCGCGTCCCGCCGTGTCGGTGGTGGCCGAGGTCGGGCTCACGGTGCCACCGCCGGTGGCGATGGCGAAGGTCACGTTCCGGCCGGGGACGCCGTTGCCGCTCGCGTCCAGCAGCCGGACCACCACCGAGTCGGCGAGCGGGGTGCTGACGGAACCGGACTGGTTGTCGCCGGACGCCTTGGTCAGCGACGTGGGTGCCGCGGTCTGCGAATCATGCGGCCAGGAATTCCCCCGCATAGCGGTTGCCACGCCGGGCGTCGAACCGGCCGCTGAAAGCAAACCACCGGAGAGTGCGCCGACCGCGACCGCCGAGTAGGGCAGGCCCCAGGCGTTGGCGTGGAACATCGGCACCACGGGCATCACCACGTCGCCCTCGCTGAGCGCCAGGGTGTCGGTCATGCACGACACCATGGTGTGCAGCACGGTGGAGCGATGGCTGTAGACCACGCCCTTGGGGTTGCCGGTGGTGCCCGAGGTGAAGCAGATCCCGGCCGCGCTGCGCTCGTCGAGCGGCGGCCAGGCGAAGTCGTCGCGCTCGGCGGCGAGCAGGGTCTCGTAGTCGAGCAGATCGGCCGGGGTGGGGCCGTCGTCGGGCACCACGATGACGTGGCGGACCGAGGGCACGTCGGCGGCGAACTTGCTCCACAGCGGCAGCAGCGAGCGGTCGACGATGACGACCTTGTCCTCGGCGCTGCGCGCGATGAAGGCGAGCTCGCTGGGGTGCAGGCGCAGGTTCAGCGTGTGCAGCACGGCGCCCATCGAGGGGATGCCGAAGTAGGCCTCGAGGTGGCGGTGGTGGTTCCAGCACAGGGTGGCGACGCGGTCGCCGCGCACCACGCCGAGGCGGGCCAGCGCGCCGGCCAGGCGGGCGGTGCGCTTGTAGAAGTCGGCGTAGCTGAGCCGCGACAGCTCGCCGCTGGCGCTGCGACTGACGATCTCGCTGCGCGGGAAGAAGCGGCGCGCGCGCTCCAGCACGCTGGTCACCAGGAGCGGGGTCTCCATCATCTGGCCGAGCATCTGGGCACCTCCGCGGCGGATTGAACCACACCGGCGCGGCGTCGGGTAGGATGCCCGCCATGCCGCGCCTCGCCCTCGTCGCCGCCGAGTTCAACCGCCCCCTGCTGGACGCCATGGTCGCCGCCGCCACCGCCGAGGCCGCCGCGCTGGGCGCCACCATCACCCACACCGTGCGCGTGCCAGGCAGCTACGAGGCGCCGCTGATGGTGTCGCGCCTGCTCGGGCGCGCCGACGTGGACGCCGCCGTGGTGCTGGGCTACATCGAGCGCGGCGAGACCCTGCACGGCGAGGTCATGGGCCACGTCACCCATGGCGCCATCGTGGGCCAGAGCCTGCACCACGGCAAGCCGGTCGGCTTCGGCGTCATCGGCCCCGGCGCGACGGTCGAACAAGCCGAGCTGCGCAAGGACAGCTACGCCTGCG
>JBGASF010000314.1:0-1755 GCA_044229835.1 Polyangia bacterium | reverse complement strand
AGTCGCTGACCACGCTGATGGCGGGCGAGAAGGTCACCCTGGCGGCCGGCGTGCCGACCATCTGGCTGGGCATCCTGGCGCTGCTCGACGCCGCGCCCAGGCGCTTCGATCTGTCGTCGATCCGCTCCATGGTGATCGGCGGCTCGGCGGCGCCGCCCTCGATGATCGAGGGCTTCCAGACCCGCCACAAGCTGCACGTGACGCACGCCTGGGGCATGACCGAGACCAGCCCGCTGGGCTCGGTGGCGCGCATCAAGCACTCGCTGGAGGCCGGCGACCTGCCGGCCCAGCTGGCGCTGCGCTCGACCCAGGGCTACGCGGTCACACTGGTCGATCAGCGCCACGTCGCCGACGACGGCCGGGTGCTGCCCTGGGACGGCTCGACCATGGGCGAGCTCGAGGTGCGCGGGCCCTTCGTGGCCTCGGGCTACCTGGGCGGCGCGGGCGCGGATCGCTTCACCCAGGACGGCTGGTTCAAGACCGGCGACGTCGTCACCATCGACGCCGAGGGCTACATCCGCATCACCGACCGCAGCAAGGACGTCATCAAGTCGGGCGGCGAGTGGATCTCCAGCGTGGCGCTGGAGAACGCCCTGATGAGCCACCCCGCGGTGCTGGAGGCCGCGGTGTTCGCCGGCCGCCACCCCAAGTGGGACGAGCGCCCGCTGGCCGCCATCGTGCTCAAGCCCGGCCACAGCGCCACCAAGGCCGAGCTGACCGCGCACCTGGAGTCGCGCGTGGCCAAGTTCTGGCTGCCCGACGAGTACATCTTCATGGCGCAGATCCCGCGCACGTCGACCGGCAAGTTCCTGAAGTCGAAGCTGCGTGACGACCACGGCAACCTGCTGATGGGCGGCTGAGGAGGCGGGCCATGGCGCAGGCGTCGCAGGGGTCGCAGGAGTTCCAGCAGCGCGAGCTGCGCACCGTCGGCAAGCGCGTGTTCCGCCTCGGCCTGGCGGCCAACTATGGCATCGACGAGGCCGGCGTCCGCCTCGCCCTCGAGCGCGGCATGAACTACGTCTATTACACCTTCAAGGGCAGCGCCAAGGGCGCCCTGAAGGATCTCTTCGGCAAGGGCGCCGAGCGCGACAAGATCGTGCTGGCGACCGGGCCGCTGCTGGGCTGGTTCGGCGGCTCGGTGCGGCGCAGCGCCGAGCGCACGCTGAAGCGGCTGGGCACCGAGTACATCGACATCTTCCAGCTGCAGTGGCTGGGCGTGACCTCGGCCTGGAACGAGGGCACCCTGAAGGAGCTGCGCCACCTCAAGGAGTCGGGCAAGGTGCGCGCCCTCGGGGTGTCGATCCACGACCGGCCGCGCGCCGGCAAGCTGGCCGAGGACTCACCGCTCGACATGCTGATGATCCGCTACAACGCCGCGCACCCCGGCGCCGAGCGCGAGATCTTCCCGCACCTCGAGAAGCGCAAGCCCAACGTGGTGGCGTACACCGCGACCAGCTGGCGCAAGCTGCTCAAGCGGCCGGGCGGCTGGGATGGGCCGGTGCCGACGGCGGGTGATTGCTATCGGTTCTGCTTGTCGAGCCCGCATGTGGATGTGTGTTTGACCGGGCCGGCCAGTGTGCAGCAGCTGGAGGAGAACCTGGCGGCGGTGGCCAAGGGGCCGCTGACGGCGGAGGAGGATGCGTGGATGAGGAAGTTCGGGAAGGCTGTGCACGGGTAGGGTCGGAAGCCGGACGAACAGGCGACAGACTCGGCCGACGCCGGGCGTCGACCCCGGTTCGGCGAAAACGTTTGAAG
>JBGASF010000313.1:0-1874 GCA_044229835.1 Polyangia bacterium | reverse complement strand
CCTCCCGCCCCTCCTCGTCCTCTCGCTCCCCATCCGGCCCACGCAACGCAATGACACTCATGCCGCCACCGCGACCTTCTCGCACACGCGCAGCTTCGCGCTGCGCGACCGCGGGTTGCCCGCCAGCTCCGCCTCACCCGCCGTCACCGGCTTGCCGGTCAGCACCTTGACCACCGGCACCGTGCGCTCGCCCGCCACCGCCGCCAGATCCGCCGGCAGCCGCGACGTCCACTCCAGCTCGCGAAAGCGCTGCTTGACCAGCCGGTCCTCCAGCGAGTGAAACGAGATCACCGCCAGCCGCCCCCCGGGCGCCAGCAGCGCTGGAAAGTCGGCCAGAAACTGCTCGATCTGCCGGAGCTCCTCATTCACCGCGATGCGCAGCGCCTGGAACGTGCGCGTCGCCGGGTGCAGGTGCTCGCGTGGATTCTTGGGCACCGCCCGCGTGATCACCGCCGCCAGCTCGGTGGTCGTCGCGATGCTGCGCGCGCGCACCGCCTCGTGCACCGCGCGCGCGATGCGCCCCGAGTAGCGCTCCTCGCCATACTTCGACAGCACGTCCTGCAGCTCCTCCACCGTCAGCCGCCTGAGCAGCTCCGCCGCGGTCTCGCCCTGCGTGGTGTCCATGCGCATGTCCAGCGGCCCCTCGTGCGCGAACGAGAAGCCGCGTTCGCCGCGGTCGAGCTGCATCGACGACACACCCAGGTCGAGCACGAAGCCATCCACCGCCACGACCCCGACCCCGGTCAGCAGCGTCCGTGCATCCGCGAACGCCCCGTGCACCACCGTGACCCGCTCTCCGAACCGCGCCAGCCGCGCCTTCGCCGTCTCCAGGGCCACCGGGTCACGATCGATCCCGACCAGCCGCCCATCCGGCGCGCAAGCGTCCAGGATGCGTTCGGCATGTCCGCCCGCTCCTAGCGTTCCGTCGCAGTAGACCCCACCCGCGCGCGGCGCCAGCCACTCGACGACCTCGTCGCCGAGCACTGAAGTGTGACCGAAACCGGCCATCTTCCGGTACTTGGCCACGCCGATCCCGGGGGGGCAACTTTCCGCGTTGCCAAGTTCACCGGCGCCCTCTTCAATGCGCCCATGAAGGTCGCGACCTGGAACGTCAACGGCATCCGCGCCCGCGCCAGCCAGCTCGACGAGTGGCTGCTGCAAGCCCGCCCCGACGTGCTCTGCCTGCAGGAGCTCAAGGCCACCCCCGAGCAGATCCCGCCCATCCTGGCCGACCACCCCGACTACTGGTGCACCTGGCACGGCGCCGGCGCCTACTCCGGCGTCGCCATCCTGGTCTCGCGCGCCCGCTACCCCGAGCGCCCCCCCACCGCGCACCCGCCCTTCGACACCGAGACCCGCGCCCTCACCGTCACCCTGCCCGAGGCCACCATCGCCTCGATCTACGTCCCCAACGGCGGCAAGGACTACCCCGCCAAGCTGGCCTTCTTCGACGCCATGACGGCCTGGGCCGCCGCCGCCCCGCGCCCCCTCATCCTGTGCGGCGACCTCAACATCGCCCGCGCCGACATCGACGTGCACCCCAAGGAGCGCAAGCCCACCGCCATCGGCCAGCTGCCCGAGGAGCGCGCCCGCTTCGAGGCCCTGCTCGCCACCGGCCTCATCGACGTCGCCCGCACCCTGGCCCCCACCGACGACGCCCTGTTCACCTGGTGGGCGCCCTGGCGCAACCTGCGCCAGCGCAACATCGGCTGGCGCATCGACTACATCCTGGCCAGCGCCGACCTCACGGCCACCGCCTGCAGCAGCCTGCGCGAGGTCGTGGCCGCGATGCAGGACGCGCGGCATTCGCGCCTTCTCGTCTATCGCGACAATCTCGACGACGTGCTCGGCGTCATTCATCTCAAGGACCTGCT
>JBGASF010000312.1:0-1900 GCA_044229835.1 Polyangia bacterium | reverse complement strand
GGGGTGGGGGGGGGGGGGGGGGGCGGGGGGGGCGTCGGCGCGGGCGACGCGGGTCAGCCACTGGCGGTCGAGGGGCCGGGCGAGGTCGCTGGCGACGCGGGCGGCGGCGGTGGTCTCGCGCTTGTCGCCGGTGGGGTCGCCGACGCCGACGGCCCAGCCGGCCAGCAGGAGCGCGATCCGCGTGGCGGTGGACGCGCTGTAGGTGAAGACGGTGCAGCGCGGGCCGGCGGCGTGGAGCAGGCTGGTGAAGGCGGCCATGGTCCACAGGGTTGGATTGGTGCGCGGGGAGAAGGGATCCCAGTAGACGATATCGGCTCGCGGAGCGGCCGGAGTGCTTGACATGGTGTCAAGGGCGGCGACGATGTCGCCGGGCACCAGCTGCCAGTGGGTGCGTGGGGTGTGGTGCTGGCCGTGGTCGAGCAGGGCGCGGGCGGCGGTGGCGGGCTCGCTGCCGGCGGCGAGGCCGAAGGCGGCGGCGTCGGGCGAGGCCAGGGCCAGCTCGAGGGCGCCGAGGTCGCGCTCGAAGCTGACGAGGTGCAGGCGCGCGGCGTCGGCCGGGGCGGCCTCGGAGACCGCGCGCGCGGCCAGCGCGTTGGAGGCGGCGCCGAGGCCGATGTCGAACAGGACGAGCGGGGCAGGGTGGTCGGCCAGGCGGCGCGCCAGCTGCGACTGCGCCACGTAGAGCGCGGCGGCCTCGGCCAGCGGGCCGACACCCGGGTGCATGACCTCGCCGTCGGCGATGCTGCGCATGGCCAGGGTGCCGGTGCGGGTGCGCACCACCTCGTGGCTCATGCGCGGACGCCCTCGGCGTGGTCATGGCGGTCGATCTCGCTCAGGCGCTGGCGCGCGAAGGCGGCGTAGCTGCCGGCCTCGATGGCGGCGCGGGCGTCCTGCATCAGCGTGAGGTAGTGGTGGATGTTGTGCTTGCTGAGCAGGCGCGGCCCCAGCGGCTCGCCGCACTTCATCAGGTGATAGAGGTAGGCGCGGCTGAAGGTGGTGCAGGTCGAGCAGCTGCAGCGGGCGTCGAGCGGCGCCTCGGTGGTGCGGTTGATGCTGCGCGTGATGCGCACGCGGCCGGTCGACGTGAACGCGGTGCCCTGCCAGGCCAGGTGGGTGGGCAGCACGCAGTCGAACATGTCGACCCCGCAGCCGATGGCGTACAGCAGATCGGGCGGGGTGCCGACGCCCATCAGGTAGCGCGGGCGCTCCTGGGGCAGCTGATCGGCGATGTACGCGGTCATGTCCTCGCGCTGGGCCCGGGTGTCGCCGACCGCGAGGCCGCCGATGGCGAAGCCGTCGAACGGGTGGCCGCCCAGGAACTCGGCCGACTGGCGGCGCAGGTCCCGCACCAGGCCGCCCTGCACGATGGCGAACAGGGCCTGCTCGGGGTTCTCGCGCGCGGCCAGGCTGCGCAGCGCCCAGCGGTGGGTGCGCTCCATGGCGGCCAGCACGCGCGGCTCGTCGGAGGTGGCGTCGATGCACTCGTCGAGCACCATCATGATGTCGCTGCCGATCGCCATCTGGGTCTCGATGCTGACCCGCGGCGAGAGGAGGATGGTCTTCCCGTCGATGTAGCTCTGGAAGACCGCTCCCTCCTCGGTGATCGAGCGGGAATGCGGCAGGGAGAAGATCTGGTAGCCGCCCGAGTCGGTCAGCACCGGGCCGGGCCAGCGCATGAAGGGGTGGATGCCCCCGACGGCGCGGAACAGCTCGGGGCCGGGGCGCAGCATCAGGTGGTAGGTGTTGGCCAGGATGATGGAGGCGCCGAGCTCGCGGACCTCGTCGGGGGCCAGGCCGGTGACGGTGGCGCGGGTGCCCACCGGCATGAACACGGGGGTCTCGACCACGCCGTGCATGGTGTGGAAGCGGCCGCGGCGGGCGCGCGAGTCGGGGTCCTTGC
>JBGASF010000311.1:0-1996 GCA_044229835.1 Polyangia bacterium | reverse complement strand
GGTTTCGCATGGGATGGGGGAGCATGCGCTGCGCTACCGCGCGCCTTTGCAGCCGCTCATCGAGGCCGGCGTTGCGATCTATGCGAACGATCATCGCGGGCATGGGCGCACCGCAAGCACGCTCGGCGATTTCGGGCCGGGCGGGTTTCAAGCCGTCGTCGACGACATGGCGCGCTTGAGCGCGATTGCGCGGGCTGAGCATCCGGGCAAGAAACTCTTCCTGCTCGGCCATTCGATGGGGTCGATGGCGCTGCAGATCTATCTGCCGTTGCACAGCCGGTTGATCGACGGGGCGGTGCTGTCGGGGTCGGCGGCGCTCGACATGCTGCCGCCGCCCGATCCGGACGGCGCGGGGCTTGCCGCGTTCAACAAGCCGTTCGAGCCGGCGCGCACGCCGTTCGATTGGCTGAGCCGCGACGCGGCCGAGGTCGACAAATATATCGCCGATCCGCTCTGCGGGTTTTCGGTCGATCAGCCGTCGATGATGAGCATCTTTGCCGCCGCCGCGCCGCTCTTCGAACCGGATGCGTTGAAGCGCATCCGCGCGGAGCTTCCGATCTATCTGATCGCGGGCGATCATGACCCGTTGAACGCGGGCCTCACCGCGCTCACGCCGCTCGTCGAGCGTTACCGCGCGGCCGGCATCAAGGACGTGCGCCACGATTTCTACGCGGGCGGGCGGCACGAGATGTTGAACGAGACGAACCGGGCGGAGGTGGTCGCCAATCTCGGGCGCTGGATCGCGGCGCATTGCTGAGGCCCGCGCCGAAATCGAAGGAGGTCGATATGCGCGTTGCGTTGCTGATCGTTCTTGGCTCGCTTTCGCTGGTTGCGGCCGCGTGTGCGGAACCGCAGGCTCCTGCGCCGGTGCAACTCTATCCGAATGCCGACGCTTCGGGCGCGCCGATCCTTGCCGTGTTCGAAGGGCGCGTGCCGTGCCTTGGCGCGAACTGCGAGAAGACGAAGGTGGCGCTCGTCTTCTATCAAGGCGCCGCCTCGCAAACCTATTGGCTGGCGATGGTCGATGTCGGCGGCGGCGACGACACGCGGCGCATCGCGCAAGGCACATGGAGCGCGGCCACGGGCGTCGAGGGCTATCCGCAAGCGCCCGTCTATCAACTCGACGCGAACGCGCCGCAGGTGTTGCGCCGGCTGTGGCGCGCGGGCGCGGACGTGCTGCTGCCGCTCGACGAGGCGATGCGCCCGCGCGCGGGCAACGCGTCGTGGGGGTACATGCTGAGCCGCGTGCGCTGAACGCGGGAGGGCTATCGCCCGACCGGGGTCAGTTCGCTGTCGACGGCGAACAGGCCGGTCGCTTCGCGGAAGCGCGCTCCCGGGTGGGCTTACCTTTGCCCGGCCCACGCGCTTGAATGCCGCCAGTCCTGCGGCCGCTCGCACAGTCCTGCGACAACCGGGTTCATTTCGACGTAGTTCACGGCATCGAGGTAGTGCTGCCGATCGCGGATCGCGCGGTCGAAGTACTCCGGCGCCCAGAACGATCCCTGCCGGCCGAGCAGCCGGTTCGCGGCCGTGGCGGTGAACGACTTCCAACTGTGCGTGATCGAGGAGAGCGTATTCGTGCCCATCGGCGTCGCAACCACGTGCACATGGTTCGGCATGATTGCCCACGCATGCATCCGATAGCGATCGCCGTCGAAGTGCAACAACGCACGCTCGACAAGGCCGCCGACTGCGACGCCGGAAAGCAACGGCTCGCCGTGTCCCAGGTCAAGTGCGCGTTCGATGCGCCGCCGCCGTTCCAACAGCGCTTCGTCCTGCGGCATCGCATCCAATTCATGCTGCCAGGCGGTGAGCACGACGGACGGCAGGCTTCCCGCCAAGCGAAACGTGATCGCCTGCGGAAACGCGCCCGCCTCCCAGTGCGGCACGTATCCACGCGAATGCCTACGTGACATTGAGATCACCCGGGAGCGCGGGCTTCCAGCCCGCTCTTGCTAGCCGACAAACGCGGTCACGCCAGGTTCAAATATTCAGG
>JBGASF010000310.1:0-2138 GCA_044229835.1 Polyangia bacterium | reverse complement strand
AGAGCAGATCAGACAGGCGATTCAAATAGACGATCGTCTCGGAGCGCACGGGCTCGTGCTCCGCGAGCGCCACGAGCAGCCGCTCGGCGCGCCGCACCACGCACCGCGCGACGTGCAGCTCGGCGGCCGCGGCGGACCCGCCGGGCAGCACGAAGTTCGTGAGCGGCGCGAGCCCCTCCTCGGCCGCGTCGATGGCGCTCTGCAGGGTGGTGACGATCTCGCGCTGGAACGCGTCATCCTTGCAGCCACTCTCCGCGACCAGCATGCGGACGCCCTCTTCGACGCCTTCGTCGCCGAAATAGGCGCTCAGCAACTCCTCGAGGCGCTGCTTCCAGATCCTGGCAGTGGACTCTTCCAGCTGGCAGGCCTTGACGAAGGCGTCGCGGAGGTTCTCCAGCCTGGCGCGAGCGGCGGCGTACGACTCGGGCCTGGCCATGGAGGCTCTGCGCATCATGTCCATGATCGCCTCATCCTGCCGTTCGGCGGTGTCGATCCCCCACTGGATGCGAGCGAGGAAATCACGACGGAGGTCGGGATCACCTTCGCTGTCGTGAACCATGCCCTGCACGCCCTCCGCCAACGACCGGTCGCTGAAGTAGAGGCGCAACAGGTTGAAGAGCTGATCCAGGAGGAGCTCCAGCTGGTAGGCCTCCTCGAAGGCGTCGCGCACGCGCTCGAGCCGCGTGCGGGCTTCGGCGAACGAGTTGGGCCCCCCCATGTACGCGCGCTGCAGGAGGTCGATGATGACGAGGTCTTCGCGGGTCGCCGCGTCGATGCCCCACTGCAGCAGGGCGAGGAATTCGCGGCAGAGCGGCTCGTTGTCCTCACATGCGAGCGCCATCTCGCGAGCGCCCTCAGCGAGCGTCTGGTCGCTGAAGTACGCCGCGATCAGGTTGTAGAGCCCGTCTCGGCTGTCCATGCCGAGCATCAGCCACCCTGTTCGGCTTCAGCGACAGCAAGTCCCTCGATGAAGGCGACCTGCCTCAGCAGCTCCGCTGCATTGGCGAGTGGCCGTCGATCTCCCCCACGCGCGCGCTGAAACGAGGGTGGATGGCGACCACCCTCGTCCACCAGAGCCTCGACGCCATCGCGCCACTCGTCATCGCCGAAGTAGGCAGCCCGCAACTCCTGGAGTTCCTGTTTCCAGCTCATGGGATTGGATGCGCGCTTGGATAGCCTCCACCAAGGCTGCCGCGGCGAGGGGTGTTGGCCAAGCCTTTTCGGCCGGCCCCACCGGACCGGGCGCCGGATGCTGTACGCTCGCGCGGATGGCGCGGTTCGACTTCGAGGCGCTGACGAGGATGTGGGTCGCGGACGTCGAGCGGGGCGTGGCGCGGCTGGCGCGCGCGGCGCGGGGCGAGACGTTCTATGCGCTGGCGTTTCATGGCGGCTATGCGGAGCGCGGGCGGCGGATTGACGGGCCGATTGTCGGCGCCAACTCGGAGGAGGGGTTCGCGGAGATGCATCCCGACGGCGACGAGGACGGCGACGACGAGGGCGGTGGCGCGGGCTTCGATGGGGTGCGCTGGAATCCGGCGGACTGGAAGTACGAGCAGCTCGAGCTCGGGAGCCGCGCAAATGCGCGCAGCTATCGCGCGATGAGTGCGCTCGGGCGCGAGGGCACGCTGGCGCAGTGGGACCGGCTGGAGGCGGGCCATGAGCGGGCCATCGTCGCGGCGGCGCGGGTGCTGGCGCGGCGCGCGCGGGCGGGGGAAGGCGCGTTCGGGCGGCTGCGGCGGGGGAAGGACTTCGTGGTGTTCGTGCATGATGCGTCGCGGGCGGGGCCGGCGCTGGCGCGGCGGAGCATCCCGGCGCGGGTGTTCGCGCGGCTGTTCCCGGAGCAGGCGGCGCGGGAGGCGGCGCGTGCTGCGCTGGCGCGACGGCCGGTGGCGGAGCAGGTGCGGTACCAGAGTCGCGACGACGAGGGGACACAGACTTCCCTCCAGACGCTCGAGCGCGGCTGGGGCTCGTGTCGTGACTTTGCCGTGTTGTTCGGCAAGGGTGACGAGCAAACGAGCGACACGACTGGGGACCTGTCTGAAAACCAGATCTTCAATGCGCGCCTGTGCCTGTTTCAGCCGGCCGCCAATAATCTGAATGAGCCTCAGGCCAAACTCCGGATTCTCCCGAATGAAGTT
>JBGASF010000030.1:0-62627 GCA_044229835.1 Polyangia bacterium | reverse complement strand
ACCAGGCGGGTGCCGACGATGACGCCGGCATGAGGAAGAACGCGGGTCGGCAGAACAGCATCCGGATCAGGTTGCCCCCGGCGGTGCGGCAGGAGCTGCGCGAACAGGCCAGGGCGCGGCGCGTGGTCGAGGCCAGCATCGTGCGCCTGGGGGTCGCCCTGGTCCTGAACGAGCTCCGGCAGGATGACCGGCCGGAGCACGAGCGGCTGGGGTTTCCGCAGCACCTGCTGGAGAAGGTGCCGCGGCTGCGCGGGGCGCGCTCGGCGCCGGGGGCCAGCCTCGCGGTGTCGCCAGAAGGGCGGCCGCTGCTGGGCAAGAGGCGCTGAAGCGCTCACCTGCTTGCGCGTGCGGCCCGCAGCGCTGCCGCTGCCTCGGGGGCGCGCCTCGCGAGCAGCGTGAGGCCGCTGGTGGCGGTGCGCTTCCAGGTCGAGCCGCGATGTTCGAGGTCGTGCCACGCCAGGGCGAGGTCACCGGGGCGGTCCTCGGCCAGGGCCAGGATGAGCTGGGCTGCCTGGCGCAGGTCCTTGTCGGCCTTGCTCTGGAAGGCGGCCGGGCGCAGCTGGGCGACCAGCAGCTTGTGCAGCGCGAAGCGGGCGGGTTGCGGCACGCGCACCAGGGTTGCGCTGCCGCTGATGCTGGCGGCGAGCTGGGTGTCGGCAAGCAGGTACTCGAGGAAGCGCAGCGGCTCGGCGGCGGCGGCGAAGCGCGCTAGCGGGACCGGCCCGCGCACCGGGCCAATGGCGGGGGTGAGGAGATCCACGCGCAGCGAGCGGCCGCGCACCTTGAAGGAGGTGGCGGGCTCTGCGGGGGACAGGCCGGGCACCGGCAGGAAGCCCATGTCGAGGCTCGCCAGCGTGGCGGGGATGTCGGCCTGCTGGTCGGAGACGGCGACCGCCAGGCGGCGCTCGCCCGCGACATCGAGATCGTCGGTGCGCAGCAGGCCGTGATCCCAGCGCATCCCGAGCATGTTGCCCAGGATGATGAAGGCATGGGTCCCGACCAGGGTGCCGCCGAGGCGAAACACCGCGGCGTCCCCGAGCGCGGCGATGACCCGCGCCGAGGCGGTGTCGATCAGGGCGGCACCGCCGACCCGCATCAGGGCGCAGAGCCGTTCGATGGCGGCCCGATCCGCGACGTCGCGGGCGCGCTCGGTGGCGAAGCGCGCCGCCAGCCGCTGCAGCTCGCGCGAGCGTGGGCCCAGGTAAATCTGCTTCAACCCGCCGGGAGCGCTGTACTGGAAGTAGGTGTACACGCCCCCCTTGATGGTCTTGTCGACGAAGCTACCGGCCAGCGACCCGATGGAGCGCTGGGCGTCCCGGGCGACCAGCTGATCGAGGAGCTCGGCGTAGAGGGTCTGGACGTCTGCGGGCAGGCGCTGCATGGTTATACGTAGCGTATCACAACAATACGTATAACCGGTCCTGCGCCGCCGGGCGGCCGCGCGGGCGCTGATCGGGTATGGTTGGCGCATGCAGATTGCCGTGCGGTACTTCGCGGTGGCTCGCGAGCGACTGAAGCTGGAGGGCGAGAGCCTCGAGGTCGCGGCGGGGGCGACGGTGGGCGCGGTGATGGACGCCCTGGTGGCGCGCCACGCCGGGCTGGGGCCGATGCGGGCGCACCTGCGCGTGGCGGTGAACCAGGACTTCGTGGGCGACGACCACGTGGTCGCGGAGGGCGACGAGGTGGCGCTGATCCCGCCGGTCGCGGGCGGGGCGGACGCGCTGGTGCGGGTGCAGGAGACGGCGCTGTCGCTGGACGAGGTCGTGCGCGCGGTCAGCGGGCCCGGCCTGGGCGGCATCGTGACCTTCACCGGCGTCGTGCGCGACAGCAGCCAGGGCAAGCGGGTCGAGCGGCTGGAGTACGAGGCCTATGTCGAGATGGCCGAGAAGGTCATCCGCGCGCTGGTGGCCGAGGTCGAGGCCGAGACCGGGGCGCGCATCGCGGTGCTGCACCGCATCGGCAAGCTGGCCATCGGGGATCTCGCGGTGGTCATCGCGGCGGCGGCGGCGCACCGCGCCGAGGCCTTCACGGCGTGTCGCGCGGTGATCGACCGCCTCAAGGAGCGCGCCCCGATCTGGAAGAAGGAGTTCGGCGACGACGGCGCGGTGTGGGTCGGGATGGGGCCGTAGCAGCCCCGCACGACAACGAAGAACGGCCAGAGATCCACGACTTGTGAGATATCCGCGCAACCGCGGGCGCGTGCTGCCGAGACCCTCTGCAACCACGGAGGGCGGACATGAAGCGTGCGACGAGGGTGCTCGGGGAACGGGTGCAGCCGGCGAACACGAGGCTGGCGTTGCGGGTGCTGGGGGGGCGGCGGGAGATGGCGAGGCTGCCCAGGCACGGGCGCTTCAACCTGGGCGGCGATCCCTCGAATGATCTGGCGCTGGACGATCCCTATGCGTCCAGCTTCCATGCCTATCTCGAGTGCGACGACGGGCGCATCGTCCTGCACGATCTCAAGTCGACCAATGGCACCTTCGTCAATGGCGCGCGGGCCATCGCGGTCGAGGTCGAGCGCGGCGCGCGGCTGCGTCTCGGGCGCTCGAACATCGTGGTCGTCGACAGCGCGGTCGACGAGCGCGACGGCGGGGCGATGGCGGCGGCCGAGGACGTCAGCGGCAGCGCGGCGTGGCGCATGATCGGGCGCTCGCGGGGCCTGGCGCGCACCATCGATCTCATCATGCGGGCGGCGCCGTCGCGCGCCCACGTCCTCATCCAGGGCGAGAGCGGCACCGGCAAGGAGCTGGTCGCGCGCATGCTGCACGAGTCGTCACCGCGCGCCGGGCAGCCCTTCGTGGTGGTCAACTGCGGCGCCATCCCGCGCGAGCTGGTCGAGAGCGAGTTCTTCGGCCACGAGCGCGGCGCCTTCACCGGCGCCACCGAGCGGCGCGCCGGCGTGTTCGAGCTGGCCGACAAGGGCACCCTGTTCCTCGACGAGATCGGGGAGCTGCCGCTGGCCCAGCAGCCGCGCCTCTTGCGCGTCCTGGAGACGCGGCGTGTGCGCCCGGTCGGCGCCAGCGCCGCTGAGCGAGAGGTCGACGTGCGCGTGGTCGCGGCCACCCATCGCGATCTGGCCGCCGAGGTCGAGGCCGGGCGCTTTCGCCTCGACCTCTACCACCGGCTGTCGATGCTGAGCATGGTGGTGCCGCCGCTGCGCGACCGCCCCGACGACCTGGAGCCGCTGGCGCGCCACTTCCTGGCCGCCGAGGAGGCCGACGTCGGCCCGCGCCAGTTCGCCCCCGACGTCTTCCTGGCCATGCGCAGCTACCACTGGCCCGGCAACGTGCGCGAGCTGCGCAACGCCATCATGCGCGCCGCCACCCTGAGCGACGGCGTCATCACGTCAGCCGAGCTGATGGCCGGCGTCAGCTCCCTGCCCGAGCGCCCGCGCCGCAGCTTCGGCCGCGACGACGCCGCGCCCCAGACCATCGAGCCCGAAGACTCCGACGACGCCGGCCGCGTCGAGCGCCAGCGCAGCTTCGACGAGCACTGCCGCGACCTCTACCTGCAGACCCTGCTCACCGCCGGCTCCATCCGCGACGCCGCCGCCCGCCTCGGCATGCCCAAATCCACCTTCGCCGACCGCATGCGCCGCCTCGGCGTCAAGCGCCCCAAGCCCTGACCACGGTCACGGTCACGGTCACGGCCCACGGTCCACGGTCCACGAGCCCACGGGCCTGCGCCCCGCCCCGTCAGTCCGACTCCGGCACCTTGTCGCTCTTGTCCTCGACATTCGGGTGCTCCGTCTTGTCGCCGTCCTGGCTGTGTTCCTTCTCGGCCTCGTCGGCGATTGCCTTCTCTTTCTCCCTGCGGGCCGACGACCCGTCCCTCTTGGGGTTGAAGTTCTCCTGCCCGGGCTGCGGATCGTCGATCGGGAACGGCTTGAAGCCGCGCTTGGCGACCGGATACGGCGGCGGATTCTCCAGCACGATCTGGTCACTCCCGGCGGGCGTCGGCACCGGCGAGTTGTTGTCCAGCGCGACCGCCTCGTTGGGCGGGGTCGGCAGCGGCGGCCGCGGCACATCGGGCGTCGGCGGCGCAGCCGCGACCGGGGGCGGCGGCGGCTCCAGCGGGGGCGGCGGCGGCGCCACAGCGGCCGCGCCACCCAGCCCGCCCGCACCACCGGCGACCGGGTTGACGTTGGCGGCCATCGGCGCCGGGGTCGGATCGAACGGGCAGTTCTGCGTCCAGATCCCGCGGATGCGCCCGAACTGGCCCTCGAGCCGGTTCAGGTAGCGCCCGTCGGGCAGCTTGCCGGCGTACGCGAAGCCGAGGAACGACCGCATGCGGTCGGCGCGCTGCATCAGCTCCTCGTCGAGCTTGAAGCGCACGCACAGCTTGACCTCGGAGTTGGCCACCGGGTCGGCGAACTCGATGCGGCCCACGATCTCCAGCTCGCCGTCGGGCGACGACGCCTTGAAGTTCTTGAAGGTCGCCACGCCCTTGGTGATGGGCAGCGTGGCGGACAGCTTGCCCATGCGGATGGCGGTGCCGGTCAGCGCCTTGTCATTGCCCAGCGTGCAGTCGCCGCTCTCGCACTTCAGCGTGATGCTGCCCTGCGCCTTGGCCCACTTGTGGCCGGGCAGGGTCAGGTCCAGCTTCAGCCCGAGGCCGCCCGCGAGCGGCAGGTTCTGCACGTTCTGCGACAGCCAGGGCAGAAACTCCATCGGCAGCGTGCCGCTGGCGTTGATGCGGTCCTGCGCCTTGCTCGACTGGTAGCGCCCGCTGAGCTTGCCGTCGGGCACCTTGGCGTAGAAGCTGAGGTCGACCTGCTTCTTGCGCAGCTTCATGAGCTGCACGTTGACGCCGACCTCGTCGATGGGGATGCGCACCGTCTTCTCGGTGGCGGTCTTGGGGCGGCTCTGCAGGACGACGTCCGACAGGGTGGCGCGGCCGGGGAAGAAGCCCAGCGAGATCTTCCCGATCTCGAGGTCCCAGCCCGCGCGCGCCGCGCCAGTGATGGCCATCTCCTTGAAGCGCTCGACCGGCAGGGTCGCGTACAGGAAGACCAGGAACATGAAGAGGCCGAACACCGGGTAGCCGACCCACTTGAGGATCTTCTTCTGGCGGTCGCTCAGCGAGAACGGGAGCTTGAAGGCGGTCATCCAGTGGTCTCCTTGTCGTCCCCGGCCCCTTCGCCGCCTTTGCCCTTGTCGCCCGGCTTGCCCGGCTTCTTGGGAGCCTCCTTGGCGCGCTCGAAGGTCGCCACGGTCAGCTCCACGTCCAGGCGTTCATGCTGGTTGAAGTATGTCTTCACTTGCAGTCGCTGTACCACCACGACCTGTGACTCCTCGACGTTCTTGAGGAAATTGCCCAGCTGCTCGAGGGTCACGCCGCGCAACTTCATGTCGACCGACTTCTCGACGAACTTGCCGCGCGGCTGCGGGGTGCGGTCGGTCTGCTCCGGGATGCTGACGCCGGCCTTGGCCGCCGCCGCCTCCAGGTAGGTCGACAGCACCGGCGCGGTCGGCCCGATGATGGCCATCAGCTCCTCGTCGCGCCGCTTGCGCGCGGCCACGGCGTCACGGCCGCGGTCGATGGTGCGGATGGCCTCGCTGAGCAGCTGGTTGCGCTTGCGCCGCTTGTCGAGGCCGCTCCTGATGACCCAGGCCACCGCCAGCAGCGCGACCACGGTGACGCTGACGCCCAGCACCATCACCATGCGGCGCTCGCGCACCGCCAGGTTGTCCCACCAGCGCCCGAGAGCGCTGGTCTGCGTGCCCTTCTGTGTGCGTGTCATGGCTGGGTCCTCACATGCACGAGTGGGCGATGGTCATGGTGAACTGCTTCTCGTCGGGGCCCACGCCGGCGGTCATCTTGCCCTTCTGGATGTCGCCGATGCATTTCAGCGTCTTCAGCGCGGCCTCCAGCGTCTCCAGCTCCTTGGCGCTGGCCACCGTGGCCTTGAGCGAGATCTTCTTGGCCTTGATCTCGAGCTCGGTGATGTCGAGCTTGATCTTGTCGCGCTCCGGCAGGGCGCGGCTGATGTCGTCGAGCAGGTCGTAGGCCGACACCCGGGGCAGCGGCGAGTCGGCCGCCTTGCCGGGCCGGATCTCCGTCTCGGCGTCCTCGGGATCGATGGGCCGGTTGAGCACCTCCATCGAGATGCTGTCGAAGCGGTCGCTCAAGATGCGCTCCTCCTTCTTGAGCTTGCTGAGCTCCGACCAGGCCATCACGGCGGCCAGCGCGATCAGGGTCAGCGACGCCGAGGCGATGGCCACCGCGCGCTGGCGCAGGAACGAGTAGTCGACCTTGTAGGCGAACTCGTCCTGGCGGAAGTCGTACGAGGCGCGGCCGGAGGCGCCCTCCAGGCCGATGCCCAGCACCAGCGCCAGCTCGGGCGCGGCGCCGCCGATGTCGAGCGCGGCCGCCAGCGGGGCCAGCTCGGGCGTCGCCGCCAGCCGCAGCGCCTCGACCGGCAGATCCAGCGCCTCGCCCAGCCAGGGCACCACGCCCTGCAGGCGCGAGGCCCCGCCGCACACCTGCAGCCCGCTCAAGGCCACGCCGAACGAGGCCCGGAACGCCGCCAGCGTCTGGCGCAGATCGCGCACCAGCGGTGTCAGCTCGCCGACGCACAGGTCGTGCACGGCGCGCTGCTCCGGCGTCAGCGCCGCCAGCTGCGCGCGCGGCGCCACGAAGGCCGAGCCATGCTTGACCTCGTCGGCGCGGCTGGGGTGGATCTGCCAGCGCTTGGCCACCGCGGCCGAGACGTGGCGACCGCCGCGCGGCAGCGTGCGCGACATCAGGGTCACGCCGCCCAGCACCACCGACAGCGTGGTCTGCGAGTGGCCCATGTCGAGGATGCCCACGGGGGCGTCGCTCTTGACGACCTGGCCCAGCACCAGTGGCGCGGCCAGCAGGGCGCGCGGCTCGCTGCCAGTGGCGGCGGCGCTGCGCTCGAGGTGGGCCTTGATGGCGCTGCGCAGGGCGGCGGCGACCAGCACGCGGGTCGGCTTGGTGCCCGGCGTGGGGGCCACCGCGCCCGGGGGCGAGCCCGGCGCGGGCTGGTTGCTGGCGGCCGGCGTCGCGGCCTGACCAGCGGCGCCCGCCCCTGCCCCGGCACCGGCGGCGCCTGGCGCACCGGGCGTCGCCGCCGCAGCCGCCGCCTCGGCAGCCGCCTGCGCCGCCGGATCCTCCAGCGCGGCCAGGATGCGGTGGTCGAACACCACCTCGTCGACGTCGCGCGCGATCTGCGCCTCCAGCTCGTTGCCGACCACCATGTCGATCTTCTTGGCGTCCGAGAACGGCAGCGACAGCAGGCGGATCATCAGGCCGTCGCCACCCAGCGCCTCGAAGCGCTGCTCGCCGTGCAGCCCCTTCTGCACGATGAGCTGCGCCAGCGTGCGCATGGCGCGCTCGGCGACGGGGTCGTCACCCGGCTGCACCGGCGCGCTGTAGAACGCCGTGGCCTGCACGGTGCGGAAGCCGAGCGTCAGCTCGACCACCTTGACGGTGTGGGACCCGAGGTCCACGCCCAGTACCTTGTGCGCCATCCGCCCTAGTCCTCGCGCCAGTAGACCCAGGTACCGGTGCGGTACTGGGGGTCGATGTTGTTCTGGTTGACGTGCTGCGTGTCGAAGATGCCGAAGATCCGCTTGGTCACGCGGCCGACGGTCGCGGTCGACTCGACGCGGTAGGTGCGCCGCGGACCGTCGATGACCAGCTGGTTCAGCTTGCCGGTGTCGAGCTCGATGCCGTCGATGTCGGGCGGCGCCTGGGTCAGCCCGCTCGCCGGGTCGCCGCTGCCGCTGCCGCCACCACCGCCGCCGCCGAACAGGTTGCCGAGGATGCCGCCGCCCGGCTTGACCAGCGCCTCGCCGGGCTCCTTCACGGTGCTGACGAAGGTCTGCACCGAGAACGGGGTGCCCCACAGCTGGCGCACCTGGGTCACCGCCTGCACCAGCTTGAGGAACTTCACCGGGTCGGTCAGCACCGGATCCGACGGGTTCTTGGCGGCCTGGTAGATCAGCATGGCGAACACCGGCGCGCTGCGCGGATCCAGCGCGGCCAGGTTGACCTTGCAGCCGCCGTACACGGTGAACGACGAGCGGAACTTGTCCATGAAGTCGTCGCCGATGCCGCGCACCAGCTGCAGCTCCTCCACGGTGTCGATGTAGTTGTTCTTGGCCAGGTAGGGCTCGTTGGTCTGGTCGTAGCCGTACTGCTCGCCCTGGCCGGGCGCGCCGAACATCGACTCGTCACGATCGACGTAGTCGAGGATGGCGTGCACCATGGTGGCGCGATCGGTCAGCTGGCCGTCGGGGCCCTCGGTCAGGAAGAAGCGGTCGTACTCGGGCGACAGCACCAGCGCGGCCAGCTTGCCCTCCAGCGCCTGCTGGCTGGCGGTCGAGCCGCCGGCGCAGTTCAGGTTGATGCGGCCGTCGTCGGTGTCCATCTCCAGCGAGAAGTCCTGCTTGCCCTTGAGGCCGAGGCCCTTGATCTTCGAGGTGTCGATCGGCCCCATCAGCGAGGCCAGCCCCTCGACCTCGTCCTTTTGCCCTGAAAAGGCGCGGATCATCGTCGGCACGAACTCGGCCAGCTGGATGTCGCCGATCTGCTTGCGAAACTTGTCCATCACCGACTGCTGCACCTTGATGACCAGGCGCGACAGGTTGATGCCCGAGCGCGCCAGGTAGTGCGCGCGCAGATCGTCGCGCGTGTTGAGCGCCGACTGGATGTCGGTCTCGCTGCGCTTGCGATACGACAGCTGCAGCGCGCCCAGCACCGTCAGCCCGGCGGTCACGATGAGCAGGGCCACGCCGCGCTGCGCGTTCTTCTGGCGGCGCGTCGCCGGGCCGGCGCCGGCCGCGCGCGGAAACGCCGGCTGCATCAGCCGCCGCCACACCCGCGCGATATGTGCCCGCAGCTTCATCAGTTGGCCGACAGGTTGAGCGCTTCCTGCATGTACACGAAGGTCTCGGTGGTGATGACGAGCTCCTTGCCGTACTCGTCCTTGATGGTCAGCTTGAGGCGCACGCGCTCGGGCACGCGGTAGGGCTGGCCGTCGGCGCTGGTGGTGTTCCAGTCCTGCTTCCACTCCTTGGCGCGCGGGTCGTACACCGTGAAGTCGAGGCCGGTGACACCGCGCAGGAGGACGTTGGTCTCGCCGTCGAGGCGATCGACCGGCTTGGCGTCCAGGCGGCGCGCCTCGAAGCGCATCAGGTTCTGCTGCTCGGGCTTGTCGGGATCGGTCTCCAGGAAGTACTTCACCACGGTCTGATCCGACTCGTTGGCGTCCTGGTACAGGCGCATGTGGTTCGTGGTCGTGAAGGCGAGCTCGTCGCTGCCGGAGTTGTCCTCCAGCACGAAGAAGGTGCGCTTGTCGACGGTCAGGGTGTCCTCGTTCTGCGACACATAGGCCTGCGAGATGTCGTGCACCATGCGCGTGGTGGCCAGGCGCACGCCGCGGTACAGCTCCTCGACGCCCTCGCTCTTGCGCGACAGGCGCGAGACCTGGTCGGTGCTGCCCCAGACGATGAACAGGATGGTGACCAAAAGGCCCATCGCGATCATCACCTCGAGCAAGGTGAAGCCGGCCTGGCCGCGACCGTGGCCGCGCAGCTGCGTCGTCGCGCGCGCGGTCATGGCCCGGTGTCCTTGATGGCGCCCATCTGGATGGTGGCGTCGACCACCTTGGGATCGGTGAAGTAGGCGACCACGATCAGCTTGCCCTTGCGCTCCTCGGCGCCGCGCATCGGGTAGGTCACCGTCAGCGTGACGCGGCGGATCGACTGCTCGAGCACGTTCTTGACCATGTCGACCTGGCCGAACAGCGCCATCGCGCCCCGGCCGCCGCCCCCACCGGCGGCCGACGACCCGCTACCCGCCCCCATCTCGCCGGCGGTCGCCCCCGCCGCCTCGGTCATCTCCTGCGCCGGCGGCAGCTCGACCTTCTCCGAGACCCAGCAGTAGCTCCACTTCTTCTCGGGGTAGCCGTAGTCCTCGAAGTCGCCGCAGTCCTTCTCGTCGTCGTTGAGGCCGAAACCCTCGTCGCGCACGTGCGCCTCGAGCTCCACCATCTGCAGGCGCGCCAGGTTGGTCGCGATGGTCAGCATCTTGGCGTTGTCGACCTGGGTGCGCGCCTGGCTGATGCCGCCGAGGTACATGCCCAGCGCGCCGAACAGGATGGCGAGCGAGATCATGATCTCGAGCAGCGTGAAGCCGGCCTGCGACTGCGCGCGGGCGCGGGCGCGGGCGCGGGCGCGGGCCTGGTCCTGGGTGCGGCGCGCGGTCATTTCTCCGGCGCCTCCTTGCCGGCGGCGTCGTGGCGCACCGCGGCGCCCTCGTCGTCGCGCGGCGGGCGCGTCATCACGCGCACGCGGCCGGTCAGCGGCTCCAGCGTGACGGCCCAGGTCTTGTCGGCGTCGCTGTCCTTGATCAGGATGACCGACTTCTCGGCGTAGCCGACCGAGAAGAAGTTGATCTTGGCCTCGCCCTTGATGACCGGCTCGCTGAGGTGGGCGATGTCGACCGACTCGAACGAGATCCCCTTCTTGAGGGTGCGGATCTTGCCCGCGCCCTTGGGGCGGCAGCACGGCGGCGTGGCGGCGTCGGTCTCGGCGCCCTCGGGCGCGGCGGCGCCGGGGGCTTCGTCGGCGCACCAGGGCGGCGGCGGCTGGCCCTCCTCGGCGGCAGCGGCCTCCTCGCGATCACGCTTGGCGCTCTCCTCGATGGGCGCCTCGACGTGGGCCAGCGCCTCGGCAGCGCGCTTGAGCCGCTCCTCCTCGGCCTTCTCCTCGCGCTCGCGCTCCTCCTCGGGGTCGGTGCCGCGGCGCAGCGGCAGGCGGCGCTCGCAGCGCTCGACCCACCACTTGTTCGAGCCCAGCCGGATGGCGACGCGGTGGTGCTTGCCGATGGCCAGCGAGCGATCGAAGGCCCAGCGCAGCGACGACGCCACCTCGGTGGTGCTGTCGCGCAGGCGGCTGCCGCGCATCTTCTGCAGCGCGTTGCCGCCCGCGAACGCGAGTCCCCCCACGATCGCCAGGACGATCAGCATCTCGAGCAGGGTGAAGCCGCGTTCGCGCATCAGGGGTGGCCCAGGCCGGACGGGTGGGTTACAGCTTCCAGCTCAGGATGTCGTCGGCGGTGTCCCACTTCTTGTCGGGGCCGGCCGACGACACGTCGATGCCGTCCTTGTCCTCGGTGCCCGGGCACACGATGCGCAGCGGCACGTTCCAGGTGTCCTTGGGGTCGCCGTTCTTGTCGACCTTCTTCCAGTTCACGAACTTCTCCCGGATCATGGCCTGGCCGAGATCCTCGGGACAGGTGGTCTGGTCGTTCTCGTGGGCGCGCTCGTACTCGATGTAGCCCTGCGAGAACTGGCGCACGACCTCGACGCCGGTGTCCTTCTTGGCGCCCGACAGCGCGCGGAAGATGCGCGGACCGACCAGGACGCCCATCAGGAGGCCCAGGATCGCGAGCACGATCATGATCTCCAGCAGGGTCATGCCGGCCTGCCCGCGGCGCAGCGCCCGGGTGATCTCGCGCTTTTCCTTCTCGGTGGTGGTCTTGACTGCGACTGCCGACATCGAACGCCTCCTCTACTGGGTTGCCAGACTCTGCATGTCCATGATGGGCATCAAGATCGAGAACACGACGAACGCGATGGCGCCGCCCATCAGCACCAGCATCAGCGGCTCCAGCATCGACGTCAGCCGGGTCAGGCTGGCGTCGACCTCGTCCTCGTAGTTGATGGCGATGGTCTCCAGCATGACCTCGAGCTGGCCGGCCTTCTCGCCGACCGCGATCATGTGGGTGACGATGGGCGGGAAGTGGCCCGACTTCTTCAGGGTGACGGCGATCGACTCGCCCTCCTTGATGGCCTCGCGCGCCTTCTCGACCGCCTCGACCAGGACCACGTTGCCGAGGATGTCCTTGGCGATGTCGAGCGACTTGAGCAGGTTCACGCCCGAGGCCAGCATGGTTCCAAGTGTGCGCGTGAAGCGCGCCACGACCACCATGCGCACCAGGTTGCCGACCAGCGGCAGCTTGAGGACGAAGGCGTGCCACTTGCGCTTGCCCTCGGGCTTGCTGCTCCAGGCCGCGAAGGCCACCACGCCGACCAGCGCCAGCAGCGTGATCAGCCAGTACCACTTGCCGACCAGGTGCGACGACCAGATCAGGAACTCGGTGTTCCACGGCAGCGACTGCTCGTTGTCGGCGAAGATCTCGGTGATCTTCGGGATGACCGCGATCATCAGGATGGCCACGATGGCGACGCCGACCACCGCCATGATGATGGGGTAGACCATGGCGGCCTGGACCTTGCTGCGCAGCTTGAGGTCGGCCTCCATGAAGTCGGCCAGGCGGGCCAGCACCTGCTCCAGGTTGCCGGCGGTCTCGCCGGCGCGGACCATGTTGATGTACAGCTCGGAGAACACCTTCTCGGTGAAGGGATCCTCGCCCTTGGCCTTGCGCACGATGATCTGCATGATCACCGCGAGGCCGCGGCCGGCCAGCGCGCGCGCCTGCTTCTGATTCGAGAGCGCGTCCGCGAGCGTCGAGCCCTCGTTGACCCGGGTCTTGACGTCACCGATGATCGACTTCAGCGCGCGGTGGTCGGTCTGGTCGAACAGCGCGGCCAGCGACTCCGACAGCGTGATGCCGGCGCGCAGCAGGGTGGCCAGCTGCCGCGTCATCAGCGACAGATCCTTGCGGGTGACGCGCGCCGGCCCGAGCAGGTTGTTCCAGGAGAACTCGCGCGACAGCCCCTTGCCCTTGGTGATGCCGGCGCCGGAGCGGTCCTCCTTGACGTCGCTGACGAAGATGCCCTCGCGGCGCAGCACGCCGCGCAGCGCCTTGGGCGAGTCCGCCTCGCGCACGCCCTTGGTGGGCTTGCCGGTGGCGTCGATGCCGTTGAAGGCGAAGACCGGCATGGCTAGCCGCGATCCTCCGCGGTGGCCATCATGACCTCCTCGGCGGTGGTCATGCCGGCGACCACCTTGGCGGCGCCGTCGTCGCGCAGCGTCTTCATGCCCTTGGCCACGGCGGCGCGCTTGAGCTGGCCGGAGTCGGCGTTCTTCAGCGCCAGCGTGCGGATGTCGTCGTTCATCAGCAGGAGCTCGTAGATTCCCGTCCGACCCGAGTAGCCAGTGCCCAGGCAGCGCGCGCAGCCCTTGGCGCGGTACAGCATCCCGGGCGGGGGCGGCACCGAGTTCTTGAAGCCCTGGGCGCGCACGTTGCCGGCCTGGAAGGCGTCCCAGTCGATGCCCAGGCGGCGCACCTCGTCCTCCAGCGGGCGGTACAGCTCACGGCACTCCTTGCACACGCGGCGCACCAGGCGCTGCGCCAGGAGGCCAATCAGCGACGACGCCACCAGGAAGGGCTCGACGCCCATCTCGACCAGGCGGGTCACGCCGCCGGCGGCGTCGTTGGTGTGGATGGTCGAGAACACCAGGTGGCCGGTCAGCGACGCCTGGATGGCGATCTCGGCGGTCTCGACGTCGCGGATCTCGCCGACCATGATGACGTCGGGGTCGTGGCGCAGGAACGAGCGCAGGCCGGCCGCGAAGGTCAGATCGATCTTCGGGTTGACCTGGGTCTGGCTGACGCCCTCGAGCTGGTACTCGACCGGGTCCTCGATGGTCAGGATGTTGAGGTTGGGCGAGTTGATCTTGGTCAGCGCCGAGTACAGCGTCGTGGTCTTGCCCGAGCCGGTGGGGCCGGTGACCAGCAGGATGCCGTGGGGGCGCCGGATCAGCTCCTCCATGGCGCGCTGCTGATCGGGCGAGAAGCCGATGTCGGCCATGTCGAGCAGAACCGCGGTGCGATCGAGCAGTCGGATGGTGATGCGCTCGCCGCCGCCGCCCGCCGCGATCGGGATGGTCGCGACGCGCATGTCGATGTCCTTGCCGGCGATCTTGCGGCGAATGCGGCCGTCCTGCGGCATGCGCTTCTCGGCGATGTTGAGGCCGGCCATGATCTTCACGCGCGAGATGATCGAGGGCATGAACTGCTTGGGCGCGCGATTCTTGTGATACAGCTCGCCGTCCATGCGGTAGCGGACGGTGACCTCCTTCTCGCCGGGCTCGATGTGGATGTCGGAGGCGTGGTCCTTGACGGCCTGGAACATCAGCGAGTTGACCCAGCGGATGATGGGCGCCTCGTCGGTCAGGTCGAGGATGTCGACCAGCTCCTCGGCCTGCGCGCCCTCCTCGTCGCCCTCCCCGCCCTCGGTCTTGGCCAGCTCGCCGCCGGACTGGCGCGCGTAGACCTTGTTGATGATGTCGACGATGGTGCCGGCGGGCGCGATCACGGGCAGGAGCTCGCTGGCGCCGAGCAGGCCGCGCACCTCGTCGAGGGCGTAGATGTCGAGCGGATCGCCGCACGCCACGTAGACCAGCCCGGGGTCCTCGACCGCGCGGGTCAGCGGCAGCACCTGGTGCTGCTTGGCGAAGTTGATGGGCACCTGCTCGAGCAGCACGGCGTCGACCTTCTCGGCGGTCAGCGCGCCGTCGAAGCCATAGCCGAGCTGGGTGCCCAGCGCGCGCAGGAGCTGCTCCTCGGTGATGGCGCGCATGCGCAGCAGGATCTCGCCGATGCGACCGCCCTCGATCTTCTGCGTCGCCAGCGCGTCGTCGAGCTCCTGGCGCTTCATCGGGGTCGACTGCAGGAGGTGCCAGCCCAGCAGGCCCTCCTCGCGGACGGCGCCTGGGCCGGCGCCCGGCGCGGGCACGCCGAGCAGCGTGGGCTGCTGCGGGCCGGCCCCGAAAACGCCGGCGCCGACCTGCGGCAAGCGCACGTCGGTCACCTCGTCAGGCTCCAGCGTCGGCAGGTCGTACTCGTCGGGTGCCATCAGGGCTTGCCGCCTGCGGGGGCAGGCGTCTCCGTCTTCTTCTTGGGCGGGGCTGGGGCCGGGCTGGGCGACGGCTTGCTGCCGCCGCCCTCCAGGTCGCCTTCGTCCGAGCCCGGGCCGCCGGCGCCGTCGGGCTCGCCGACGCTGCCGTCACCATCGGGGTCGTTGCCGGGATCGTTGGCGGGCATCTGCACCGGGCCGCGGAACTCGGTCGAGCGCAGCGACTCCTCGGCCTCGCGCAGCAGGCGGTCGTCCTCCTCGGCCTGCATGACCGCCTTGTTGATCTCCTCGATCAGGCCGCGCTTGCGGCGATAGTCGATGTTGGCCTCGAACTCGCGGTCCTTGAAGGCGGTGTAGGTCTCGATGAACTCGCGGCGCTCGCGCAGCTTCTTCTCGTAGATCCGGCGCAGATCACCCTGGTTCTTGATGACGTACGGGGTCAGGAAGATGAGCAGGTTGGCCTTCTGGGTGACCCGCTTCCGCTGCCGGAAGAAGTAGCCCAGGATGGGCAGGTCGCCGAGCAGCGGCACCTTGGCCTCCTCCAGCGCCACGCGGTCGGTCATCAGGCCGCCCAGCACGACGGGCTGCTGGTCGCGCACCACGACCATGGTCTCCAGGGTCGACTTCGAGGTCTTGGGCGAGCCGGTCTGGTTGAAGTTCTCCGCCGTGATGCGCGAGACCTCCTGCTTGATCTCCAGGCGCACCATGTCGGAGTCGTTGACGTGCGGCTTGATGCTGAGCTTGAGCGCCACGTCCTGGCGCTGGATCTGCGGGATGATGGGCAGAAAGCCGGCGCCGGCCTGGGCGCCGCCGGGGCTGGACTGGAAGGGCACGTTCTCGCCGACCGAGATCTCGGCCTGCTCGTTGTCGGTGGTCAGGATGTGCGGCGACGACAGCACGTTGACGTCGGTGGTGGTCTGCAGCGCCTGCAGCACGATGCCGAAGGCCGGGATCGACACCCCGGCGCCGTTGATCTTGATGAACTTGTCGGAGCCCTCGATCTCGGGGCCGATGACGCCGGCGGCCAGGCCGCTGAGCGCGGCCGGGTTGAGCAGCAGCGACGACAGGTCGCCGTTCTGCACGCCGCCGAAGGCCAGCGCGTCCTTGCCGCCGATGCCGAGCAGGCCGCCGCCGTGGAAGGACACGCCGAGCTTGCGGATCTTGTCGATCGAGACCTCGAGGATGACAGCCTCGACGAAGACCTGGCGCCGCGGCAGATCGAGGCGGCGGATGCTGTCGCGCAGGGCCAGGAAGTCCTGCTGCGAGCTGACGATGATGAGGCTGTTGGTCTCCTTGTGCGGCGAGATGCGGACCTGGCCCTCGAAGGGGCCGTCGCTGGAGGTCGCGGGCTGGCGGCCGCCGCGCTGGTTGCCGCTGACGATGGCGTTCAGCGTGTTGGCCAGCGGCTCGGCGTCGGCGTTCTCCAGCGGGTAGACGTGGATACGACCCTGCCCGGCGCCGTGGATCTCGCGGTCGAGCACCTTGATGACGGCCAGGATGCGCTGGTAGCTGGCCGGGCTCGACACGATGATGACGGAGTTGGTGCGCTCGTCGCCGAGGATCTTGGTGGCCTGCACGTCGCTGGCGCTGACCGGGATGGGGCCGGTGGAGTCCTCGAGGTCGGGCTCGCTGGCACGCGGCATCGGCGAGCGCCGGCTGTTGCCGCCGCCGCCACGACCGCTCTGCTGCTGGGCGAAGATCTCGTTCAGGCGCTGCACCATCTCGCTGGCCGGCACCTTGTTGAGCTGGACCACGAAGATGCCCTCGTTGGCGGCCGGCAGATCGACCTCGCGCACGACCTTGACCAGGCGGCGGATGGACGACCCGAAGTCGGTGATGATGAGCAGGTTGCCGGGGGCGTAGGTCGAGATGATGCCGACGTTCGACTTCAGGCCCGACAGCAGCTGCGACAGCTCGTCGGGGCTGACATAGTTGGTGCGGATCAGCGCGGTCACGACCTGGTCGGAGCCGGGCACGCTGCCGGGGTTCCTGAAGATGGGCGGCAGCTCGTCCTTGGCCCGGAGCGACTCGGTCAGCTTGTAATAGCCGCCGCCGTTGGGCACCACGGTGAGCTGCATCTGCTGCATGACGGTCAGGAACAGCCGCCAGGCCTCGTCAGCGGTGACCGGCGCCTGCGAGTAGATGGTGATCTTGGTCGAGCGCCCCGACAGGTTGACCGGGTAGATGAAGCGCTTGCAGGTGATGGCCTGGATCCACTCGACATAGTCCTTGAGCTCGGACTCGGGCTTGAGCGTGAGCAGGAAGCTGCCGCGCTGGGGCTTGCACTTGGTGGCCTTGGCGGCGCTGGCGGCCGGCGCGGGCGCCTGGGCGCGAGCCACTCCGGCCGTCGTCGCGCAGGCGATCGCGAGGGCGAGCGCGGCGAGTGCTGCAGTGCGGATGCGGAGGCGGGTCATCGTCACTCTCATGCTCACTTGATGGTGTAGTTCATGGACTTGGTCTCGCCGCGGCGCAGGATGCTGACCGACAGGTTCGGCGCCGTGCGCAGCTTGGTGTAGACCTCCAGCGCCATCGCTGGAGTCGACATGTCGTAGCCGTTGATGGCCTGGATGGTGTCGCCGTTGACGAGCCCGATCTTGGCGTACACGCTGCCCGGGCGGATCGCGTACAGCTTGAAGCCGTTGGGCTTGTTGTCCTTCACCGAGGGCACGATGCGCGCCGAGCGCGCCAGCGCCGAGGTGTCACCCAGCAGCTTGTCGAGCAGGCCGCGGTCGATGACATAGTCGGTCTCGCTGTTGCGCTTGATGCCCTTGTCGAGGTCGGCCTCCAGCGAGCCCTCGGGCGGCGGCGGCTCCGACGGGGTGTCGATGATGGGCGGCGGCGCCACCGCGGCGGTCGAGACCGGGACCGGGCCGGTGTAGTTCTCGAGGTCGAGGTACTCGTAGGTCGGCCCGTTCTTGAAGATGACGCGCTTGTCGAGGATGGCGTACATGATGGGGCCGCCGGGCAGCGTGTCGTCGACGCCGTAGGTCGCGGTCTTGGTGTTGGTGACGTCGCGGATGACGGCGCGGTGGTAGGACACCCGGCTGGTCGACAGCTGCGTCGCCAGCAGCGCCAGCGGCAGCTGCGACTTGGTGGGGTTACTGGGATCCGACGGCGGCGGCGCCACTGGCTCGGTGGTGATGGGCTTGTCCGACGGCTTGACCCACTTGGGGCAGCTCGAGCAGAACACGTTGTGCGCCATCACGTTGTCGATGTCCTTGAGGTGGCGCGGCACCGAGGACGACGGGATGACGGCGCGCTGCGAGCGCGGCCGGCTGGCGGGCAGCTTCTTGATGAGGAAGCTCTTCTCGATGAGGTGGTTGGTGGTGCGCGCCATCAGATACGCGGCGACCGCGATGACCAGCAGCCAGAACACCCAGAAGTAGCGCTTGATGTAGTGCTCGACGCTCATCGCACGCCCACGCTGGCATCGAGCCCCTCACCCGTGCCCGTGCCCGTGCCCGTGCCCGTGCCCGATCCGGTCTCTTCTCCGTCCCCGTCCGCCTCCGCCTCCCCTTCCGCCTCTCCCCCCTCCGCCTCCAGCTTGCGGTAGATCGTCCGCGTCGCGATCCCCAGCAGCTGCGCCGCCAGCCGCTTGTCACCCTTGGCGTGCTTGAGCGTCTCGTGAATCGCGCGCCGCTCGATCTCCTCCAGCGGCGTCCCGGTCGGGAACGAGATCACCCGCGCCGCCCCCGCGCCGCCCAGCCCGACGCCACCGGCGCCGCCGCCCCCGCGCACCTCCAGCGGCAGATCGTCCGAGTCGATCGACGAGCCCTTGCACAGCACCACGGCGCGCTCGATGGCGTTCTCCAGCTCGCGCACGTTGCCCGGCCAGTCGTACGACTGCAGCAGATCGAGCGCGCCGCGCGACAGCCCGGCGATGGCCTTGCCGTTGCGCGCGCGGAAGACCTGCAGGAAGTGCTCGACCAGCAGCGGCACGTCGTCCTTGCGGTCGCGCAGCGGCGGCACCGTCAGCGCGATGACGTTGAGCCGGTAGTACAGATCCTCGCGGAAGCGGCCCTCGCGCACCGCGCGCGACAGATCCTTGTTGGTGGCCGCGACCAGGCGCAGATCGACGCGCTGGTTGCGACCGCCCAGGCGCTCGACCTCGCCCTCCTGCAGCACGCGCAGCAGCTTGACCTGGATGTGCGACGGGATCTCGCCGATCTCGTCGAGGAACAGGGTGCCGCCGTCGGCCGAGATGAAGCGGCCGTCGCGGCGCGCCACCGCGCCGGTGAAGGCGCCGCGGTCATAGCCGAACAGCTCGGCCTCCAGGATGCCCTCGGGGATGGCGGCGCAGTTGACCGGCACGAACGGCCCGTCGGCGCGGTCGCTCGCGCGGTGGAGGGCCTCGGCGACGAGCTCCTTGCCGGTGCCGCTCTCGCCCAGCAGCAGCACCGTCGCGGTGGACGGCGCGGCCTGCGACACCACCTCGAGCACCCGGCGCATGGCCAGGCTGGAGCCCACGATGCTGCGCTTGCGCGCGCGCTCGAGCTCGGCGCGCAGCGAGCGGTTCTCCAGCACCAGGCTCTGCTTCTCCAGCGCCTTCTTGATGATGCGCACCACGCTGGCGCGCTTGAGGGGCTTGGTCAGGAAGTCGTAGGCGCCCTCCTTCATGGCGTCGACGGCGTTCTCGACCGTGCCGTAGGCGGTCATCACGATGACCTCGGTCTCGGACGCGATGGCGCGCGCGGCCTTGAGCAGGTCCATGCCCGACATGCCGGGCATCATGAGGTCGGTGATGAGGACCGAGATGCGCTGCTTGCGCAGGATCTCCAGCGCCTGCTTGGGGTCGGTGGTCTTGAGCGCGGTCAGCCCCTCGCGCTCCAGGATGGTGGCCAGCGAGTCGACGATGCCGCGCTCGTCGTCCACCACGAGGACCGTGAAGGGTGCCTGTGAGGGAGTGGTGACGGGATCGGTCATGGGGCCTCCCATTGCTGGTACAAGACCAATGCCAGCCCGGCGGTCGCCATTCCTGAGCATTTTCCTTTGGGGATCAAATGCTTGGGTGAGGACGCAGGTGCGGGCTGGTCGGGTCGCATTGCCAAATTGTCATGGCACGGAAGGACAGTTTGTACAAGCTGGCGCGGGGCGGGGTTCAGGGTCGGGGCGGGGCGGCGGGACGGCGGTGTTTGCGAGAGAAGTTGCGCAGATACAGGCCGAGGAACAGGCACAGCACCAGCGCGGCGGGCGCCAGCACCAGGGGCAGCAGGGCCCCGGTGTTGCGGTACTCGTTGAAGCCCCACACCGCGAAGGCCAGACAGCCGGCCATCGAGGTCCCGATGGTCACCTTGTGCGCGGTCAGCAGACGCACGGCGAGCTCAGTCGGTCGAAGCGCCGTCGAGTACCGACATCATGGCGTCGGGCACGGTGGCGTCGATGGTCGACATCGGCGCGTCGGCGACGGCACCGTCGGTGACCGCGACACCCTCGCAGCACAGCCCCTCGAGGCCGGAGACGATGACGCACTCCCCACACTCGCAGTCACTGGCCAGCTGACAGCGCTCACCCTTGCTCTGCTTGCAGCCGGCCGCGCCGAAAGCGAAGACGCTGAGCAGCGCCAGGACCGCGAAGAATCGCCGCAAGATCGTCATGTCGGGCTTCCTTCTAACATAAGTGGTGAGCTGAATCTATTGCGGCAGGTCGCGGACACAGCGGAAGCCCAGCCAGGCGGCGCGCTCGCCGGGGGGCAGGCCCTCGCGCGAGGCGGCGCGGGTGCGGTAGGCCGGGCTGAGGTAGCTGCCGCCGCGCAGGACCTTGAAGACGCCGCTGCCGGGGCCGTGCGGGGCGATGGACTCGGCGCGCGCGTAGCCATCGGCGGCGTACCAGTCGGCCACCCACTCGGCGACGTTGCCGGCCAGGTCCTCGACGCCGAAGGGGCTCTTGCCATGGGGGTACGACCCGACCGGGGCGCGATAGCGTTGCCCGTCACGCTCGTCGACCGCGAACAGCGGCAGCGTCTGGGTGGCGGCGATCGACTCGGGGGCGATCTGGCCGTGGTTCATCAGGGTGGGATACAGGCGGCTGCCGAAGGGCCAGGTCAGCCCGGCGGCGCCGCGCGCGGCGTACTCCCACTCCGCCTCGGTGGGCAGGCGCTTGCCGGCGCGCTTGCAGTAGCTGGCGGCCTCGTACCAGGTCACGCCGACCATGGGCAGATCGTCGGCCAGGGCGTCGCGGACGGCGCCCACCGGGGCGGGCTCGGGGGCGGCGACCAGCAGCGGATCGATGGCGCAGCCGCCGGCGGCGACGCAGGCGCGGTACTCGCCGACGGTGACCTCGAAGCGATCCATCAGGAAGCCGAACAGCGAGATGGGGCGCGGCGGGGTCAGCTCGTCCTCGAAGAACTGGCTCTGGCAGGCCAACTCCTCGAAGCGCTCGCCGACCTCGCGCGCGCACAGCTCGAGGGCGCGCTCCAGCTGCACCGCGGTCGAGCCGATGCGGAAGCTGCCGCGCGGCACCTTGACCATGTCGTGGCCGCGGTAGACGAAGTCGATCTTGCCGCTGCGCACCGGCGTCTCGGCGCCCGCCCTGACCGGGCGGACCTCGGCGACATTGACGACGACCGCGACGGCGACGCCGATCGCGATCCCCAGCTGCACCCTGCGCGCCTGCCCGGACACCGTCACACCCTCAGTGTAGCGCGCGTTCAGCCGCCGTCTCGTGGAGCTTCCAGCGGCGTGGTGAAGCCCACGCAGACCCCGGCCGGCACCACACACTTGTGCTCGGGCAGACAGTCGGCGTTGGTGCTGCATCCGCCCGTGGTCGACGTGCCCAGGTCATCGCAGCCCGCGGCACCGACCGTCACCGCCCAGCCCAGCAGCGCGAGCAGCAGCGCCGCCCCGCACGCGCGCAGCCAGCCGCGCGCCCGCGTCACCGGGTGGCCCTCAGCCAGGCCGCCGCCGCCGCCGCCGGGTCGACCGCGCCGCTGAGCAGCTCGCCGAGCAGGGCGTCGGCCGCGGCACGGCGGGCATTGCCACGCGCCAGCACCTCGATGGCCAGCCCGCGCAGCCCGGCATCGGCGTGCGCCAGCACCGCAGTCGCAGCGTCGGCCGCGAACACCACCTTCTGCCCCGACGCCTGCGCCGCCGCCAGCGCGCCCAGCAGCACGCGCGTCGCCTCGACGTCATCCGCGGTCGCCGCCAGCGCGTCGGCCAGGGACACCACGCCGGCCAGCACCTGCGCAGCGCGCGCCTGGCGCTTGGTCTCGGCGTCCGCGCTCGCCGCCAGCTTGGTCAGCCACAGGTTGGCGTCGGCGGCGCGACCAGGGCGGCGCGCCAGCGCGACCGCCAGCGCACGCGCGGGCAGCGGTGACTTGTCCCGCGACGCACGGCCCAGCTCGCCCAGCCACTTGCTGGAGCCGACCTCCATCAGGGCGCCCACCGCGGCGGCGCGCACGGCGGCGTCCTTGTCGCTCATGGCGCTGATGACCAGGTTCAGCGCGCCCTTGGGGGTGCGCTCGGCGGCGCCCCAGCGCTCGATGGCCCCCAGCACGGCGATGCGCACCTTGCTGTCGCCATCGGCGGCGCCCGCCAGCATGGCCTTGCGCAGCGGCTCGTCAGTCCCCGAGTCGGTCACCGGCGCATACACCGGCGCCGCCAGCCCCTGCCAGGCCGCGATGCGCAGGGCGCTGCCGCTCTTCATGGCGGTCAGGAGCTGCGGGAGTGCGAGACGGGACTCCAGCGCGCCCAGCGTTTCGATCAGGCGCGCTGTCGGCTTGGCCAGCACCGACGCCTCGAGCTGCCTGGCGCCGGCATCGGAGGCCTCGGCGCCCAGGCGCGCCAGCGCACGCGCCGCGGTCGGCCCCAGGGTGGCGTCGGTCAGAAGCTCGAGCAGCCGCGGCCGTGCGGCCTGGTACGAGAGCCGCCCCAGCGCCTCGATGGCGAAGCTGCGCAGCGCGGGAGCGCCGTCGATGTGCTTGGCGATCACCGGCGCCGCGTCCATCGCGCCGCCCGCGCCGAGGTCGCGCACCGCGCTGGCCACCGCGAACAGGTCGGGCCGCGCCGCGCAGCCCTCGCCGACGCAGCGTGGACCGGCGTCGACCTCGATGCGCTGGGCCAGCACCGCGGTCGCCAGCATGCGCGACGCCACCAGCCCGGGGCCGCTGTCGACCGTCGCCGCGCCGCTGTCCAGCGCGCGCGACAGCCGGCCCACCGCGTCACGCAGCCGGCCGACCTCCAGGAACTTGCGCGTCGCAGTGGCGACGTCGAACTCGCGCACCTCGACCTCGGCCCCCGCGGGCGCGGCGCGCCGGGCGTCGCGCGCGAAGCGCCAGCGCAGCCGACAACGGCCGTCGTCCGAGATGGCGTCCGCGGGTGGGGGCGGCAGCGGCGGCAGGCTGGTCACGATCTCCAGCGCGGCCTCGTCGAAGTCCTTGCTGCCCGACTCCTTGGCGACCTTGGCGCCCAGGCGCTGCCCGCGCGCCGACAGCTCCAGCTCGACTACCGCCTCGAGGTCGGCCCGGTTCAGCTCGTGGTCCGGGGGCAGCTGCCCGCTGGCCTGGTCCACGAACGCCGACCACGGCGCGCGCAGCACGTCGCCGACGTCGATCAGCCAGGCCCGGTGCGGCTTGTCGAGCGGCAGCAGCGGCTCGGGCCCCGGGGGAGGACCGCTCTTGAAGCGCGGCGCGGGCGGCACCGGCAGCGGCCGCTCACGCTTGCGCGCCGCACCACCCCCGCCGCAGCCGACGGCCAGCATTCCAGCGGCAATCAGCAGCGCCCACGACCGCATCCCCGGTCCCCTCACTCTAGAAGCAGGTGATCGACATCCCGCCATCCGGGACGCCGCCATCGCCGACGCTGGCGTCGGCCGTCATCATCCCCATCAGCGCTGGCACCATCAAGGTGTAAGACGGATTGGTGGTGCCCGGGGCCTGGGCGCCGACGAAGACCGGGAAGGTCTGGCAGTACGCCGGCATGCCGTTCGACATGCCCTTGATGCCGATGTCGTAGTCGCCCCAGTCGAGGCCGAAGATCTGCTGCGAGGTGCTGGCCGAGAAGTCCACGCACACGCCGGGCGCGCTGCCGTCGGTCGGCATGGCCTCGTTGACGGTGGCGGTCAGTGGGCTGTCGAAGGTCATCTTGGAGACCACGGTGCCGTTGCGCTTCTTGAGCAGCAGCACCTGCTGGGTCACCGGCGGGGTGGCGCTGGCGCAGGTGGTGGCGCTGGCCCAGCGGGTCTTGAACTGCAGCCCGCCGGTGTAGCCCATCAGGAAGTCGGGGATCTGGAAGTCCGCCGTCTGCGTGGTCGCGGTGCGGTCGGCCAGGGTGAAGTTCAGCGTCAGCTCGCGGGTCAGGTCGGTGTCGCCCGAGGCCACGCCGGCGTCGTTGGCGGCCACGCGCTTGATCAGCTTGACCTTGGCCTCGTAGGGGCCCGGGTACAGCGGCGCCGACGGCACGTTGAGCAGCTTGGTGCTGCCGAGATCGCAGCCCAGCTCGAGCCGGCGATCGACCGGCAGGCCGCCGGCCGGCGGGGTGCCGCCCTTGAGCGTCACCACCACGTGGGTGCCGCCGACCTCGACGCACGAGTCGATGTCGGTCGGATCCTGGAACTTGCCCTGGTTGATCGGCCACTTCAGCGTCAGCGACGTGGTCGCCAGCACGGTGCACGAGGCCGAGCAGTTGTCGTCGTTCGACAGGTTGCCGTCGTCGCAGAACTCGCCGGTCTCGACCTCGCCGTTGCCGCAGGTCGGTCCCGAGCTGTCGCCGCCGCAACCCGGCAGCACCCGTCCCACCAGCGCGCCAGCAAGCAACGCCGCGCCCAGCCCGAGCGCGCCGGTTTTCCACTTCTTCATCAAGCTAAGCTCCCGTTCCTACGTTGATCTCGAGGCCGAGGTGCCGCCTCACCGAGAAATACTCTTCGCTGACACTATACGCTAGCAGGTCCTTGAGCCGATCCTTGGTGGACAGCGTGGTCAGGCCGAGCGGCTCCTTGGAGACCTGCGTCGCCGCGGACTCCAGATCTCCGACCACGATGAAGCCGACACGGTTGGCTGTGAGATCTGCCGCACTGAGCCAGCTGGTGACCGCCATGCCGTTGACGCTGGCCGGGATCTTCTTGGCGAACGAGGCCACCTGGTCGAGCACCGGCTGCGCCACCGTCTTCTTGAAGTGCGCGGTCAGCTTGTCGACCTCGGGGCCGCGGTCGGTCAGGTGGCCGGCGCCCGAGGCGATGACGGCGGCGTCATAGGCGTTGGCCATCGCCAGCGAGGTCGGCAGGGCGTAGCGCACATAGCGCTCGGGGCGCAGGAAGGCGATGCGCTTGGCCATCTCGAAGGCCAGCTCGCGCTCGTTCTTGGCCGAGATGACCGGGGCGCCGACCACGAACGACGGGGTCAAGATCCCCTTGTCGTGGGTGTTGGCGACCTGGATCGACTCCTTCTGCTCGGGGCGGAAGTACAGCTCCGGCGGCGCGACGCCCAGGGTGTTGACCACATAGCGGAAGATCTTGGCCACCATGCGATCGTCCTTGGCCGGATCGGTCGCCTGCTTGCGGTTGAGGCCATAGGTCTGGTGCGGCTGCGCGGTGGTCGCGATGATGGCGGGCGCCAGCGCGGCGAACATGCCCGACAGGTAGCGATCCTCGCGCGGGTGGATGATGGCCTTCTGCCACAGCTCCTCGGTCAGGCGGTGGCGCGCGGGGATGAGGCCCTTGGGGCGGTACTGCTCGAACAGCTTCTTGTCCTCGTCGTCACCGCCGCCGAGGAAGCACAGCGCGGCGGCCAGGCACCAGGCCTTGTCGAACGCCTTGGTCTCGCGATACAGGCGGTCGAGGTTGCGGTACAGGTCGAGCTTGTCGGGCGTCAGCTTGAGCAGGCGCTGCTGCTCGACGATGGCCTTGTCGAGGTAGCTCGGGCCGGCCTGCAGGTACAGCGCGGCCAGGCGGGCGCGGCGATCGGCGTTCTCCTCCAGCGTGGTCGCCACCTCGAGCGCGGCGATGCCGGACTCGCGGTCGTCGAGCTTGTCGAGCGCGAGGTCGGCCAGCGCGGTCCAGTAGCGCAGCTTGACCTCGGGCTTGGTCTGCGCCGGCAGCCGCTTGAGCTGCTTGCGGTAGCTCTTGGCCAGCGCCTTCCAGTCCTGCTTGGCGGTCTGCAGCTCGCGGATGGCCTCGAACGAGCGCTCGTCCTCGGGGGTGTCCTCGAGGACGGAGTGGAAGCGCTCGACGGCGTCGTCAATCGCCTTCAGCTCGTCGCGACAGATGACGCCGGCGGTGTAGTTGTACTTGGCGCGGCGGGCGGCGTCGTGCTCCTGCTCGCCGAGCTTGCCCAGGGTGTCGACCGCGTGCTTCCAGGCCTTCTGCTCGACGTACAGCTCGAGCACCTTGTGCAAGAGCTGGTGCGAGCTGGGGCGGATCTTGAGCGCCTCCAGGTAGGCCGACAGCGCGCTGACCGGATCCTCCTGCTTCTCGGCGTAGAGATCGCCGATCTCGCCGTACAGCTTGAAGCGCTCGTCGGCGCCGGCGCCCTCGAGCAGGGCGCGCTTGGCGTCGATGATGGCGCTGACGTCGCCCTGGGCCTGCGCGAACTCCATCATCGCGGCCAGCGTCTTCTTGTGGCCGGGCTCGATGGCCAGCGCCTTCTGGAACGACTCGCGCGCGCGGGCGTCGTCGCCGCGGTGGCGTGAGCCGACGCCGAGGCGGTAGTACAGCTCGACGACCTCGCCCTCGGCCAGCGCGGCGCGGTGCAGCGCCAGCAGGGCGCGGTAGCGCTTGTCGGCCTCCTCGTACTCCTGCTTGACGAACAGGATGTCGGCCAGGCCGCGGATGGCGCCGACGTCGTCGGGCTCGGCCTCGACCGCGCTGCGGTAGTGCTTGGCGGCCTTGTCGTGGTTGCCCAGGTTCTCGCAGGCGACCGCCAGCTGGCGCTCGCGCTTGCCGAACTCGTGGCGATCGGTGCGGTCGATCTTCTTGACCAGCATGTCGAGGATGGGCTCGACGTCGGCCCAGCGCTGCTCGGTCGACCAGATGTCGGCCAGCCGGGCGGCGGCCTCGACGTGCTCGGGATCCTGATGCAGCGCCTTGGCGTACAGCTCGGCGGCGCGGCCGCGGTTGTCGAGGTGATCCTCGTACAGCGTGCCGGCGTCGTGCAGCAGCTTGACCTTCTGGATGCGGTTCGTGGTCGCGCCCTCGGCCTCGACCATCAGGCGGGCGGCGCGCAGGTGCTCGCCGCGGCGGCGGTACAGCTCGACCAGCGACAGCATCGAGGCCACGTGCTGCGGATCCAGCTCCAGCGCCTTGACGAAGCGCGACTCGGCGGCGGCCTCGTCATTGAGCTTGCTGGCGGCCAGCTCGCCGGCCTCGTGCCACAGCTCGACGGCCTGCTTGCCGTGCGCGGCCTCGGCGTTCTTGACCATCATGGCGGCGGCGCGATCCCAGCTGTCGATGCGCTTGTACAGGCGGCCCAGCGCGGTCAGGGCGTCGCGGTGCGCGCCGTCGAGATCGAGCACGTTCGACCACGCCTCGATGGCGCGGTGCGGATCCGACAGCAGCTCCTCCTGGGTGCGCCCGCAGGCGGCCCACAGCTCGATGCGGGTGGCGGTCGCGGTCGACGAGCCGACGTGGCGCATCATGACGTCGACCGACTGCTCGAACTTCTTCTGGTTCTTGTACAGACGAGCCAGCGCGCGGTAGGCGTCGTCGTCGCTGGTCTGCACCGCCAGGATCTTCTCCAGGAACTCGGCGGCGCGGGTCCAGCGGCCCTCGTCCTCCTCGTACTCGGCGGCCAGGCGGCGCCAGATCTGCACCTTGTCGGCGTCGCCCGGCAGGGCGTCGGCCAGGTGCTCCAGCGTGGACAGGTACTTGTCGTTCTTGCCCACGCGGTCGTACAGCTTCTCCAGCGCGCGCAGGGCGTCGATGTTGGCCGGCTCGGTCTCCAGCACGTGCTCGTAGCGGGTGATGGCGCCCTCGACGTCGCCGAGGCGATCGAGGAGGAGGTCGCCGATCTCGCGCCGCATCGAGGCCGAGCGCGAGGCGTCGGCGACCAGCTCGGCGCGGCGGCCGAGGACCTGGGCCAGATCCTCCCAGCGCGAGTCCTTGCGGTACAGGCGCTCCAGCGCGGCCAGCGCGTCCTGGTTGTCGGGGTCGAGGGCCAGCGCCTGCTTGAAGGCGTCGACCGCCTTCTTGCTGTCCTTGAGCTCGGTCTCGAAGATGTCGCCCAGGGCCAGGTGGGCGTCGACCTTCTTCTCGGTGTCGGGCTCGTGCTCGACGCCGGCGCGCAGCGAGTCGGCCAGCTCGTCCCAGCGCCGGCTCTGGCGGTAGAGATCGTGCAGCCCCTCGCGCGCCTTGGTGGTGGTGGGATCCAGGCGCAGCGCCTGCTCGAAGGCCGAGATGGCGTAGTCGCGGTGGCGCAGCCGCTCGATGTACCAGGTGCCCAGGCGGGCGCAGTGGCGGGCCGCGATCTTCTTGCCCTCGGGGGTCGACTCGACCTGCGCGACCAGCGCGGCGACGTCGGCGACCAGCTCGGACCACAGGTCGGCGGCGCCGGCCAGGCGCTCCAGCTCGCCGGCGATCTCGTCGGAGGCGGGCTCCTCGGACAGCGCGGAGGACAGCGCGGTGAAGGCCTTCTGCAGGTCGCCGATCTCGTGCTCGAACACCAGCGCGACCTGGCGCAGCAGGCCTGCGCGCTGGGCGCCGCTCGGGGTGCCGTCGAGGCGGCCGAGCAGCAGCTCGACCAGGCGCTCGTAGTCGGCGGCCTCGCGGTACTTGCGCTCCAGGGCGTCGAGGGCGTCGCGCGCGTCGGAGTCGTCGGTGTCCTCCAGGAAGCGCGCCAGCCAGCCCTCGAGGTCGTCGTCCGACGGGCGCGCGATGGCGGCCGCGGTGAGGATGAGGCCCTCGGAGGTGCAGCTCTCGGCCAGCGACTTCAGCCACTCGGTCAGCGCCTCGTGCTTCTCGTCGGAGCCGTCGCCGTCCAGCGACACCGGCTCGGCGCCGTACATCGAGGTCAGCTCGTCGATCTCGATGGGGCCCAGGCCCGGCGCCACGATGACGTGCTTCTGCGCGGTGCCGCCGGCCGACGCGCTGGCGAAGAAGCCGTCGAGCAGGACGCCGAGATCGGCGTCGCCGCCGCGAAAGCCGACGAACAGCAGGGTCCAGTTGCGCCACAGATCATCGGCCATGGCGCGCAGCGCGGCGCGCTCGGCGACCAGCTTGCGCGAGGTGCGCGGCGACAGCGTGATCGAGTCGGGCTTGGAGACGTCGCCCAGCGCCTTGAGCACGAAGCGCTTGCGCTTGATGGGGCCTTCGATCTCGCTGCCGGTGACCACCAGCGGCGCATCCACGCCGGCGGGGGCATGCTCGGCCAGCGTCTGCGGCAGCAGCGGGCCCGGCGAGGTCGAGATGAAGGCGCGCACCGGCAGGCGCGCGAGCAGCTTCATGACCTCGGGCGACTCCACCTTGTCGGCCAGCGCGTCACCCAGCACCTTGGCGCAGGTCGCGGGGCCGAGGCGGCGCTCCAGGAAGCCGGCCACGGTGGCCTTGCGGCCACGCTTGAGCAGCGCGGTGACATCGGCTGCCTCCGACTTGGCGCCCGATTGCTCGAGGTGCTGAGCCAGCTTCTCGAACAGCTTCTTCCACGACGGCCGTCCGGCGGCGGTGCCGAGCCCGGCTCCGACCACCAGCGCCACGCGACCCGCCTTCAGCCGCTCGATGAGTTGATTCGGAATCGCTTGAGTAGCCATGCCGGGCGGGAGGGTACCCGTGGAAATGGGGGCGATCAAGCAGAACCACAAGGATGACGTGCGTTTGTCGGTGGCTGGTCACATGACCGAGGCGCCCGCGCGGGGTGCTGCCCGGCGGTCGACGATCTGCCCCGGCGGGTGTCACCTCGGGGTTGACGGCAGCCACGTGATGACGGGAACTTGGGGTTGGCGCGCTTCTTTCAATGGGTGGGCGCCAGGAGGTTGGGATGACGAGGATGGTCCCCAGGGAGGGCTTCGATCACCCGGTGTTCGCGGGCATGGGCCCGGCTGACCACGTGATCATGTCATTGACGTTCGCCAGCCCGCTGACGGCCGAGACCGGGCCGCGTGTGGCCGAGGTGCTGCGCGGCTTCGAGGCCAGCGAGGAGAGCAAGAACGGCGGTCAGAAGATCCACCAGATCAGGCCGTTCATGAACGACTGGATGCTGCACATGCGGGTCGGCGCGCTGCTCGACCCGCGCGGCGCGCTGCTCGGGCTGGTGCACGCCCTGGCCGGCGTCGGGGTGGTGTTCAAGGACGCCTTCCTGGCGCGCTGGGCGGCGCGCGAGGGCGGGATCTGGGGGCCGGTGCGGGATCCGCGAGCGCCGGCCGAGGTGGCCTCGTTCGCCAGCGCGGCGGCGTACATGGATCAGCTGTGGAACCCGGCGCTGCCGCCGCCGGCGAGCGAGAACGAGTATGCGCTGAAGGGCGGCTTCACCATCAACGCCAATGACGACATGGCGCTGGAGCACCGCGGGATGCCGCTGTTCTTCCCGGGTCTGCGCATCGGGTATGGCATCCCAGGCGGCATGCACAACGCGCCGCTGACGGGTGATGCGCGCGCCGAGCAGGTGCGCCAGACCCTGGTGGCGGCGCTGACCGAGGGCTGGAAGACGGTGTGGAAGGCGCCCGGCAAGGAGCACATGCGGCCGACGCCGATCGACTTCCAGAGCACGCCCGACATGATCACGAAGAAGATCTGCGGCACCCGCGTCGGTTACACCTTCACCATCGAGTCGGTGCAGCTGCTGGATCGGCCGTCCCCGGACTCGGCGCGGTTTCGCGAGTACGAGGTGTTCGAGGCGCTGATGGCGGTGATCGCGCACTGCCAGCTGGCGCCGGTGGTGATGTGGCAGCGCTTCGGGACGCCGATCATCGGGCCGATCGCGCGGCCGGACAAGCATGACTTCGTGCTGTGGGAGACGTGGGGGGAGCATGGGTCGCACCAGTGGCCGGGGCAGCGGGATGAGGATGAGGATGAGGATGAGGATGAGGACGAGGACGAGGACGAGGACGAGGACGAGGACGAGGATGAGGACGAGGACGACGATGACGAGTAGCAGGCGGGGGCGGGTTGTTGTACACACCGGCGCGTGTCGCGCGGGATCGCACCGAAGCTGCTGCTGACGCAGGTCGCCAACACGGCGGCGTGGGCGCTGGAGGGGGCGCGCGAGGGCTGGCGGGCGGTGCTGACGGCGGAGCCGCTGGAGGACGCGGCGTGGTTCGCGCCGGCGGGGCGGCTGATGCGCCTCAGGACCATGCTGGCGGCGCACTTCTGCACCGTCGGGACCTTCGTCCCGACCGACGTGGACGCGCAGATTCGCCATCATGTGTGGCGCGAGATCACGAATCCGACCGAGCTGGCCGGGGCCTGCGACGTCATCGACGAGGTGGCGGCGTGGGATCCACGGCCGGTGTCGGCGCGCGTGCTGACGCTGGCCGATGGCAGCACGCTGTCGGGCCATGACGGCGAGTGGCTGGCGGTGCGCGCCGGGGCGCTGTCGCGCGCGCTGGAGCTGGGCGCGACGACCGAGGTCGACCGGCTCAGCGCCGCGCTCGACGCCGAGCTCGAGCGCGAGGCCGCCGCCATGGTGGCGGCCCGGCGCGGTGACCCCACCGTGGGCATGATGACGGCCACCGTGCTGGCGCACAACATGGGCGACCTGTCGCGCGTGGTCGACGAGTGGCCGGCCACCGGCCCGGCGGCGGCGGCGCTGCAGGCGCGCTACTCGCGGCTGGGCCACCCCGACGGCGATGGCAGCCGCCATGGCGGCGCCTTCATGCTGGCCGGCCACGTCAACAAGGCCTGCATGGCGCACGACAACCACCGCTACCTGCCGCTGCGCGCGCCGCGCGGGCTGCGCTGCTCGCGCGATCTGCTGCTGCCGATGGGGCCGTTCCTGGACGGCTGGGGCGCCACCGTGGCGCGCCACGGCGGGCTGCGCCGCGAGGATCGCGGCGACGTGCTGGCCGCCTTGATGGAGGGCCACGCCCAGGATCCCGGGCGCGCCGGCTACCTGCGCGCCATCGCCGGCCTGGCGCGCAGCCACGCGGGCGGCCTGCGCACGCTGGAGGACCGCCTGCCCGCGCGCACCCGCAAGGTCATCACCACCGGCCCCATCCGCGACGCCATCGCGGTGTCGCCCGAGCAGTTCGCCGCGCGCATGGCCAACCGCTGGAAGACCGCGCTGGCAGGCCCCTACCGATGAGCCTGCGCCCGCGTCTGCACCTGCGCACGTCGCGCGGCCAGGCGGGGCAGCCGCTCACGGCGACCCTGATCTGCGACAGCGACCGCCCACTGGAAGCGTCGCAGCTCCAGGTCACCCTGCGCGGCGTGGCCCAGCACGAGGACCGCAAGCGCCCGGTGGTCGAGCTGGTCGGCAACCTGGACTGCCCGGCCACCCTGGCGCCGGGGCGCTCGCGCATCCCCTGCCACTTCGAGCTGCCGCCCTGGCTGCCGCCCAGCTTCGACGGCCACAGCTTCTCGATCACCTACCGCATCCACGCCCGGGTCGACCTGCCGTGGTGGCCCGACGCGCGTGCGGCCTGGAAGCTCGACCTCGACTCGCTCCCTGGCGCCAGCGCCGCTGGCGGCCCGGTGGTGGCGGCCGGCGACAGCCTCAGCGCGAGCGTGCACCTCGACGAGCGCGGGCGGAAGCGCTCGGCATGGATCGAGCTGCAGCTCATCGGCATGGAGCACCCCGTGGGCAGCGGCGTGACCCAGGGCGCGCGCTACGCGACGACCGTGGCCACCCGCCCCCTGATGGGCGACCAGCTCGGCTTCACCATGGAGGTGCCAGCCTTCGTCCGGCCCAGCTTCACGAGCTCGTTCGGCAACCTGTCCTGGCAGGTGCAGCCGCTGCTGCCCAACGAGATCTACGCGGGCCCCGCGCTGCCCATCACCATCACGGCGCCGAGGTCGTCGGGGCGGGTGCGCGTCGCGCAGCCGGTGCCCGACCGCACCATCGACGCCGTGTGGGGCAGCCTGGCCAGCGAGCTGGGGCTGACCTACCACGAGGGCCGCCTGACCGGCCACGTCGCGGCCACCAGCGTGGTGGTGCGCCCCGAGCCGTCGCCGAGCCGCAGCGCCGCCAAGGCCGAGCTCGGCTTTCGCAGCCTGGGCATCGGGCTGGTGGTCGAGCAGCGCCAGGACAGGCCGCCCCGCGGCCTGCACCTGGACCCTGGCTCCGGCGATGACCCGGGCTACTTCATCGACTCGCGGGCACCTGGACAGGGCCACTTCGTGCTGTCCCGGCTGGCCAGCATGTTGCGCGAGCTACCGCAGGTCTCGATGACCGACACCAGCGCCTCGTTCCACGCGCCCGACGTGGCGCGCAACCGCGATCGCATGCTGGCGTTCATGCGCAAGCTGCCGCCGCTGGCCGCCGCCATCGAGCGTGTGCGCGAGGAGGTCCCGACGCCGCCCGGTGCGCCGCCACTGGAGGCCTGGATCGACGTCGCCCGCGCCATCGCGGGCAAGGTCACGCGCGGCGACCTGTCGGTGAACGGTCACCTGCGCGGCATGGCCGTGGCGGTGCTGCCGCAGTGGCGCGTGCCGGCCTCGGTCTCGCTGGCGGTGCGCCCGAGCTTCGCGCCGGCCAGCCACTGGCACGGGGCGCACATCGATCCCGCGCGGCTGCCGCCCGAGGCGCAGGCCGCGCTGCTGCGCGCCGCTGGCCCCGGCTGCGCGCTGTCGATCGGCCCACGCTCCCTGGTCCTGGACGGCCTGGCCATCACCGGCGATCCCCGCGAGCTGGTGCCGCGCCTGTCCGCCCTGGTCGACCTGGCCGAGCGGCTGCGCGACGCGCCCGGCCCTTTTCGCTGACAGAAGTCGCGGTTTCGATCGGCGTGGTCTAGAGTCCGTGGCGATGGGCGTCCTCGAGGTCTGGCGCAAGACGAAGAAGAAGAACGATCACCCGTTCAACACCTACATCGCACGCCCGCCGGCGGCCGCGATGGTGGTGATCCTGAAGAACACGCCGATCTCGCCCAACCAGGTCACCTTCCTGTCGGTGGTGCTGGCGCTGGGCGGCGCGGCGCTGTGGATCGCGATGCCGGGCTGGCTGGGCGGGCTGCTGGGCGCGCTGGCGCTGTTCGTGTCGTTCGTGGTCGACTGCGCCGACGGCCAGCTGGCGCGCATCCGCGGCACCATGTCGGCGATCGGCCATCACCTCGACTTCCTGATGGACGAGATCAAGGCCTTCTTCGTGTATGGCGCGCTGACGGTGCGGATCTGGCACGAGTTCGGCGACGTGCGCCTCCTGCTGGTCGGCATGGGCGGGCTGTGCTGCCTGGCCTCGGGCATCAGCCTGACCAGCTTCATGCGCCGGCCCGAGTACACCGGCCAGACCGCCAAGGGCAGCGACGGCGTCGAGGTCAACACGCGGGCCAGGCGGACCTCGCTCATCGGGCGCGCCATCGGCCTCGTCGAGTGGGCCGGGCGCCAGGTGGTGCACTACCCGCAGTACGTGGTGATCGTCGCGGCGTTCAATCGCCTGGACCTGTTCTTCTGGGCCTACGCGGGCGTCAACGCGCTGTACTTCGCGCGCTCGTCGCTGGTCATCCTGGTCAAGCTGGGCCGCTTCGAGCGCAAGCCGAAGGAAGGAGCCACGTCGTGAAGGCCATCGTGGTCGCCGCCGGCATGGGCCGGCGCCTGCAGCCGTACACCGATGATCGCCCCAAGACCATGGTGCCCATCCGGGGCCGTACCATCCTGGGGCGCCAGCTCGCGGCCTATCGCGCCGCCGGCATCGAGGACATCGTCGTCGTACGCGGCTACCTCGGCGAGCGCATCACCGAGCCGGGCGTGCGCTTCGTCGACAACCCCGACTTTCGCAGCAACAACATCCTGGCCTCGCTGATGTGCGCCGCGCACGAGCTGGATGACGACGTCGTGGTCAGCTACGCCGACATCGTGTTCCACCCCGACGTGGTCAAGACCCTGCTGGCCAGCCCGGCCGAGCACGCGCTGATCGTCGACCGCGAGTGGGCGCGCACCTATGTGGGGCGCACCCTGCACCCGATCAGCGAGGCCGAGCTGGTGCGGCTCGACCCGGCCGGGCGCATCGCGGCGCTGGGCAAGGGCTCGGTGCCCGACGCCGCCGACGCGGTGGGCGAGTTCATCGGGCTGGCGCGCTTCTCACGCGCCGCGGCGCGGCTGCTGCGTGACACCTACCAGCGCCTCGCGACCGAGCTGTCACCCGAGCAGCCCTTCGTGCGCGCGCCCCGCTTCCAGGTCGCCTATCTCACTGATCTCCTGCAACACCTGGTCGATCAGGGCACCCCGATGGCCCCGGTCTTCATCGACGGGCAGTGGCGCGAGATCGACACCACCCAGGATCTCGAGAGCGCTGAGCGCGGGGGCGATTTCGAGTAGAATCGGGGTTCGGCTCCGTAGGTATGTAGGTTCTCCCTCCAGGCGCGCGGCGCGCGCCGGCACCCCAGCAAGAAGAGTGGTTCATGGCGCATAGCGGCGACGGCGGACGCGGACGCGGCCGCGGAGGCGACGGGTCCCGAGATCGCGGGCGGGACGGTGGACGATCCGGCGGCGGTGGCGGCGGTGGTGGAGGTGGCTCCGGCTCGGGCTCGGGCGGCGGGCAGTCGTCGCGCTCGCAGAAGAGCTACCGCGCCCAGCTCGATCGCCTGTTCGAGAGCGGCAAGATCGGCGAGCTGGTGGCCAGCACCGAGAAGGCGCGCGCCTTCGCGTCGACCAGCGGCGCCCCCGCGGGCACGCCGCCCCAGGTCACCGTCAGCACCGGCAAGCTGCTGCGCAACCAGCCTACCGGCGGCACCGCCGCCGACGACCGGCAGCGCGAGTCGCGCGCCGGCCTGGGCGCCGAGCTGGCGCGGGCCATCGCGCGCGCCGAGTCGGGCGCCAGCGCGCCGCCGGGCGGCGCGACGCCGGCCGCCGCGCCGGTGAGCGTCGACGAGGCCCCGCCGACCCCGTCGATCAGCGCCCGCCGCGCCGCGCTGCCCCTGCCCGCCGCGGCCGGCGACGCCGCCACCGCCGGCGACGCCGAGACCCGCCTCAAGCTGATCGCCAAGCTGCGCGACGCCGAGGGCCGCGACGCCATCACCCGCGCCACCGAGGCGCTGGCCGCGCGCTTCCCCATCCCCGACGATTTCGAGCTCCTGACCCGGCTGCTCGAGCACCGCGACGACGGCCGCGTCAGCTATGCGCTGGAGCGCCTCGGCGTCATGCTGCGCAAGGAGCAGCCTAGACGCGGTCGCGCCCTGGCCGCGCAGCTGCGCTTCCTCGAGGAGACCAGCGACGAGGCCGACGTCCGCAGCAAGGCTGCCGAGGTGCGCGCACTTGTGAAGTAGTATGCAGTCCCCCCTTCGCACCGGAGCTGGATAGACCGTGGACTACTCCCGCATCGACGAGTACGCATCGCCCTTCCAGCCCCCGCACCAGCCGCTCACCGAGTACGAGCGCCTGCTCGGGGTCTTCAGCAACGAGGCCGTGGCCGCCGACGACGTGCGCGCCGCCCTGGCCTTCCGCGCCCAGCGCAGCGGTCGCGCCGGCGAGGGCGCCCTGCCGCGTCCGCTGGAGCAGGCCGCCGCTGCCGCCGCCCCGGCGCTGGCCAGCGGGCGCGCCCCACACGACGGCGCCGGCCTGACCGCGCTGCGCGGCGCGCTGCTGGCCGCGCTGGGACCGCACCGCGTGCTCGACGCGGCCTGGCTGTGCCACCTGCGCTCGCCGCGCCTGGTGTGGCCGATCGACGAGGCCGCCGCGCGCTCGATGCGCTTCTCCAAGCTGGATCGCACGGTGGCGCAGCTCGACGTCGACTCCGAGGTCGACCTGGTCGCCGCGCTGCCGCAGAGCTGGCGCGACGTCGACGACTACCAGCGCTGGGCCGAGCAGGAGCAGGCGCCGCGCAACTGGTTCCCGCGCCTCAAGCTGTTCGCCTACTGGTCGGCCTTCGGTCGCAAGCTGCGCACCGACCTCAAGGTCAAGCTGGGCTGGGAGTCCAACCTCAAGCTCAACCGCGGCCTGCTGAACTCGTTCGAGCTGCGCATGAAGGGCGGCGGCCTGGCCCAGCGCGAGCTGGCGCTGCCCAGCGGCGAGGCCTTCGAGCTCAGCGGTGATCCCAGCGTCGGCTACGTGGTCGGCCACGGCGAACACAAGCGCTACATCGGGCCGCTCGATCTCGAGGACATCTTCCTGCGCCACGGCGGCACCACCATCGCCATCAGCAAGCTCGACACCGAGGTGGTGCACCGCTCGCGCGAGGCCCCGCTGAGCCGCGAGCTGGCCGCCGCCCTGGTGACCGACGGCTACGCGCGCGCCGAGGGCGACAGCTCGATCTTCATCTTGTAGTCGGCGCCAGGTTCACCGCAGCCAGCGCCGGCGCGCGCGGGCCAGCCGGGCGCGCGACATGATGCGCGCCTCGGCCGCCACCGGGTCGGCCGCCGCGGACGGCGACCACGCCGCGCGCGACGACTGCGACGCGCTGGCCAGGCCGGCGTCGTCGGCGATCTCGTCGGCCGCCATGGCGCCGGTCAGGGCGCCGCCCTCCATGTAGCCCTGGGCGTCGAGGCTGGTGTGCTCGCCGCAGAAGTGCAGGTTGCCGACGCGCTCGATCTCGGCGCCGGCGAAGGCGGTGTACTGCCCGACCTTGTAGGCGGTGTAGCTGCCCTTGGTGAAGGGGTGCGTGGGCCAGTGGAAGCGCGCCACCTTGCCGTTGCCGGCCGCCATGGCGCCCGGGAAGACCATGTCGAACTGGCCCAGGAAGGTGGCCAGCTGGGCGTCGGGCGTGCCGTCGCCGATGCTGACGCCGCGCAGGCCGCCGGTGAAGTTGGTGATGATGCCCGAGGTGCCGGCCTGTAGCCGGCTGGTCTCCCAGGTGGCCTGGAAGGGCAGATCGGTGAAGGTCTCGCCGTTGGAGCGGTGCGTGGTGCGCCAGGGCCGCGACGAGAAGCCGGCCATCAGCTTGGAGTTGGTGCCATAGCCGACCTCGGCGATGGCCTTCTTCTTGGCCGCGGGCAGGTCGACCAGGACCTCGACCTCGCGCAGGATGCTGAACGGCAGCGCCAGCACGACGTGCGCCGCGGTGGCCTCGACCGGGGTGGCGCCCTGCATGAAGGTCAGGGTGTAGCCGCCGCCCGAGCGCGGCGCGATCCGCGTCAGCCTGTGGTCCATGAAGACCGCGGCGGGATCCAGGCCGGCGGCCAGCTTGGTGATGTACGAGTCGTTGCCGAGCTTGGTGTGGTAGCGCTCGTCGGAGTCGCCGAACAGGTCGAGCTTGGCGGTGTCGGTCGAGATCAGGAACAGCATGTTGAGGCAGTTCTGCTGGTCGACCTCGAGGCCGTACTCGATGTTGTAGGCGACCTCGAGCAGGGTGCGCACCGGGCCGCTGGCGTTGATGGAGTCGAGCCAGCCCTTGATCGACATGGCGTCGAGGGCCTGCCCGCCGTTGGGCTTGTCGTAGTAGACGAAGAGGTCCTGCTGGTCGGTCAGCGTGGCCAGCGCCTGATCGATCTTCATGGCGATGGGGCCGAAGCCGGTGAGGATCTCGGCGTTGGTCAGCTTGCGACCGCCGATGTAGGCGACCACCTTGTCGAGCGTGCCGTCGTCGGTGTCGAAGTCGTCGAGCGCGAGCGAGAGCTCGGTGGCGAGATCGCGCATGGTCATGTGGCCGGTGTCGATCAGCTCGCCGCCGAGCTCGCACAGCTGGGCGTCGGGGGCCTGGAAGGTGATGCGGTCCGAAAGCATGCGACCGCCGAGGCGGGTCTGGGCGTCGTACAGGCGCGGGCGGATGCCGATCTTGCGCAGGCGATGCGCGCAGTGCAGGCCGGCGATCCCCCCGCCGACGATGGCCACGTCGGTGTCCTTGCCGGTGCCGCCGTCGCCGCCGCAGCCGCTGGCCGAGAGGCCGAGGCCGAGGGGCAGGGTCAGCGCCGCCGCGGCACCCGCGCTCCCGGCCAGGAAGCCGCGCCGGCTGACGCCCTGCTGGCGGCGCTCGGCTGCGGCCTCGGCGTACTCGAGGACGGGGACCCCGGCGGTGCGAGCCTTGCGGATGGTGCGCAGTGCGCGAGACAGGTGCGACAACAGCGGCGTGCGAGCCAAGGCGGCCTCCTCGTCAGAGGGGCATCATAACAGCCGTGCCGACCCAGGTCAGCGCGGACTGTCCGGCCCGGCGCCCAGCGCGGCGGCAGCGGCGGCGAGCTCCTCGGGAGTGTTGACGTTGGTCAGGAAGCGCAGCGCGGGATCGAGCCCGGTCAGCGCGTCGCCCTCCAGCCACACGGTGTCGACCTGCTCGAGCAGCGCGCCCATCCTGCCCTGCCCGGCCGCCAGCAGCGCCTGCGCGGGCGCCAGGCAGCTGCGCGCATACAGCGCATGCAGCGGCTCGGGGTGGCCGCCGTGGCGCGGCGCCACCGCGTCGTGGCCGGGCGCGCGGGCCAGCAGCGCACGCAGCGGCGCCTCGGCCAGGAACGGCAGGTCGCACGCCAGCAAGAGCAGCACCGGCGCGGTCGTCGCGCCCAGCGCCCCCGCCAGCGCACGCAGCGGGCCGGCCGGGCCGGGGGCGTCGGGGGCCAGGGGCAGCCCGACGCTGGCCGCCAGCGCCGGCTCGCCGCCGACCAGGACCAGCTCGTCACACAGCGGCCGCAGCACCGCGAGCTGGCGATCGATGATGCGCGCGCCGCCGATCTCGAGCGCGGCCTTGCTGAGGCCGCCCATGCGCGTGCCCAGGCCTCCCGCCAGGATCGCGCCGGCGACCCGTGCGGCGGCGGGCGGGGTCACTTCAGATCCAGCCTCATGCACACGGCGTCCCGCTTGCGCGCGAACTGGAACTCGGGCGAGGTCAGCGCGAGATCGTCGACCTGGCCGCGCTCGACCTGCTTGAAGCCCAGCTTCTCGGCGAAGAAGTCGGACGCCGACTCGGTCAGGAGGTAGACCCGGCGCACGCCGCGCTGGCGCGCGCGCGCGATGGCGGCGTCAGCCAGCAGCCAGCCCAGGCCCTGGCCGCGCCGATCCGGCGACACCGCCAGCGAGCGCAGCACCGCGGACTCGTCGTACAGCTCGAGGGCGACGCAGCCGACCACCTTGCCCTCGTCGCGCAGGAGCAGGTAGTCGTCGAAGCGCCGCTCGATCTGTGGGTGCGGCAGGCCAACACGATCGAGCAGCGCCTTGGTGGCGGTGAGCTCGTTGGGTTCGGCGGGGGTGACGGCGTCGCCCAGCTTGTCGAGCAGCTTGTCGATGAGGCCGCCGAAGGCGCCCGACGACATCACCACGACGGCGTCGCCGGGCTGCACGCGGGCCTCGACGTGGTCGACGATGGCGGCGACGTCGGGGGCGACCTTGGCCGGGATGCCGCGGCCGCGCAGGTCGGCGGCCAGGCGCTCGGGGTCGAAGCGCTCGGCCTCCGGGATGCGCGACGGATCGTGCAGCTGGGCGACCACGACCTCGTCGGCGCCCGCGAAGGCGTCGGCGAAGTCGTGCTGGAAGACGGCGCGGCGGGCGGTGGCGCTGCGCGGCTCGTAGATGGCCAGCAGCTTGCCGCGGCCGTACTGGCGGCGCAGGGCGGCCAGCGTCTCGCGCACCGCGGTGGGGTGGTGGGCGAAGTCGTCGATCACGGCGACGCCCTGGGCCACGCCGCGGACGTCCTGGCGGCGGCGCACGCCGGCGAAGCGGCGCAGCGCGCGGGCGATCTCGGGCGGCTGCAGGCCCAGCGCGGTGGCGGCGGCGCAGACCCCGGTCAGGTTCTCCAGGTTGTGCTCGCCGAGCAGCAGGCTGTCGCCCTCGAGGACGGGCTGGCCGGCGCGGGTGATGGAGAAGAGGGCGCGGCCGCCGTGCAGCTCGCCGCCGGTGCCGACCCACTCGGCGGCGGCGGCGGTGCCGGCGCGGCCGTAGGTGTGGACCTGGCAGCGCGCGTGGCGGGCCACGGCGAGGGCGCCGGGCGAGCTGGCGGCGACGACCAGGTTGCCGTCGGCGGGGATGAGGCGCACGAACTCGATGAAGGCGGCCTCGACGGCGGCGTAGTCGGCGAAGATGTCGACGTGGTCGAGCTCGACCGAGGTCAGGATCGCGGTGTGCGGGCGGTAGTGCAGGAACTTGGACTTCTTGTCGAAGAAGGCGGTGTCGTACTCGTCGCCTTCGAGGACCATGTCGGGGCCGGCGCCGAGGCGGAAGCCGCGCGAGAAGTTCAGCGGCACGCCGCCGATGAGGAAGGAGGGGTCGCGCCCGGCGTCGGTCAGCACGTGGGCCAGCAGCGACGAGGTGGTGGTCTTGCCGTGGGTGCCGGCGACCACGGTGGCGCGTCGGCGCTGCGGGGCGGCGTCGGCGAGGAAGAGCTCCTCGAGCAGGGCCGGGAACGAGGTCAGCGGCAGGGCGCGCTCGGCTGCGGCGACGGCCTCGACGTGATCGCGGCGGCACACGTTGCCGACCACCACGCGGTCGGGGCCCCAGTCGAGATTGCCGGGGGCGAAGCCCTCCATGATCTCGATCCCTTGCTCGCGCAGCTGGGTGCTCATCGGCGGGTACACGTGTTCGTCCGAGCCACGGACGTCGTGTCCGGCTGCCTTGAGCAGTCCGGCCAGCGAGCCCATCCCGGTTCCGCAGATGGCGATGAGGTGCACCTTCACGCGGGCGCAAGCTAGCAGTGTGGGGCGGCGATGGCAACCGGTGGGCGCTGCAGTTGCGGGCTGAGGGAAGTTCAAGGTATTCTGTGGAGATGGCGGGTGTTGCGACGACCGGGGGCAAGCAGGCGCACTACCGGGGCAAGCCCCGGCATGGGCGTCGCGTGGCGGTGACGGTGCGGCAGCAGGAGGCCGGCGGCGGGCTCGGCCCGGCGGCGCCCTGCTACACCAAGAATCTCGGGGTGGGCGGCGCCTTCCTCGTGGTGGACGAGCCGCTGGCGCGCGGCACCCGGCTGGAGGTGACCGTCGATCTCGACGGCCAGCAGCTGGTGTGCGGCGCCGAGGTGCGCTGGACCCACGAGAACGAGGACGACGCCCTGCGCGGCATGGGCGTGCGCTTCCTGGGCCTCGAGGTCGAGCAGATCGTGAAGCTGACCGAGTTCCTGAACGGCCTGCTCGGCGCCGACTAGACCGGCTCGGCGCAGGCTGGACCCTGACGGCGCTGCCCTGAAAATCGGGCGCCACCACGTGATCGAGGGCGCAACGCGCTGAAATCCCGTTTGCGCGCGCGGGCATGCCCCTTGCTCACGCAGGGCCGCATGCATGGCGATAAACGAACCTGGGTCGACGGTCGGGGCGGCAAACGAACCTGGGTCGGGATGGCGCTGGGTCGGGGCGGCAAACGAACCTGGGTCGGGATGGCGCTGGCCGTCGGCCTGCTGGGGGCCAGCGGGGCCGCAGACGCCTGCGGCGGGATGTTCTGCGACAACGGCGGCGGCGGGCAGGTCGTGATCGCGGCCGACAGCCACCGCATGATCGTGTCGCTGTCGCCCACCGAGAGCACCCTGTGGGACCAGATCCGCTTCCGCGGTCGGCCGGCCGAGTTCGTCTGGGTCCTGCCGGTGCCGTCCGAGGAGGCCCGCCTCGAGCTGTCCGACTCCAGCTTCTTCGACCAGCTCGACAACCAGACCTCGCCGCGCGTGCTGCCGCCGGCCAACCGCCCGCGGCTGTCCTGTCCGGTCTACTTCCCGCCCGGCACCAGCTTCGTGGACGCCTCGGTGTCCGACGGCGCCGTCAACGTCTACCGCGAGGAGGTCGTCGGCCCCTACGAGACCGTGCTGATCGGCTCCGAGGACGCCGGCGCGCTGCAGGCCTGGCTGGTCGCGCACAACTACCAGGTCCCCGCCGACACCATCCCGACCATCGCCTACTACGTGGCCAAGAAGAGCAAGTTCATGGCCCTGCGCCTGCGCCCCGGCGCCAACGTGACCCAGATGCAGCCGGTGCGCGTGACCTTTCCCGGCTTCATGTCGAGCTTCCCGCTCAAGATGGTCGGCGCCGGCGCCGACGGCGCGCTGTCGCTGACCCTGTGGGTCATCGCCGAGCAGCGCTACCAGGCCATGAACTACCCCACCGTGCGCATCGACCCGGCCACGCTGTCGTGGGACTGGGCCACCAACACCTCCGACTACACCACGCGCTTCAATGAAGCCGTCGAGTCGGGCGGCGGCCGCGGCTGGGTCGTCGAGTACGCCCAGAGCTGGTCGGCCCTGTTCTTCTTCAACGGCAGCGGCTTCACGTTCGGCCCCGACGCAGCGGTGCCGCCGCCCCCGGTGCGCGCCCTCGAGGAGGCCGAGTTCGCTGGCCGCAACATCCGCAACCCCTTCGTGACCCGCCTGCGCACCCGCGCCCTGGTCGAGCACCTCGACGAGGACATCGAGCTCGGCCCCAGCGTCGAGACCGGCTGGGTGCTGCCCCAGCTGACCGCCACCCGCGAGCTCAACCGCCCCGCCAACCTGGTGTGCGCCAACGACACCAACAACAACGGCATCGATGACCGCACCGAGCGCGAGCGCGGCACCTTCGCCGGCAGCCCCGACGGCGACGCCGGCATGTGCGCCATCTCGGTGGACGGCGCGGGCCCTGCGGGTCTGCCCCTGCTGCTGCTCGGCGTCGGCATCGTCATCGCGCTGCGCCGCCGCCGCAAGCGCAGCTAGAGAGCCGAACCGCTAACCTCCCGTCGCACGATCGCGAGATCCCGGGCGATCTTCGACGTACTCGCGCTCCGCGGCTCGCCGGGGCGGTCTGGCCACAGGGGTGCGGCTGTTCGGCGATGTGGCGGCGGTCGGGGAGTTCATCACGGTGAGCGACCTGCTGGAGATTCGCTGGCGTGGCGGCGACCGATTCCTGCACACGGCCTCGGTGGGGTTTCGCTACGATGCGCACCACCTCGGGCTCGGAGCCCGCGTGACCCTGCCCATCGACGAAGAGCTGCGCGAGACGCTGAGTCCAGGCTTCGCGGTGGAGATGGAGCGGGTGTTTTGACCCTGCGCGCGGCTGACCGCACCGACAGCGCAGCTGGCGATCAGCGCGGCGGGGTCGCCGCCTCGGGGTCGTCGGGATCTTCGCCCAGCAGCTCGGCCACCCGGAGCTCGATGGCATCGAACGGCTCGGCGCGAACGCGCTCGTGCGACTCTGCCTTGAGGGCGACCAGATAGCCGTCGCCGGTGTGTCGATGGACGGTCAGCGTTCGCTCGACCCGATCCAGGATCCAGTAGTGTGGCACTCCGGCCTGGTGGTAGCGCCGGAGCTTGGTCACGGTATCCACCGCGCGGTTCGACTCGCTGACGATCTCGCACAGCCAGTCGGGCCTGACCGTCACCGGCCGCTGCTTGGGCGCGACCGGGAGGTGCTCCCGCCGCCAGCCCGCGATGTCGGGCCGATAGCCGCGACCGTCCAGCAGCACGTCGACCTCGGTGGCGATCCACCAACCGCCCGGCCCCGCGGGACCGCCGGTCCGCCTACCAAACGGCCCCGCCAGCGCCGCCGCGGTCTGGCTCTGGGCCACGCCGTGCTCGAAGGTGGGGCTGGCCTTCTCGACGAAATCACCGTCGATCAGCTCGAGCCGCGCCTCTTCGGGCTGCTCGAGCCACTCGGCAACCGTCCTCGGCCGACCCGTGGAAGCCGGAGTCTTCACGCAATCGCCAGTCTATCACCGCCCTCGGGGAGTGCTCGGTGGCGGCAATCCTGCCGCAGGGATTGCCGCGGTGCGTTGCCAGGTTTCGCCGGGGGTTTGTTGCACTTTTGCGGTAGGCACCCTACGATTCGATCAAGAAGCGCATGAAGGAACGTCGCCTCGTACCGCGTGTGCCGTGCCGTTGCCCGGTCGAGGTGCGCTCGGGGGCTGACTGCTGCGACGTCACCTTGAGCTATGCGGTCGAGCTGTCGATGGGCGGCTGCTTCGTGCGCTCCAACCGGCACCAGACCGCGGGGACACCGCTCGAGATGGTGCTGTCGCTGGAGGATGGCAGCCGGGTCGAGGTGCAGGGCGTCGTGCTGTACGACGGCAAGGCGGCGGCGTCGTCGGCGGAGCCGGGGCAGCCGGGGTTCGCGGTCGGCTTCGTGGTCATCGAGCGCGGCTCGGCGGCGCGGCTGCGTGACTACCTGATCGCGCGCGGGGCGGGGCCGACGCGGCGGCAGGACTCGCAGCCGCCCCGACAGCGCAGCAAGACCGGGACGCAGGCGCGGACCCGGCGCGCGCGCAAGAGCACCAGCCGCTGAGCTCGGGCCGGCCGCGTGGCCGGCTCCACGGTCGCCGCGCTAGCCGACCGGCTGTGGTGCCACCAGCTCGCGCGCGGGCTCCACGCGCGGCGCGGGCGGCAGCTTCGGCGGTGCCGGCGGGTGAAAGCGCGCACAGCCCGACCGGGTCAACCACAGCCCGGCACGCGCCGGCGCGCCAGCCGCACCGCCACCGCCACCTGCGCTGCCGACGTCCACGCGCGCCACCGCGAAGCCGCGGAAATCGTCGAGCAGCAGGCGCACCTTGCTCAGGCGGCGCTCGATCAGCTGGCCCAGCTCGGCCTCGGCCAGCGACTTCATCAGCTCCAGCTCCTGCAGGGCGTCGTTGCCGAGCTCGCTCTGCTGCCAGACCCGCGGCAGCACGCGCAGCCGCCCGCCCTCGACCTGGTAGGCCGCCATCTGGGCGTAGCCCTCGGCCAGCTCGGGGCCGTCGGTCAGCGCCACCAGCAGGCGGTCGGCCTCGTCGATCGACCGCCCCGTGGCCAGCGCCGTGCGCAGCGCCATGATGCCCCGCGCGACCTCGCTGGAGTCGTCCTCGCTGACCCGGCGCAGCCGCGCGATGCGCGCCGCCAGCTTGCTGACGCTGCGCCGCGCGCTGGCCAGGGCATCGTCGGCCGGCGCCTGCTGCGCCAGCGGGCCGCACCAGCCCAGGTAGACCAGCGCGCCCAGCACGTCGGGCGACGGCGACAGCCGCTCGTCCAGCTCCACCGTCTGCAGCGCGCGCAGCTCGGCGCGCCCGCCGTCGCGGCCGCGGCGCGCCAGGTCGGCCAGCGACGCCTCCAGCAGCGCCGCCGCGCGCTCGGGCGACCCCGCCGGCACCTGCGCCGCCCAGCCGCCGACCTCGTCCCAGCGCTCCTCCAGCAGCGCGATGCGCGCCAGCGCCAGCGCCGCCGCGCCGCGCACCCGCGCCCGCGCCGTGGCCGGGAAGCGCCGCCCCGCACGGGCGTCGCTGGCCAGCGCCAGCGCATCGCTCAGCACCGCCCGCGCCGCCGCCATGTCCCCGCGCGCCCAGCTGACGCCGGCCTCGGCCAGCCGCGCGTCCAGGTAGTAGGCGTCGCTGTCGACCGACCGGAACAGCTGCACCGCCTCCTCGTCGGCGCGCCCGCGCAGCGCCAGCCCGCGCCGGTAGCGCGCCTCGTCGGCCAGCGGCGCCACCGTGGGCCAGTCCAGCGCCGCGGGCACGTCGCTGGCCGGCACCTGCGCCAGCAGGCCCAGCGCGGTCTCTCGCGCGCCCGGGTCCCGCGCCAGCGCGACCAGCCAGCCCAGCGCGCCGTGCCGGTACGGGTGGCGCGGCGCGTTCAGCACGCGATCGAACATCGCCGCCGACACGCTCATCAGGCCCATCTTGAACAGCACCTTGCCGAGCTCGTACTGCGCGCGCTCGCGCACCGCGCGCCCGTCGGGCGACTTGCCGGTGGCGACGTCGTGCAGCGCCAGCCCCGCGCGCACCAGATCGCCCTCGGCGACCTGCTCCAGCGCATAGCCCATGCGCGGTGACAGCGGCGCCGGCTCGGCCGCCGCCGCGACCCGCAGCACCAGCAGCGCGAAGACCGAGGTCAGCCCCTTCACCATCGACCTCGGCTAGCGACGGTCGGGCTCGACCTCGGGCGGGAGCACGGCGTCGGGCGCCGCCGCCGGGGTGACCGACTCGTCGCGCACCATGTGCAGGTAGACCGCCGCGTTCTTGTTGTCGGGCTCCAGCGACAGCACCGCCTCCAGCTCCTTGACGGCGTCCTCGCGGCGGTTGGCCGAGAAGTACGCGATGCCCAGGTGGATGCGCCCGGCGACATAGTTCGGGTTGGTCTCGCGCACGATCTCGAGCTCGCGCAGCGCACCCTCGAGGTCGCCGGCCTCGCGCAGCGCCTTGGCCAGCTTGGTGCGGATGTCCACGAACGTGGGGCGCAGATCGAGCGCGCGCCGGAACTCGCGGATGCCGTCGTCGTACAGGCCGCAGCCGATGTAGGCGCTGCCGGTCTCGGAGTGCATGTTGGCCAGCTTGCCGAGCGCGAACGGGTCCAGCTTGGATGGCGACTGCTTGCTGCGCTGGATGGCGCGCGCATAGACCGCCTTGGCGGCGTCATACTTGCCGAGGTCGTTGTAGGTCACGGCCAGGTTGAGGGCGGCCTCGGTGTAGTTCTGGTTGATGCGCAGGGCCTCCTCGAAATACTCCTGCGCCTGCCGGAAATGGCCCTGATCGTGCTGGATGACGCCCAGCATGTTGAAGACGTCGGCGAAGCCACGGTGCAGCGTCAGCACCTCGGTGAGGTACTTCTCCGCCTGCTCGTACTCGTGACTGGCGTAGTGCTCCTTGCCCAGCGTCAGCAGGTTCTTCAGGCGGCTATCCATGCGGGTGCACACCTTCCGGCCCGCGCGCGCGGGCTGCGTTACGGCTGCTTGGGCTGCTGCTTGCGCTGCTCTTGCTGGAGCTTCCACTGCTGGACCGCACGCTCGACCTCGGGCAGACGGCCGCGCGCCTGTGCGGCCGCGGAACCTTCGGGGTACTTGGAGATCACGAGCATGTAGGCGCGCTGGGCATGATCGGGCCGCTCCAGCGCCAGGTAGGCGCGCGCCAGCAGCATCAGCGCGTCCTCCTCCAGGGCGTTGCCGGGGAACTTCCGGATCAGCGACTCCAGCCGGAGGATGGTCCCGCGCGGACGATCACGACGCCAGTAGAAGCGCGCCACCATCATCTCGGACTGGGCCAGCATCTTGATGGCGCGGGCGCGCTTCTCGCGCCCCTTGGCGGCGTAGGGCGACGACGGGTAGCGGTCGAGGAAGATCCCCAGCTCGCGCACGGCGTCCACGGTGCCCGACTGATCCTTCTCGTAGGCCGGCGGGGTCAGCCAGAAGTCCTCGGGGATCTGCTTGTAGGCGGCCTCGCCGACGCGGAACTGGGCGTAGCCGTTGATGACCATCTCGTGGTTGGGGTGCGCCTTGGCGAACTGGCGGTAGCCGTCGGCGGCCTCGACGTTGTGGCCGGACTCCATGTCGGCGTCGGCCAGGCGCAGCTCGGCCAGGACGGAGTACTGCGAGAACGGGAAGCGCGTCTTGGTGTAGACGAAGTACTTGGCGGCGGCGATGTACTCGTCGTCCTTGAGGGCCTTCATGCCCTTCTCGTAGTTCTCGCGCGCCGAGTCCTTGTAGGACACCGGCCCGGAGCCATCCGCGCTGCGCGGTCCGCAGGCTGGCAGCACGGCCAGCGCAAGGACCGTCAACAGCGTCCCGAGTCCAAGTCCTTTCATGGGGTTCCTCTCGTATACGCGGCGGCTACCGCGAAGTCAACGAGGTCGGACCGGCCTGGCGGGCGCGGGGATGCCCGACTATCATGCGCCATGGCAACGATTTCCCGGACCCGGTGGGTGGCGGTCATGATCGGGCTGGCGCTGGCCAGCTGTGGCGGCAAGGTCAACCCCAGCACGGTGCGCGTCGGCGGCGAAAAGCGCACCAGCGCCGCCCTGGCCGGCTCGCGCTGCGCCCCCGAGGGCTGCACCTGCCGCAACCTCGACGCCGCCGCCGATCAGGCCGAGAAGTCGCCGCCGGCCCCGGGCATGAAGCGCTTCGAGCTGCGCGTGGGCCCGACCACGCAACCGACCTGGGTCGGGGTCGCCGGGGTGGGCACCCTGTACCGCGCCAGCGACAGCGGCGGCGGCGAGGTCTGCTTCTATGTCGACCTGCGCAACGGGCAGAAGACCTCGATCAGCTACCGCGGCCAGGCCGAGACCCAGGGCGAGGGCGTGCATGCCCGGCTGGCCATCCGCGAGTACTCGGCGGCGCCCAAGGGGCCATGGTGGTACGACACCTTCGAGTTCGCCTGTGGTGGCGACCACCCGTGCTCGGCCCAGGGGCTGCGCGACTGGCGCGAGAACGCCTCGGGGCTGAGCGGCAACCTCAAGGATCCGTGCGGGTCGACCAAGATCAGGAACATCGAGTACAGCGTCGACCGCGGCGGCGACGAGGCCAACGCCGGGCAGGTCGATCTGCGCTTCCAGCTCGATGTGTACCCGTTCGCGCCACGCTTCGCGCCGGGCGCGCCGGAGTGCCAAAAGAACAAGTGACCAGCAAGTGACCAGCAAGTGACCGAGTGAGCTTCGTCTATCCGATCGACTACGACGTCATCGTGGTCGGCGCCGGCCACGCCGGCTGCGAGGCCGCGCTGGCGGCGGCGCGGCTGGGGCGGCGCGTCCTGGTGCTGACCGGGAACATCGAGACCATCGCGCACATGAGCTGCAACCCCGCCATCGGCGGCGTCGCCAAGGGCCACCTGGTGCGCGAGATCGACGCCCTGGGCGGCGAGATGGCGCGCGCCATCGACGAGACCGGCATTCACTTCCGGCGACTCAACACCTGCAAGGGGCCGGCGGTGCGGTCGACCCGCGCGCAGGCCGACAAGCTGCGCTACCGCGCGCGCATGCGGCAAGCGCTGGAGCGCGAGCCGGGGATCTCGATCAAGCAGGCCGAGGTCACGGCGCTGTGCACCGAGGAGGGCGCGGTCACGGTCAGCGGAGGGAGCCCGGCGTCGGGCACGGGCACGGGCACGGGCACGGGCACGGAGCGGAGTGCGAGGCAGCGGGTGGTGGGGGTGGAGACGCAGGGCGGGGTGACGTTTCGCGGGCGGGCGGTGGTGTTGACGACGGGGACTTTCTTGCGTGGCGTGATCCATGTGGGGGAGGAGTCGCGGGCGGGCGGGCGCGCGGGTGAGGCGCCGGCGGCGTCGCTGTCGGCGTCGCTGACGCGGCTGGGGTTTCCGCTGGCGCGGCTGAAGACGGGGACGCCGTGTCGCCTCGACGGGCGCACCATCGATCGCACCGGGCTGGAGGTGCAGGCCGGCGACACCCCGCCGCCGCGCTTCTCGTGGTGGACCGATCCGGCCAGCGCGCCGCCGCTGCCGCAGGTGGTGTGCTGGGTGACCTACACGTCGCCGCGCACGCACCAGATCATCCGCGACAACCTGCACCGCTCGCCGCTGTATGCCGGGCGCATCGAGGGCGTCGGCCCGCGCTACTGCCCGTCGATCGAGGACAAGGTGGTGCGCTTCGCGGACAAGGAGCGCCACCAGATCTTCCTCGAGCCCGAGGGCATCGACACCCACGAGGTCTACCCCAACGGGGTGTCGACCAGCCTGCCCTACGAGGTCCAGCTGGCCTTCATGCGCTCGATCGGCGGCCTCGAGCGCGTCGAGCTGCTGCGCCCCGGCTATGCCGTCGAGTACGACTTCGTGAACCCCACCGAGCTCGAGCCCTGGCTGGAGACCCGCCGCGTGGCCGGCCTGTTCCACGCCGGCCAGCTCAACGGCACCTCGGGCTACGAGGAGGCCGCCGCGCAGGGCCAGCTGGCCGGCATCAACGCCGCGCTGGCGACCGCGCCTGGTGATGTCCGCCCCGAGCCGTTCGTGCTGGCCCGCGACGAGGCCTATGGCGGCGTGCTGGTCGACGACCTGGTCACGCGCGGCACCGAGGAGCCCTACCGCATCATGACCGCGCGCGCCGAGTACCGGCTGTCGCTGCGCGAGCACAACGTGGACGAGCGGCTGCTGCCGCGGGCGCGCGCCCTGGGGCTGTGCCCGGATGCACGCTGGCGGGCGCTGGAGGCCGGGCAGGCGGCGCGGGCCGGGGCGCTGGCGGCGCTGGCGGCGACGCGGGTCGCGGTGTCGGGCGCGGTCGCCGACGTGCTGGGCGCGCATGGGACGACCGCGCTGCGCGAGCCGGCGTCGCTGCTGGAGCTCCTGCGCCGGCCCGAGCTGGACTTCGCGGCGCTGGCCCGGGTCGCCGACGCCGCCGGGGTGCGCCTGCCCGAGCTGGGCGCGGCCGACGCCGAGCGGCTGGAGGTCGACCTCAAGTATCAGGGCTACCTGGCGCGCGAGGCCACCGAGGCCAATCGCCAGCGCGAGCTCGAGCATGTGCACCTCGGCGATCTCGACTACGCCGCGCTGGCCGGGCTGTCGCGCGAGGCGCGCGAGAAGCTGGAGCGCGTGCGCCCGACCTCGGTCGGGCAGGCCGCGCGCATCCCGGGCGTGACCCCGGCGGCCATCTCGGTGCTGCTGGTGCACACCGCGGCCGAGCGCCGCCGGCGTGGTCGGACCGCGACGAAACCGGGGGCGTGAGCCTCTGTCCAGCTTGGCGGGCAGCCCGCGCCGCGGTAGGGTGGCCGCCATGAGCGTGACTCGCCTGGCCCGGCTCGTGTCCCTCACCCTGGTCTGCGCCGCAGCGGCGGCACACGCGGGTGGCCTCGAATATCCCGAGAACGGCGCCCAGGCCCTGGGCCGCGGCGGCGCCTTCGTGGCCAAGGCCGACGACGCCTCGGCGTGGTGGAACAACCCGGCCGGCCTGGCCAAGCTGGCGGGCTACCAGCTCTACCTGTCGAGCAACCTGTCGTTCGCCAAGCAGAGCTTCGATCGCAGCGGGACCTACCCGACCACCATCGGCGGCCCGGCCTACGAGGGCCAGGAGTACCCCAAGGTCGAGTCGAGCAACTTCTTCCCGGCGCCGATGGGCGCCTTCACCGCGGGGATCGGCGACAAGCTGACGCTGTCCCTGGCGGTCGGCGGCCCCAGCGCGGTCGGCGCCAAGGAGTATCCCTCCGAGGTCACCGTCAACGGCGTGACCGCGCCGGCGCCGCAGCGCTATGACGTCATCAAGGCCGAGACGCTGGTGTTCTTCCCGACCATCTCGGCGGCCTACCGGGTCTCGCCCAAGCTGGACGTCGGCGCCGGCTTCATGTGGGGCATCGGCCTGTTCAAGAACAAGAGCGTCGCCTGGGGTACCCGCAACCCCAACGAGGAGCCCGGCAACGACTCCATCGTCGACCTCGAGGCCGACGACATGTTCATCCCCACCTTCAACCTGGGCGTGCTGTTCCGGCCGTCACCCAAGCTGGAGGTCGGCGGCATGTTCCGCATGGGCGCCAAGATCCACGCCTTCGGCGAGGTCAAGGCCGACTTCGGTCCCACCCTGGACGCGGTCGGCACCAAGCTGCGCCCGCGCTCGCCGTGCACCATCGACGAGGCCGCCAAGCCCGACACCGCGTGCACCGACATCGCCACCGAGCTGCCGCCGGTGCTCCGCGCCGGCGCGCGCTACATCATGCGTGACGGCTGGGGCCGCGAGAAGGGCGACGTCGAGCTGGATGTCGGCCTCGAGCTGTGGAACGTGTTCGACGCCTACGAGGTGCACACCGACGGCACCACGCCGATCGTGGTCGAGGACCAGCGCGTCGAGCACCAGTACAAGAACACCTTCGGGGTGCGCCTGGGTGGCAGCTACATGCTGGGCAAGGTCAACGCGCGCGCGGGCGTGGCGTTCGACACCGCGGCTTCGCCGACCGAGTACTCGCGCCTCGACGGCGACTCCTGGGCCAAGCTGACCGGCGGCGCGGGCGGGTCGTTCACCACCCGCGGCGTGACCTTCGATCTGTCGGCGGCCTTCGTGCAGAACTTCGCGCCCACCGTCGAGGTCGGCAAGGGCAAGGTCAACCCGCTGCTGCCGGTCGAGAGCTACCCGGCGCCGCCGCCCGCGCTGAACGTGGTCAACGAGGGCAAGTTCGCCGCCAGCTCGTTCGTGATCGGCGTGGGGCTGCGCTTCTCGTTCGCCGAGCTCGGTGGCGCGCGCAGCGGCAGCAGCATCCGCAACCCGTACCTGTCGCCCGAGGCGTCGCTGCCCGGCGTGTTCGGTGGTGGGACGACCGCGCCGCCGGATGACGGTGTGGCGCCGGACGGGACGACGCCGCCGGATGGCACCACGCCGCCGGATGGGACGACGCCACCGGATGGGACGCCGCCCGACGATGGTGGCGCGGCGCCCGACGATGGTGGCGCGGCGCCCGAGGCGGGCACGCCGTAGCTACGCGTCACTCGTCGGAGCCGGCCAGCTTCAGCTTGTTGCGCGCGGCCAGGCCGAGCTTGCCGCGGGGTTGCTTTTCGCGCACGTGGGTGAGGAGCTCCTCGCCGAGAGCGCGCTCGTTCTCGTCGTCGGACTCGATGAAGTTGAAGCCCAGCGTGAACAGGTCGTCGAGCTCGAGGTCCTTCTGCTTGCCGAGCTTCTGCGCCACCGGGTAGCCGGCGGCGACCAGCTGGGCGAACTGCATCAGCACCGGGTCGACCCCGCGCGCCGAGCGCAGCAGGGCGCTCGACGACGTCTTGAGGCCGAGCACGCCGATCACGAAGCGCTGCTCGTCGGTCAGGCGGGCGCCGGCCTGGGCCAGCGGGCGCAGCGACGCGAAGGCGTCGGCGTGGCGACCGGCGCGGCGCAGCTTGTCGGCGCGCTCGAACAGGACCTCGGCGTGGGCGTCGGGGGCCAGGAAGGTCAGCGCCTGCAGCAGCGCGGGCTCGGCGCGATCGCGGTCGTCGAGCAGCCGCTTGCGCGCGCGCTCGACCAGGTGCTCCACGGCGGGTTTCGGCACCCGCTCGGCGTGCGGGCGCAGCGCCTGCACCAGGCGACGCGCCGGCTCGGCGTCGGCCTCGCTGGAGCCGACGTCGGCCAGCGCGCGGGCCAGCGGCCCGGCGGCCTCGGGGGCGCCTGCCAGCGAGCGCGCCGAGGCCTCGCGCAGCGCGTGATCGCTGCTGAGCAGGTTCTCGATCAAGGTCGGGATGGCCGAGCGCCCGGCCAGCGCGGCCAGCCGCTCGGCGGCCAGCCGCTGGGCATCGGGATTCTTCGCGTGGGTCAGCTCGCGGAAGCGCTTGACCAGCTTCTCGGGCACGTGGGCGCCGCGCAGGGTGTCGATGGCGGCGCGCGCGACCTGCGGGTCGGCGTCGTCGGCGTGATCGATCAGCGCGTCGACCACGGCGTCACCGGCGCCCGAGCCGGCGGCGACGATGCGGCGCAGGGCGGCCAGCGCGCCGACGCGCACCACGGTCGGCCAGCTGCGCTCCGCGTGCTCGGCCAGCGCGCGCGCCTGCGCAGGATCGGCGGCATAGCCGGCCACGCGCAGCAGGATGGCCAGCCGCGCGGCGTCGGCCTCGGCCATGGTGCGCATCGCCTTGGCGCCCTTGCCGGTCAGCTTGGCCGCCTTGCCGAGGCGCGTGATCCCGGCCAGCGCGCGCGCCTGCACCAGCTTGACCATGCGCGCCTCGCCCTTGTCGATCTCGGTGCGCAGCAGGTGCAGCACGTGGTCGCCCAGCTCGGGCTCGCCCAGGGCGTCGAACAGCGCATCCAGCGCGCCCGCGCTGCCCAGCTCGATGAGCAGCTTGGCGGCCTGGCGCCGCCCCGCCGGCGGCCCCTCGTGCAGCGCGCGCGCCAGCGGCTTCTCGGCCGCGCCGCCCTGCGCCGCCAGCAGGCGCAGCGCCCGGTTGCGGGTGTCCTCGTCGCTCGACCCCAGCAGCGGGATCAGCTCGGCGCCCAGCTTGCGCGCGCCGACCGCCTCCAGCGCCTCCAGCGCGAAGCGCCGCATCAGCGGATTTTCGTCGGCGAGCTTGCGCGCCAGCGCGCGCTCGACCGCGGCGTCGCCCTTGCCGGCCGCGCCCAGCACCACCGCGGCGGCGCAGCGCACCTCGACCCGCTCGTCATCCAGCAGCGCAAACACGCGGTCGCTCAACGACTGCTTCGCCATCGCACGCTCTCCCCGAGCTAGTCGACCAGCTTCCAGACGCGATCCCAGCGCACCCCCGAGATCGCCACCGACCACCATACCAGCGCCACCCGCCCGAGCAGCTTGTCGCGCGGCACCGGCAGCGCCACGCCGCCATCTCCCGCCACGCCGACCTTGCTCAGGCACCACTTCATGGGGTCGTCCACGCAGGCGAAGGTCACCACGTCGCCGACACCCACGCTGGCAGGATCGAAGTACGGCCCGCGCACCGCGAACACCGAGTCGCCGCGCTGCAGGTCGGGCCCGAGGTCGTCCTGCATGACATCGACGCTGACGATGGTGGTCTTCTGCGCGACCTCGGCCAGCTGCAGGAGTAGCGTGGGCCCCAGCGTCAGCTCGCGCCCCTTGACCACCATCGGCGGGGTCTCGGTGAAGCCCCACTCGTTCATGTTCTTGCGCAGGCGCTCGCCGGCGGCCTTGGCCACCACCTCGTCGAGGTAGCGGATGCGCAGCTCGGTGGTCAGCACCCCGCCGACCACCAGCGTCTCGGTGCTCGCGCGCGGCCCCGACAGCACCACCATGACGAAGGGTATCTCGGCCGGCGCGTCGGCGGCGCGCGCCTCCAGGCGGGTGCGCGTGGCCTCGTCACCCAGCAGCATCTGCGGCGTGGTGATGACCAGGCCGCCGCCAGCGCGCGGGGCCACGCCGGCGCGCGTCCCGGGCGGCAGCACCGCGGCCATGGTGCACTCGGCCTTCTCCTTGGGCAGCGGACCGCTCAGCTCGATGCGGAACATCAGCGGACCCGCGACCTCGACCTCGAAGCGCCCCAGCTCGGTGCCGATGTCGACCTTGCAGCCATTCAGGATGGTCGCGAACGGCGTGGGCAGGAAGCCGACCACCGCAGCGGCTGCGGGATCGTCGAAGCGCACCCGGATGAGGACGCGGCTGCGCTTGCGCGACAGCTGGTCGTCGACGCTGCCGTGGCGCGCGGGAGCCGCCGTCTTGCCGGTGCGCGGCTTGCGCTTGCAGCCGGGCGCCGCGACCGCGACCACCACCACGGCCAGCGCCAGCGTCAGCGTCGCCAGCGCGACCGCCGCTCGCGCCCGCCCGCGCGTCATGGCCAGCACTCCAGCGCCACCGTCACCACCATGTCGACCAGCAGCGCATACTGCGCCTCGCCCTCGGCCACCGAGGCCGCCGCGGGATCCCCGAAGTAGGCGTCGGCGGCGCCGGCGGCGCGGAAGTCCCGCACCCCGGCCTGCATCTGCTTGTGCAGCTCGATCATCAGCGGCGGCAGCGTGCGCCGCACCTCGCCCACGCTGCGCCCGGCGGCCAGCACCAGCGAGGTCTCGTACGACCCGGCGTGGCAGGCGCCGCGCTTGAACTCGTCCGACAGCGTGCGCGCGAAGCGGCGCTCCAGGTTGTTGGCGAAGGCCACCGGGTGGCCGCTGCGCTGCCCGGCGTCGGCGACCGCCGCGGCCAGCGTGGCCACGTGGGCCGGCTCGAGGTGGCTGTTGACCAGACACACGCGCTGAAAGCCCTGCTCGATGGCGGCGACGCAGACGTCGGCCACCAGCGCGGTCGCGGTCTCGGGGCGGATCGACAGCGTGCCCGCGAACGGGCGCGCGAACTCGGTGACCGCGAAGCTGATGGTGGGCAGCAGCACCACCGGGCGCCCGCGCGCCGCCAGGGCGCGCCCGGCACGCAGCGCCAGCTCGTCACTGATGATGGCGTCGGTCGCCAGCGGCAGGTGCGGCCCGTGCGCCTCGGTCGAGCCGATGGGGAGCAGCGCGATGACCCCCGGCTGCGCGCGCGCAGCCTCGGCCTCGGGGTAGGTCAGCTCGCTGAGGCGCTTCACCACGCCCTCTCTTACCACGGGGCGTGCGCGGGCGCCCTGGCCCGCCTACTCGTGCTTGTACATGAAGAGGCGGTCGCCGAACTTGGCGCTGCCGCCGGCGTCGTCCAGCAACAGGCCGGGCGCGGCGTCCAGCCCGAAGGCCAGGCGCAGGTGCGCGATGGTGTAGTGCCGGATCAGCGGCCACGCCATCTCGACCGGCAGATCCTCGGGCCGGCAGCCGTCGCTGCCCAGCGTGATCAGGATCTGCGGCACCATGATGCCGTGGTCGGCGGCGATCTCGAGCACGCCGCCCTTGTCGCGCCCGATGGCGCAGATGTCCGCGAAGGCCAGGTGGCCGGCGTCCTTGATGCCGACGAAGCGCTTGCCCACGCCCTCGGGCAGCTTGGCGAAGTTGTCCATCGCGGTGCCGATGTTGGCGATCTCGTCGCCGGTGCCGCCCATGACCAGCGCGGGCACCGCGGGCGCGTCGGTGTTGCCGTTGCCAGCGGCGTACTGCGCCCACAGCGTGATGCCGGGATCCTTGGCCACGTTGTAGGCGGTGCCGCCGCCCGCCGAGTGGCCGGTGGCGGCGATGTGCGCGAAGTCCATGCGCCCCTCCAGCGGGCCGCCGGCGCGGGTGTCCTCGCTGCGCAGGTGGGCCAGCGCGTCGCGCAGCTGGGCCGGGCTGTCGTCGCCGCTGGGGAACATGCCGCCGACCAGCAGCTTCAGGCCACGCCCGGCGTGCTCGGGCGAGGCGACCACGAAGCCCCACTCGGCCAGCGAGGTCATCAGGAAGGTCGACTGCAGCCGGTAGCCGCCGAGCCCGTGGCTGAACAGCACCACCGGGAAGCGGCGCACGCGGCTGGCCACGATGTCGCGATAGGCGTCGGTCGGGTAGCGCGGCGCATCGGCGTCGGGGATCTTCGAGCGCTCGGCGTCGGGCAGCCAGTCGCGCATGTCGTAGCTGTCCTTGGGCTTGCCCGCCTCGGCGCCCTTGTCGGCCGGGTACCAGACCTCGACCGGGTTGCCGTTCACCATGTACGTGGTCACGCCGGCCACGAAGGGGCCGTGCCCGGTGTAGTCCTTGGGCGGCTGCATGACGTCGCCGCCGTCGCCGGCGCCATTGCCACCACCGTCGCCGCCACAACCAGCCAGCAGCACCGCCAGGGACAGCCCCAGCACCCGCGTCGCGCGCAGCTTGGTCACCATGCGCGCCGTGTTAGCTGATCGACCTGACGTTGGTCAAGTGACAAAGACCGCCGCGACGCGTCAATCCGGCCTATTTCAGCGTCCGGCGCAGCACCTTGCCACGATCGCTGCGCGGCAGCTCGGTGGCGAACTCGATCCGGCGCGGCGCCTTGTAGTGCGCCAGCTTGCTGCGCGCGTGGTCGATCAGCTCGGCGGCCAGGGCGTCCCCGGCCTGCCCCCCCGCACGCACCACGACCACCGCGCGCGGCAGCGTCAGCCCGGCCTCCTCGTAGCCCAGCACCACGCACTCCAGCACCGCGGCGTGGCCGAGCAGCACGTTCTCGACCTCCTGCGGCGACACCCAGATCCCGCCCACCTTGAGCATGTCGTCGGCGCGCCCGGCGTACCAGAAGCGGCCCTCGCCATCGCGCCTGAACTGATCGCCGGTGACGACCCAGTCGCCGCGCAGCGTCTGCTTGGACTGCTCGTGCGCGCCCCAGTAGCACAGCGCGGCGGAGTCGCCGCGGATGTGCAGCGTGCCGACCTCGCCGTCGGGCAGCTCGGCGCCGTCGGGGCCGACGATGCGCGCCTGATAGCCCGGCACCAGCTTGCCCAGCGACCCCGGCGTGACGTCATCGAAGCGGTTCGAGATGTAGATGTGGAACATCTCGGCCGAGCCGATGCCGTCGAGGATCTCGACGCCGTAGGTCTGCTTCCAGCGCGTGTACAGCTCCTCGGGCAGGGCCTCGCCGGCGCTCAGGGTGACGCGCAGCGAGCCCAGCTTGCGACGGCCCTCGGGATCGGCGGCCAGCATCTTGGCGATGGTGGTCGGCACCGAGGTCAGCATGGTGGGCTGGTGCCGCTCGATGACGTCGAACAGGCGCTCGGGCGTGCTGCGCTCGGGGAACAGCACCGCGGTGGCGCCGACCGCGAACGGGAACATGAGATTCGTGCCGGTGGCGTAGCCGAAGAACAGCTTGGGCACGCCGCAGGTGATGTCGGCCTCGGTCATGCGCAGCACCTGCTTGGCGTAGCGCTCGGTGTTCCACGCGAAGTCGTGGTGCATGTGCACCGCGCCCTTGGGCTTGCCGGTCGAGCCCGAGGTGAACAGCCACACCGCGACGTCGTCCTTGCTGGTCGGCGCCGCGGCGCAGGCGGGATCCCCGGCGGCGATCTCGTCGGCCAGCACGAAGACGCGCCCGGCCAGCGCCGGCGGCAGCGCCAGCGTGGCGGCCGCGCCGCGCACGAACACCGCGCGCAGGTGGCGCGACGCCGCCAGCGCGGGGGCGATGCGCGCCAGCAGCGGGGCGTCGATCACGATGGCGCGCGCCCGGGTGTAGTCGACGTAGTAGGCGTAGTCGTCGTCGGGCAGCTCGGGGTTGACCATGGTGACCACGGCGCCCGCGTGCAGCACGGCGAAGAAGGCGTAGGCGAACTCGGGCACGTCGGGCAGCGCGATGAGGACGCGATCCTCCATCCCGACCCCGGCCGCGATCAGCCGCGAGGCCAGCCGCGCGGTGCGCTCGGCGCACTCACCGTAGGTGATGCGCTCGTGGTCGGTGATGATGGCGACCTTGCCGGCGCGGCCCTCGCGCAGGCGCGCGAACAGGAAGTAGTCGGCCAGGTTGAAGTCGTGCGGCAGCTCGGGCGCAGCGTCTTGCAGGGCGTCTTCCATGGCGTGCATGGCTCCTCCAGCGCGGGCACCCTAGCACTCCTGGTGAGGGGCGCTCATCAGGATTCCTCAGCGCGATCGCCTGAGAAAGGCCCGGGCCTCGCGCAGCACCTCGGCGCTCCAGTCGGTCGGGGCCATCGCGGTCAGCTCCTCGACGGCGCGCTCGACCTGGGCGCGCGCGGCGGCGCGCTCGGCGATCCCCCACAGGGCGTTGGCCAGCGCCATGCGCAGCCGCGGCACCGCGATGGGCGGCTCGGTCAGGGTCTCGGCCTGCGCCAGCGCCTTGGCCAGCAACTCGGCTGCCTCGGCGCTGGCCCCGCGCTTGATCGCGGCCCGGCCGATGAGATAGCGCGCCACCACCAGGTTGCTGGCGCGCTGCGAGGAGCCGCCGCCCACCTTCTCGAGCAGGCGCATGGCCTCGCGCGCGCGCAGCTCGCCCTCGGTGAGGCGATCGCTGTCGACCAGCAGCGCGGCCAGCTGCAGCAGCGGCTGCACCACCCGGGGGTCGTCGCCGGGCAGCACCTTCTCGCCCAGGTAGACCGCGCGCCGGGCCGTGGCCTCGGCGCCCACCTTGTCGCCGCGCCGCCCGGCCAGCGTGGCCAGCATGCCGAGCGCGTCGATCAGCCCCGGCGCGTCGGGGCCCTCGGCGGCCTCGCGGATGGCCAGCACGCGCTCGAAGCTGGCCGTCGCGGCGTCGAGCTGCCCCTCGGCCGCCTCCAGGTAGCCACGGCGGTCGAACACGCTGGCCAGACGCGGGTGGTCGGGACCGAGGGCGCCCTCGAGGGCGGCACGGGCGAGCTCCAGCGCCCCCAGCGCGGCGGCGGTCTGCCCGGCGCCGCTCTCGATGTCGGAGCGCGTGAGGTAGATGTCTGCGGCGCGCTCCGGGCTGCTGCCCGCGTGCAGCGCGGCGGCAGCGTCGTCGAGTACCTTGCGCGCACCGGCCAGGTCGCCGCGCCGGCCCAGCGCGCGCGCGATGTTGCTGGTGATGGCGTCGGGACGCGGCGTCGGACCGAAGAAGCGATCCCCCAGCTTGCGCGCCAGCAGCAGGTAGCCGAAGGCCTGATCGGCGTGGCCCAGGCGACGCAGCGCGCCCGACAGCCCGTTCAGGATGTTGGTCACCTTGGGGTGGCTGGCCGGGAAGTGCGCCAGATCGGCGGCCAGCGCGCGCAGGTAGTGCTGCACGGCGCCGTCGACGTCGCCGGCGCCGGCGATGGTCAGGCCGATCGAGTAATGCACCAGGCCGACCTGCTCGCTGTCGGGGCCGAGCCGGCCCAGCGCGGCCTCGGCCAGACCGGCCCAGTGCGCCGCCTCGGCGCCCCGCTCCAGCCGGCGGCCGAGCTGGATGGCGAGCAGGCTGGTGGCGCGCACGAAGACCACATCATGGTGACAGCGCTCGGCCACCAGCAGCGCCTCGCGCAACGTCTTCTCGGCGTTGCGACCATCGCCCAGATCGTCGTGCACGAGCCCCAGCAGCAGCAGCGCCTCGGCCTCCAGCGGGGCCCAGCCCAGCGCGCGGGCGGAGGTCAGCGCGGCCTCGGCCTCGGGGCGTGCGCGGGTGCCCAGGCCGGCGCGCAGCAGGGCCTCACCGGCCGCGAGCTGGCGGCTGACCTCGCCCAGCCGCACGCTGGCCTCGGTGCCGGCGGGGGCGCCGCTGCGCGCTCTCAGCGTGGTCGGCTCCTGACACTCGGCGGCGCCGGGCAGCTCGGCGACCGCGGTGGCGGCGCGATCGACCAGCGCGGGATCGCCCTGCGACAGGAGCTCGACCACGGTGCCCAGCGCGCGCGCCCGCTCGTCGAGGCAGCTCACGCGCAGCGCGGCCAGCGCGGGCGCCTCGCGCGGCGCGGCGGCGCAGGCGGCCTTGCGCGCGGCCAGCCAGCGCGCGCTCCAGCCGTCGAGCTCGCGCGCGACCCGCTCACCGGCGGCGCGGGCGCCGGGTGCGTCGATGGCCGCGAAGGCGCGCAGCAGCGCCGCACGCCGGGCGCCGTCCCAGCGCCCGTGCAGCGCCGCGCCCAGCCCGGCACAGCGCGCCGAGGCGCGCGGCCGCAGCAGCAGGCCCGCTGTGACGACGACCGCCGCCAGCGCGACCAGCGCCGCCGCCAGACGCCACGGCCGGCGTGGCGCCGGCTCGAGCAGCGCCAGCAGGTCGTCCAGGCTGGCCGGCCGCGTCGCGGTCGGGCCCAGCGCACCCAGCAGCGCGCGCTGCAGCGCCCGCGGCACGCCGCGCCGGTCGGCGGGCACCGGCGCCCCGCGCGCCGCCGCCACCGCCAGCGCCGCCAGGGTGGCACCGCTGAAGGGGCGCTGTCCGAACAGCGCCTCGTACGCGGTCACCGCGAAGGCCCACTGATCCGCGGCTGGACCTGGCGCGCCGCCCGCGATCAGCTCGGGCGACAGGTAGGCCGCGGTGCCGGCCAGCCCGGCGGCGCCGGTCTGCTCCAGCGGCAGCGCCAGCCCGAAGTCGACCACGCGCACCGCGCCGTCGTCACCGATGATGACGTTGTCGGGCTTGAAGTCGCGATGCACCAGGCCCGCCTGGTGCGCCGCCATCAGGCCACGCCCGGCCGCCGCCAGCACGCGCCCGATCTCCCGCCAGGGCCGGCGCGTCTCCAGCCACCTGCGCAGCGACTGGCCCGGGCACAGCTCCATGACCAGGAAGATCTGCTCGCCCGCGGTGCCGACGTCGTGCACCGAGACCACGTTGGGATGCTCGAGGCGCGCCAGCGAGCGGGCCTCCTCCATCAGGCGGGCCGCGCTGGCCAGCTGCGCGCTGGCCCCGGGCTGCAGGAGCTTCAGCGCGACCTTGCGGCCGAGCTTGCGATCGACGGCCTCGTGCACCACCGCGGTGGCGCCGCGGCCCAGCTCGCGCCCGAGCTCGTAGCGGCCCAGGCCGGTGCTGGCGCTGGCGCTGGCGGTCGCCGCCGCCGCATCCGCCGCTGCGGTGGCCGTGGCCGCACCCGCACCCGCACCCGCACCCGCACCCGCACCCGCCCCCGCCCCTGCACCCGCACCGACCGGCCCCGACGGCTCGACCCAGGACACCGTGTCCAGGGTCCGCACCTGCGGCGCAATTGCGTCGGCGTCCTTCTCCGGCACCGCGCGAGTATACGTCCCGTCGCCATGCTACGGTCGAGCGCGGCATGAGCGACGACGCGGCAGACCCGACCCTGACCGAGGATTTCGGCGCTGGCGGCGCCGCTCCGCTGCACGGCTTCACCCTGACCGTGATCGACGCCGACGCCCCCGCGGGCGCGCCCCGGAGCTTCGCCATCAGCGCCGAGCGCTGCTCGATCGGCTCCGCCAGCAACAACGACGTGGTCATCGAGGACGCCACGCTGTCGCGCTACCACTGCGAGATCCGCGTCGACGCCCGGGGCGCCCGGGTGCGCGACCTGGGCAGCCGCAACGGCACCTTCGTCGACGGCACCCGCGTGCTGGAGGCCTTCCTCAAGGGCGGCTCGCTGCTGCGCATGGGGCGGCCGCAGCTGCGCTTCGACCTCGAGCGCCTGCTGG
>JBGASF010000309.1:0-2468 GCA_044229835.1 Polyangia bacterium | reverse complement strand
GTCGCCGGCGCCGAGGTGCAGCGCGACGGCCAGCAGTTCGGCGCGGAAGGCCAGGTCGCGACGGCCGCTGGCGACCAGGCGAGCGACCACGTCGGGCGCGGGCGCGGCGGCAGCAGCGGCGGCGCTGGTGCTGGCGGGATCGGCGAGGGCGACGCGGGCGCGCGTCAGGAGGATGCGCAGCGAAAGATCGGCGTCGACGGAGGTGCCCGTGCTCGTGCCCGCGGGCGTCGTGGGCGTGAGGCGGGCCAGCGCGCCGTGGGCCTCGGCGATGCGGCCGGTCTCGAGCAGGACCTCGATGCCGTTGAGCGCGGCCAGGGTGGCCTCGCGGCTGGCGCCAGCGCTGCTGAACTGGCGCTCGCCCTCCTGGTAGGCGTGGGCGGCGCCGGCCAGATCGGCGCGCCGGCGCAGCAGATCGCCCTCCAGCAGGCGGGCATAGCCGGCCATCAGGGGGGCGCCCAGGGCGGCGGCCTCGGCGTGGGCGCGGGCGGCGGCGCGCGCGGCGCCGGGCAGATCACCCAGCGCGATGAGCAGGACGCCACGGTTGAACAGCGCGCCGGCCAGCTCCGCGGTGCGGCCCAGGCGGCCCAGATCGCGCACCGCGTCGGCGCAGCGCGCCAGCGCCCCGGCGTAATCGGCGCGCTCCTTGAGGGCGGCGCCGAGGTTGGCGGCGTAGACCGCGGCGCCGTGCAGATCCGAGGCGCGCTGGGCCAGCGTCAGCGCCTCCTGGTAGCAGCCGGCGGCGACGTCGATTGCGCCGCGCTGCTGCGCGACCATGCCGGCCAGCGAGCGCGCGCGCCCCAGCAGGGCGTCGGCCTCGAGCAGGCGCGCGGCCGCGGCGACGGCGTCGAAGGGGCGCTCCGCGGCGTCGAGGTCCCCGAGGTAGAAGCGGGCCAGGCCGGCGGTCTCGGCCAGCGCGGCGCGGGCCCGGGTGCGCGCGGCGGGCTCGCCGATGGTGGCGCCCAGGGGGCCGTCGGTCAGGCGCACGGCCTCGGCGTAGCGGGCGCGCGCGATCTGGGCCCGGGCCGCCAGCGCACGCGCCTCCAGGGCCAGGGTGTCGTCGGCGCCGGTGTCGGTGTCGGTGTCGGTGTCGGTGTCGGTCCGGCTGGCGCCCGGCAGCAAGGCCAGCGCGGCGCGCTCGGCGGTGTCATAGCGGCCCTGGCGCAGCGCCAGGCGGGCGGCGGCGAGCGCGATCCGTGCCGGCAGCGGGGCGCCGTCGCGGCCGGCCTCGCTGTCGCGCCAGGCCCGGGCGGCGCGGGTGGCCTGCTCGAGCAAGGTGGTCGCGCGCGGATAGTCGCCCAGCGCGGTGGCCAGCTCGGCGGCGGCCAGCGCAGGTTCGGCCGCGGCGACGCCGGTGCGCAGGCGGGCGGCGTCCTCGAGGTGGCCGAGCGCACCCGGCACGTCGAGGCTGCGCCGCGCGGCCTGGGCGGTGAGCACCGCGGCGTCGGCGGCGGCCGCGCGCGGGCCAGCGTGCAGCAGGTGGCGGGCGCGCGCGCGCAGGGTGGCGTCGCCCGGGGGCGCGTCGTCGAGCAGCGCCAGGGCGGCGCGATGCAGCCGGGTCAGGGCGCCGGGCGCGACCGCGGTCAGCGCGGCGGCCGCGTGGGCAGGTGACGGCAGCGCGGCGGCGGCGCCGTGCCAGCGCAGCAGGCCGGCGCGCGCCAGGTTGGCCAGACGGATGGCCAGCTCCGGCAGGGGGTCGCCCAGCATGGCGTGCAGGCTGGCGAGGTCGCTGGGCGTGGCGCGCACCGCGAGGGCGGCGGCCAGCTCACGCTCGGCGGCGGGCAGCGCCTGCAGACGTCTGGTCAGCAGGGTGCTGGCCGAGGCGGCGCGCTCGCGGGTCAGGCTGGCGCCCTCACCTGCGACGATGGCGCGCGCCAGCTCGACCGCCAGCGCGGGCGAGCCCGACGCCAGGTCGACCACGGTGCGCTGCACGCGCGGCTCGAGCGGGGCGCCGACCAGGCCGCCGACCAGGGCCACGATGTGCTCGTCGGCCAGGGCCTCGAGCAGCACGGTGCGCACGAGGGCGGCGGGATCGGCGGCGCTCAGCGCCGCGGCCAGCGTGGGGGTGGTCTCGGCCAGCACCGCGAACGGCGCGCTGCCGGGTTCGCCGGAGCGCACCAGGCTGCGCAGCACGTCGGCGACGCTGCCGGTGTCGGCGTCGGTGAGGTGCAGCACATACGGGCCAGCGGCGGCGGCCGCGACGATGCTGGAGGCGGTGGCCGCGACGGAGGCCTCGCGACGGCGCGCGAGGTCGACCCCGGCGGCGGGCGAGCTCGTACTCGTGCTCGTGCTCGTGCTCGTACTCGTACTCGTACTCGTACTCGTGCTCGTGCTCGTACTCGTGCTCGTACTCGTGCTCGTACTCGTGCTCGTGCTCGTGCGGGCGGCGCGGATGGCCAGGGCCTCGGCGACCGCCTCCAGCGGACCGCCCACGATCTCGAGCGCCCTGCCCTCCTGCGCCGCCGCCAGCT
>JBGASF010000308.1:0-2649 GCA_044229835.1 Polyangia bacterium | reverse complement strand
CGGGGCCTCGGGGCCCGGCGGGGCCTGGGGGGGGGCCCGGGGCCGGGGCCGGGGGGGGGTGGGGGGGGGGGGGGTGGTGGTGGGGGTGGTGGGTTCGATGACGATGTCGTCGGCGACCTCGTCCGCGAGGGCGGGGGCGGCGAGGGCGAGGGCGAGGCCGAGGAGCAGGCCGGTGATGAGGATGGCGCGGCTCACTGGAGGGCCTCGAGGATCTGGGTCAGGGCGGCCTCGCTGCGGCAGCTGCCGTAGTGGTTCTTGAGCAGGCCGTTGAAGAAGTAGCCGGTCATGTCGACGTCGCTGAGCTGGATCAGCTTGTTTTCGGCTCCCGTGAGGCTGGAGGACGCCTGCGAGACGAACTCGTCCTGGTACGACCCGTCGGCGATGTCGCGCATCACCACGGTGGTGTAGGAGACCTGGTTGCCAGCGCAGGCGTCGGCGTCGCCGAACGCGCTGTGGCCGTCGGCACACGGGGTCTCGTCGCGACCGGCCGGCCCGTTGAGCGCCTTCATGAAGTCGGTCGGTGAAAAGCCGTCGCGCGCCCCCATCTCGCAGGCGACCCGGCCGCGCATGGTGGGGTTCTTGCCGCACAGGCGCGCGTAGGACGAGACGCCATGGTGCGCGCCGGCCAGCAGCACGACATCCTTCACGCGCGCCCACACGCCCTTGCCGTCACGGTGCAGCCGGCGCAGGGCATCGCGCAGCACGGTCGACCCCAGCGAGAAGCCGACCAGCGACACCTTGCGGCCCGGGTGGGCGGCCAGCACGCTGGTGATGAGGTGCTCGGTGATGGGGACGGCCCAGCCGTGGTCGATGTTGCGCGCGGCGTTCTGGGTGTCGTTGTTGGCCTGCGGGTCATCGACGCGGTCGATGCGCAGGTCGATGGCGTAGGTGCGCACGCCCTGGGCGGCCAGGCGCTCGGCCAGCATGGCGGGGCCCGACTCGGGGAAGCGCTCCCAGCTGGCCGGGGTGTCGGAGTTGCCGTGGACCAGCAGGACGATCGGGCGCGTGGTGTCCTCGCTGACGCCCGATGGGAAGGCGTAGCCCTTGGCGGCGCAGCGATAGCCCGGGATGTCGGCTGCGGGGTAGGTCAGGGCCGCGGTGGTGCAGCCGGGGTGCGAGCCGAGGTCGTCGCGATAGGCGATGGCGTCGGCGCTGGAGCCGCTGGGCGAGGGCGGCGCGGGCTGACCGGTGGTGCTCTGGAAGCAGCCGCCGAGCAGGCTGGCCAGCAGCGCGGCATGGACGCGGGACATCGGTTTCCTCCTGATTGCGTGGGCGAGTCGACCGAGGCGCCTGAGCAACCCGCGTGCCGGTGTGCGCTCACGCGGTGGCGCCAGGTTGCGCGCGCGGCCTGATTGCTGGCGCCCACAGCCGAGGGCGTGGCCTGTTGGCTGGAACAAACAGGTGCTAACGTGGCGCAGCGATGGACGAGGGCGAGAGCACGCACCTGCAGGCCCGCCCGGTGCGCACGTTCCGGCGCCTGCGCGTGCGCGTGATCGCCGGGCCGGATGCCGGCGCCAGCGGCGGCGCCACGGTCGATCAGGGCACGCCGGTGATCACGGTCGGGACCGCCCCCGGGCAGAGCCTGGTGCTGTCGGACCCCGCGGTCAGCCGCTACCACCTCGAGCTGCGCCACCGTCGCGACGGCATCTCGGTGCACGACCTCGGGTCGACCAACGGCACCTGGCTGGGCGCGGCGCGCATCGAGCGCGCGGTGGTGCCCGCTGGCACGCGCATCGAGATCGGGTCGACCGCGCTGGTGGTCGAGGACGCCGGCGCCGAGGCGCTGGCCACCGAGTCGGTGGTCGAGGCGCCCGGCCTGGTCGGCGTCAGCGAGGCCATGCGCGGCGTGGCCCGGCTGGTCGAGCGCCTGGCGCGCACCACCACGGCGGTGCTGATCGAGGGCGAGACCGGCGCCGGCAAGGAGGTCGTGGCCAGCGCGCTGCACGACGCCGGGCCGCGGCGCGACGGGCCCTTCGTGGTGGTCGACTGCGGCTCGCTGCCGCCGACGCTGATCGCGTCACAGCTGTTCGGCCACGAGCGCGGTGCCTTCACCGGCGCCGACGCACGCCGCCCCGGCGCCTTCGAGCGCGCCCAGGGCGGGACCATCCTGCTCGACGAGATCGGCGAGCTGCCGCTGGAGCTGCAGCCCACGCTGCTCGGCGTGCTGGAGCGGCGCCGCTTCTGTCGCCTGGGCGGCTCGGTCGAGGTGCACACCGACGCGCGCGTGCTGGCCGCGACCAACCGTGACCTGCGCACCGAGGTCAACGCCGGGAGCTTCCGCGCCGACCTGTACTACCGGCTGGCGGTCGCGCGCATCGTGGTGCCGCCGCTGCGCGAGCGCCTCGAGGATCTGGAGCCGCTGATCGCCAGCTTCGTCGAGCGCATCACCGGCGTGCCCGGCGAGACGGCGAGCAGCAGCGGCCCCTTGCCCACCATCGCCACGGGCGCGAAGGCCTTCTGCGGGTCGAAGGTCAGGTTGGTCGCGATGGCCGACTTCGTGGTGTAGGTGGAGGAGATCATCACGATGGTGTGGCCGTCGGGTGCGCTCTTCGCGACGAAGCCCTCGCCGATCGAGCCGGTGGCGCCGGTGAGTGTCGGGGCGTCGTTCACGCCGGTAATAGAGAAGGTGACGGTGCCCGTGTCCGTGGC
>JBGASF010000307.1:0-2678 GCA_044229835.1 Polyangia bacterium | reverse complement strand
CTCGTGGACGCCGTGGCCGGCGAGGTGCAGGATGCGCCAGCTATTCTTGTGCAGCGCCTCCATGATCGGCGTCGCGGCCTGGTCGATGCAATCGGTCACGTCGTATTCGGCGGCGGCGAGCTGCTCGGCGACCTGCCGGGCCTCCTCGCGCGCACCGGGCAGGTCGGCGAAATCCGGGGCGCCGGCGAGGTCGGGGTTGCCGACGACCAGCGCCGTCTTGCCGATGCCGCCCGGGCCGAGCAGGGTGAGCAGCCGCGCCTCGGTGCCGGTGAGGCGATCGAGCAGCTGCGCCAGCGCGGCCCGGATCGCAGCGGCGCGGCGCTCGCCGACGGCATCGATCTCGTGCCGGTCTCCTCGTTCCGCGACTTCGAGCGCCAGTGCGCGATCTGGAACGCCAAGTTCCGCGGCGAGCGTCCGCTGCTGGATCGCGACGGCAGGCCGCTGGACGCGCTGGCGCTGGCGGGTCACGGCGCGGACCCGGCGCGCGCCCTGCGGGCGCTCTCGGTGGCGGCCGTGCTCCAGGTCGCGGTGGCGACCTCCTGGCTGTAGTCGCGGGTCGAGCCGGCGACGCCGAACGGCCCCACATAGCCGAAGCGCGGGCCGCTCAGCGTTGGCCGCGGGCCGCCGGCCACGAACGGGTTCATGCGCAGGAAGCCCTCCAGGCCGTAGAGCTCCTTCGAGGTCGGCGCGGTCTGGCGCAGCACGCTGACGTAGTCGCGCATCTGCTTGGTGGTCATCGGGGTCTCGCCGTCGTGGCCGATGATGCTGAGGCGCGTGGTCACGCCGTCCCACAGCCAGGCGACCTTGACGTTCTTCAGGTAGATCATCTGGTCGCCGTAGCCGGGCCCGAGGCCCGAGTTGGTCGTCGTGGTGCTCGAGATCGTCGTGGTCACGCTGAAGCCGCGCGAGAGCTGATCGGTGACGCCGCTGGTCTGCGTCCCGGTGGCGCTGCCCAGGCCCGAGGCCAGCGCCTTGAGGCCGGCGCCGACGTCACCGCCGCCACCGATGGCCTCGTAGGCGCGCGAGATGGTGCCGACGTGGTTGCCCAGCGTGGACGGCGGCTCGTAGCCGACCTCGGCGCGGGTGCTGCCGCGGGTCTGCTCGACGGTGGAGCCGACGATGGTCGCGGTGGTGTAGCTCTGGGTGTTGCGCTCGAACTGGAACTCCCAGGCGTTGGCGGGGTTGAAGCCGGGGCGCTGCGCCGGCTCGTACAGGATGGCGACCGGCAGCACCGGGATGGTGAAGGCGCCGGCGCCGACGTTGGGGCCCTGGCGCAGCACGATGACCTCGGTGTGGCTCTTGCTGCCCGAGCGCAGCGTCAGGTAGACGTTCTGCGGCGCGGCGCCCACCGGGATGGTCAGGTTGGTGCCGGTGAAGCTGCGTCCGTTGGCGACCACGGTCATCGACGACGCGCCCGAGACGCGAATCTTCAGGGACACCGAGCGGCCGTGCACCGCGACGGTGCGCTCCAGGTGCTCCCAGGTGATGTGGCTGGTCGGACCGCTGTAGGTCGACTTCCACTTGCCGCCGCCCGGGAAGCAGGCCGAGGTCTGCGCGGCGCGCTGCGCGCAGGACAGCGCGGGGTAGAAGGCGCCGAGATCGACGAACTCGACCGCGGGCGCCTCGGGCGGGTTGGCGGCTTCGAAGCGCTTCAGCGCGGCGTAGATCTGCGCGGCCGTCGCGGCCTGCTGGGTCTCGCCGAGCTCGGCCGCGCTGCCGTCTTCCGGCAGCTCGGACTCGCAGCCCGTGGCCAGCAGCGCGGCGCCGCCCAGCAGCAGGGCGGAGGCCCAGGTTCTGATCCTCATCACAGTGGTCTTGGTCATGGCTCGCATGGCGCGCGGCAAAAGCAGGCGGCGTGCCAGCGCACCTTTCGCGCGATTGCCCTCACTTGCGCACCGACGATCGCGCCGCTGTCCGAGACTGTCGCAGGACAGCCACGTGACCGGGCAGGCGCAGGTGGCGAGATCTGGCAAGCTGGTGGCCATGCCGTCGCTGCGCTCGAGCGATGTGGAGGAGGTTCGTGCCGCGCTGGCCCAGCTGCACCGGGCCGCCGAGGCGATGTACTTCCAGTACGCCGACGGCGGCATCAGCATGTCCCAGGCCGACTTCGACGCCGCCTGGGAGGGCCGCGTGCTGGCCGGCAAGAGCTTCCCCGACCTGCTGGCGCTGCTGGAGCGGCCCGAGCGCGAGCTGCGCCTCGGGGCCCTGCGCGTGCTGGCGGCGCTGGCGTGCCGGGGCGCACAGCAGCACGCCTATCCGGTGCCACCCGCCGAGCTGGGGCCGACGCTGGCGCCGCTGCTGGGCAGCCCCGACGCCCAGCTGTGCTTGCTGGCGCTGCAGGCGCTGCGCCACGCGGCCAGGCCATATCGGGCCGAGGTGCGCGCGCTGCTCGGCCACGCCGACCCCTATGTGTGCCGGATGGCGGCGCTGGTCCTGCGCCTGTGCGGCGACGCCGACGACGTGCCCGCGCTGCAGGCGGCGCTGCCGCGCGCGCCGGCCGTGGTGACCCTGGCGCTGCAGCACCTCTTGCCCGGCTACCACGTCGATCTGGCGGCGCTGCGCACTGGCTGCGACGAGGTGTTGCCGCCGTACCCCGAGCTGCCGCCCAGCGACGACGACAGCGGCGACGACGGCCTCGACTACCACGGCGTGCTGGCCCACCCCGCGATCGCGCTGCA
>JBGASF010000306.1:0-2778 GCA_044229835.1 Polyangia bacterium | reverse complement strand
CTCGCAGAGTCACCGGATCGCCACAATGACCTGGTGGCGATGGAGGTGGCGACAGCCATCCTGCTGCTACAGAATGCCCAGGAGAATTTCCGTCGCCTGGGAATGGACTTCGCGCAGCAGGTCGACCTCATGGTCGCCCGTCTGTACGCCTGCATCGCCGGCAGTCCGCCGGGCGGCAACCAGGAATTGCCGCTGCTCGACGAGATGACCCGCCGGAACCTCGAACTGGTCGAGCCGCTCCGCGCCGGTGCCCGCGGCGTCACCCTCCTCGAGACCATCGACGCCACCGTCACCCCGATCGGCGCCCGGCTGCTTCGCGCCTGGCTGCTCAGTCCCCTTTCCGACGTGGCGCGCATCGAGGAACGGCTGGATGCCGTGGCCGCGCTGGTGGACGACACCCGCGGTCGCGCGCGGCTCCGGGAGGCGCTGGAAGGCGTCCGCGACATCGAGCGGCTGGCCGGGCGCGCCGCCGCCGGCCAACCCGGTGTTCGGCGGCGCGACCCCGAGCCCCGGCCTGACGCCGGCCCCGCTCAACCTGAGCTCGATGTTCTGGACCTGGCTCGACGGCTACAAGTTCGTCAAGATCGACGGCAAGACCACGGGCCAGCCCAACGGCGCCCTGATGCACCTCGGCAGCACCGGCTGCGTGGAGTCGAGCCCCAACGTGGTCACCAGCTGCGCCACGCCCAACCGGCGCGTGGTCACGCTGATGGGCTTCGACCCGACCAGCAGCGTGGTGGTGGCGGATCTGGCCACGCTGTTCGCGGGATCGAACCTCGACGCCAACGCCGGGGGGCCGCCAGGCTGCATGTCGGGTCCCACCGACAGCGACTGCGCCCCCATCTTCGCGGCGCTGGGCCTGGCCTTCGGCGGCGGCGCGCAGCCGGCCACCCAGAGCTTCTTCCGGGTCGAGTGAGGCTGGCGGTCACAGTCGCGCTGGCCCTCGCGCTGGCAGGCTGCGAGGAGCCGCCGGCCGAGCCTGGCGTCGACGCCGGCGCCGAGGTCGACGGCGGCTATGACTGGCAGCTGCCGCCGGGCTTCCCGCTGCCGCGCGTGCCCGCGGACAACCCGATGTCGACCGTCAAGGTCGAACTCGGCCGCCGCCTGTTCTACGACACCCGGCTGTCGGGCAACCAGACCCAGTCGTGCGCCAGCTGTCACGAGCAGGCGCGCGCCTTCACCGACGGCCGGGCCCACGCCGTCGGCTCCACCGGCGAGACGCACCGGCGCAGCTCGATGGGCCTCGGCAACGTGGCCTGGAACGCGACCCTGACCTGGGCCAACCCGCTGCTGGCCAGCCTGGAGGAGCAGGCCCTGGTGCCGATGTTCGGCGAGCACCCGGTCGAGCTCGGGCTGGCCGGGCTGGAGGACGCCCTGCTGGCGCGGCTGCGCGCGGAGCCGGTGTACCAGAGCCTGTTCCCGGCGGCCTTCCCTGAGCTCGGCGACCCGTTCACGCTGGGCAGCGTGACGCGCGCGCTGGCGGCCTTCGAGCGCGCGCTGATCACGGGGCGCTCGACCTTCGATCGCGCCGAGCGCTGGAAGGACGGCACCCGCCTCAGCGCCTCGGCGGCGCGCGGCAAGGCGCTGTTCTTCGGCGAGGAGCTGGAGTGCTTCCACTGCCACGGCGGCTTCAACTTCTCCGACTCCGAGGCCAGCGTCCTCACCACCTTCGACGAGCGGCCGTTCCACAACACCGGCCTGTACAACCTGGGCGGCACCGGCGCCTACCCCGCCGAGGACCAGGGCGCGCTCGAGATCACCGAGAAGAGCCACGACATGGGCCACTTCCGGGCGCCGTCGCTGCGCAACATCGCGCTGACCGCGCCCTACATGCACGACGGCAGCATCGCGACCCTGGACGAGGTCCTCGATCACTATGCCGCCGGCGGGCGCACCATCGCCAGCGGCCCCAACGCCGGGGTCGGCGCCCAGAGCCCCTTCAAGAGCCAGTTCCTGGCCGGCTTCACCCTGACCGCGCAGCAGCGCCAGGACGTCCTCGCCTTCCTGAACAGCCTGACCGACGAGGAGTTCGTCAGCGATCCGCGCTTCGCCGACCCCTGGAAATGAGTGCTACCGTCAAGGGGATGGCGCGTCGCATCGACTTCTCCTGGCTGATCACGCTGCGCTGGGCGGCGGTCGCCGGGCAGCTGGCGACCACGCTGATCGTGCACTTCGGCCTCGGGGTCGCGCTGCCGCTGGCCTGGGTGCTGGGCCTGATCGGGTTCGCGGCGGCGACCAACCTGGTCGCCGTGGTCGGCGCGCGCGGGCGCGAGGTGCCCGAGTGGGCGGCGTTCGCGGTGATGGCGCTCGACGTCGTCACCTTGACTGCGCTGCTGTACCTGACCGGCGGGCCGTTCAACCCCTTCAGCATCCTGTACCTGGTGCAGATCGCGCTGGCCGCGGTGGCGCTGCGCGCGCGCTATGCCTGGCCGCTGGCGGCGCTGGCGGTGGTGGGCTCCGGCGTGCTGTTCCTGGATCATCGCGAGCTGCCGCTGCCGGCGCGCACCCACGCCGATCACATGCGCTGGCACCTGCAAGGGATGTGGGTCGCCTTCGGCGTCGCCGCAGGCTTCATCGTCTACTTCCTGGTGCGGGTCACGCGCCTGCTGGCCCGGCGCGAGGCCGAGCTGACGGCGGCGCGTGATCTGGCCGCGCGCCACGAGAAGCTGGCCTCGCTGGCGGCGCTGGCGGCGGGCGCCGCGCACGAGCTGGGCTCGCCGCTGGCCACCATCGCGGTGGTCGCGCGCGAGCTGGAGCGGCGCGCCGCCGGCGATGTCC
>JBGASF010000305.1:0-2784 GCA_044229835.1 Polyangia bacterium | reverse complement strand
CGTCATGCCGACGTTGGTGACGTAACCCGGGATCAGGCGCGGTGAGTCGACGTGGACCGCGCGGCTGTAGTTGGTGCGGTGCGGCGGCATCGAGGACGAGTTGTAGGCGTGCACGATGCAACCGTGGCCGAGCACGGCGGCCATGATGTCGAGGACCGCGCGCTGGCCGAGCAGGTCGATGAACGGCTGCCCGCGCAGCATCAGGGCGTGGACCATGCCGAAGAACTTGTAGTCGTCACCGTGGCGGACGCGGTCGGCCTCGACCGCGGCGGCCAGGGCGTCGCGCAGGGCACCCACCAGGCTCGGTGCGACGACCTGGCGCACGATGACGCCGCCCTCGCGCTCGATGACGCCGCCGAGCTCGGCTGCCGCCACCGGCAGCGCCCCGGGTGAGGCGCAGACGAAGTTCTGGATCAATGCAGCCATCGGTCTCCCCGTGCTCAAGGCAGTGTGATCGTCGTCCAGGTGCCGTCGCGCAGGGCGAGCACCCGGGCCGGCGTCTGCAGGGCGCGCAGCTTGTCCAGCACGCGCTCGTGGTAGATGGGATTCAGGCTGAGCACGACGGTCGGGACGCGACGCAGCAGCGCCGCGTCCAGCTGCGTGATGCAGAGGTCGTATCCGGGCAGCCCCTGGTCCCGGTAGGCAGGGTTGTCATCGACCACGACCAGCTGCTGCCCCGCTCGTGTGCTGCCCAGCATCCAGTACAGCAGCGGGCCGACGCCATAGAACACCAGCGGCCCCTCGGGCAGCGCCGGGCGCAGGTCGAACAGCGCGGCATGCCGCCGCGGACCTGCCATGACCTCCCCGGTCGCGCCCGCGGCGGCATCCGGGGCCACCCGGCGCGCGGCGCAGATCAGGCTGGCCCCGTCGGGCCCCCACGCGAAGGGCGCAAAGCCGTGGCGGCGCATCAGGACATCGAGCGCCTCGCGCCTGAAGTACTGCACATGCTCGTGGGCCAGGAAGTTGGGCTGTGCGTTGCGCTCGAAGGCGCCGATGTCGGGGACCTGCACGATCAGCACGGCGCCGTCGCGGGTCTTGCCATGCACCGCGGTGAGGAAGGCGCCCAGATCCAGGATGTGCTCGAGGTTGAACTGCGACACCACGACGTCGAAGCCGCCGTCGGTCAAGGCGCCCGGGAAGTAGCCCTGCACGAAGCGGTGCTGGGGGTGGCGCGCTCGCGCCGTCGCCAGGCGCGGCGACGGGTCAACCCCGGTGTAGCTCTCCGCGAAGCCGGCGAAGAACGGCGCGCGCTCCCCGTTCGTGATGGCTGCCGTCATCTTCGAGCAGTCCCCCGGGGCAGCTGCTTGCGCGCTGTGAGGTCGTGCAGGAAGGCCTCGAACGGCTGGCGGTAGGCCGGGACCAGCGCCTCGGCCGCGTCGACCACATAGTGCGCGTAGTAGACCTCGTAGATCTTGCGCTGCACCTCGGCGTCCGGCTCGACCTGCTGCATGTGGCCGCAGCCGCGACAGGCCCACAGCACGAGCGGGGCGCGCACCACCCCCGGCGCCAGCGCAGGAGGCAACGGGACCAGATAGGCGGGATAGTCGGGCGCCTCGAGCAGCCGCTCCAGCGCCTCGCCGCCACAGACGGCGCAGCTCTTCATTTCTTGTCCTCGGGCGGCTCGTTGAGCGTGGTCTCGATCAGGTACTGCGGCCTCTGGCGCGCCTCGTCGAGGGTGCGCCACACGTACTCACCGATCACGCCCAGCATCACCATCTGGGTGCCTCCGATGATCAGGATCGCCGTCATCAAGGAGGGCCAGCCGCCCACCGGCGCCTCGAAGAAGATCCGGTTGGCGATGACGAAGCCCGCATAGAAGAAGCCGAGCAGCGCGATCACCAGCCCGAGATACGACATGAAGCGGATCGGGACGTAGGACTGCCCCACGAAGTAGTCGGCGAACAGCTTCAGCCGCTTGGCCAGGGTCCACTTGGTGGTGCCCTTGATGCGCTCGCGCCGTTCGTAGGGCACCTGCGCGATCTTGAGGCCCATGGCGGCGAACAGGCCGTCCAGCGTCATGTTGCGCTCGCCGAACATGCGGATGGTCTTGAGGCCGCGGGGGCCGATCAGGAAGCTGGAGGCGCCCCCTGGCGGCAGGTTCTTCGACACGATCATGCGCGCCAGCCAGAAGAAGATCCGCGAGAACAGCCGGCTGGTCCACGGGTCGCTGCGCGTCTTGCGCACGGCCCACACGATCTCGGCGGGCTTGTGCAGCGCCGCCATCATCTTGGGGATGTTCTCGGGCGGATCCTGCAGATCGCACGCCACGAAGCAGGCCATCTCGCCGCGCGCGGCGTTGAGGCCGATCCGCACCGCCATGTGCGAGCCCGCGTTCATCGCCAGCTTGATGACGCGCACGTTGGAGTGCTCGGCGGCCAGCGCCTGCAGGTGCTCGAAGGTGTCATCGCTGCTGCCGTCGTCCACGAAGATGATCTCGTGCTCGACGTGGGTCTCCGGTGCGGACAGCACCTTGTCGATGGCGTCGCGACAGGTGCGCACGGCGTCGCCCTCGTTGAAGGCGGGGACGATCACGGACAGCTTCATGGCGTGGCCTCGAACTTGGCGAGCTCGGCGAGTTGCTCGGCGCTGGGCAGCTCATCGCCCACTCTGGTGTTCCGGACCACCCGAGCGGGCGACCCCACCGCGACCACGCTGCCCGTCCTGCCGGTGACCGCCCAGGCATACATCAAGCGGCCTCACACCCCGGACGCCGAATCGCGGCAGCGCTACGAGACCGTCTACCAGACCTTCCTGGAGACCGACACGACGATGCTGAGCTACTAC
>JBGASF010000304.1:0-2802 GCA_044229835.1 Polyangia bacterium | reverse complement strand
GCCCCCGATCGTGCCCGGGGCTATGCCATCGAGGCGCGCCTGGCCGAGCTCGGCGGGGATCGTGTCGGCGCCGCCCGCGCCGCCGACGCCGCCGCGCACCTGCGCCCGCGCGATCCGACCCTGCGTGAGCTGCGCCGGCGCACCCGCCTCGCCGTCCCGCCCGAGGCCGCCCCCAGCATCGCCGGCGGCGGCAGCGCCGGCTCGCTGGCCTCGCCCAACCTCTGAGGCCCCCGGCCGCCTTCTGCGCGTGCGCGTGCGCGTGCGCGTGCTCGTGCTCGTGCTCGTGCTCGTGCTCGTGCCGCACGGGACTGCTATCCTCCCTGCGTGGGCCGGGACCTCAAGAAGCGCGCGCTGGGCAAGCGCAACCTCGGCGACCTCGTCGCGGGCGTGATGGACGCGCGCAACCTCGGCCCCGAGCTCGACGAGCTGCGCACGCTGATGGCGTGGGACGGCGCCGTCGGCGAGCGGATCGCGCGCCGCGCCCGCCCCGGGCGCCTCGAGGGCGGCGTGCTGCACGTGCGCGTGACCAGCTCGCCGTGGCTGGCCGAGCTGAGCTTTCACCGCGAGGAGATGCGCACCCGCGTCAACGCCGCGGTCGGCGCCGAGGTGGTGCGCGAGGTCCGCCTGCACGCCGGGGCCCTGCCCTCCCCGACCCAGGCCGAGCCCGGTGTCGGCGTGCCCGCGCCGGTGCCACGTCGGCGCCCGCGGCAGCCGCTGGCCGCGACCCTGACACCCGAGGTCTCGGCGCGCATCGACCAGGAGCTGGCCGCCATCGACGACCCCGACCTGCGCGAGGCGCTGGCCCGCGTGCGCCGCAAGCTTGGCGCCTGAACAGCCTGATCAACCTTGATCAGGCCCCTCCGCGCCAGCCGTCGTGAAGGCCACGCCGGGCGCGACGCCTGGCCTCCACGGCCGGCCACCGGCGCGCAGATGTAACGACGGAGTTCCTGTTCGCCGCCCGGCGCATGCGGTGTCGTGCGCGGATGAAGCTCGCGATGCTCGCCACGCTCCTGCTCGCCGCCGTGCCGTCCGCCTGCAGCGACCCCGACGCCCATGCGCAGCCAGACGCCGCCATCGGCACCGACGCCAGGACGCCCGGCACCGACGCCAGCGCACCCGGGGCTGACGCCGCGTCGGTCCCCGCCTTCCCGCCCGGCAGCGGCACCAGCTTCTGCATGCGCACCCTGGGCGCCAGCCTGACCAGCGCCGACACCTGCTGCTCCAGCGCCGACAAGCAGACCAGCGACTACCGCTCGCTGCAGAGCGCTTTCGATGGCGTGCGCACCACCTGTGGGCCGGCCTTCGAGGCCTCCGGCGCCGCCGGCCGGCTGCGCCTCGACGCCAGCGCCGCCAGCGCCTGCTTCGCGGCCTTCGACGCCGAGCTGGCCCAGGCCTGCGGCAAGGAGCTGCTGTCGGCGCTGGCGCTGCTGCGCACGCCGCCCTGTCGCGACGTCCTGGTCGGGCTGCAGCCGGCCGGCGGGAGCTGCGTGCGCGACTACGAGTGCCAGCCCGGCCTGACCTGTCTGGCCGCCCAGGGTCAGCCCAGCGGCAGCTGCAGCGCCCCCGGCGCCGTCGGCGCGGCGTGCGGCGGCCCCACCGGCGCCGGCACCCCGATCACCGCCCTCAAGCTGGGCTTCCACCCGCTCTGCGTGGCCGGCGCGCACTGCGACCCGCAGTCGCGCAAGTGTGTCGCCGCGCAGACCGGCGCCTGCGACGTGACCCAGGACTGTGGCGACGGCCTGACCTGCTACCGCCACACCTGCGCCGCCAGCCTGGGCGGCGTGGGCGCCCCCTGCGACATCCCGCTCGACTGCGCCGCCGGCCTGTACTGCGCCGGCCCCGCCGGCAGCCCCGGCACCTGCAGCCAGAAGCTCGCCGCCGGCAGCCCGTGCAGCAGCGGCAACGCCGAGTGTCAGGGCCGCTGCGCCACCAGCGCCGGGGTCTCCACCTGCGTCACCTTCTGTGGTTCCCCCTGACGACCCGGCTGGATGGCGCCGAGGGGGCCGACCTGCTAGGTTCTGACCCGTGGGTGCAACAGAGATCATTCTTCCGCTGATCTTCTTCGTGGGCATGCTGATGCTGATCGGCATCCCGCGCTTCCGGCGCGGCCGCCAGGACAAGGTCGAGGCCCGCGCCACCCACCAGATGCAGCGCGACGAGTTCGAGCTCGCGCTGGAGCAGCTGCCCAAGGACTCGCCCGAGATGGGCACCCGGGTCACCCGCGGCTGGTGCCTGCTGCTGACCGGCAACACCGACGCCGGCCTGGCCGAGCTCAAGCAGGACGGCGGCACGCTGCCCGGCGACCCGCGCGCCCGCCTCGACGTCTGGCTCAGCATCGCGCGCGCCATGGCGCTGACCAACGCCGACGTCGACCGCGCCACCGCGCTGTCGAGCAAGGTCCGCCACGCCCTGGGCCAGCTGCCGACCGCGTGGCACGCCGCCATCGAGGCCCAGCTGGCCGAGATCGACGGCTGGATGCAGCTGCACCGAGGCCAGAGCATCCACGCCCTGGCCTCGTTCGATCGCGCCATCGAGCACCCCACCGGCAAGCCCTGGATCGACGCCGCGCGCCTGTACGGCCGCGCCTGCGCCCTCATCGAGATGGGCCGCTACGAGCAGGGCAAGTCAGGCCTCGAGGACGCCGCCGCCCTCGGCCCCGACCGCGCCAACGTCAGCCGCGCCCACGCCCTCCTCGAAGAGATGAAGGCCGGCCCCTACCGCAAGCAGCCCGCCCGCACCTGACCCACACTCCCCCGTCTCCCTCCGCCCCTTCCCTCCGCCCCTTCCCTCCGCCCCTCCCCT
>JBGASF010000303.1:0-2860 GCA_044229835.1 Polyangia bacterium | reverse complement strand
GCTCGTGGCGGAACGCGAACAGCGCGCCCTCCAGCTCGGCGGGATCGGTGTGGCGCCCGGTCTGCCCGGGGGCGTGGGGGCCGCCCCCCAGCCCCACCCGGCCGCGCGCGCCGCAGCTGCGGTGCGGATGTCGTGTCAGACCGCCGTCGTACGGTTTGTCCGCCCCATTCATGTGGGCGGGAGCGGAGAGCACGATGCAGCGGAGAAGCGGACGGGGGAAGGCGCAGGGGCGGCGAACGCGGCGCGAGACGGCGCAGCTCGGGTTCGTGTGGCGCAAGCATGGCGGGGCGCGGGTCGGGGCAGGGCGGCCGGTCGGGCAGGGGCGGCGCAATGTGCGGCATCGCGTGCGCCCCCGGGTGGTGGGCCGGCACCCGCAGCATGTGACGCTGCGGCTGCGGAAGGAGGTCGGCTGGCTGCGCAGCGAGCGGGCGCTGCGGGCGGTGTATCGGTCGCTGGCGCGCGGTTGCGAGCGTTTCGCGACACGGGTGGTCCACTTCTCGGTGCAGGGGGATCACGTGCACCTGGTCGTCGAGGCGGCGGACCGGGTGGCGCTGGCGCGCGCGATGAAGGGGCTCTCGGTGCGCATCGCGCGGGCGCTCAACAAGGTGATCGGGCGGCGGGGGGCGGCGTTCGCGGACCGCTACCATGCGCGCGAGCTGGCGTCGCCGCGGGAGGTGCGGCACGGGCTGGCCTACGTGTTGTGCAACTACCGCCATCACGCGGCACAGCGGGGGCGCCGGGTCTCGCGCTGGTGGATCGACCCGTGCTCGTCGGGCTGGTACTTCGCGGGCTGGCGTGGGCGCGGAGGTGGCGCGGTGAGCGGAGGTTGGGCGCCGGTGCGCAGCGCGCCGCAGCTGGCCGAGGCCAAGACCTGGCTGCTCACGGTGGGCTGGCGCAGGGCTGGGCTGATCGAGGTCGATCATGTGCCAGGCGCGAAACTTGATTCGGGCGGACATGCGGGGGGGCAGGGCAAACTGATGAATCCCCACAAGAAGCGGTGTGAGATCGATCGGTTGGCCGAAAACTAGAAGCGCGCCTCGGGACCTGATCTCCTTCGGTTGTCTAGGCCAGAAAGAGGAGGTCCCGTGCGCGCAGCGAGCATCGTACTGCGGCTTTGCGGTTTGGTCAGCGGCCTGGTGGATGGCCGTCGGATTTCACTGATCGCAGCTTTGGTCGAGGCCTTGGTACGGAACGGTCGTCTTGGCCTGACGGCGCTCGGGCGAGCGCTCGATTCAGCGGCGGCAGTGAAGCACCGCATCAAGAGAGTCGATCGGCTGCTTGGCAGTGCTCGGGCTCAGCGGGAGGTGCCGGCCTGGTACGGGGCGCTGGCGCGCAGGGTGTTAGCGCAGAATCGCCGGCCCATCCTGCTGCTCGACTGGACCAAGAGTGCCGGCAGCTTTTACGCGCTCGTCGCAGCGGTGGCATTCCAGGGACGGGCGTTGCCGATCTTCGCGGAGGTCCACGCCTCGCGGCTACTCGGCAACCCGCGGGTCCAGGAGCGGTTCCTGGCCAGCCTCGCCCAGGTTCTGCCGCCCGACACCAAGCCGATCTTGGTCGCGGACGCTGGCTTCAAGACGCCGTTCTTCAATGCGTGTCTCGCGCGTGGCTGGGACTTCGTGATCCGGCTGCGTGGCGCCTGTGCACTGCTCAAGCCTGACTGGCGTCGGACCATTCCCTTCGCGGCAGCGTTCGAAGCGGCGACGAGCTCTCCGCGCGATCTGGGCCGCTGCGTGCCCTATGCGAAGAGTCTGTGGCCGCTGCACCGTGTAATCCTCGGTGCCAAGCCGACCAAACAGAAGCGCTCGTGGCACGACCCCTACCGCCGCAGAGCCATCGAGCCTTGGCTGCTCGCCACCACGCTCGAACAGGAAACCCCGCGCGTCATCGTCTCCATCTACGCAAAGCGCATGCAGATCGAAGAGACCTTCCGCGACGCCAAGAACGCACGCTTCGGCTGGGCACTCGAACATGCGCGATCACACAACGCCAGGCGGCAAGACATCCTGTTCCTCATCGCCTGCCTCGCTCTCGCCGCTGCGCTGCTCGCTGGCGCAGCAGCCGAAGATGCGCAGCTCAGCCTCGCTCTCCAGGCCAACAGCGTCCGCAATCGCCGCGTACTCTCGCTCTTCCGCGTTGGCGCATGGCTCCTCGCCGAGAGCACGGCAGCCATCCCCCTCGGCGCCATCACCAAGCAGCGCCAACTCCTCGCTCGCTATGTCCACCATCCACTCCAGCTTCGCCTTCCGCTGACGCGCAAGACGCGCGGATCCTGGCGCTAATCAGTGGGGATCCGTCAGCTCCCCGCACGCCGTTCGATGTCCGCCCTATTCAAGGACGGCCCCTGGGACGTGGTGAACATCGATGAGGCCGGCGCGCTGCCAGCCAATCTCGAGCAGCCAGGTCTGCGGTCTGGCGAGTCGCGGTGCGGACTGGTCGGTGACCCAGCCACCCCGGACGGCGGTGCCGCGACGACCGCGCCAGCCCTCGAAGTACCAGCCTGACGAGCAGGGGTCGATCCACCAACGCCCCAGGTGGGCTCGCTTGTGCGCGGCGTGGTGGCGCCGATTGCACAGCACATAGGCGAGCGCATTGCGCACTTCGCGCGGTGAGCCCAGCCCCCGCGCATGGTAGCGGTCGGCGAAGGCAGGGCCGCGCCGACCGATGACCTTGTTGAGCGCCCGTGCGATGCGCACCGACAGCCCCTTGATGGCGCGCGACAGCGCCGTCTGGTCCAGGCTCTCGACCACGAGGTGCACATGGTCTCCTTGCACCGAGAAGTAGACCGTCCGCGTCTCGAAGCGCTCGCAGCCCCGCGCCAGCGACCGGTAGATCGCGCGTCGCGCGCGGTCGCTGCGCAGGT
>JBGASF010000302.1:0-2889 GCA_044229835.1 Polyangia bacterium | reverse complement strand
CGAGCACGAGCACGAGCACGAGCACGAGCACGAGCACGAGCACGAGCACGAGCACGAGCACGAGCACGAGCACGAGCCACCCCGACTTCGAGGAGGTGTCCTGGGATGTCGTCCTCGACGACGTCGCGCAGCGCATCGCCGCGCTGCAGAAGCAACACGGCCATGACGCCCTCGCGGTGTTCGCCGGGCGCGGCATGGCGCACGATCACGGCGCCCTGCTGTTCAGCGCGCTGTTCATCGAGACCCTCAAGACCGAGCGCCGCTACAGCCTGAACTCGTGCGACACGCTGCCGCAGCTGCTGGCCGCGCTGCTGATGTTCGGCCACCAGGGGCTGGTGCCGGTGCCCGACCTGGGCCGCGCGCAGCTCGTGCTGCTGCTGGGCGCCAACCCGGTGCTGTCGCACGGCAGCATCATCGGCGCACCCGACGCCCGGCGTCGCCTCGCCGAGCTGCGCGCCCGCGGCGGCAAGCTGGTCGTGGTCGACCCGCGCCGCAGCGAGACCGCCGCGCTCGCCGATCAGCACCTCGCGATCCGCCCCGGCACCGACGCGCTGCTGCTGCTGGCCCTGGTGCACACGCTGTTCGCGGACGACCTGGTGGCGCCCGGGCGCCTGGCCGCCTTCACCGATGGCATCGACACCGTGCGCCAGCTGGCGCAGCCCTTCAGCCCCGACGCGGTCGCCGCGCGCACCGGCGTCCCCGCGGCGGTCACCCGCGCCCTGGCGCGCGACTTCGCGGCCGCACCCGCCGCGGTCTGTCACGGTCGCAGCGGCGTCACCGCGCAGGAGCATGGCGCGCTGACCTGCTGGCTCATCAACCTCGTCAACATCCTGACCGGTAACCTCGATCGCCCCGGCGGCGCCATGTTCGGCAAGCCCGCGGTCGACATGGTCGACGTCGCCACCAAGATCGGCGCCAAGGGCAGCCACGGCGGCTTTCGCTCCCGCGTGCGCGGGCTGCCGGAGTTCGGTGGCGATCTTCCCGCCGCCACGCTGGCCGAGGAGCTCGAGACCCCGGGCCCCGGCCAGCTGCGCGGCCTGGTGGTGTTCGACGCCGACCTCGGGCGCGAGCTGCCCGCGGGCCAGCGCGTCGCGCGCGCGCTGCCCGGGCTGGAGCTGCTGGTCTGCATCACCGACCGGCTCGACGCCACCTCGCGCCAGGCCCACTTCATCCTGCCGCCCGCGCCCGCGCTGGAGCGCGAGCACTTCGACATGGTGCTCGGCATGGCGGCGCAGCACAACGTCGCCAAGGTCTCGCCGCCGGTGTTCGCGCCGGCGCCCGACGCGCGCCACGCCTGGCAGATCTATCTCGAGCTGGCCACCCGGGTGGCAGGGCAGCGCGGCTGGCTGGCCAGCAAGGCCGGCGCGGCCTCACGCGCGGTGATGCGGCGCCTGGGGCCTGACGGGCTGGTCGACTGGGCGCTCAAGCTCGGCCCCTACAAGGGGCTGTCGCTGAAGAAGCTGGCGGCCACGCCGGGCGGCCTCGCGCTCGGCGCGCTGGAGCCGTGCTTGCCGAAGCGGCTGGAGACGCGCGGGCGGCGCATCCAGCTGGCGCCCGCGCTGCTGCTCGGCGACGCGGCCCGGCTCGGCGCGCTGCTCGACACCACGCCGCCGCCGCTCGAGCTGGTGCTGCGCCAGCCGCCGATGCAGCGGGCCGCGGCGCCCGCGCAGCCACCGGCGCTGCTGATGCATCCGGATGACGCCGCCGCGCGCGGCCTCGCCGACCAGCAGCAGGTTCGCGTCACGTCGCACGCCGGCAGCCTCGTCACCCCGCTCGAGTTGACCGCCGACATGATGCGGGGCGTCGTCAGCCTGGCGCGCGGCCCTGGGGTCGACACCAGCACGCTCAGCGACGACCAGCGTGTCGATCCACTCGCTGGAACGGCTGTATTCGCGTCGCTCGCGGTCACCGTCAGCGCCGCCGGCTGACGCGCTCCGCCACCTTTTTGTGTTGGCTCGATCGCACTTCTAACAGTTGGTCATCTGTTCAAAGTGGTCGAACCAGCAGAAATCGGCTGCAATGTTTCGAGTTCGGTCTGGTGTGTTTCGTCACGCTCGGCGTAGGATGCCGCCCGGATGTCGGCATTTCCGAAGGACTGGCCGCTCGCGGGCCCCATCGATCTCGCAGTTCATGATCTGCCCCACCGCTCGGCGATGACCGAGTGGTGGTATCTGAACGCGCATCTCGAACCACGTGACGGCGCCCGGCTGTCGCTGTTCGCCGCCTTCTTCCGCATCGTCAAGGGCCAGAACCCGGTCACGCGCGAGCTCGAGTATGCGCACTCGGTGACCTGGGCGCTGACCGACGCCGACGGCAAGGTGTACTCGCCCGAGTCGCGCGTCGACCGCTGCGCCCCCGAGCTCGGCCTCGAGCGCATCGCCAAGGGCGCCGGCTCGCGCGACCCGCTGCTCAACCGCGCCATCTCCGAGATGCTGAAGCAGGGCCGGGTGCCCACGCCCGATCGCCGCTTCGACGGCGAGGTCTTCGTGGCGCAGAACCGCCTCGAGCTCGACTTCGCCGGCTCGCGCTTCGAGAAGCGCGAGGACGGCAGCTATCGCCTCGTGCTGTCGAACCCCCGGCTGGCCAGCGGCTGCGAGCTCACCTTCACGCCCGGCAAGGCGCCCATCCGCCATGGCGACGACGGCCTGGTCAAGGGGCTGTCGGGCGAGGACATGTTCTACTACTTCATCCCGCGCTGCCGCGTCACCGGCACCGTCACCATGGGTGGCCGCGCGCGCGAGGTCAGCGGCGACGGCTGGTACGACCACGAGTTCGGCGGCCCGCCCGAGAACGCTCGCATGGCCGAGGCTGCCGCGAGCACGAGCACGAGCACGAGCACGAGCACGAGCACGAGCACGAGCACGAGCACGAGCACGAGCACGAGCACGA
>JBGASF010000301.1:0-3168 GCA_044229835.1 Polyangia bacterium | reverse complement strand
CGACGTCGAGGGCTTCTTCCGCGCGCACTACACCAAGGTCGGGGGCCAGACCCGCGCCCTGCTGGCGACCTACCGCGCCGAGGCCGCCGCGCGCGGCCTGCCCACGCCCGCGCTGACCGCGCTGAGCGCCGAGCTGGAGGCGCGCGCGTGAGCGCGCTGCCCGCGGCCATCGCGCGCCGCCTGGCCACGCGGCGCCCCTTGCGCCTCGACGCCCGCGCCGCCATCGCCATCAAGCGCAACCTGCACGAGGCCACGGTGGCCGCCGACGCCGACGCCTTCGCGCGTGCCTTCGCCGAGGTCATGGCCGACCCGGCGCGCCGCTTCGCCGGCATCCGGGTCAAGCGGCTGCGTGCGCACGTGGGCCGACCCTTCGCGCCCGGCGAGCGCTTCCACGGCTGCTTCAGCCTGGTCGACGCCGCCCGCGCGCGTGGTCTGCCGCTGCCGGCGCCGCTGCGCCACGCCCTGGCCTGGTTCGAGGACCGCGCGCTCAGCGACTATGCCGAGATCGTCAGCGTGTCGCCGCGCGCTGCGCGCTATCGCTACCTCGAGGGGACCCCGATGGCCGGCGAGAGCGCCTTCGAGATCACCCCGCTGGGTCCCGGCCGCTGCCGCTTCACGGCGCGCTTCGAGTACCAGGAGCTCGGCACCCTGGCGGTCGCGCTGATGCACGCCTTCGCGGTCGCCGCCCACGATCGCGTGGTGCTGGCCCAGCTCGAGGCCGCCGCCACGCTGATCGGCGGCCGCATCGAGGCGCACAGCTTCCCGGTGACCTGACCGCGCGGGCTATCGCGGGCGCGGCGACGGCGACGGCGTCGCCTGCGGCGGGTGTGCGGCCAGGAAGGCGCGCGCCTTGGCCGGGTCCATGGCGTGCTCGCGGATCCACGCCACGTTGGCCTGCGACCACGCCACGTGGGCGTTCATGAACGCCTCCATCTTCTCGTTGGGCGTGCCATCGCGGGTCACGATGCCGAGGCGGCGCATGACCTGGGTCATCAGCGTGGCATCGGTGGTCACCGAGGCGGCCTGGAACAGCTCGTGCTCGAGCACGTTGCCGGTGCCGCCGGTGGGGCCGGGCGTGCTGTCGCTCGGGCCAGCCGCGCCGCCGTCCGCACCGTCGCCAGCGCCGCCCGGGCCGCCGTCGTCGTCGGGCGAGCGCTGCGCCGGCACCACCGGGCCCGGATCGCTGGTGTCGATCGCCGGCGCGGACTTCTTCTTCTTGCAGCCGGGCACCAGGGCCATCACCAGCACCGCGAACAGGAGGGCGCGCTTCACCGCTTCATGAAGCGATGTCGCCGGCCATGCTGTCAACACCCGCGGCGCGCTAGAATGGCCGGGTGCAGCTGGTGCTGATCTGTGGTGGCCGCGGCAGTCGCCTCCCGGGTCGGCCCGCCGGGCTGCCCAAGTCGATGGTGGCGCTGGCCGGGCGCCCGCTGCTGGCGCACCTGCTCGAGCGCCTGCTGCCGCTGCACGACGGCGCGGCCGCACCGGTCGTCGTGGTCGCAGGCGACGACCCGCACGTGCCCGGCTTCATCGCCGCGACGCTGCCGGCCGCCCGCATCGTGCGCCAGCCGGCACCCGACGGCGTCGCCAGCGCGCTGCTGCTCACGCTGCCCCTGCTGGCCGGCCCCGCCCTGGTGGCGCTCGGGGACCTCGTGCTGCTGGGCACGCTCGACCCGCCGCCGCCGGCGCCCGCCCTGGTGGTCTGGCCCGAGGCCCCGCCGGCCGCGACCAGCGCCAACTTCGGCGTGCGCGACGACGGCGCCCTGCTGGAGAAGCCCGCCGACCCGCGCGGCCTGCTCTGTGGCCTCGGCCTGTACCTGCTGACCCCCGCGGTCATCGCGGGCTTCGCCACCGCGCCGCGCAACCCGCGCACCGGCGAGCTCGAGATCACCGCCGCCCTCGAGCATGTCCGCCCGACCACGCGCTTCTCGCGCTGGCCCTTCCACGGGCGCTACATCAACGTCAACGACGCCGCCGATCTGGCCGCCGCCGAGGCCGCGCTGGCATGACCCGCCGCGCGCTGTACGCCTACCACTACCCGGCCTACCACCGCACCAGCAGCGGCTGGTTCGAGTGGGACCTGGTGCGGGCCGCCGCGCCCTGGTTCCCCGGCCACGCCAAGCCCGACGTGCCGCTGTGGGGCGAGCTCGACGACGCCGAGCCCGCGACCTTCGTGCGCCAGGCCCGCGCCGCCGCCGCCGCCGGCCTCGACGGCTTCGTGTTCGACACCTGGTGGCGGCCCGACGGCGCCACCCTGTACGCCGAGACGCTGCAGCGCGCGGTGCTGCCGGCGTACGCGGCCGGTGACGTGCCCGACGGCTTCCGCTTCGGCATCCTGTGGTGCCCGGTGTGGCCGCGCGTCGCGCTGCCGGTGGGCATGGACCAGCCGTCGACCGCCCAGGGACCCGATCGGCTGTTCGCGTTCGGCCCGGCGGATCTGCTGGCGCTGGTCGACTACCTGCTGCCGTATCTCGCCCATCCGCGGGCGATCCACGTCGATGGCCGCCCGCTGCTGGGCGTGTTCCACGGCTGGCGGCTGGCCGCCGAGCTGGGCAGCGCCGGCGCCGCCGCGGTGGCCGCCATGCGCGCCCACGCGCGCGCGCGCGGCCTGCCCGGCCTGTACCTGACCGGGTGCATGAACAGCGCGGCCGACGCCGCCGTGCTGGCGCCGCTGGGGCTCGACGCGCTGACCTCGTACGTGTGGTGGCCGGACTGGAACGGCCCCGCGCGCCAGGACTATGCCGCGCAGGGCGCCGCGCGCCGCGCCGACTGGGAGCAGCTGGCCAGGACGCAGGCGCTGCCGTACCTGCCGTCGATCGCCGCGGGCTGGGACGCCACGCCGCGCGGCAAGCGCGACTGGGACGGCCAGCGCATCGGCTTTCCGTGGACGCCGGTGCTGGAGGGCGCGACCCCCGAGGCGGTCGCGCACGCGGTGGGCGAGGGGCTGGCGTACCTGGATCGGAGAGGGGAGCCGGGGGATCGGCCGGTGTTCATCGCGTCGTGGAACGAGTGGAGCGAGTCGCACCGGCTGGAGCCGTGCGTGCGCTGGGGGGATGGGTATCTGCGGGCGCTGGGGCGGCTGCGCGGGGTGGGGCGGGGGGAAACAGGCGACAGACTCGGCCGACGCCGGGCGTCGACCCCGGTTCGGCGAAAATAGGGCGCGGGCCG
>JBGASF010000300.1:0-3299 GCA_044229835.1 Polyangia bacterium | reverse complement strand
GCCCCGGCCCGTCCAGCGGCTCTCCCTCCGCCTCGGGCAGCCCGACCAGCGCCGCCTTCAGCGCGGTCGCCATCTCGCGCGCGCTCTGGAAGCGCCGCTCCGGCTTCTTGTCCAGCGCGCGCTGCACCACCGCCTCCAGCGCCGCCGGCACGCCGCGGCGCAGCGACTTCAGCGCCGGCGGGCGCTCCTCCACGTGCTTGCGCAAAAGCTCGAACAGCGACGTCGCCACGAACGGCGGCCGCCCCGCAGCACCCTCGAACAGCATGACGCCGATCGAATACAGATCCGACCGGCCATCCACCTTGTTTCCCGAGGCCTGCTCCGGCGACATGTACGCCGGCGTCCCCACCAGCGAACCCGAGCGCGTGGTCGGCGCCCGGCTGGGCAGCGCCGGCGCCAGCTTGGCGATGCCGAAATCGAGCACCTTGGCGTGGCCGGCCGGCGTCACGATCACGTTCTCCGGCTTCAGATCGCGGTGCACCACCCCCTTGTCGTGCGCCGCGCCGACCGCGTGCAGCACCTCGATCACCAGCCGCCCCAGCGAGGCCAGCGGCAGCGCGCCGCGCCGATCCATCACGTCGGCCAGTGAATGCCCGGCCACGTACTCCATCACCAGGTAGGGCCGGCCATCCGCCAGGTGGCCATGATCCAGCGCGCCCACGATGCCGTCGTGCCTGATCACGCTGAGCGCGCGCGCCTCGGCCAGGAAGCGCGCCACCTGCTCGGCGCTGCCCGCCGCCTCGGCCGACAGCACCTTGATGGCGACCTCGGCGCCGATGTGCGGCTGCACCGCGCGATAGACCCGGCCCATGCCGCCGGCGCCCAGCAGGTCGGCGATGCGATAGCTGCCGACCTCGACCCCCAGCAGGGGATCCGCCGCCGTGGCCCTCACCATGCTCGCGAGCCTCGGACCGTCAGTCGATCTCGGGGATCGGGATCTCCGGCGGCACCAGGAAGAACACGCTGCGCGTCGACAGCACGGTGACGCCGTCACCCACGACCTTGATCGAGGCCTTGAACAGCTGCGGCTCGGTGGTGGCCATCACGGTGGTGTTCATCTTGGGCACCACGTCGAAGCACACCTTGTAGCCCGGCGACACGTCGAGGAACTTGTTGCCCATCACGCGCGCGGTCGGCCCGCCGGTGGTGCACGGCGCGGGCGCGTTGGGCGCCGGCACCAGCTGCATGATGAACGAGGTCACCGCGTTGACGGCGTCCGACGGATCGTCCTCGGCGATGGCCTCGACGTCCAGGGTGCCCGACTTGGTCAGCACCTCGATCCCCTTGGCGATGCTGGTCGACAGCCCGGTGCCGTTGCCGGCCACGTCGAAGGTCAGGTTGCACATGCCGCCGCTGGCGGCCACGCCGGCGCCGTTGATGCCGGTGCAGCACTGCCCCGCGCCGCAGCCCGTGGGCCGCGCGCCGTCCCACGCGGTGGCCGGCACCCGCGCGCCGGTGTCGCTCGACAGCGCGACCAGCTGCGCCTTGGCGGTGGCGTCGGAGAAGGTGTCGACATAGACGCCGATGACGCGGATCTGGCGCGCCTGCAGCCGGCCCACCGTGGTGGCGCGGTTGTGGAAGCCGGCGAAGTTGTAGTCCTCGTGGCTGGGCGCGTCGGTCACCATCAGCACGATGGGCAGCGCGCCCTGGCGCCAGCCCACGCCGACGCCGCTGGCGGTGGTGTTGATCTCCTCGCCCGCGGGCGCGCTGGAGGGCGGTGCGCTGAGCGGGTTGAAGGCCGGCACGCTGGCGTTGCCGACGCTGATGCCGGTGCCCTCGACGATCTGGTACAGCGCCTCCCAGCCCGACTCGGGGGTGTCGTTGCCGCCGCGCGCGACCACGTCGGCGTCGTTGGTGGCGCCCACGATCGAGTTCAGCCCGGCCGCGGTGTTGGCGGTCATGATGCGGTGGATCAGGTGGAACGGCTGGTCGCCGCCCTGGCCGTAGTTGGGCACGTTGAAGTCGCGGTACACGCCGAAGCCGAACCCGGTGTTGGGGATCTGGCTGCGGATGGCGGGCACGATCTGATCGCGGATGCTGTTGCGCACGTTGTTGATGGCGCCCTGCATCGACCCGGTGACGTCCATGTTGATGAAGACGTCGGCCTTGGTCACCGTGGTCGAGAAGTCGAGGGTGTCGCGCGCCGGATCGGCGGGCTTGTTGTAGGGCTCCAGGAAGACGAAGTCGCCGCGCGTGCGCGGGTTGGAGCTGGCGTCACCCGGGTTGGTGCCGGCGGCGATCTCGACCAGATCGGTGACGCCGTCCATGTCGGTGTCGGTCAGCTTGGGATCCGACTCGCCGGCGCCGACGATGCCGTTGCAGTCGCGATCCTCGAGGCGGTCGAGCAGGCCGTCGTTGTCGGCGTCGATATCGAGGAAGTCGGGCACGGTGTCGCGATCGGTGTCGATGGGGCGCGTGGCCGGATCGCTGTCGCCGGCCTCGAAGCTGTCGGGGCGGCAGTCGCCGTCGGCGTCGACGTCGATGAAGGCGGGCAGCGAGTCGGCGTCGAGATCGGTGATGCCGTCGTTCTGGTCGAGGATGCTGTCGTTGTCGGAGTCGGTGTCCTTGTAGTCGGGCGTGGCGTCGCCGTCGCTGTCGTTGGGCAGCGTGGTGTCGGGGCCGATCTCCAGGGTGTCCATCAGGTTGTCGTTGTCGTCGTCGCGATCGGCGAAGTCGGGCTGGCTGTCCATGTCGGTGTCGGCCATGCCCTCGAGGCGATCGGCGCGGCCGTTGCCGTCGGAGTCGTCGTCGAGGTAGTCGGGCTTGCCGTCGCCGTCGCTGTCGCGCGGTGGGGTGCGGGTGTCGGTGTCGCCGGCCTCGAAGGCGTCGAGCAAGGTGTCGTTGTCGGAGTCGGTGTCGAGGTAGTCGGGCATGCTGTCGCGATCGCTGTCGCGATTGTTGCCGCGCGCCTCGTCGGCGTCGGAGATGCCGTCCTTGTCGGCGTCGGGCCGCTGTGGTCCGACCGGTCCGGCGTCGCCACCTGAAGTGTCGTCACCCGCGCTGGGACCGCAGGCGGGGAGCAGCAGGGCGACCGCGAGAGTAAGCGAGATGGACCAGGCGCGAGACATGGATACTCCTGGTAACGGTACGAGAGCAAACGGTACGCCAGGGCTGAGTGCGCATCAAGGTATGGAAATGGTGGGGATCGTGGGCCTGCCCAGGTGTGGCCCGGGCGGGGACTGGGGTGGCTCGACCCGAGGTCGATTGACCTGGGCGCGGGCTTTGCGGGGGTCGTGATCCACGTGCTAGCTTCCGGGCAGGCCTGCGGGGGTGAAACCTCGCCAACTTCGGCCGTCTAG
>JBGASF010000002.1:0-187654 GCA_044229835.1 Polyangia bacterium | reverse complement strand
GGGCGGGCCAGCGGGGTGGCGGGGGGGGGCCCGGGGGGGGTGGGTGGGCCCGCCCCCGGGGGGGGGGGGGTGGCCACCCTCCCCCCCCACCACGCTGGCGCGGACCTCGGCGCCCGAGCTGCTGGCCGAGCTCGAGCGCGCGCTGGGCGCGCCCGACGGGGTCAGCCGCGACCTCGCCGCCGACCTGATTCGCCTGCTGGTGGGCTGCACGCCGCACGCGGTGCTCGACCACCTGGAGCACTCGCAGAACCCGGCGCTGCGCGACATGCTGGTCGATGCGCTGCCGGTGGCCGGGCACGGCCTGCTGCCGGTGCTGCGCAGCAAGCTCGGCGCGCAGTCGGGCGCCTCGGCGCTGGCGCTGCTGGCGCTGGTGCCCATGCTGGGCGGCACCGCGGCAGATCTGGCCCAGGTCTCGCGCAGCCGTGATCCCCAGGTGCGCCACGAGGTCGCGCGCCTGCTGCGCAACATGCCGCAGGACGAGCAGGCCATGGCGATCGTGGTGCGCTACCTGTCCGATCCGGTGCTCGAGCTGCGCCAGGGCGTCAAGATGCTGCTGCGCGGCGATCAGTTCACCCCGGCCATCATCGAGGCGGTGGCCGCGCTGCTGGCCGACCCGCAGCAGCTCGGCGACGACCTGCACCGCCGCCTGCTGCGTGCGCTGGGCGCGTCGCGCCACGACGGCGCGGCGCACCTGCTGGCCGCGCAGCTGCAGCCGCACGGGCTCATCGAGTCCAAGGCCGCGGGCGAGCTGCGCGAGCTGGCCGCGGTGGCGCTGCACCGCAGCCCCGCGCCGGCGGCGCAGCGGCTGTTCCGCGAGGCCCTGGTCTCGCCGGTGGGGCGCGTGCGCAAGGCCTGCGAGCGCGCCGCGAGCGAGCCGCGATGAGCGAGCTGCGCACGCCCCGGGGCAGCGAGTGGGACGAGGTCGGGCTGGCGCTGCGCTACCTGACCAACGAGCTGGCCGCGCGGGTGCAGTACCCCGAGGGCCACCCCGCCATCACGCGCGCCGACACGGTGGCGACCGAGAGCTTCCAGCGCCTGCTCGCCGCGGTGCCCGAGCTGGTGGTGGCGCTCAAGGACGACGAGTTCATCGTGTGCGACCGGCCCATGCCCGAGCTGCGCTCGCGCCTGGGCGGGCTGGCCAGCGCGATGGTGGGCCACGCGGTCGAGTGTCTGGTCTTCCAGCGTGGCCTCGGCCAGGGCGAGTGCGCCACGCTGGCGCGCCTGCTCAGCTTGCCGGGCGGACCGGGCTCGCGCGTGCGCGAGGCGGCGCCGACGCAGCTCCAGCACGTGCTGCTGCGCTTCGCCGCGCTGCGCAGCCACGAGCGTGCGCGCGCCGAGGGGCTGCAGGCGGAGTCGTTCCAGGGCCAGGCCCAGGACGTGCTCGACCACGTGGCCGGGACCTTCGCGCGCGAGGAGCTGGCCGATCTGACCGCGGTCCGCGCGGTGGCCCGCCGCATGGTCGAGGCCTGCGCGACGCGGGCCTACAAGCTGGAGCTGCGCAGCTGCCCGGCGGGCGAGGCCGACCAGGCGGCGCACGCGGCCAGCGTGGCGCTGGTGGTGGCGGCGCTGGCGCTCGACGGCCAGCTGCCGCACGAGCTGTGCGTCGAGGTCACCTCGGCGGCGCTGCTGCACGACGTCGGCCACCTGCTGCTCCCGGCCGCGGTGCGCGACACGCCGGAGCCCAGCCGCGACGAGCAGCAGCGCCGGATCGCGCGCAACCACTGCTTCGCGGGCGCGCTGGCGCTGCTGTCGGCGGGCTGTCCGCCGCTGTGGGTTTCGGCCGCGCTGGAGCACCACCGCGGCATCGACGGCCGCGGCTACCCCGCGCTGGAGAAGGCGACGCCCCCGCACGAGCTGGTGCGCCTGATCGCGCTGGCCAGCTTCGTCGATCGCAAGCGCACCTTGGTGGATGGTCTCATCGCCGAGCCCGAGGCGGTGCTGAGCCAGGCGCGCGCGCTGGAGTCGGTGTACTTCGGCCCGCGCATGGTGGCGCGCTACCTGCGTGCGCTGGGCGTGTACCCGCCAGGGACGCTGGTCGAGCTGTCGAGCCGCGAGCTCGGGCAGGTCACACAGAGCAGCGTGCACAGCCCGCTGCGCCCGCTGGTGCAGCTCCTGACCGGGCCGGACGCCGAGCTGCAGGTCGACCTGAAGGACGTCAACGGGACCGAGGGCGTGCACGCGCTGTCGATCACGCGCGCGGTGCTGGCGCCGCTGGCGCTGCGCCCGGGTGCGGTGGCGGCGGCGATTCCGGTCGAGGCGGCGGCCGAGGCCGACGACCCCGATGCTGCGTTCGCGGTCGCTGCGGCGGCCGCGGAGGCCGAGGCCGAGGCAGCGGCGGCCGTGCAGGCGCCGGCAGCAGCACCAGCGCGGGTGCCTGCGGCTGCGCCTGTTCCTGCTCCTGCGCCTGTTCCTGCGCCTGCGCCTGCTCGCACGACCATCCCCGGTCTCGGGCCAGCCCTCTCGATGCCCCACATCTCGGCCGGTCCGCGGCGCAACTGGGCCACCGAGGTCACCAGCTCCAACATGCCGGCGCCCAAGCGCCCCAGCCTGACCCGTCAGCCCGCGCCGTCCCCGACCGCCCCCCCGGCGGGCAGCACCGAGGCCGACGCCTACCTGGCCCGCCTCGGTGGCCCGCGTGCCATCCCCACCATGGCGCGCGCCAGCCTGACCGGCCTGACACTGGATCACCGCGCCGGCTTCCTGCTCACCTTCATCGACGGCACCTCCAGCCTCGACGACCTGCTCGACGTCACCGGCCTGCCCCGCCTCGACGTCCTGCGCATCGTCGACCAGCTGGTCCAGGCCGGCGTGCTACGCCTGCGCTAGTCGCTCACTCACCGAGCGCCATCAGGTACACCAGCCCGTACGACAGCACCGCCACCGAGACCAGCGCGGCCCAGATGAACAGCGCCGCCAGGCCGAGATCGCGCCACAGCGCGCGGCGCTGAATCCACCAGCTTCGCATGCTGCTGCAACGGGGGCCCTGGCGTCGCGATTCCAGCTGGCGCCGCGGTTCGCAGGCCCGACCAGTGCAAGCGGCATTGACCCGGGCGCCCAGCTGGGTAGGCTGCCCGCGTGCGGGTGGTGCGTGGGCGAGCGGCCGAGCCGCCAGGACTGTTCGTCGGGCGAAGCGCCGAGCTGGCCGGCCTGCGCGAGCTGTCGACGCGCGTGCGCATGGTGGTGCTGTATGGCCCCCCCGGGGTGGGCAAGACGGCGCTCCTGCAGCGCGCCGTGAGCGCGCTCGCGCACGACCTCGGGGCGCGCGTGCTCGGCCATTGCTGCCGCCCCGGTGACAGCATCGACTCCATCGCGGCCGCGCTGCTGGGGCCGCCGCTGCGCACCCGCGGGGCGGTGCGGGCGCTGCTCAGGCTGGCCGACGCGGGGCCCCTGGTGCTCGGCCTCGACGACGTGCACGAGGCCGCCGCGCCCGAGCTGAGCGCCGAGCTGGTCAAGCTGGTCGCGAGCGGTCGCCCGCTGTGGCTGCTGGTGACCTCGCGCACGCTGCTGCCCATCTCCCCGGTCGTGCTCGATCACGGGGTGCTGCGCCTGGGCGGCCTCGGCCCCGACGAGGCGCGCGAGCTGTGGCGCGCCCTGGAGCAGCTGTACGGACCGGCGGCGCGCAGCTTCGACGAGGTCGCCGGGCTGGGCGGCTCGCCCCTGGCGCTCAAGCACGCCTTCGCCGAGCCGGGGCTGGGCAGCGCGACCGATCCGCTGGCGCTGCAGGCGCTGCCACCGCTGGCCCAGCGCCTGCTGCGCGAGCTGGCCACCCACCGACGCCCGGTGCCGCTGGCTGCCCTGAACGCCGCGCGCGACCCGGCCGAGGTCCGCGCCGCGCTGACCGAGCTGGCGCGCCGCTTCATGGTCGAGCGGGCCGGAGACGACGCCGTGGCGCTGCACGGCGTGGTGCGCGACGCCGTCAGCGCCAGGTGGCCGGGCGGCCCCGACGAGCACGCCCGCGCCGCGGCCTTCCAGCGCGGGCGCAGCGGTGCCGAGGCCGAGCGCGAGCTCCTGTATCACAGCCTGCTCAGCGGCGAGCTCGCCGCGGTGGACGCCCTGCTCGAGCTGCACGCCTCGCCGCTGCGTCGGGTGCTGCCGGCGGACGCCCAGGTCGATCGCGACCTCGCCTGGGCGCTGCGCCGACGCGCCCAGCTGACCCCACCGCTGCCGGTCTCGCTGCGGCTGCTCGAGGCCCGCGTGCTGGCGCGCCTGGGCGCGCTGGCCGAGGCGCACGAGCTGGCCGCCGCGGTGGGCATCGGCGCCGATCCGCAGGCGGCGCTGGATCTGGGCGAGATCGCCTATTTTCGCGGCCGGGTCCCCGAGGCGCTGCAGGCGCTGACCCGCGCCGTCGACAACCCCGACCTGGCCTTTCCGGCCCGGGCCTGGGCCGGCGTCCTGCTGACCGACGTCCAGCGCGCCCGCGGCGACGTCGCCGCCGCGGAGCAGGCCATCGCGCGCGCGATCGCCCCGGTGCGCGGCCTCAGCGAGCTCGAGCGCGCCCTGCGCCTGTTCCTGGAGGCGCTGCTGGCGCGCGATCGCGAGGCCTACGGCGAGGCGCTGCGGCTCCTGGTGGAGTCGCACCAGAGCGTGCAGAGCGCCAGCGTGATCGCCGCCAGCGTCGAGCTGCCGCTGCCCATCAGCGAGCTCATCGAGCGCCGCGACACCGCGCACGCCGCGCTGGAGCGCATGCTGTGCGCCGCCGCGGGCGCGCCGGCGCAGCGCGCCGAGCCGCGGCTGTTCATCCACGACAGCGCGTTCTTCCGGCTGCTGGCGCGGGTGCTCGAGGCCGAGGAGCTCTTGCTGCGTGGCCGGCTGCGCGAGGCGTCGAGCCTCGCGCGCGCGGTGCAGGGCGACGCCGACGCCGGCGACTTCGCCGCGCTGGCGGCGTGGTCGAGCTGGATCTGGGGCCGGGCCCACGCCGCGGTCGGCGGCGCGGTCGAGGTCTCGCGCGAGCTGCCGCGCCGCATCTCGGCCGCCGAGGACGGCGACCTCGGTCGCCACGCGGTGCAGCTGCGCATCGCCGCGGCGGCGGCCTGGCTGGCGCGCGGGGACGGCGTGCGCGCGCGGGTCGAGGTCGCGGCCTGCGCGGCCCTGCCCCGGGGCCCCGGCAGCGCGGCGCGGCTGCTCGCCATCCACGCCACCGCCGCCGGCCTGGATGGGCGCCGGACCCGGCTGGCGCTGCCGACCCGGGCCCAGGGCCACGATCGCTGCGAGGCGCGCCTGGCGCAGCTCGAGCAACTGCTCGGCGACGGCCGGCTGGAGCGCGCGGCCGCGCTGGCCGGGTCCCAGGCCACCGCGGCGCGGCGCGAGCTCAAGGCGCTGCGCAAGCAGCTGGCGACCGACCACGCCGGGCGCCAGGCGCGCATCGAGGCAACCGAGGCCGCCGAGGCGACCGCCGCGGTCGAGGCCCGGCGCACGACCGCCGCGCAGGCCGGCGGCGCCAGCGCGCGCAAGCCGACCGCGGCGCTGGGCAGCCGGGCCCTGCTGTCCTCGGCCAACGAGGCCTATGTGCGCGGCGATCTCGATCGCGCCCAGGGCCTGTGTCGCGAGCTGCTCGAGCGCACCGGCCTGGCCGGCGCCGACTTCAGCCGCGCCACCGTATACCTGCTGCTGGCGCGCATCCTGGTCGACAAGAAGCGCCCCAACCAGGCCATCGAGATGCTCGGCCGCGGCCTGATGGCCGAGCCGCACCACGCCAAGCTGCGCGAGGCCATGAACGCGCTGACGAAGAAGACCCGCTGAGCGCTCAGCGATAGGGCGAGCCGCCGCCCGCCAGCTGGGTGGCGACGTCGCACAGCGCGGCCAGGCGTGCCTCCAGCCCGTCGGGGGTCGGGATCAGGTAGGGCAAGGTCAGGGTCAGGGTGGACTGGTTCGCGTTCAGGTGGCAGGGCTTGCCGCCGCTGGCGATGGCCAGCGCGGCGGCGGCGCGAGGTGGCAGCGCGCCGCGCGTCAGCTCCTTGTCGCGCAGCTCGGGGGGCAGCGCGTGGGACAGGCCGACGCGCAGGGTCAGCGCCGCGTAGGGCGGCCAGCGCGGCTCGACGTCGACGCGCACCCCGCGCAGGCGCCCCGTGATCGAGAGGTCGCCGCGGCGCAGCTCACCGTGCAGGCTGGCGGCGAGCGCCTGCCACGCGGGCAGGTCGGCGCTGGCCGCGGGTGGCGGGAGCGCCGCACGCGTGAGGGCGAGGTGATCGGCCAGGGACCTCAGGGCCTCGACCAGGTCCTGCATCTGGTCGAGGTTGCGACCGCTCTCGAACGCCGTCACCTCGAGGCGGTCGTCGGCCATCGACGTGCGCGGCAGGCGCGACAGGTCAGCGCTCAGGCTGGCCAGCAGGGCCTCGAGCTGGTGCGGCTCGCGCGCGCTGAGCAGGTACAGCGGATCGTTGCCATCGCCGGCGCGCACGCCGCGCCTGACGGCGGTGCCATCGATGCGGCGCGGCTCGGCGCTGAAGCCGAGGCGGAGCGGCGGAAAGCGCATGCTGGCGTGCACGCTGCGCTGCGCCCCGCGCACGCGGCGCGTGAGCTCGACCTGGCAGTCGCCGAACTCGCCGCTGAGCCGGCCGCTCTGGTAGGTCAGGCCGAAGCGCTCGGCGACGGTCTGCCAGACCTCGTCGATGTCGCGCAGCGCCGAGACGTTCGGCAGCGGCACCGCGCGGCCGCGGTCGTCCTCACGCGTGGGGCGCACCGGCAGGCGCACCACGGCCAGGCCGTGGGCCGTGCGCAGCGCCGCCTCCAGCTGCCAGGACAGGCTGCCCAGCCGCCCGGTGAAGCTGGCCGTGACCGTCGCCGGGACCAGGACGTCGAACTCCACGATCGAGCGCGGGGCCAGCCGCCCCACCGGGAAGCGCCACGCCTCCACCGGCGCGGCGCCGCCGGTCAGCAGCTCCTCGGACGCCACCAGGGTCAGCTCGGTGTGGTTCGTCAGCGCAGCCTTGCTGAGCGCCGAGACCCGACCGCGCAGGCGACCACCGATGACGACGCGCCCGCTGTCGAGCTGCAGATCCAGGCTGCTACCGCCGGGCAGGGCCACGCCGTCCTCGAGCACCGCGCCGGGCGCCTCGTCACGCACACAGTCGACGTCGATGCTCCAGTCGGCCACGGCGTCGGGCCACCACGGGATGTCCGCGCGCGCGCTGAGCTGGTAGTCGACCTGGAACAGGCGGCCCTGGTAGCTCGGCGGCAGGTCGTGCGGCAGGTCGAAGGCGAGGCCGACGACGGTGCGCCCGGGCGGCACGACGCGGTAGTCGGTGACGATCTGCTGCAGCGTGCACAGGGTGCGCAGGCTGTGCGTGACCGGGCCGCCGGGGACACGCTCCTGGCCGCGCAGCTCGAGGTCGAAGGAGCTGATCGAGACCTGGCGATCAGCGTCCACGATCAGGCGGGCCTCGAAGGGCCGCCCGGCGCGCGCCCGGCCGGCGCGCAGAGCCAGGTGCGGGCGTTTCGGCAGCAGCGCCACGCGGTCGCCCGGCGTCAGCCCAGGGCGATGGTCAGCAGGATGATGATGATGACCAGCAGGACCAGGCCGCCGGCCAGCGAGACGGTGCCCTTGATCATGGTGTTCTTGTCGCGGGCGTACTTCTCGGCCTTGAGGTGCTCGATCTCGGCCTCGAGGCCGTTGATGCCGCGGCGGATGGTGTCGACGCGCTCGTACAGCGGCTTGAGCTCGGGCTTGTCGACGCGGTGCAGGTTGACCATCGTGCCCAGGGTGACGTGGTGGCGCGCGATCTCGCGCTCGGCGTTGGCGCGCTGGGTCGACTCCTGGTTCTGCTGCGCGGTGATCTCGCCGATGATCTGATCGTGGTGGCGCTGCGCGGCGACCACGGCGGCCTTGGCGTCGGCCTCTTCCTTCTGCGTCGAGTCGAAGTTGCGCTCGGCCTCGCTGAGCGGCTTGGCGATCTCGCCCATGGCGCGCTGGGCGGCGTCGCGCGGGCCCTCCAGGCGGCGCGCCTCGTTGCGCAGCGAGTCGGCCTCGCGACGGAAGGCGGCGCGCACGGCGGCGTCCTCGGCACGCCCGGCGGCGCCCTCCTTGTCCTCGGACGACCGGTGGTAGGCCTTCATCTTGCCTTCCAGCTGGCCGACCTCGTCGCGCAGCTTCTGCCGCTGATCCTGCAGCGCACGCAGCGTCTTCTCGGCGGCGTTGTGCGCCGACAGCTTGCCCGAGTGCACGTCCTTGAGCTGCGCGATCTGCTCGGAGAAGCGGTCGTCCTCCTTGGCGCGCTTGTCGGCCAGCCCCTCGAGCTGACCCGCGGCGCCGTCGCGGCGCATCTCGGCCGCGTTGATGGCGCGCATCTCCTCGGCGAACGCCGGCATGTCGAGCTTGAGCTCGCACGCCGTCTTGCCCAGCATGCCGAGCACACCGTCGAGTGACTCCTGCTGCGAGACGATGTCCTTCTGCATCCACTTGATGGCGCGCCGGCGCTGCGACACCGCGCGGAAGACCTGGATGACGTACCAGGCCAGCTTGAAGGGGTTGCCGGCGTTGGGCACGCGCGGCATCGGCATCACCTTGGCGTGCCGCGTCTCCAGGATGGGCAGCGCGGCCTCGGGGGCCAGCGGCTCATCTGGGCGCTTGGGGGCGCCGCGCGGGCGTGCCAGGTTGGGCACGCTGCCGGTGGCGTCACGGATCGCGGTCGGGGTGTGCAGGTGCTCGAAGCCGTCGCCCGATGGCGGCGGCGGCAGCGGGACCGGGCCGGTGCCGGGGGTGCGCCCGCGTTCTGCCCTGGGCACGCCGCCGGTGTCGGCCGGGGTGGCGTCCGGGGTGCGCCGCGGCATCGGCGCGGCGGTCGGGCGCGCGCTGAGCGGCAGCTGCGCCGGCGCGGCCGGCGGCGGCAGCGCGGGCTCGGTCATGCGTGGCGGCGACGCCATGCGATCGGTGCCGATGGTGCCCAGGCTCAGGGTCAGCGGCTTGTCATTGCCCGAGCCCTGGCGCGTCGAGGTCACCACCACGGCGCCCAGGGTGCTGGTGGCGACGCTGGCGGCGCTGGTGACCGGCGCGGGGGCTGGCGCTGGTGCAGGTGCGGGTGCCCGCGGCGCAGCCGGTGCGCGGGCGGCCGCAGGCGCCGGCGCTGGAGCAGGCGCCGCCGGGGCAGGTGCAGCAGGCGGCGGCGGCGCCGGTGAAGGCGCCCCGCGCTGCGGCACGCTGGAGGTGATGATCAGCGGCGCCGACTGCGCCGCGGGCGCCGGCTGGGGCGCCGCGCTGGGCACCGTGGCCGCACCACCCCCGCCGAGCTGGAAGCGCGTCGTGGGCGGGCGCGCGTGCGACGGCGACGGCGCCAGCGTGGGATCCGCGCGCTTGATGCCAGGACGCTTGGGTGCCGGGGGCAACCGCTTGCCGCACTGCGCGCAATGCGTGCCCTCGTCGGTATTCTCCTGCGCGCAGAACGGACAGAACCGCATCGGAAGCCCCGAAGTTAGCACACGGCCACCCGGTCGGGGCGCTCGACGACGCGCGGCTGTCGCCGAGTGGCGCTCAGACGGAAGGGGTCATTTCGCCTCGAAGGCGACCGCCCCGTCCACCAGCGTCAGGGCGACCTTGGCCGCCAGCAGGTGGGCCGGGGACAGCGACGCCGCGCCCTTGGCGGGGGCGTCGAGCACGGTGACGTCGGCAGCGAAGCCGGGCGCCAGGCGGCCGCGGGTGGCCTCCTCGAAGGCCGCGTAGGCGGGCGCGGTGGTGAACGCGGCCAGCGCCTCGTCGACCGTCATGCGCTGCTCGGGGTACCAGCCGCCCTCGGGGGCGCCGGTGCGATCCTGCCGGGTGATGGCGGCGTACAGCCCGGCCAGCGGGGTGGCCTCCTCGACCGGGAAGTCGCTGCCGCCGACGATGCGGCCGCCGGCCGCGAGGATGCTGCGCCAGGCATAGGCCCCGCGCACGCGCGCCGGGCCCAGGCGCGCCTCGGCCCACGGCATGTCGCTGGTGGCGTGCACCGGCTGCATCGCGGCGATGACATCCATGGCGCCAAAGCGCCCCAGATCCTCGGGCGCCACCACCTGCGCGTGCTCGACCCGCCAGCGCAGCTTGCGCACCACCGGAGCGGCCTGCAGCACCGCGGCATAGGCGTCCAGCACGTCGCGGTTGGCGCGATCCCCGATGGCGTGCACCCCGATCTGCCAGCCGTGCGCCAGCGCGCCCCGCGCGAGTTCCTCGATGCGCGCCCGGGTCGTCAGCACCAGGCCCGTGTTGCCCGGATCGTCGGCATAGTCGGCCAGCAGCGCCGCCCCGCGCGACCCCAGCGCGCCGTCGGCATACAGCTTGATCCCGCCCAGCTTGAAGCGCCCCTCACCCCGCTCGGGCTCGCGCGCCAGGGCCCGCTCGGCGGCGCCCGCGCGCGGCCCCTGCTGCTCGTCCTCGACGAAGCCATACACGCGCAGCGGCAGCTTGCCCGCCGCCGCCAGGCGCCGGTACACCGCCGCGGTCGGCTCGTCGACGCCCATGTCGTGCACGCCGACCAGGCCGACCTCGAGACAGGCGCGCGCGCCGGCCAGGATCCAGCGCTCGATGGTGGCGTCGTCCGCCTCGGGCACCACGCGCGCCACCAGCTCCATGGCGTTGTCGACCAGCACCCCGGTCGGCTCGCCCGCGGCGTCGCGCTCGATGAGGCCTCCCGGCGGATCCGCCGTGGTCCGATCGATGCCAGCCCGCTTCAGCACCTCTGACGACACCCAGGCCGCGTGCCCGTCGACCCGACGCAGGATCACGGGCGACCCGGGAGCCGCCGCATCCAGCGAGGCCCGGGTCGGAAACAGCTTCGGCGTCCACAGGTTCTGATCCCAGCCGCGGCCCTGGATCCACGCCCCCGCCGGCAGCCGCGCCGCCGCCGCGCGCACCAGGTCGGCCACCGCGGCCTCACTGGCGACCCAGCGCAGCGCCAGGATCTCCAGCGACCGCCCCAGCCCGCCCAGGTGCGCATGCCCGTCGACCAGCCCGGGCAGCACCACCCTGCCCCCGAGCTCGATCACCCGCGTCGCCGGCCCGCGCCGCGCCAGCACCTCCTCGCCGCCCACCGCGACCACGCGCCCGCCATCGATGGCCACCGTGCGCGCCCGCGGCCGCGCCGGATCCATCGTCCACACGTCGCCGCCGTGCAGGATCAGCTGCACGCCCCGCCCTCCGCGCCGCTGCCCGCCACCACACCCCGCGCTGGCCACCGCCAGCCCGAGCACTGCCACGAGCCCTGCCCGCATGTCTGCCCCTCGCTGCCGTCAGCTTGCATGATCGGCCGCCTCAGCTGGTGATGACCGTGCGGATGACCTCGCCGGCCTCCATGGCGCGGAACGCCTCGTTGATGGCGTCCAGCTTCAGCGTGCGCGACACCATCTTCGAGATGTCGAACCGGCCTGCCTCGATGAGCTCGATGAAGCGCGGGAAGTCCCGCCGCACCTGCGCCGAGCCGTACTTGCAGCCCTTCACCGTCTTCTGCTCGAAGAAGATCCCGAACGCCGGCAGCTGGAACTGCGCGTCGAAGCGCGCCATGCCGACGATGATCACCTCGCCGCCGCGACGCGCCAGCCGGTACGCCGTCTGCATCGTCTCGGGCAGCCCGATGACCTCGAAGGCATAGTCCGCCCCGCGCCCCCCGGTCAGCGCCTGCACCTGGGCCACCGCATCGCCCTTGGCCGGATCGACCGCGTCGGTCGCCCCCAGCGTCAGCGCCACGTCGCGCTTGAGCTGCTGCGGATCGACCGCGATGATGCGGCTGGCGCCCGCGATGCGCGCGCCCTGGATGACGGCCTGGCCGACCCCGCCGCAGCCCAGCACCGCCACCGTCGCGCCCGGCCTGACCTTGGCGGTGTTCAGCGCCGCGCCCACGCCGGTGGTCACGCCGCAGCTGATCAGCGCCAGCTGCGCATCCGCCAGCTGGGTCTCGACCTTGACCACCGAGGCCTCGTCCACCGTCATCACGTCGGCGAAGGTGCCCAGGCCGGTCATGCACATGTACATGCCGCCGCCAGGCCGCGTGCCACGCGCCTGCATGGTGATCTCGTTCTCGCGATCACACAGCTCGGACTGCTCGCGCAGGCAGTACCAGCACGCGCCGCACGAGGGCACGAACGACGCCACCACGCGGTCGCCCTTCTTGACCCGCGACACCTTGGCGCCGACCTCGACCACGCGCCCGGCCGCCTCGTGGCCCAGCACCATGCCCGGGGGCAGCGGCACATAGCCGCGCATCAGCGACAGATCCGAGTGACACACCCCGCTGGCGCCGATCTCGACCACGACGTCGCGCGGCCCCGGCGGGTTCGGGGTCAGCTCCTCGATGGCAAGCATGCCGGCGTCGCCGGTGTAGAGCGCGGCTCTCATGGCTTCCTCCTGGTGGCGCACTTCAGCGTATACCACCGCGTGACCGTGCTTGGCCTGCGCCGCGCCGCGTGGTACGTGAATCCTCGTCATGAACGAGCTGATGAAGGGCGCCCTGCCCAATATTGTCGCGGCCATCGGCCACACGCCGATCGTCAAGCTGCACACCGTCGCGCGCCATGTGAAGGCGTCGATCTACGTCAAGTGCGAGTACCTGAATCCAGGTGGCTCGATGAAGGATCGCGTCGCGCTCAACATCATCCAGGACGGCGAGCGGCGCGGCCTGCTCAAGCCCGGCTCCACCATCATCGAGGCCACCAGCGGCAACACCGGCGCCGGCCTGGCCCTGGTCGGCGCCATCCGCGGCTACAAGTCGATCTTCGTCATGCCCGACAAGATGGCGGCCGAGAAGATCGCCTCGCTGCGCGCCTTCGGCGCCAAGGTCGTGGTGTGCCCGACCGCGGTCGAGCCCGAGGATCCGCGCTCGTACTACATGACCGCCAAGCGGCTGGTCGCCGAGACCCCGGACTCGTTCTACGCCAACCAGTATCACAACCCGGCCAACCCCGAGGCGCACTACGTCAGCACCGCGCCCGAGATCTGGGAGCAGACCGGCGGCGAGATCGACACCTTCGTGGCCGGCATGGGCACCGGCGGCACCATCTCGGGCTGCGGCAAGTACTTCAAGGAGAAGAAGCCCGGCTTCAAGGTGGTCGGCGTCGACCCCATCGGCTCGCTGTACTACGAGTATGTGAAGACCGGCCGCCTGACCAAGCCGTTCTCGTACGCCGTCGAGGGCATCGGCGAGGACTTCCTGCCCTCGACCATGAACCTCAAGATCATCGACGAGATCGTCCGGGTCGACGACAAGGAGTGCTTCCTCATGACGCGCGAGCTGACCCGCGTCGAGGGCCTCTATGTCGGCGGCTCGTGCGGCGCCGCGGTCGCGGGCGCCATCAAGTACGCCGAGGCCACCGGGCGCAAGGAGAACATCCTGGTCCTGTTGCCCGACAGCGCGTCCAAGTACCTGTCCAAGATCTTCAACGACGAGTGGATGCGCCAGAACGGCTTCCTCGATCAGGAGGATCCGCTGGGCACGGTGGCGCACATGCTGCGCGCGCGCCCCGAGCGCGAGGTCATCTCGGCCAAGCGCGGCATGACCATCCGCGCCGTCATCAACCTACTCAAGCAGCACGAGATCTCGCAGGCGCCGGTGATGTCGGACGACGGCCGCCTCGACGGCATCGTGTCGGAGTCGGACCTGCTCAAGCACCTCCTGTCGAACGACGCCCGCATCGACGGCCCCATCGACCCGCTGGTCGAGGCCGACTACGCGACGGTCACGCCCGACACCAAGGTCGCCCTGCTGCGCAGCATCTTCAACGACGCCAAGCTGGTCGTGGTCAAGGACAAGGCCGACGACCTCATCGGCCTGATCACCAAGATCGACCTCATCGAGTACCTGGCCGCCCGCCGGTCCTAGCACTCGCCCCAGGAGCAAGCAGCCATGGCTGAGCAGCGCATCGAGACGCTGGCGATCCACGCCGGCCAGTCGCCCGATCCGACCACGGGCGCCATCATGACGCCGGTCTACCTGACGTCGACCTACGTCCAGGACGGCCCCGGCAACCACAAGGGCTTCGAGTACTCGCGCACGCAGAACCCGACCCGCTTCGCGCTGGAGGCCAACCTGGCCGCGCTCGAGGGCAGCGGCGTGCAGGGGCTGTGCTTCGCGTCGGGGCTGGCGGCGTCGACGACCGTCCTGCACATGCTGTCGGCCGGCGACCACGTGGTCTGCGGCGACGACCTGTACGGCGGCACCTACCGGCTGTTCGAGCGCGTGATGCGGCAGTGCGGCCTCGACTTCACCTACGTCGACCCGACGCGGCCGCAGGCCTTCGCGGAGGCGCTGCGCCCGAACACCAAGCTGGTGTGGATCGAGACCCCGACCAACCCGATGCTCAAGCTGTGCGACATCGCCGCGGTGGCCGAGCTGGTGCGCGGCCGCGCCCTGCTGGCGGTCGACAACACCTTCATGACGCCGTACTTCCAGCGCCCGCTGGCGCTGGGGGCGGACATCGTCGTGCACTCGATGACCAAGTACCTGAACGGCCACTCCGACATCGTGGGCGGCGCGGTCATCGTCAAGGACCAGGCGCTGCGCGACCGGCTGGCCTTCCTGCAGAACGCCATCGGCGCCACCCTGGGCGCGTTCGACTCCTTCATGGTGCTGCGCGGCACCAAGACGCTGCCGGTGCGCATGGATCGCCACGCGGCCAACGCCGCCGAGCTGGCGGGCTGGCTGGAGAGGCACCCCGAGGTCGAGAAGGTGATCTATCCGGGCCTGCCGTCACACCCGCAGCACGACCTGGCCCGGCGCCAGATGCGCGGTTTCGGCGGCATGATCAGCATGGTCATCCGCGGCGGGCTGGAGCGGTCGCGCGCCTTCCTGAAGGCGTGCCAGATCTTCGCCTGCGCCGAGAGCCTGGGCGGCGTCGAGTCGCTGATCGAGCACCCCGCCATCATGACCCACGCGTCGATCCCGGCCGAGCAGCGCGCCCGCCTGGGCATCGCCGACGGCTTCATCCGCATCAGCGCCGGCATCGAGCACGTCGAGGATCTGCGCGCCGATCTGGAGCAGGCGTTCGCGGCGCGCTGAGCGGGGTCGCGGCGCTGGGCAGCGCGACGCCTGGCAGCTCGTCCTGGCAGCTTGATGACGATGGCTGGCAAAGATTGAACACTGGCCAGGCGCAGGGAGCTGAAATCACGCCCATCCCAGGATGGCATGCGAGGTGCTCTCCACCATCACATGCGTGTCAGGTCGCTCGTCCTGGTTGCTCTCGCCGCCACCCTCCCCGCGGGCCGGGATGCCGGCGCCCGCGGGCTGTACCACCGAGGTGCGCTCAGCCTGGCCACCGACGGCGAGCTGGGCGGCCGCGGCAGCCACTCCAACCCGAGCACCAACGTGCTCGACTACACCTCTGGCCTGTACGAGCTCGGCTATCGGCTGAGCAACGTCGGTGTCCATGCAGGAGCCGGCATCTCGCTCATCTCGGGTGACGAGACCAGCGGCAGCGGGCTGCTGCTGGGTGGCGGGATGCAGGCGCTGGTGCGGGTGTCCGGGCTCCGCATCGTGCTGCGTACGGACCTCGCCGCGCTGCACGCTTCCTACGGCTTCAAGGACGAGCAGACCAGCATCGACGCGCTGGTGTTCGAGCCGAGCCTGGGCGTCGAGCTCCCGCTTGGCGCGGGCGGCCACTCCGCGCTCGGCATCCAGCTCGGCCCGCACTGGAAGTGGATCATGGGCGAGGCCGAGCGCAGCCCGCAGTCCGGCGTGGCCGTGTCCCTGGCGCTGATCTTCGGTGGTTGAGTCAGCGCCGACGTCGGTCCAGGGTCGAGCTAGAACCCAGAGCCGTCGCAGACGAGGCTGCCGCAGCTGACCTGGCTGCACGGCCCGCAGTAGCTCCCGCCCTCGTAGTGGCAGCCCTCCGGCGGCGCCGCGCACGACACGCAGCACTCGGGCTCGGGGGCCTTCTTGTCACACACCAGGTGGCCACAGGTGGTCCGGTTGCAGGGACCGGTGGTCAGCGCGCCCCGGTACTCGCAGCCTGGCGGCGGCGCCATGCACTTGATCGAGCAGATCGCCTGGCCGCCCTTGACCTCGCGCGAGGCCTCGCCCACCTCGTACGGCGCCTCGCTGCACGCCGTCATCGCCATCCCCGCCGCCATCACCAGCAACGCTCCCACCACCAGCCTGAGCTTGTTCATGGCGGCCCGCGTACCACGACGCCAGTAGAGGGTCAACCAGGCCGAAGCCGAGAGATTCTTTGTTGCACCCGAGCCGGGGTATCGTGGACAGATGAGCCGTCCTCTGGCCTTGCTGACCATCCTCCTGGGGACCTTGGCGGCCCCCGCCGGCGCCGCCATCACCCAGCCCGGCTTCACCGAGACGCAGTGGGGCTTCACCACAGGTGACCTCGACGGCATCGCCTGGGCGCCCGACGGCTCGGGGCGGCTGTTCACCATCCACAAGGGCGGCTCCGTGCGCATCACCAAGCTGCTGCCGGCGGGCACCTCGATGCTGGTGCCGACGCCGTTCGCGGTCATCACGCCGATCTACACCGGCAGCGAGTGCGGCCTCATCGGCATGGCCTTCGATCCCGACTTCACCAGCAACCACTACGTCTACTTCTTCGTCACGGTGTCGAGCAGCGAGCAGCAGATCATCCGCTACACCGCCAACGGCGACGTCGGCATGGACAAGACGGTGATCGTGCCCGGCCTGCCCACCGCGGGCGCCAACCACGACGGCGGCGCGGTCGCCATCGGCCTCGACGGCAAGCTGTACTGGTCGATCGGTGACCAGGGCGGCGGCACCGGCGTCGACGCCGACCTGGCCTCGCTGGCGTCCAAGGTCGGGCGCGCCAACCGCGACGGCAGCAAGCCCACGGACAACCCGTTCGACGACGGCGCCGGCCCCAACAACGACCTCATCTGGGCGCGCGGCTTCCGCAACCCCTTCACCATGACCTTCCAGCCCAGCACCGGCGCGCTGTGGCTGAACGTGGTCGGCACCAGCTACGAGCAGGCCTTCGTGGTCGCGCGCGGCGATCACGGCGGCTGGAACGACTTCGAGAACAACCAGCCCGCGGGCTTCATCGTGCCGGCCATCAAGTACCGCACCGGCGACCTCGAGGAGTTCACCCTGGCGGCGGCCCCGATGGGCGCGGTGCGCTCGGGCGGCATGGTCACCTTCCGCACCACCGGCCGCCACGGCCTGCGCAAGGGTGAGAAGGTCACCATCAGCGGCGTCACCGACACCTCGTTCAACGGCTCGTTCTATGTCGACACCGTGGCGATCGCGCCCGCGACCACCACCTTCACCGTGGTGCAGGCCGGAGCCGACGCCAGCTCGGGCGCCGGGCGGGTGCAGACGCTCGACCAGGGCAACGTCATCGCCGGCGGCACCTTCTACGAAGGCACCGCGTTTCCGCCCGAATATCGCGGCAACTTCTTCTACACCGACTTCGGCAGCGGGCGCGTGCAGCGCGCCGTGGTCGGCACCGGGACCACGCTGACCCAGGTCGACCACTGGGCCACGGTGCCGACCGCCATCGACGCCGCGGTGGGCCCCGACGGCAACCTCTACATCGGCAGCTATGGCGGCGGCCTGTTCCGCTACACCTACGACCCCGGCACGACGCAGGCGCTGGTGGTGTCGAAGCGCTATGTCGACTGGAGCGAGGGCAACGACGCCACCTTCGAGGTCCGCCTCGCGGTGGCGCCGGCGGCCGACGTCACCGTGGCGGTGGCACGCACCGCGGGGTCGACCGGGATCTCGGTGCAGAGCGGCGCCAGCCTGACCTTCACCGCGGCCAACTTCCGGGTGCCCCAGGTGGTCACGCTGCGCGCGGTCGCGGACGCCGACGCCACCAGCGAGCAGGCCACCTTCACGGTCAGCTCGGCGGGGCTGACCTCGGTGCCGGTGACGGCGCGGGTGCTGGACGCCGCCGGGCCGCTGGTGCTGCCGGACGGGGGTGTTGGGGGCGACGACGCCGCCGTGCGCCAGGACGCCCAGATTCCCTTCCTCGAGGACGCCACGGTCACGCCGGGCGACGAGGACGACGGCTGCGGCTGCCGCACCGGGCGTGCCCCCGAGGGCCGCGGCGCGCTGGCGGTCGGCCTGACGTTGCTGGGGCTGGGGCTGCTGCTGGCGCGCGGTCGACGGGCGCGGGCGCGGGCCAGGGTCCGGGTGCGCGCGCAGCGGGGGCGCCAGGGCTGACATGTGGGCGCGGGTTCTGGCGCTGGGGCTGTGCGCGCTGCTGGCGCACCCGGCCGGCGCCGAGGCGCTCGACCCGCGCTTTCGCGAGACGCGCTGGGCCTTCACCGAGACCCTGCTCGATGGCATGGCGTGGGCGCCCGATGGCTCGCGCCGCCTGTTCACCATCCACAAGAACGGCGCGGTGCGCATCACCCGCCTGGAGGCCGACGGCAGCGCGACCCTGCTGCCGACCCCGTTCGCCACCATCGAGCCGCTGCACCTGTACAGCGAGTGCGGCCTCATCGGCATGGCCTTCGATCCCGACTTCGCCAGCAACGGGTACGTCTACTTCTTCGCCACCGTGTCGCCCACCGAGCAGCAGATCCTGCGCTACACCGCGGTCGGCGACCTCGGCACCGAGCGCCACGTCGTGGTCGCCGGGCTGCCGACCACGGGCAAGAACCACGACGGCGGCGCGCTCGGGATCGGCCCCGACGGCAAGCTGTACTGGGCCATCGGCGACATCGCCCAGGGCATCGGCGTCAACAACGAGATCACGACCATGGGCTGCAAGGTCGGCCGCGTGAACCGCGACGGCAGCATCCCGGCCGACAACCCCTTCGTCGACGGCGCGGGGCCCAACGACGACCGCATCTGGGCGCGCGGCTTCCGCAACCCGTTCACGATGACCTTCCAGCCCAGCTCCGGGAAGCTGTGGCTGAACGTGGTCGGCACCACCTACGAGCAGATCTTCGTGGTCGGGCGCGGCGATCACGGTGGCTGGATGTGGCACGAGAACGACCAGCCCGACGGCTTCATCAAGCCGGTCATCAAGTACCGCACCCGCGGCCCCGAGCAGTTCACGCTGGCCGCCCTGGGCGAGGGCGCGGTGCGCGCGGGCGGCGTGGTCACGTTCCGCACCACGGCGCGCCACGGCCTGCGCAAGGGCGAGAAGGTCACGGTCAGCGCCGTCAGCGACCCGTCCTTCAACGGCAGCTTCTTCGTCGCCAGCGCCAGCGACGACCCGCAGGCGGTCTTCTTCACCGTGCGCCAGCCCGGGCCCGACGCCAGCTCGGGCAACGGCGTGGTCGACACCCTGGCCCAGGGCAGCGTGGTCACCGGCGGGACGTTCTATGACGCCACCGGGTTTCCGGCCGAATATCGCGGCAACTTCTTCTACACCGACTTCGGGTCGGGCCGCGTCATGCGCGCGGTGCTGGCGCCGGACGACAGCGTGGCCGCGGTCGACTGGTGGGCCACCGCGCCGACCGCGCTCGACGCCGCGGTGGGGCCCGATGGCGCGCTGTACGTCGGCAGCCTGAGCGGCACGGTGATGCGCTACGACCTCGCCCCCGGGGCCGCGACCGGGCAGGCCATCGTGGTGTCGCGCAAGCTGGTCGACTTCGGCGAGGGCATGGACGCGGTGTTCGACGTCAGCCTGGCCAGCGCCCCCAGCGGCGACGTCGTGGTCACCGTGGGCCACAGCGCGGGCTCGTCGGGGATCAGCGTGGTGAGCGGGCAGACCCTGCGCTTCACGGTGGCCAATGCCGGCACGCCGCAGCCGGTGCGCCTGCACGCGGTGGCCGACGCCGATCAGCGCAGCGAGCAGGCGGTGTTCACGCTGGCGCTGAGCGGGACGCTGGTGCGCGAGACCGTGACCGCGCGTGTGCTCGACGCAGCGGGCCCCAGCTTCGGCGATGGTGGGCTGCTCGAGGACGACGCCGGTGTCGGGGATGCCGGGATCGCCGGCGACGGGGTGCTGGCCGAGGACGCCGCCGGCTGCGGCTGCCACACCGGGCGCGAACCCCGGTCGACGGGGCTGGCGCTGCTGCTGGTCTTGCTGGGAGGATGCGGAGTGGTGGCGCGACAGCGGGCGCGCGCGAGGAGACCGCGATGAGGACCAAGCTCTGGTTGACCGGCGCCCTGGCAGTGCTGCTGCTGGGATCGTGCAAGGAGGCCTCGCACGATCACAAGCGGGACACCCCCGAGTACACCCTGGCGCTGCGCAAGATGTACCAGGCCGCCAAGGCCTACTACTACAGCAACGCCGAGCTCCCCGCGTCGGCTCCGCTGACCCCCGCGACCTCGTGCTGCGCCGGCCCTGGCCACAGGTGCGCCCCGGAGGCCACCCAGTGGGACACCCCGGCGTGGCAGGCCATCGATTTCGGGATGTTCGAGCCGCACTACTTCCGCTACGAGCTGGTCAGCGACCGCGAGTCGCTCCGGGTCATCGCGCGCGGCGACCTCGACTGCGACGGCATCGAGTCGGAGTTCTCCCTCGGCGGGCACATCGAGAACGGCAACCTCGTGAACGACGGGCCGCGCCAGGAGCGCCCGACCGAGTAGGCGATTACCCCTCGGTTTCTGAGGTATCTTGGAATCGGGGGAGTGTTCATGATGGCGACCATCGTCGCCAGTATCGTCAGCGCCGATCGGGCCACCGTGCACCGCGCCACCGTGGCGCTGGGCGCGGCGGGCTGCGTCGTGCGCAGCTTCGCCGATGTCGCGGCGCTGCAGGCGGGCGTCGCCAGCGCGGCGGTGTCGGCCCTGGTCGTGCTCGATCTCGATCTGGCGCCCGAGCGCGCCAGCGCCCTGATCGCCGAGACCCGCGCCGCCTGCCCGCGCGCAGCCCTCGTGGTGGTGGGCGCGCAGGAGCCCGCCAGCCTGCTCATCGGGGCGCTCGCCGAGGCCGGCGTCGAGCATCTGGTGCCCAAGCGGCTGCCCCGCCACGGCATCTCCGCGGGGCCCGAGGGCGACGCCATCTTCATGGCCGCCCGCCACGTCACCGCCGAGACGCCCAGCAGCGGCCTCGGCCACTACCTGCGCGGCGGCGCGCTGCTCGATCACGCGCGCCTGACCGCCAGCGACCAGCGCGTGGCTGCCCTGTCGGGCCTGAGCGACTTCATGGAGGCGCTGGAGATCCCGGAGCCGCGGCGCATCGCGCTCGAGGTGGCCGCCGACGAGCTCCTGATGAACGCGCTGTTCGATGCCCCACGTGACGCCAGCTGGGCGCCCCGCTTCGCGACCCAGGATCGGCGCCAGCCCATCACCCTGGGCCCCGGTGAGGAGGTCGAGATCACCTGGGGCTGTGACGCGCAGCGCTTCGGCATCGCGGTCGCCGACCCGTTCGGTGCGCTGGAGAAGCGCGACGTGGTGCGCAGCCTGGACCTGGCCGCGCAGGGCAAGATGGCGCCACAGCCCGGCCGCGCCGGCGCCGGCATCGGCCTGGCCATGGTGCACCGCGTGGTCGGCCAGATGATCTTCGACGTCATGCCGGGGCGGCGCTGCGAGGTCTTCGCCTTCGTGCGCCTGGCGATGTCCAACCGCGAGAGCCTGGAGACCGGGACGTCGGTGCACTTCCTGCTGGGGGGATTTGCGGGGCCGCGGGCGGGATAGCCGGAGCCAGGGCGACAGGCGACAGGCAACAGGCAATCTACGGAGTGGGAGCGGGAGCGGGAGTCGGCGTGGGCGGGGCGGCGCAGGCGTGGGCGTCGCAGCCGGAGCCGGCGCAGGTCAGTGACTGCACCACGCCGAGGCTGTCGTAGGTGACGGCCTGCCACTGCGTCTCGGTGCTGTTGCCGGCGCAGTACGACACCTGCATGCCCTGGAACAGCTCGTCGCTGCAGCGCTGCTTGGCCTCGTCGAGGTTGGCCACGCCGCCCAGCTTGCGCTTGGCGTAGCCGGTGCCGTAGTCGGGGTTGTCGTAGCCCGGCACCGCGGTGCCGCTGTCGCGCATCACGCAGGCGCCCAGCACGTCGGGGCGCACCGTGCACTCGTGGTCCGAGCAGCCGCTGCCGGCGCAGGTCAGCGAGCTGAAGTTGCCCGCGGCGTCATACAGCGCGACCTGCCACTGCGTCGGGTCGGTGTTCTTGACGCAGTAGTCCGCGGACATCTCCTGGAAGATGGCGTCGGTGCACTGCGCCTTGACGTCGTCGAGCGTGGCCATTGCACCGAGGTTGCGCTTGGCGAAGCCGATGCCCACGGCGACCGCGTTGTAGCCCGGCAGGTTGGTGTGGCTGTCGCGCATCACGCAGGCGCCCAGGCTGGTGGCCGGCGGCGGCGGCGGTGGCGCGGGCGGCGGCTGACACAGCTTGTTGGTGCACACGCCGCTGCTGCAGTCCGCGGCCCTGGAGCAGGCCTCGACGCCGGTCGACGGACACGGCCCACAGAAGCGACCGCCGCAGTCGACGTCGGTCTCGGTGGCGTTCTTGACCCAGTCGTAGCAGCTGGCCTCGATGGTCGCGATCGGACCGTCGGCGTCCTTGAACACCGGGGTGCCGTTCTCGGTCGACACCCGCGACACCAGCACGCGCAGGGGCTGGAACTCGACCAGCATCAGGCTATTCCACATCGGTGAACCGGACAGGAAGACCGGGATCTTGTGGCGCGCGTCGATGTCCCACGTGCCACCCGTGCCCCAGCTCTGGTGCAGGTGGCCGCCGAACACGGCGACCACCTGCTTGCCGACCAGGATGTCCCGCAGCGCCGGCTCGAGGTGGGCGATGTCGTGCAAGTTGAGCACGATCTTGAGGCCGGCCTTGGCGGCCTTGTCGAGATCACGCTGCAGCCAGTGCAGCGCCGAGCCGGCGGGCTTCCACGCCGCGGCGCCGTTGCCGGGGATGGGCAGCACCGGCGCGTAGGTCGGGTAGAAGTTGAGCTGCACGAAGTGGTAGTTGAAGGCGTCGAACGAGTACGAGCCGCTGGTCAGATCGAAGCCGTTGATGTTGTCGGCATCGAAGTTCGCCACGTTGTTGCAGGACACCATCTCGCGCACGAACGACATCGCCGAGCCGGCGCAGCTGTTGGTGTCGAACAGATCGGTGAAGTGCAGGTCGTCGATGTTGGTGCACTGGTTGATGTTGTTGGCGTAGTCATGGTTGCCCAGGCCCGGCCACACCGGCACCTTGATGCTGTTCGGGTCGGCCCACAGGGACAGGTACGACTCGAGCTCGGCCTTGTGGAAGTACGAGGTCAGGTCGCCGTTCATGATGACGCCCGTCGGGCGCGTCACGGCCGCGTTCCTGGTCGGCCAGCGCAGGGTGTCGATCTTGTTGATGGCCTCGATCATCCAGCGGTTGACGCGCAGCGACTCCTTCCAGGTGCACTCGTCGGTGCACACCTTGGCGCGCACGCCGGGCACCGGGCAGGCGTCCTCGGCGTGCACCTCGCACCACCTGGCCTCGTGATAGGTGCACTCGTCGCGGCACAGCTTGCCGCCGGGGCACGGCTCGTCCGCATGGGCCTCGCAGTACCTCTTCTCGTTGCCCTCCGCGATCTCGTCGTGTGCGGCGGCCACATCGGTGAACCAGCCCCAGGGCAGCTGCGAGTCGGCGGCGAAGACCATGGTGAAGGGCCGTGGCTCGACGGGCCGGTTGGGGCGCAGGAACGAGCGCAGCTGGCAGGTGGCGAGCGGGGCCACGCCAGGGCCGCGCGAGTAGCTCGGACGCACGCCGACGTCGGGCACGCTCACGCACACGCCGGCCTTGCCGTAGTAGCCAGGCGGACACTCGGAGTAGCACACGGCATGCAGGCTGGACTCGCCGGGCTTGCACGGGGGATAGCACACCAGATCGTCGTAGGTCTGCCCGGCGGCGCAGGTGTTCGGGGGATGGCCGATGCGCGTGTACGAGCCCTTGGTGTAGCTATCGGTGAAGGTCTCCCAGAACCTGGACGAGACCTTCTTGATGCAGGCCACGCCGGTGTCGTAGTAGCCCGACCTGCAGTTCTCGGTGCAGAGGGGGAACTCCGAGCGATAGCCGCTCTTGCAGTTCGACCAGCACAGACCGAGGCGCGAGAACTCGCCGGACGGGCAGCGCGGCATCGACGGGGTGCGCACCCAGCTGTTGACCTCGTAGTCGAACGACAGGTCGCCCTTGACGCAGGTGGCGAGCTCCGGGGTCGAGCCCTGTGGACAGTCGGTGAAGCAGAGCGGCCCGATGCCCTCCTCGCCGGGCTTGCACGGCTTGTGGCACTTGCCCAGGGAGTAGATCGTCCCCTTGGGGCAGCTCGGATAGGTGGTCTGGGCCTGGGCCGCGCCCATCGCGGGCAGGAGGCACAGCAGGGTCAGCGCCAACCAGCGCAGCGAGGCGGTCATGGCAGGACCTCCGGGGCGATCGGGCTGGCCAGGTCGAGCAGCTCCACGGTGAACACCACGGTGGCGGCGGGCGGGACACGCCCCGGCACCCCGCGCGGACCGAACGCGCTGGGGCAGATCAGCTCGGCGCTCTCGCCCACCGCCATGCGCGGCAGCGCGTCGCGCAGGCATGGGATGAGCTGCGCGATGACCATCGTCCCGGTGCGAGACGGCACCACGACCGTGCCGTCGGCCAGCTTGCCCTCGAGGCGCACCTTGACCAGGCCGCGGCGGTCCGGCTTCTTGCCCTTGCCCGCGCGCAGGCTGGACATCAGGCCACCGCGCAGGCGCTGCGGCCGCTTGCGGCTCGCGATCGCCCCGGCCTCGGCCTCGGGTCCCGCGTCGCCGTCCTGCGCGGCCTCCGGCTCGCGCTGCCACGCCGCCTCGAGCTTGGCGGACGCCGAGGGCATCGCGAACCTGGCCTTGGTCCCCACCAGGCCGTCCTCGAACCCGCGGCGCAGATAGTCGAGACTGCGCGCTCTCAGCCCGAGCGACGCCACCTTGGGGGCCAGCCGGGCGCCGATCATGTACGCCACCTTGTCGACGTCCGCGGCCAGGATGGCATTGGCGGCCGGCACCGGCGCCGGCGTCTTGGCGTCGCGCTCGAGCAGCGGCCCCATCTTGCCCTGCCACTCGGAGAGATCGACCTGCACCTTGCCGGCGAGGGCGTCGTCGAGGCCGAGCCGGAACGCCGCCGCGCGTGGCCTGGCCAGCTTGACGGCGTTGTTGAAGTAAACCCCGATGGAGTAGCCCATCACGTAGCCCAGGACATCATTGGAGTTCGGGAGCTGGGCCCGCGCGGCGCGTGGCGCGGCCGCGAGCAGACCCAGCATGACCGAGGTCAGGCAGAGGCTTCGACGCATGTGACTCCTGAGGTGGCTGGATCAGGACTGCGTGGAGACGTTGACGGGGCACACCGTAAGAACTTCAAGGCACGAGGCATGACGCGGGACAATCAGCGCTCGGCCTGCTTCTTCATCGACTCCCAGGCACCCGAGGTCAGGTTGCCGTGCAGCTTGCTGAGCAGCTCCTCGGGCGCGTCCACGTCGGGCAGGGTCTGGTAGATCCGCATGACGTCACGCGCGGGGGCGTCCTCGGTGCCGCCCGAGCCGTAGCGGCCGAAGGGCTGGCGGTCGCGCAGGCGCACCTCGCTGACCTGGGGCTGCGCGATGAAGCCCTTGGACAGCGCGACCCCGAGGCGGCTCGGGCAGTGGCACGGGTTCGACGGCTCGACGTGCTCGCAGCGCGGCGCCAGGTAGTCGGTCACCTTCTTGCGCGCGCGCGACAGCCGGACCTTGTAGGCGCTGCCCGAGATGCCGAGCACCTTGGCGGCGTGCTCCTCGGAGAAGCCCATCATCACGGTCATCACGAAGGCGATGCGCTCGCCGGGGGACAGGCAGTTGACCACCGAGGTCATGCAGCCCTGCTTGAGCTCCCACAGCATGTAGCTCTTCTCGGGATCGTTGAGGCCGCGCTGCACGTCGGTGCGGGTGGCCTCGCTGCGCAGGGTCTCGTCGAGCAGGTCGAAGCTGACGTCCTGCCCCTTGGAGACGCGCTTCTCGACCACGTGGGCGGCGATGCGCAGCAGCCAGGGCTCGACCTGGGTCACGTCGGCGGGGATCTTGCCCTGGCCGACATAGGTGCGCAGCAGGGTCTCCTCGACGACGGTGGCGGCCTCGTCGCGGTTCAGCGTCATGCGGAAGGCGAAGTTGTACAGGCGCCGCCAATAGCGCTCGATGACCTCTTCCATGGTGAGCGTGGGCATGGTGGGTGTCGTCGCCTTGGCCTCGTCGTGGGCGCGTCTGAATGGTGCCGCGCACACTGAAATTTCGACCATCGTACTCGCTCGCGATGGGGCCCACAAGCGGCTATAGTCGGCGCGAAATGAGCGCCTGGCGCAGATGGCTGTGGGCGGGGCTGACCCGAGCGGGCCTGGGGCTGGGCCTGGGCCTGGTTGCGCTGGGCTGCGAGGCCGAGCTGTCCCACCCGCCGGTGGCCCGGCTGTCCCTGACCCCGGGCTATGTGCGCGAGGGCGATGCCTTCGTGACCGTGGTGGAGCTGTCGGGCAAGACCTCGGCCGACCCGTTCGACGACCCGACGGGGAAGTTCCCGCTGCAGTTCAAGTGGACGCTGCCCGATGGGGCGCGCATCGAGAGCGGCAAGGTGACCGGGGCCGAGCTGAAGATCCGCCTCGCGGGGGATCGGCCGGTGGACGTGACGCTGGAAGTGACGGATGCGGATGGGCTGACGGCCTCGGCCACCAAACGCGTCGGCATCTTTCAGCCATAAACACGGTCACGGTCACGGTCACGGTCACGGCCCACGGCCCACGACCCTCCGCCACGGTCGACCGTGTGCCGTGTACCGTGTTCCGTGGTGCGTGACCGTGACGGTGACCGTGACCGGGCGTGATTGGGCGTGGGAAACAAAAGGCCCCTGGCAGGTTCGCCAGGGGCCTTCGTCATTCAGTGCGGGTGAGGACTACGGAGAGGGCGGGGTCGAGCCGCCACCGTCCGGGGTCGGGGCGACCGGCATCGGCTCGCCGGGCTGGATCAGGCGGAACTCGGTGCGACGGTTCTCCGCCTTGCCCTTCTTGGTCTTGTTGTCGCCGATGGGCTTGTCGGGGCCGTAGCCGATGGCGACGATGCGATCGGCGGCGATGCCCTTGCCGACCAGGTAGTTCTTGACCGACTCGGCGCGGCGACCCGACAGGTCGAGGTTGAGATCGCGCGAGCCGTCGCTGTCGGTGTGGCCCGAGATCTCGACGCGCACGTCGACGAACTCGGCCAGGACCTTGGCGGCGTTGTCGAGCAGCTTGAACGACTTCTTCTCGATCAGGTCCGACCCGACCTTGAAGTTGATGCCCTTGATGACGCCGGTGAACTTCTTCAGCGCCTTCGGCACGTCGTCCTTGCAGCCGTCGTCGTCCTTGTAGCCGTTGCGGGTCTCCATCTCGGCCGGGCACTGGTCGAGGGCGTCCATCACGCCGTCACCGTCATTGTCGGGATCGTCGCAGCCGTCGTCGTCCTGGTAGCCGTCCTTGTCCTCGGCCACGTCGGGGCACTTGTCGGCCGAGCCGAACAGCCCGTCGTTGTCGCTGTCGACCTCGGGGCAGCCGTCCTCGTCATCGACGCCGTTCATGGTCTCGGCCTCGTTCGGGCACTTGTCCTCGGGATCGCGGATGCCGTCCTTGTCGTTGTCGATCTCGGGGCAGCCGTCGGTGTCCTCGAACTGATCGACGTCCTCGGCGTCCTTCGGGCAGGTGTCCTTGTCGTCGCTCAGGCCGTCACCGTCGGTGTCGATGATCTCGGGCTCGGGCGTCGGCTCCGGCGTCGGCTCGGGCTCGGCGGCCTCCTTCTTGTCGCCGAAGCGGAACGACACGCCGAGCAGACCTTCGAAGTCGTTGGTGAACGACTCGTCGGTCGACGACGGCGGCAGGTAGTGGCGCAGGTCCAGGCGGATGGCGATCGACTTGGTCAGGAAAAACTTGAGGCCGACGCCATAGTGGAAGGCCTCGTCGGTGTCACCCTTGATGGCCTGCAGCGGGTTGGAGTTGTTCTCCAGCGAGCTGGCCGGGAAGATGGTGTGGAAGCCGCCGCCGGCCAGCACGAAGGGGCGGATCTTGCCCTTGGTGAGGTCGAACAGCAGGTGCGCGTTGTAGCCGACCACGCTGGCGCTGTCGTTGGAGGTCAGGTCCTCGGAGTCGGTCGGGAAGAAGCGGCCCTCGACCTCGACCATCAGGCGCGAGAACAGCCCGACCGCGATGCGCGCGCCAAACCCGATGAAGCTCTTGGGCTGGCCGACCTTGTCCTCATCGAGCACGCCGAGCTCGAGGTCCTTCGAGAAGAGGTGGTAGCCACCCATGACGCCGACCTCGATCGGGACGGCCCGAGCGCGCGGTGCAGCTGCCACCAGCGCGACGAACAGTGCTCCAGCAGCGAGTCCTTTCGCTCTCATGTACGGAACTCCTCTCTCGAGAAATACAGCAGCTCTCCAGCGAGAGTGCTAGGCAAGGGCTGCCCAGCAAGCGCTCGGACAGCAATGGTTGCGCGGACTATACAACCGAAAGGCGTGGCGGTGGAAGTCGTTGCACGCGCGCAACGCACAGGTGTTCAGGGTCCTCATCGGGATTCACGACTGGGGCAAATCGCCGCGGCCTGGCGGCGGCCCGGGATTCTTGCCCGCGCCACCGCGCAGCAGCATCTCCATCAGCACGTAGGGATTGTCGAGGCGCGACAGTGGACGCAGCATCCAGCGCGGGGCATCGGCTTGGCCAGGCGTGGCCGCATCATCGACGGGGGCGCTGGCCAGCGCCGCGCTGGGCGCCAGGTAGAACACCAGCACACCCTGGTGCAGCCGCAGGCCGGTGACCTCGCCGAAGCGCACCCGCTTGAGGCCCCCGCGCGAGAGCGGAAACAGCAGGGCGTCCCGGTCGACGCGCACGTCGCCGAAGCCGAGCACGATGCCGTCCGCGCGCTGCGGCTCCAGGCGGGCCAGGATCGGCTCGGTGGTGGCCTCGGCGCAGCTGCGCACCAGCGCGGGCAGCTCGGTCCAGCCGCTGTCCAGCAGCAGCCGCCCGGCCGCGGTCTCGAGCTCCAGCTGGCTGAGGCCGCGCCCGCGCCCGATGGGGGCGCGCTGGCGCAGCGTCGTCACGTCGGCCCAGGCGACCTCGCGCAGGGACCCTGGCGGGACGCGCCCGGCGATGCGTACGCCGCGGTCGTCGGTCACCACCTGGCGCCGCGCCTCCAGCCACCACACCACGGCGACCACCACCACATAGGCGCCCGCGGTGCCCAGCAGCAGCGCGCGCTCGACCGCGGTCATGCCCCCGCTGAGGCCGATGCGCACCCCGGCGCCGACGAAGAACGGCAGCGGCAGCAGGGTGCGCACCCGAAGGCGCAGGTCTCGGCGATGCGTCATGACCGTCATATCCTTCGGATGACGCTCACATTACCAGCGCCCCTCGGCGAAGCCGAGGAGCGGTGTCCGGCTCCGATCCGGTACAGGGTTCAGTCCTTGGACTGCGCGCGGGCGGCGTGTTATCACCCGCCGGATGTCGGCCCCTCGACGGACGAAGTCGCGCCAGCCGCCCGAGGTCATGATCCTCGGTGGCGGACTGACCGGGATCTCGGCCGCCATGCACCTCGCCGAGCATGGGCGGCCCTGGCTGCTGGTCGAGAAGAACGACCGCCTGGGCGGCCACGCGCGCACCGACGAGACCCAGGGCTTTCGCTTCGACAAGACCGGCCACTGGCTGCACCTGCGCGACGACTACACCAAGGCGCTGATCGCGCGGATCTTGCCCGACAAGATGACGCCGGTCGCGCGCAAGGCGCGCATCTTCTCCAGCGGCGTGCTGACCCGCTTCCCGTTCCAGGCCAACCTGCACGGCCTGCCGCCCGAGATCGCCAAGGAGTGTCTGCTCGGCTTCATCCAGGCCCACGAGGAGGAGCGCGCGCAGCCGGATCGCCCGGCGCCGGCCAACTTCGAGGAGTTCTGCCTGCGCCATTTCGGGCCCGGGATCTCGCGCCACTTCATGATCCCGTACAACGCCAAGCTGTGGGGCGTGCACCCGCGCGAGATCACGGCGGAGTGGTGCTCGCGCTTCGTGCCGCGGCCCAAGCTCGACGAGGTCGTCAGCGGCGCGGTCGGCGCCAACCCGCCCGAGCTGGGCTACAACATCTCCTTCCAGTACCCGAAAAAGGGCGGCATCGAGACCATGACGCGCGCCCTGATCAAAGAGATGAAGGGCGGCGAGGTCGCGCTGGCGACCGGCCTCGACGCCATCGATCTGACCGCGCGCAAGGTCCAGATCGGCGGCGAGTGGCGGCCCTACCGCGCCGTGGTCATGTCCATCCCGCTGCCCGAGTTCTTGAAGCGCGTGGTCAACCTGCCACCCGAGATCGAGCAGCACGCCGCGCGCCTGCGCTGCACCACCCTGCGCTACCTGAACCTGGCCACGAAGTCGCGCCCCAAGGCCGACTTCCACTGGATCTACGTGCCCGAGGAGAAGTACCCGTTCTACCGCGTCGGGATCTACACCAACGCGGTGCCGTCGATGGCGCCGCGCGGCAAGAGCTCGTTCTATGTCGAGCTGTCCGACCGCGGCGCGCGCCCCGACCTCGGCGACATCACGCGCCAGGTCGCCGAGGGGCTGGCCGCGACCGGCGCGCTCAAGGGCCCCGACGACGTGCTGTTCACCGAGCTCAAGGACATCGAGTACGCCTACGTGGTGTTCGACCAGCACTACTACGCCGCGGTCAACGCCATCCGACCCTGGCTGGAGGCGCACGACGTCTTCCCGCGCGGGCGCTACGGCTTCTGGACCTACAACGCGATGGAGGACTGTATCCTGGCTGGCCGCGAGGTCGCGGCCACCATCGAGGCGCGCCTCGCCGTCGCCGATCGCCCCATCATTCACGCTTAGCCTGGAAAAGCTGCCACTGCATGACCCACACCGATCTCGACCTCAGCATCGTCATCCCCATCTACAACGAGGAGGGCATCCTCGCGTCGTCGGTCATGGAGCTGGTCGACAAGCTCAGCCGGCTGCCCTGGAGCTACGAGATCCTGCTCAGCGAGAACGGCTCGCGCGATCGCACCGTCGAGATCGGCGGCGAGCTGGCGGCGCGCTACCCCGGGGTGTCGATCCACTCGCTGGGGCAGCCCAACTATGGCGAGGCGCTCAAGCAGGGCATCCTGCGCGCGCGCGGCACCTACGTGGTGTGCGACGAGATCGACCTCTGTGATACCGGCTTCTACACCCGCGCGCTGCCGCTCTTGGGGCGCGGCGAGGCCGACATGGTGGTCGGGTCGAAGGCCATGGACGGCGCGCACGACAAGCGGCCGGCGTTCCGCCGCGCCGCGACCCAGGTCATCAACGGCATGCTGCGCGTGGCGGTCGGCTTCAAGGGCACCGACACGCATGGGTTGAAGGCGTTCCGCCGCGAGACCCTGCTCGAGACCGTGGGCCACTGCGTGGTCGACCGCGACCTGTTCGCCAGCGAGCTGGTCATCCGCGCCGGGCGCGAAGGGCTGAAGGTGGTCGAGATCCCGCTCGACGTGACCGAGAAGCGGCCGCCGTCGATCAACCTGATGAAGCGCGTGCCCAACGTGCTCAAGAACCTGGTCAAGCTGACCTATGCCATCCGGACGGGGCGCAAGCCGCCGTCGCGGCGCAAGTAGGCCGGCAGTGACCGCGGCGCGCAAGCTGTGTGCGGTGTCGGTCGATCTCGACTCGATCGAGTGCTACTACCGCATCCACGGCCTGGGTGAGCCGCCGCCAGGCCTCGGCGACATCATCATGCGGCGCGCGCTGCCGCGCTTCGCGGCGCTGTTCGCGCGGCGTGGCATCCCGGCCACCCTGTTCGTGGTCGGGCGCGACCTCGAGCTGGAGGGCGGCGGCGACGCCGCCGAGGCGGCCAAGGCGGCGCGCGCGCAGCTCGGGGCGCTGGTCAAGGCCGGCCACGAGCTGGGCAACCACTCGTACTCGCACTTCTACGATCTGGCGCGGCGCGATCGCGGCGTCATCCGGCGCGAGCTCGGGCGCGCGCACACGCTGCTGCGCGAGGTCATGGGCGGCGCCGGGCCGGTCGGCTTCCGCGCCCCCGGCTACGACGTCTCGGTGGCGCTGCTCGACGAGGTCGCGGCGGCCGGCTACCTGTACGACTCGTCGGTGTTCCCGGCGCCGCTGTACTACAGCGCCAAGGCCGCGGTGATGGCCGCGATGGGCGTGATGGGGCGCTGGTCGGGCGCGGTGCTGGGCGATCCGCGCGCGCTGCTGGCGCCGACCGATCCGTACCGGCCGCACCCGCGCTCGCCGTGGCGGCGCGGGCAGTCGCCGCTGCTGGAGCTGCCCATCGGGGTCACCCCCGGCCTGCGCGTGCCGGCCATCGGCACCTACCTGGTGGCGACCCCGGTCGCGGTGCGCACCCGCATCCTCGAGGCCATGCGCGCGCGCCCGGTGTTCAACCTGGAGTGTCACGGCATCGACCTGTGCGACGCCGAGCACGACGGCATCCCGGGCGAGCTGGTGGCCAAGCAGCATGATCTGCGGGTGCCGCTGACCGAGAAGCTGCGCGCCATGGAGGCGACGCTGGATCGGCTGGCGCCGGAGTACGAGTTCGTGACCTTGAAGGGGGTGGCGCAAGCCTTCCAGCGCGGCGCCCTGAAGGGGCAGTCCGGATCGGGGCAGAAAGGGGCGGCGTAGCGATGGCGCTGATGGACGTCAACGGGGCCAGGCTGTGGGTCGAGGACAGCGGCGGCAGCGGGCCGCCCATCGTGTTTTCACACGGCCTGCTGTGGAGCGGCGCGATGTACGCCCCGCAGGTCGCGGCGCTGCGCGACCGCTATCGCTGCGTCAGCTTCGACTTTCGCGGCCAGGGGAAAAGTCCTGCGGCAGACAGCGGCTATGATATGGACACGCTGTCAAGAGACGCGATCGCGCTGATCGAGCAGCTGAAGCTGGCGCCGTGTCACTTCGTGGGCCTGTCGATGGGCGGCTTCATCGGCATGCGGGTGGCGGCGCGGCGCCCGGACCTCCTGCGCTCGCTGGCGCTGCTGGAGACCGCGGCCGACGCCGAGCCGTTCTGGAACCGGCCGCGCTACCGCGCCATGCTGGCCTTCGAGCGCCTGTTCGGCCTGCGCCCGCTGGCCCGCCCGGTGATGAAGATCATGTTCGGGCGCGCCTTCCTGAGCGACCCCGCGCGCGCCGCCGAGCGCGCCGCCCTGCAGGCCAGTCTGCTGGGCAACGACATGAAGGGCATGCGGCCCGCCATCCTGGGTGTCATCACGCGCAAGCCCATCGCGCCCGAGCTCGGCAAGATCCGCACGCCGACGCTGGTGCTGAGCGGCGCCGGCGACGTCGCCGTGGTGTCGGCGCGCTCCAGGCAGATGGCCGACGCCATCGCGGGCGCGAAGTTCGTGGTGGTGCCGCGCGCCGGCCACACCTCGACGCTGGAGGAGCCCGCCCTGGTCACCGCCGAGCTGGAGAAGTTCCTGGCCGCCGTGGCCTGAGGCTACTGCTGCACGCAGTACAGACGCATCGCGGTGCCGCACGGCTGCACCGACATGCCGCGGCTCCACCAGCGGTCGGTGTCATTGAGCATGCCGTAGGCCGCGTACCCGGTGCTGGTCACCGTCAGGTCGCCGCACACCGGGCCGGGCTCGGTCGGGTTGTAGGTCCCGGTCAGCACCTGGGGCGCCGACGGCGACAGGTCGCTGAAGAAGCCGAGATCGGCGTGCTGCCAGATCCCGGTGCGCAGGCGCGCATTGTCCATCAGCTCGCGACCGCTGCCGATGATGTGGCCCTGCATCGAGACATAGAGCGTGCCGGCGTCGAGCATCGCGGACGCCGGCTGGGTGCCGCGCGGCAGCAGCGCCTTCCAGCCGAAACTGGTCGGCTTCGCCTCACTCGCGCACAGAGCGTCAGCCGCGGCCAGACCAGCGCCGGGGGTGTGCAGGGCCCGGGTCACGAACAGCCGCCGCTGGGTCGGGCTGATGGTGGGGTGGACGACGGCGGCCGTGAAGCTGTGCTGGAAGCAGTAGAACGACGCCGTCGGGGTCAGCGAGCAGGTCGGGAACGTGTAGTAGGTCCAGGTCAGCGGGCCGCCCCTGGGGCTCCCCATCGCCAGCGAGTCCCCGCCGGTCCAGTTGGCGCAGTGGGACAGCGCCTGGCCCTGCGGCATCGTGCCGGTGGCGACGTTGCCCAGCAGCTCGCGGCCGCCCTCGTCGTACAGCACCGGGTTGAAGACCACGTTGGCGCCCACCAGGTCCGAGAGCTGATCGGTGAAGGCCAGGCCGTCCATGCGCACGAACCCGCGCGCGCCGGTGGCGCTCAGCCGTTCGGACGCGGTCGACAGGGTGTCCGAGGTCCAGGCCATGAAGGCGGTGCCGCTGGCGTCGTTGATGCCGGCGGCGCTCGCGACCGTGTTGCAGCGCGTGTCATACAAGGCTGCGCCGGTCAGGCGCGTGCTCAGCGGCGTGCGGGTGGCGAAGACCAGGTTGTGCGTCTGCAGCTCGAACATCGCGGTGACGTCGCGCGGGCCGTCCATGGTGAGGCGGCACTCGACGTCGATGCCGGCGCAGGCGCCGCGCCAGCCCGCGAAGCGCAGCCCGGAGCCGTTGCTGAGCACGGCGCGCAGCATGACCTGGGTGCCGCGCTGGTAGGTCGCGCGGCACGTGGAGCCACAGTCGATGCCCGGGGCGACCGAGCGCACCTGGGCCCCGGGCGCGCCGCCGAGCTGCACCGTCAGGTCGTAGGGGCCGACCAGATCGGCATCGAGGAAGAGCGGCCCACCGTCGGGCTGCACCGGGTCACCGCCACAGACGTCGTCGACACAGCGCTGGTCCCCCGGGCACTCGCCGTGGGGGCCACAGCGCAGGCGGGCGCGCACACGCGGGTCATAGCAGCCCGCGACCGCCAGGGCCGAGGCTGCGACCAGCGCGAGCAGCGAGCGCACGTTGCGATGATACGGGATCACTGTTCGACGCAGTACAGCCGGGACGGCCCGTCACAGGGCGACGCGAACACGGTGGCCCACCAGCCGATGGTGTCGCTGGCCAGACCGGTGCTGCTCGAGCCCACCGTCGAACGCCAGGCGTCACAATCGCTGCCGACCTCGGACGCCTTGGTCGACCCGGTGCGCACCCGGCGCGAGGCGGCCAGGCTGGCGTCGAGGAAGCCGCCGTCGGCGTGCTGCCAGATCCCGGTGTGCAGGTGCTGGTTGTCGGCCAGCTCGCGCCCGGTGCCGATGAGCTGCCCCGACATCGTGTAGTAGGACTGGCTCGGCGACAGCAGGCTGGCGGCGGGCTGGCCGTTGCGCGACAGCAGGGCGCGGAACGGCGGGCCGGTGGGCGACTCGCCGGCGCACAGGGCGTCCGCGCTGGCCAGCCCACCCGGGTTGGGCGTGAACAGGGCGCGGGTCACGAAGATGCGCTTGCCGCCGCTGGGCGCTGGCGCGAGCTGCAGCGGGTTGGCGAGCGTGCGCTGGAAGCAGTAGATCGGCGCGCGCAAGATGGTGGAGCAGCTGGGCCGCGAGGCGTCGGTCCAGGTCGTGGGGCCCATCGCGCTGTGGCCCAGCGTGACCATGCCGCTGCCGCCCCAGCCGCCGCAATGGTCACCCGTGCTGGCGTCCCCCGCGGTGCCGGTGACCACCTGGGCCAGCACCTCGCGACCGCCCTCGTCGATCGAGATGGGGTTGAAGATGCGGCCGGTCGCGATGTCCGTCAGGGTGTCGAACACCGGCAGGCCGTCCATGCGCACCCAGCCGCGCGCGCCGCCCAGATCGGCGATGGCGGTGGTCTGCTCGTCGGAGACCCAGGCCCGGAAGCCGTCGTTGCTGGTGTTGTTGAGCCCGGCGGCGCTGGCGGCGCCGTTGCAGTTGTTGTCGAACGAGGCCTCGCTGAGGACGCGCAGGTTGTAGGAGTTGCGGGTCACGAACACCAGGTTGTGCGTGACCGGGGCGAACTCGGCGGTGACCACGCGGTTGCCGTCCATGCTGAGCAGGCACTCGGTGTCGAGGCCGGCGCAGGCGCCCCGCCAGCCCTTGAAGCGAAGGTTGGCGCCATTCTCGAGGTGGACGCTCAGCAAGACCTGGGTGCCCGGCGCGTAGCTGTGTTCACAGCTGGTGCCGCAGTCGATGCCCTCGAGGTTGGAGCGCACCGCGGCGCCGCCCGGCGAGGTCAACCCGACCAGGCTGACGGTGAGCTCGTAGGGGCCGAGATCGGCGTCGGGGTCTCCGGCGTCGGGCAGCTCGCCGCCGCAGATGTCGGCGACGCAGCGCTGGTCCCCGGGGCACTCGCCGTTGGGACCACAGGCCAGGCGGGCGCGCACGCGCGGGTCGTAGCAGCTGGTGGCGCACACCAGCAGCAGGACGGCCAGCGCTTGCCGCAACATGCCTCATCATACGAGATCGAGATGGGCGCGCTATAATCGACAGGCCAATGGTGGGAACGGTGCATGCCGGGCGGTACCGGATCCTGCGCAAGCTGGGCGAGGGCGGCATGGGTGAGGTCTACCTGGCCGAGCACCTGGTGCTGCGCCGCCACGAGGCGCTCAAGATCCTGCACGTGGAGCTGGCCAGCGATCCCGACTTCGTGGCCCGCTTCCGCCGCGAGGCGCGCGCCACCAACCGGGTCCAGCACGCCAACATCGTGGGCGTGTACGACTTCGGGCAGCTGCCCGACGGGCGCTTCTTCCTGGCCATGGAGTACGCCGAGGGCGACCGCCTCGACAGCCTGCTGGAGCGCGTCGGTGCGCTGCCGGTGGCGCGCACGCTGCACATCCTGGCCCAGCTGGCCGATGCCATCGATCACGCCCACGCGCGTGGCGTGGTGCATCGCGACCTCAAGCCGGCCAACCTGATGCTGACCCAGCACCGCGGCCAGCTCGACGTGCTGAAGGTGCTGGATTTCGGCATCGCCAAGATCATCGCGCCCGAGTACCAGGACAGCGTGGCGCCGACCCGGCAGGACGAGGTCTTCGGCACGCCCGACTACATGGCGCCCGAGCACCTGGCCGGCATGGTCGACCCGCGCAGCGATCTGTATGCGCTGGGCTGCATCGGCTTCGAGCTGCTGTGCAAGCAGGCGCCGTTCACCGGGCGCCAGCTCGAGATCGTGAACGCGCACATGACGCAGCCGCCGCGCGCGCCCAGCCAGCTCAGCCCGTGGACCATCCCGCCCCAGCTCGACGCCGTCATCCTGCGCTGCCTGGAGAAGTCGCCCGATCTGCGCTTCCAGACCGGGCGCGAGCTGCGCGTGGCGCTGGAGCAGGTGCCGGGCTTCGGGACGCACAAGGTGTCGACCGGACCGCGCCGGACGCCGGTGGTGGGCGACTTCGACCACCTGGAGACCCACGAGTCGGAGCGCGGCGCCGGCATGGGCGACCACACCGCGGTGTCGGCGCTGCCCGAGGAGATTGGACGCGCCGAGACGGTGCAGCTGCCGGTCGAGGTGCTGCGCCACAGCGCTGAGGAGCTGCTGCTCGAGCTGGCCGAGGCGCTGGTCGACCAGGGCCTCGGTGGCGTGCACCTCCTGATCTCGGTGGCCGCGCTGAAGGAGGCCAAGGACGAGCTGGCGCGGGTGGATGCGCAGATCAACGCCCTGGAGGCGCGCATCACCGCGCTGGAGCAGACCCGCCGCGAGCGCGAGGCGGCCCTGCGCTTCGCGCTGGGCGAGCTCCTGTATGTCAGTGATCAGCAGCGCCTGACCGGGCGTGCGCTGGGCGACCTCGATCACCAGATCGGTGAGCTCGAGCGCCGCCTCGGCGAGGTCGCCAGCGAGCTCACCGGCGAGGTCGACGCGCTGACCGAGGAGTCGATCGATCGGGCGCTGGGGCGCGCGGTGCTCGAGGAGCGGCTGCACGCGGCCTACGGCAACGTCGAGCAGCTGGTCGACGAGACGCTGCAGGATGGGGTGACGCCACGGCGGCACACCGCGCTGATCGAGCGCTACCAGGCCACGCGTGAGCATGTGCGCCTGCGCGCGGTGACGCTGTCGTGAGTCGCGGGCGGGCAGGTGCGACCGGTGGCGCCGGGGCGGGGCGGCCGGATCCGCTGCTCGGGCAGGTCATCGCGGGGCGCTACGAGGTGGTGCGCCTGCTCGGCAAGGGCGGCATGGGTGCGGTCTACGAGGTGCGCCACCAGCGCCTGAAGCGGTCGTTCGCCATGAAGACGCTGACCGCGGGGCGCTCCGACGACGGCGAGGCGCTGGCGCGCTTCCAGCGCGAGGCCGACGTGGTGGCGACGCTGCGCCACGCCAACGTGGTCGAGGTCATCGACTGGGAGCAGCTGCCCGACGGGGCGCCGTGCATGATCATGGAGCTCCTGCGCGGCGAGGACCTGGGCGAGCGGCTGGAGCGCGGGCCGCTGCCGTGGCCGCTGCTGGCGCGTGTCGCGGATCAGGTGCTGTCGGCGCTGGCGGCGGCGCACCGGGCGGGGATCGTGCACCGCGATCTGAAGCCGCAGAACATCTTCCTGGTCGAGGACGACTCCGGCGAGGTGCGCGCCAAGCTGCTCGATTTCGGGGTCTCGAAGATCCGGGACTCGGCCTTCAAGACCACCGACGATCGGCTGATCGGGACCCCGGCGTACATGTCGCCCGAGCAGGCCAACGGCGAGTCGGAGCGCATCGGCCCGGCGGCGGACGTGTGGGCCATGGGCGCCATGCTGTTCGAGATGGCGACCGGGCGGCCGGCGTTCCGGGCCACCAGCGTGCCGGCGCTGCTGCATCGCATCGCCTTCGGTGAGCCCGAGGCGCTGCTGCCGCTGCGGCCCGACGCGCCGGCGGGGTTCGTCGACCTGGTCGCGGGCGCGCTGTCGCGCGACGCAACGCGCCGGCTGACCACGACGGACGAGCTGCGGGTGGGGCTGCGGGCAGCGCTGGCCGGCGTCGCGCCCGGGGTGCTGCGACCGCTGGGCGCCGCGACCGAGGACGACCTGCCGCCACCGGCGCCGGTGCTGCCGCCGGCCGACACCAGCAACGTGCGCTTCGGCACGCGGACCACGCTGTCACAGGCGGCCGGGCAGAGCAGCGGTGACAGGGTGCGCGCGGTGCGGCGCAGGTGGCTGGGCGCGGGGGCCGCGGTCACGCTGCTGGCCGCGGGGGCGGCGGTGGTGGTGTGGCAGGTGCGGGCGCGCGAGCATCGGCGTGATGCGGGGACGGGCAGCGCGGGCGCGCCGGCGGCGGGCGCGGGCGCGGGCGCGGGCACGGGGATGGGCACGGGGGCGGGCACGGGGGCGGGCGGTGTGGTGGTGACGCCGGTGGTGATGCCCGACGGGGCGGTGGCCAGGGCGCTGGCACCCGATGCTGGCGTGGCCGAGTCCCCCAGGAGCTCGCCGGGCGCGTCCTCGGGCCGCAAGCATGGCAAGACCCAGAAGCCGTCGCCGTCGGCCTCGGCCTTGCCGGCGGCGTCGCCGTCGCCCAGCGCCTCGCCGTCTCCCAGCGTGACCGCGAAGCCTTCGCCGTCGCCGTCCAGGTCCCCCGGCACCGTCATCTTCGACCCCTACGCCAAGCCCCCGAGGTGATCGTGCACAAGCTGCAACTCTGCGTGCTGCTCGTGGTCGTCGCGCTGGTCCCCCGGGCGGCGCGCGCCGACACCGTGATCGAGGAGGCCGCCGCCCACTTCCGGCTCGGCCAGCAGCACATGGAGGCCAAGGAGTTCGACGCCGCCGCGCGCGAGTTCCTGCGTGCGCACGAGCTGCGCCCGGCGCCGGTGCTGCTGTTCAACATCGCGCAGGCCTATTACGACGGCGGCCAGCGCCGCAGCGCGCAGGAGTACTACAGCAAGTACCTGGCCATCGACACCGTGGGGCCCGGCGTCGAGATCGCCATGCAGCGCCTCGACGAGCTGACCAAGGAGCTCGGGCCGCTGCCGGAACCCGAGACCGAGCCCACCATCATCGTGCACAAGGGTGGCGGTCGCGGGCTGCGCATCGCCGGGCTCAGCATCGGCGCCGCCGGCCTGCTCACCGCGGGCCTCGGGATCTACTTCGGGGTGCGCGCCAGCAACCTGGCCGACGAGGTCACCGAGGGCGCCAAGGGCGGCCGGTGGGACGAGGCCCTGGAGCGCAAGGAGCAGGACGGCGAGGCCGCCGAGCGCAACATGTACATCTGCTATGGCGTCGGCGGCGCCGCGGTGCTGACCGGCAGCATCCTCTACTACCTGGGTGTGCGCGCCGGACGCACGACGACCGAGGTGGTGCCCGCGCCAGTCGGCGGCACCTCGTCCGTCGGCCTGCTGGTCCGAGGAGTCTTCTGATGCGCTCGACCCAGCGCACGATTTCCGCCCTCGCCGTGCTGACCCTGAGCGCCCTGGCTGCCGCGGGTGCCCGCGCCGAGCCCCTGGCCATCGACGCCCAGCACGAGGACCTCGGCAACACGCCGAACCTCGGCAAGGGCCCCGCCGAGCCGCGCGACCCCGCGCTGCTCGAGACCTGCCAGCGCTGGGCGCAGACCAACGGCGTCAGCCTGTACTCGTACCACCAGCGCCTGATCGGCAACCGCGTGGCCTTCCTGTCGTCGTGCCTGCGCACCGCCGACAAGGGCCTGGTCATCGTCGGCACCATCGGCGATGACGCGCCCCCCAAGGGTGGCCGCAAGACCGCCGCCTTCATCGCCCGCCTCGACGCCGCCGGCAAGGTGCTGTGGCGCAAGGAGCTGCGCAAGAAGGGCTACGCCACCTACGAGGGCATGAGCGCCGTCGAGGCCCCCGGCGGCGACATCGTGATGTCCGCCCAGGCCTACTACAAGCCCAGCATGGCCGGCACCGCCTGGGTCCTGCGCTTCACCGCCAAGGGCAAGCAGCGCTGGGAGCGGGTCCTCGAGGGCCGCGGCGCCCCCGGCACCGGCCTGCCCGACACCTACCGCCTGCTGTCCGACGGCAGCATCCTCATGGAGGGCCACATCTACCCCACCCGCGCCGACCTCGAGGCCGAGCGCACCTTCGACTGGACCGGCGTGATCGACGCCCGCGGCAAGCTGGTGCGGGCGGAGATCGGGAAGCCGCAGTAGCCGGCTTCACCGCTCGACGAACAGGGCCAGGGAGCGCTCGCCCAGGTCGTAGCTCGTGCCCTGCATGCGGTACTCGGCGCCGGCCTCGTGGATGTTGTTCTCGCCCTCGAGCCAGGCCGCGGTGTCGGCGGCGCGGTACCAGTGCGTGCTGGGGCCCGGCGCCGGCAAGGTGATGCGCAGCGCGGCGTCGTCGCCGTTGTAGGCCACGTAGATCGTGCGCGCGCTGTCGCCGAGCGCGCTGCCGTCGAGGCGCATACCCAGGAACTGGCGGCCGGCGTCGTCCATGGCGGCGCCGGCCAGGCGCGCGGCGGCGGGGTCGTGCCAGGTGACCTGGGTGCCGCTCCAGTACTTCAGCGGGCGCAGCGCGGCATGCGCGCGGCGGAAGCTGATCAGGCGCCGCACGAAGGTCGAGAACGCCGCCTGGTCGGCGCCAAGGTCGCCTGGGTCGGCCAGCCAGATGGCCGGCGAGTCGAGGTTGTAGGGGTTGTTGTTGCAGGCCTGACTGCGCAGGTGCTCGTCGCCGCCGGTGAACATGGGCACGCCGGCCGACAGCAGCAGCAGCGCCATGCCGGTGCGCGCGGCCTGACGCTGGCGCACCGGGTCGCCGCCGTGGTCCCAGGACTTGTTGTCGTCGTCGCCGCCGTTGCTGGGGCCGTTGGGCCAGGGCTGGTCGTTGCGCTTGGCCGCGCACGCGTAGAGATCACGCAGCGTGAAGCCGTCGTGTGACACCAGGTAGTTGACCGAGTGCCACGGGCGGCGACCGTCGTCGCCGAACAGCTCGGGCGACCCCGCCATGCGGTTGGCGAGCCACCCCGGCGTCACCGCGGTGACGTCGAGCTGGTTCTGATCCTGCCGCACCAGATCGCGATACTGGCCGTTCCACTCCGCCCAGCCGGGCGGGAAGTTCCCGATCTGGTAGGTCCCGGCGCCGATGCCCCATGGCTCCGCGATGAGATCCACGCCCGCGCCGCCGGCCTCCCCGCGCGCCGGCAGCTCGCGCACCGCGCGGCGCAGCACCCCGTTGCCGTCGTCACGATCGAAGCGGAAGCAGCCGCGGTCGCAGCCGTTGCCCAGGATGGGCGCCAGATCGAAGCGGAAGCCATCGACGCCGAGGCCGACCTGCCAGTAGCGCAGCGAGTCGATGACGAGATCGCGGAACAGCGCGCTGCGCGCGTTGGTGCTGGCCCCGATCCCGGTGTTGTCCTGGAACCGCGTGGCATCCGCCGCCAGCTGGTAGTAGGTCGCGTTGTCGAGGCCGCGCAGCGACAGCAGCGAGCTGCCGCCGCCCTCGGCGGTGTGGTTGTAGACCACGTCGACGAAGACCTTGATGCCCACCGCGTGATAGGCCTCGACCATGGCGCGCAGCTCGCGCGTCGGGCCGCCCGGCGAGCGGTCACAGGCGTAGCGGCGGTCGGGCGCGAAGTAGCTCAGCGTCGAATAGCCCCAGTAATTGTCACCCGCCGCGCTGTCGGGCACCACGTCGTTGGCGTCGTTCTGTGTCTCGTGCAGCGGCAACAGCTCCAGCGCGGTCACTCCCAGCGCGGCCAGCGCAGGCGCGCGCGCCGCCGCCGCGGCATAGGTCCCCGCACAGGCGCCCGCGGCAGCGTCGTTGCGCGTCAGCCCGCGCAGGTGCACCTCGTAGATGACGTCGTCGCGCAGCGCCCGCGTCGGCCGCGTCGCCGTGGCCGCCACCTCGTCGCCCAGCACGATCCCCTTGGGCGCCACCGGCCCGCTGTCGACCGCGCGCTCGCCGCCGACCCGGTACGGCCGTCCGTCGAGCTGCGCCGGGTTGACCGGATCGTGCGACAGCTCGAGCGCATAGGGATCGAACAGCAGCTTGTTGGGGTTCATGCGGTTGCCCGCCGCGTCGACGTCGACCACCCAGCCCGCCAGCGACCCCGGCTGCCACCCCGCGTCCCACGGCCAGTTGGGCCCCCAGACCCGGTAGCCGTAGTAGATCGTCCCGATCACGCCAGCCGCTTGCAGCTCGGCCGGCTCGACCACGACCTCGAAGTAGTCGCTGCCCGGCAGGTGCGCGAGCTCGCGCGTCAGCGCCGCCGGCGCCCCCAGCGCCAGCGCGTACACCGACAGCTCGACCCGCGTCGCCCGCGCCGACGCCACCCGGAAGCGCACCGCGCCCGACGGCAGCACGAGCGCCCCCAGGGTCCGCCCCGGCACAGGCCCTGCTGTCGTCGCATCGGCAGCACCATCGCCGGCGCCATCGGCCGCGCCAGCGTCTGCACCCGCCACCCCGGCATCACCATCACCACAGCCGACCAGCGCGACCAGGGCCAGCGCCACCAGCGCCCACGGACTCGTGCTCGTGCTCACGGCGCTACCGCCGGCGCCGACGCACGGCAAGCACCACCGCTCCCACCATCATCGCCATCACCAGCGCCGCCGCGCTGCCTGCACCGCCCTGTCCCCTGCCCCCCACCCCGCCCTGCGCACACGCCCCGCAGGCCGGATTCGCCGCCCCCGGATCATCATCATCCATCCCGCCCGTCCCGCCATCGCCGCCACCACCAACCGCCCCGCCGTCGACGGTCGCATTGCCACCGGGCCCGCCGCAGACGCCCGCGCTGCACGCCTGCCCGCGCGGACACACCGCGCCCGCACACGCATCGACACAGCTGCCCGCCTTGCAGAACAGGCCCGCCGCACAGCCGCCCGCGCAGCTGCGGTCCTCGCAGCGCCCGCTCGCGGCGTCACAGGTCACGCCCGCGCCGCACAGCACGCCGCCGCACTGCCCGCACCCGGGCACGCACAGCCCCTGCGCACACACCAGGCCGGCCCCACAGCTGACCCCCGCACACGGGTCCATGCAGCGGTCAGCGCGACAGACCTGCCCGTGCGGGCAGACCACACCCTGACACGGCGCCACGCAGCTGCCGCCGCGGCACACCTGCCCCGACGGGCAGCTCACGCCCGCACACGCCGCCTCGCCGCACAGCCCGGTGGTCACGTTGCACGACAGCCCGGTCGCGCACACGAACTCCTGCGCCAGCTCGCAGTGCGGGACGCAGCGCCCGTCCTGGCAAACCTCGGTGGCACCGGGACAGGTCGCGCCGTCGTCGGTCATGCCGTCGCAGTCGTTGTCGAGGCCGTCGCACAGCTCGGCGCCGCCACCCTCGACCGGCACACACGCCAGCGCGGCGCCCTGGCACTTGGTCACGCCATACGAGCACACGCCGGGCCGGCCGGTGTCACAGGCCTCGCCGCCGCCGGCGCACTCGATGCCCTCGACGCCGGTCACGAAGTCGGTGAAGTCGTTGTTCGACCCGCCGTAGATGTCCTCCCACGCGAAGTAGAACTTCCGCGGCGTGATCACGCTCTGGTAGGTCAACAGGTGGATGATCGACGCCGCCGCGCCCGCGCTGTCGGCGTTGAAGGTGCGCTGCGAGAAGTACAGGTGGCCCTCGCCCGCGCCGAGGCGCGCCAGCGTCGCACAGCAGTTGCCGCCGGCGCAGGTGCCGCGCGCGCTGCGCGACTCCGGCGTGGCGATGAAGAAGCCGATCTCGCCGCCGCGATAGTCGGGGTGCCTGACCAGATCGAGCACCGCGCTGGCCCCGGGCGCCGCGTTGCAGTCCAGCATCGGGTGCAGATCGCTCATCGCCGGCGACTGGCCGGTGACGTTGTACCAGCCGAACACGTTGCGGAAGATGGCCGTGCCGCGCGTGACCACGGTGAAGGTCAGCGGACAGCTGGGGCGAAAGGTGTCGGGCGTCAGCGACGCCTGCGAGTAGGGATCCAGCCCGCTGAGCTGCGACGGGATGCAGGTGTTGTCGTTGAACGCGTGCGTCAGCGTGGTCTCGCAGGTCGACCGCATGCCGCTGTCACAGCTGCCCGGCGCGCTGCACACCGCGCCGATGTTGCACACCCCGGGGTCGCGACACACACATGCGAAGGTCGCGGCCAGCCCGCTGGGCTTTCCGCTGGCGCAGCCCATCGAGGCCGGGATGGTCGCCCCCCCGGGTTGCTGCACGGCGGCTGCCGCTACACCTGCCGAAGCCAACACGAGGGCGAAGCCGACGCAGACCACCCGGGTGCTCATGGAGCCCTCCTGGCGCTGACGCGCGAGTCCGGGTGAGCACCCCTCGTGCCAGCCGCGAACTCCGCGCCGCATCACACGGCGCGCGCACCCAGGCGTGACAGATCCGCCCACCGGTGCTGCGAATCGCAACCTCGGGTGATGATCTCGACACCCCTCGGCAACCTGCACGAAGCACACGTTGTAGAGTGGTCCGTGTCCTTTTCCGCGCCCGCCGCCGCCGCCCGCGCCCTCGAGCTCGCGCGCCTGCATCGCGCGGCGCACCTGCGTGGCGGCAGCTATCTGCTGCGCTGGCTGGGCACCGCGCTGACCCAGCCACGGCAGCCGCCGGCACACCCGCTGCCCGCGGTGCGCCCCGGCGAGCTGGCGGTGACCTGGATCGGCCACGCCTCGGTCCTGCTGCGCTTCGGCCAGTCACACATCGTGTGCGACCCGGTGCTGTCGCGCTGGGCCGGCGGCGTCAAGCGCGCCATCGAACCCGGCCTCGGCGCCCCCGAGCTCGACGTCGACCTCATCCTCATCAGCCACGCCCACCCCGACCACCTCGATCACACCACCCTGGCCCGCCTGCCCAGGCGCGCCACCATCGTGACCCCGCCGCGCTGCGCCGACCTGGTGGCCGACATCGGCTTCGCCCGCGTGCTCGAGCTGGCCCACGGCACCAGCATGGCGCACCACGGTGTGCGCGTGACCGCCCACCCGGTGCGTCACGAAGGCGGCGGCCTGCGCCACCGCGGGGCCAGCTGCTACGTCCTCGAGGGCGACGGCCCCAGCCTGCTGTTCGTGGGCGATTCGGCCTATTTCTCGGGCTTCGCCGAGATCGGCGCGCGGCACGCCCCCGAGGTCGCGCTGCTGCCCATCGGCGGCTACATGCCGGCCTCGTTCCGCAGCCGCCACATGAGCCCGCTCGACGCCCTGTACGCCTTCGAGGACCTCGGCGCGACCGCCCTGGTCCCCATCCACCACGGCACCTTCCCACTGTCGACCGAGCCCCTGGCCGCGCCCGCCACCTGGCTGCGCGAGCTCGTCGCCGAGCGTGACCTCGCGCACGCGGTGCGCCTGCTGCCCCCTGGGGGCTCCATCGTGTTCGCGCACGACCCGGGCGCCGGGGCGGACAAAGCTGTTGCAAGCGCCCGGACACCCGAATAAGAGTCTTGGGCGCCATGGCCGACGAGGGCAAGCCCGGGAGCGATCCGGCCGATCAAGCGGCCGACAAGCCGGCCGATCGCACCGAGGAATCGCCCTCGACCGCGGCGGCCGCCAAGCCCGACGCGCCCGCCGCCAAGCCCGACGCACCCACCGCCACCAAGCCCGACGCGCCCGCCGCCGCCAAGCCCGACGCGCCCGCCGCCGCCAAGCCCACCGCGCCCGCCGCCGCCAAGCCCACCGCCGGCGCCTCCACCAGCAAGCCCGGCCTGCCCGCCACCTCGGGTGTGCGCGCGGCCGCCTCCGACCCGCTGCGCGAGCTGCGCCGCCGCCTCGACAACCCGTTCGGCGTCACCGCGGTCGCCTTCCTGCTCGGCCTGCTGCTCTTCCTGCCCGGCCTGGGCAGCTTCGGCTTCTGGGAGCCCTACGAGACCACCATCGTCGACACCGTCAGCGCCCACAGCAAGGGCGACGACCCTGGCGTCGCCAGCGCGCACCCGATGCTGCAGACGCGCATCCTGGTGCAGGCCGCCAAGCTGCTCGGCCTCAGCGAGTGGGCGCTGCGCCTGCCGCTGGCGCTGCTCGGCGCGCTGGGCATGGCCGCGGTCGCCTTCGCGGCGTCGTGGCTGTGGCGACCGCGCTCCGGGATCTATGCCGCCATCGCGCTGGGCACCTCGGCCAGCTTCCTGTTCCAGGCCCGCCAGCTGGGCGGCGACGTGACCTCGATGACGATGACCGCCCTGGTCATCGCCTTCCTGGCCCCGGTCATCGCCTCCGCCGAGGAGCGCAGCAAGCGCCCCTGGCTGTGGCTCCCGCTGGCCGCCGCGGCCGCCCTGGGCGCGCACTTCTCGTGCGGCGCCCTCATCGGCGTCGCCCTGCCCTGCGCCGGCGCCGCGGCCGCGCTGCTCGCGGGCCTCCTGCTGCGCGACGCCCACAACAAGCGGATGATCGCCGCCACCCCGGCGAACCTGGCCATCGCCGCCGGCCTGGCCGCGGTCGCCCTCTTCATCGGCATCTGGGGCTACGTCGATCTGGTCACCGCGCCGCGCGACGCCCCGCGCTGGTCGGCCATCCTGGCCACCACGGTGCAGCGCGGCCTCGACACCCAGCAGGGCTTCGACTACGTCGTGCAGCGCATCGGCTTCGGCTTCTTCCCCTGGAGCGGCGTCCTCATCGGCGGCGCGTTGTGGGGCTTCGCGGTGCTGGGCGCCGACGGCCTCGGCGGTCCCGGCCCCGAGCGCAGCAGCGGCCGCGGCGCGCTGGGCCAGGTCGCCATCCTGGTCTGGCTGATCACCGCCTACGGCGTGATGTCGATCTGGGCGCGCAAGATCGGCGAGGTCCCCTTCGTCGCGCTGCCCGCCTGCGCCCTGGTGGTGGGCGCCTTCCTGGGCGACGTCACCGGCAAGCAGACCCGCATGCGCGCGCTGCCGCTCATCGGCCTGCTGGCGCTGGCGACCACCGTCATCCTGGCGCGCGACTTTCACGAGTTCCCGCAGAAGCTGGCCTCGGCGCCCTTCCTGCGCGAGATCGCCTGGCCGCTCGACGCCGCCGGCAAGAAGGCCGAGCCCGGGCTGCGCGTCGCCGTGGTCGGCCTCGGCCTGCTGTTCGCCATCGTCGCGCTGGCCGCGCTGGTGTGGCGCGACGAGCCCGGCGCGTCCGGCAGCCCGCTCGGCAAGCTGCGCAACTCGATCGGTCGCATCATCGGCGTGTGGGGCGTGCCCGCGCTGGCCTGGGTCGCGCTGCTCGGCTCGCTGACGCTGGACTTCACCTGGACCCCGCGGCTGTCGCGCCACTTCTCGTACCGCGGCGTGTTCGACCGCTACCACGCGCTGGCCGGCAACCACGACACCCTCGCCGTCATGGGCGTCGAGGAGCGCGGCGTGAAGTTCTACGCCCACGGCAGCACCGTCGAGCGCATCGAGGACATGGGCGGCCTGCTCAAGTTCCTCAAGAGCGACGCGCGCCGCTTCGCCATCATCCCGTCGGATCGCCTGGGCGGCATGCAGCAGGCCGCCACCGCCGAGGGCGTGCGCTACTTCGTGGTCGATCGCTCCAACGCGCGCTTCTGGCTGCTGTCGAACCAGGTCAAGGATCAGACCGAGGACTCCAACCCGCTGAAGGCCGTCGTGCTGCGTGACGCGCCCGCCGACATGGCCAAGTACCGGCCCATCGGCTGCGACTTCGAGGGCAAGATCGAGCTGGTCGGCGTCAAGATGCCGGCCAGCGTCAGCAAGGGCAAGAGCTTCGACGTCAGCTACCTGTTCCGGGTCAAGTCACAGGTCGGCGGCAGCTGGAAGGTGTTCACGCACTTCGACGGCCCGGGCATCCGCTTCCACGGCGACCATGATCCGGTCAAGGGCCTGTACAGCACCAGCTACTGGACCACCGGCGACTACATCATCGATACCTTCAAGGTCAGCGCCGGGAACTTCGCGTTCCCCAGCGCGACCTTCACCGTGATGATGGGCTTCTGGCCCGGCGGCGGCGCGGAGACCCGGCTTCGGCTGATGGTTCCGCCCACGCCGCCCGAACTGGACAAGCGCGAGAACCGGTGCCTGGTCGGCACCATCCAGGTGGAGTAAGGGGGGCGCGATGGGTGTGACGGACTGGCGTGTGACGATGTTTTCGCTTGAGGGGCCTTCAACCGTTTGTTATGACGCCGATGATCTCCCGCAGGAAGGCTTCATGATGACGGCGAAGAAAACAGATCCATCCGCCGCCACCAGGTCCAAGAAGACAGGGCGTGAGCGCAGGCTCGTGGAACGCGTACTCGTCGATCTCGAAGTCGATTACCGCTGCGAGGACACCTTCCTCTTCGCCTACATCACGGACATCTCCGCGCTCGGTGTCTTCATCAAGACCGAGACGCCCGAGGCCCCCGGGACGCGTTTGAATCTAAAGTTCACGCCCCACGGCCACGCGGAGACGCTGGAGCTCGAGGGCGAGGTCATCTGGATCAACCCGTACCGCCCCGGCGACCCCTACAACTTGAACCCCGGCATGGGCGTCAAGTTCGTCGACTTCGACGACGACCAGCGCGAGCGCGTGCTCAAGCTGGTGCGCACGTTCGCGTACCTCAACGACGACGAGGCCACCGAGGGTGGCAAGTCGGATGAGGAGCTCGACCAGGACGCCGAGCTGGACGAGGACGCCGACGAGGACGAGCCGAGCTTCGAGACCACGGACATCACGAAGAGCTGACTCGCGCAGCGAGGCCAGCTCTTCGTGTCCGTCTTCGGTTCTTCCAGGAGCTAGCTAGCTCTCGGGATCCGTCTCCGTCTCGTTCTCCGGCTTCTGCTCGCCGCGCGACTCCTGATCCTCGCCGTCCACCGGATCCCCCGCGATCCGGTAGGCGCCGTTGAGCCAGCTGCCCAGGTCGGCCAGCCGGCAGCGCTCGCTGCAGAACGGACCGAACGGGTTGCCCGGCCGCGCCCCGGCGGCCTTGCCGCAGATCGGACACGGACGCTCGCCCGCCGCGGACATGCTAGTCGCTGCCCTTGCGGTCGAGGCCATAGCGCTCGACCTTCATGATCAGGTTGGAGCGCGAGATGCCCAGCTCCTTGGCCAGCTGGCTCTTGTTCCAGTGCGTGCGCACCAGCCCCTGGCGGATCATGTCGCGCTCCAGCGCCTCGACGGCGTCCTTGAGCGCGCCCTGCGCCACCGGCCCGCTGCCATCCGCGCTGGGCCGCGCCGAGCCGTTGGCCGCCAGCGGCGTCCCGGCGGCGTCACGCACGCGCGCCGACAGCAGATCCACCGGCAGATCCTCCAGATCGCCGCCCAGCACCAGCAGGCGCTCGATCTCGTTCTCGAGCTCGCGGATGTTGCCGGGCCAGGGGTAGCGCTGGAACGCCACCATGGCCTCGTCCGACATCGGCGGGGGCTTGCCGGTCTTGCCGCGGAAGTGCTTCTTCAGGAAGTGCTCGCACAGGATGGGCAGATCCTCCATCCGCTCGCGCAGCGGCGGGATGACCACCTTGATGACGTTGATGCGGTAGTACAGGTCCTCGCGGAACTCGCCGCGCTCGACCATGCGCTGCAGATCCTTGTGCGTCGCCGCGATGACGCGCACGTCGACCTGGCGCTGCTCGGTGCCGCCCACCGGCGTGAAGGTGCCCTCCTGCAGCACGCGCAGCAGCTTGACCTGCAGCGCGGGCGACATGTCGCCGATCTCGTCGAGGAAGAAGCTGCCGCCGTCGGCGATCTCGAACAGCCCCTTCTTGTCCTTGATGGCCCCGGTGAAGGCGCCCTTGACGTGGCCGAACAGCGCGCTCTCGAGCAGGTTGTCGTTGAACGCGGAGCAGTTCTGCACCACGAAGGCCTGCTTGGCGCGCGGCCCGTTGTGGTGAATCGCGCGCGCCACCAGCTCCTTGCCGGTGCCGCTCTCGCCGTGGATGAGGATGGTCGAGTCCGACGGGATGATCTTCTCGAGCAGCCGGAACACGCCCTGCATCGCGCGCGAGTTGCCGATGATGTTCTCGAAGCGGAACTGGTTGCCGAGCTCGAGCTGCAGCGACTCGCGCTCGCGCTCCCGGCTGGTGACCTCGGCGTGGTAGGTCTGGATCTCGTTGGCGCCGAACTCGAGCAGATCCTGCAGGTGATCCAGCTCGGGCTTGGTCATCAGCGGCACGCGCTCGAGGGCGCGGTCGAGGTCGGTGCCGCCGGTGTTGAGCTCGCGGATCTTCGACAGCAACGTGCTGGACTGGATCGGGGTCATCGGCGTCGACACCGCGCCGCCCACGAAGATGAAGCCGGCCATCTCGCCGTCGAGGACGACCGGGCAGGCCACCAGGTCGAAGCCGAGGTGACACTCGTGCACGATCGAACGCCGCGCCTTGGCCTGGCCGCGCAGCTTGTCGCGCGCGACCTTGACCGACTCGTTGCAGCGGCGGAAGCCCTCCTTGGAGAACAGCGCCAGCCGGCAGAAGTCGTTGTTGGGCGGGATGACCTTGCCCTCGGCGTGATCGAGCACGTAGCCCTTGGCGTCCGCGAACGCCAGCTCGACATGCCACCACTTCCTGATGATGTCCTTCAGCATCAGGAGGGTATGAAGCTTTTCGTATCTGCGTAGATCGACCAAGACAGGCCCCGGCGAACGGGAACGATAGCACAGCGCGGGGTGTTATCGTCGGGCATGCCGCAAGGCGGAAGCAGCGTCACCACCATTGGCTGGGTCGAGTGGGCCTCGCTGCCCGACCTCGGGGTGGCCCGGCTGGCCGCCAAGGTCGATACCGGGGCGCGCACCTCGGCCCTGCACGTGCTCGGCATGCTCAAGGTCGGCGAGCTACCCCCGGCCGCGCCCGGGGGCCAGCCGCGCGCGGTGGTCGAGCTCAAGATCCCGTCGGCCACGCGCGCGCGCAAGCAGGTGGTGGTGACCGCGCAGGCCGTGATCGAGGAGCTGGTGGTCATCCGCGACAGCGGCGGCCACCCCGAGCGACGCCCGGTCATCGTGACCGCGCTGGTGCTGGGGCCGCTGCACGCCAAGATCCGCGTCAGCCTGACCGACCGCGGCGACATGGCCTATCCCATGCTGATCGGGCGCACCGCGCTGGGGTCGAAGTTGCTGGTCGATCCGCACACGCGGTTCCGGGCGACGGGGCCGCGCAGCCGCTGATTGCTGCTACAGTTGGGGCAATGGCCGGGGGCATCAAGAAGATCCTGGGCGCGCTGACCCATGATCACGGCCACGGGGGCGGGCACGGCCACGGCCACGGCCACGACCACGATCACGATCACGGTCACGACCATGAGGAGCCCGGAGACGGGCACGGGCACGGGCACGGGCACGGGCACGATGCGGATGGACATGACCATGCGCATCCGCGGCTGGATGCACGGCCTGGGGAGCGCCGCCGGCTGACCATGGTGATGGCCTTGACCGGGACCATCCTGGTCGCCGAGGCGGTGGGCGGCATCGTCTCGGGCTCGCTGTCGCTGCTGTCCGACGCCGGCCACATGCTGACCGACCTCAGCGCGCAGATCATCAGCCTGCTGGCGCTGGTGTTCGCGGCCCGGCCGCCTGACGAGCGCCGCAGCTACGGCTTCCATCGCCTGGAGATCCTGGCCGCGCTGCTCAACGGCCTGGTCCTGCTGGTGCTGTCGGGCTACCTGGTCTATTCGGCGATTCGCCGGGGCGTCGGCGGCGCCGCGGTCGATACCCACGTCATGCTGCCGGTGGCCATCGTGGGCCTGGTGGCCAACCTGATCGGCGTCGTCCTGCTGCGCGGCGCGCGCAGCCTGAACGTGCGCTCGGCATACCTGCACGTGCTGTCGGACGCCCTGGCCTCGCTGGCGGTCATCATCGGCGGCGTGATCATGTGGCTGACCCAGGGCGCCTACGTGCTCGACGCCGTGCTGGCGTGCCTGATCGCGCTGCTCATCCTGGTGTCGTCATACCGGCTGCTGCGTGACGCCATCGACGTGCTGCTGGAGGCGGTGCCCAAGGGGCTCGATCCGTCGCGCGTGCGCGCCGACATCCACGGCGTGCCCGGCGTGCGCGAGGTCCACGATCTCCACATCTGGACCATCACCAGCGGCGTCATCTCGCTGTCGGCGCACATCGTGGTCGACGCCCCCGAGGGCGCGCCCTGCTCGATGCATGACGCGCTGATCCAGAACGTGCAGCGCCTGCTCGAAAAGAAGCACAAGATCCTGCACTCGACCCTGCAAGTCGAGAGCGCCGGCCACGAGCACGTCAGCGACATCCACTAGCTAGCCCGCTAGCCAGGTCAGCGCACCCCGCCATCAATCATTTCAACCGCTTATGCATGGCCGAAGCCGTGCATAGCTTCCGCCTCAGAAATCGAGTAAAGAGGCGGCACCTATGCGCGCACTGAAGAGCATCACGGCCTTGGCAGCGATCCTGACGGCTACCACCCTGACCACCACGGCCAGCGCCGCGGTCTCCACCTGCGTGCCCAACTACGCCGGCTGGGACGGCCCGTCCATGGGCCTGTACTGCTCGCAGTTCACCTCGCGCTTCGACGGCGCGACCGACCTGCTCTACATCAAGCTGCCGCCCAACTTCGATCCCACCAAGGCCTACGACGTCATCATGTGGTTCCACGCCGCCGGGCAGGACGCCATGTCGAGCGAGTACTTCCACTCGACCGTGAGCGCCGACTTCAAGGCCATCACCATCGGCCTCAACTCGCGCGGCGAGTACGGCGGCCTGTACAACCAGGCCTCGCTGCAGGACATGAACGAGCTGCTCAACCAGCTGGCGGCCAAGTTCTACATCCGCCACGTCTTCGCGGTCGGCGCCAGCATGGGCGGCCAGGCCTCGCTGCGCCTGGCCGCGACCTACCCCGACAAGATCGGCATCGTGCTGGCCGCGGTGCCCGCCATCTGCATCGGCTCCGACAACCGCGCGCCCAACTGCACCGACGCCGGCACCGCGGTCTACCAGGCTGCGCAGGCGGTCTACAATGCGGCCCGCACCGGCGTGTACGACGACAAGCTGGTCTACAACGTGCCCGGCGGCGCCGACACCACCACGGGGATCCTGCACGCGGCGCGGCAGCTCAACACCATCATGATGGGCAAGACCTGGTACCGCTATCGCGAGGTCCCGAACGGCGATCACGAGAACTACTTCGCCGACGACTTCTCGTCGCGCGGCGCCTACCTCGACAACACCACCATGACCCCCAACCTGCGCGCCGACATCACCGCGTGGCAGACCGCGCACGCGGCGCAGCGCCTGGAGCCGACCGCGGGCTGGGTGCCGCCCGCCGGCACCGCGCAGCGCTACATCCCCGACGTCATCTGGAACCGCGGTGGTCGCAACTGGACCCCGGGCACCCTGCCGGTCGATGGCGGCGTGGGCCCGATGCCGACCGTGGACGGTGGCAGCGATCCGCTGCCCGGCGACGACGAGGGCACCGTGTCGAGCCCGAGCCCGACGCCCTCGACGCCCGCCGACGGCGAGAGCGGCGGCGGCTGCGACATCTCGAGCAACGCGCCGTCGGGCGCCATGGCCGCGCTGCTGGTGCTGGCCGCGGTGCTGCTGGCGTTCGCCCGGGGCTACCGGCGCCGTCGCTAGTCGCACGCCACGTCGCCGTCGTCGTTGTCGCGTCTCCGCCACCTCGTCGCCTTCACCCTCCCCTTCATCTCCGTCATCACCGTCTGCGCGCCTGCGCAGGCGGCGACGCCCTGCCCGGTGCCGACCACCGCCAGCGTGGTGTGCACCGAGTGGACCTCGCGCTTCGACGGTGCGCGCGACCGCGCCTATGTGCGCCTGCCCGCGAGCTACGACCCCGCGCGGCCCATCGACGTCCTGCTCTGGTTCAAGGCCTTCGGCCAGGGTGACGAGGCCATCGCCGACCCGGGCTTTCACGCCCTGGCCGACGAGCTCGGCGTCATCACCATCGGGCTGCGCCAGCGCGGGATTCGCAGCTTCCTCGGTGACAGCACCACCAGCAAGAACCGCCTCAGCGAGGCCGAGCGCCTGGCCGCCAAGCAGGACGTCGCCGAGCTGCTCGACCAGCTGGCGGCGCGCTTCCGCATCGGCCGCGTCATCGCCGCCGGCGCCAGCATGGGTGGCTATGCGTCGCTCAGGCTGGCACATCTGTTCCCGCGCCAGATCGCGGGCGTGATCGCGGCGGTGCCCGCGCTGTGCTCGGGCGCGCGCGGTGCGCCGCCGGACTGCGAGGGCAGCTTCATCCGCGCGGGCTCGCAGGAGGTGCTGGCGGCCGCGGCGGCCGGCGCCTACGCCGACAAGCTGGTCGTGGTGGTGGCCGCAGGCGCCGATCGGACCGCGGGGGTGCTGGCGGGACAGCGCGAGCTGGCGCGGCTGCTGACCGGGCAGCCGTGGTTTCGCTATCACGAGGTCGCGGGCGCGCAGCACGAGAACTTCCTGGCCGGCTCGCCCTGGTTCGGCGTCGAGGGCGTGCGCGACGCGCTGGCACGGTTCCTGGCCGCGCACCCGGGCCGGACCTGGCCTTCAGCGCGCTGGACACCGCCCGACCGCGAGAGCCGCGAATACCTGGTGTCCGCCCTGCGCGAGCGCGGGGGCGCACATGGGGACGACGTCGCGCCCGATGCCGGCGTGGATGTCGGCCCCGAGGCGCGCCCCTTCGAGCTCGTCGGCGGCCTCGAGCGCGACGGCTGGGAGCGCGGCAAGTCGGGCGCGCTGTGGAAGAAGCCCGGGCGCGGCTGCGGCTGTCATGTGGGCCAGCGCGACGACAGCAGGACCGGCACCGCCCTCGGCCTAGTCCTCGTGCTCGGATTCGTGCTCGGTGCTCGTGCTCGTGCTCGTGCTCGTGCTCGTGCTCCGTTCAGGCATTGCGAAGCACACCATTGTCCTTGATGACCGTCTCCGCAGCGCATTCTCCCGGGAACGGACTCGCGACCCCTATGCGCGTTGCTATGTCGTCGAAGAGGGAACGAGCGAACCTCGCCGCGGCAGGCGCCTGAAATACGGCGGCCCAGTCCAAGGTTGCCAGGGCTGCAGCACCACCCTTGGTCTCTCGGTATTTTCGGTCTGAGAGGTAGCGTAGGTAGTGCTTCGGGTGCCCCGCTCTCCCAGCTTTCGCCCAATGGCCCGCCTCTCGGGCTTCCGGAGTGTCGAGATACGTGCGGTCACTGCTGACCATGAAGCGCTCGACGTCGCCCGGATCTCGCAGGCTCGGACGAACGGCCCCGGCCCGGGTCAACGCGGCATCCTCTCCGAAGAAGTAGGCCTCGACCATTGGCACGAGCAGGTGGAACGAGCAGCGCTCTCTCACAGCGCGTTCCTCTCGATCTCGCCGTCCGCCTTCATCCAGTCGCGCATCCACGGCATCGCGGAGGAATTGGACCACATGCGGAGCGCGATCAACGTTCCCTGGTTCAAGATCCTCGACCAGGATGATGTGGTCCGGCGCAGGCTCATGCCGCCTGCGGCCGATGACCTCGCTCACTAAGGCGTTCGCGAGCTTGTCGACCAGCGGACGAATGCCACCCATGCCGGTGGGGGTGTACGGAGACACCAGGGTCGTCGAGGTGAAGCCCTGGAGCTTCGAAGGCTGGAGGAATTGGGCCCCCAGCGGTTCGAACAGTCGTCGCAGGGAAAGGCCGAGCGCGGCTTCCTCACAGTCGCCGGTGACGAGCAGCTTGACGATCATTGCACAGGTCGCTGGGCCCCAAACTCCTGCCTCGCGTACAAGTCCCCCAAGCCGAACCTCTCCAGCCAGTCCCTGTTGCGGTGTTCCGTGAGGCGAACGGGAAACGTACTCTCGGCCGGATCGGTGACGAAAACCTGCTCCTGTTGCCCGTTGAACCGATCGAGTACGACCGGTGAGTGCGTAGTGAGTATGACTTTCGTCCCGTGGTCTTCTGACCACTCACGGATGTGCGCAATCAAACGCTCGATCGCAAAAGGATGAAGCCCAATCTCAAAGTCGTCGATCGCGACGATACCGTCATGGGGCGAAGAGGCAACCGCCGCCAGAACGCAGATTCCCTGGAGCATTCCTGTCGGCGCAAGTGCGATCGGGAACGGGTCCTTGACGCGAGGCGAATAGAACCGCGCGTACACACTGCGCCCAGCCATTTCGAAGTCGAGATCCTCGAACACTTCGGCAAACGCTCCCTTGAGCCCCTCCATTACGAAGTCGTAGCTGGCTCGGAAGGATCGGTTCGTCTGCCAGTTGCGCAGAAGCGTGAAGAGGTTGAGCCCGTGCTCGTCCAGCACCCAAGATGAGCGATCGGGGGCTCCGACCGTTCGCAACTCATAGTAGGGAACGTCGCGGAGCAGCCGGTACGACGCGATCCGCTCAACCATAGGGCGATGCACGTCCATCACCTCGGGAAGTGCAGCGGCCGCCAGCCCTACGGCGGAGCGATCTCCCGTTGCACGAAACGCCTTGTTGCCCTTGACCGCGAACTGGCTATCGCCGGTCTCTTGCTCAACCACGGGGCTTCCATCATGGATCAGGAGCTCGCGCATGGGCATGATGAAGTTCGCGCCTTGCTCCACAGGCGAGACTTCCCATGCGGTTGGGCCATCGCTAAACGTAAAGCGAATACGGTCATCTCGGCTGGCCGACACGTTCTTGTGGGGTCCAGGACCAGCCCACTCGGCGGCGTTGAGCGGGCCCCTGTTGATCAGGTTTGTCAGGAACTGAAGGGCACCAAGAAGCGTCGACTTGCCCGAGCCATTGGGTCCCACCAGCGCACACACACCCTCCAAATCCCAGCGGGCAGAGCGGATGCAGCGGTAGTTCTCGATCTCGAGCCGGATCGCCATGATGTCAGGATGCCCGGTTGGGCAGCCGGGTCAAGCGCCAGCCCGACGCGGGTCTGCCTACTGCGGCGTCGCGCCCGCCTCGCCCGCCGGCGCCACCGGCGGCTCAGCCACCGCGACCTGCCCGATCAACCCGGCATAGCGCACCGCCCGGTTCAGGAACGGCACGAACGCCGCCGCCGCCTTGGCGTTGCCGACCTTGCTGGGATGGCTGTCCAGCCCGTCCCCGGTCGCATACCGCGACAGGTTCGACGCGCCCTCGTCGGTCAGCGCGTCGTAGTAGTCGAACACCACGATGTTCTTGTGCGGATACCCCGCCAGCCAGCCATCCGGCCGCTTGGCCCAGCTGGCCAGCGCGCGCGCCCGCGCGGCCCGCGCCGCCGCGACCTCCTTCGAGTGCGGCTTGCCCAGCACCTTCTTGGCCAGCCACTTCCACGCCGGCTCGGCCGGGACCTTGGGCGCGATGGGCGGCGAGGTCACATACACGAACAGCACCTCGGGGTGCTTCTCCAGCTCGGCGCGCACCGCCATCAAGGTCGCCTTGGAGTTCCACAGCGTGATCTCGGGCCCCGCGGGGTTGCCCGGCGCGCTGCCGTCGGCCGCCAGCTCGTTCTCGGTGTAGCAGCTCTTCCAGACCACGATCTGGTTCTGCTGCCCGTTCGGCCACGGCTCGTCCTGCAGCCGCGTCGCCAGCACCGCCGCCATGTCGTTCTTGAACTTGGGCAGCCAGTCGAAGATGTCGGTGCGCTCGCCGATCTTGCTGCCATACGAGGCCTCGCCGACCTGGTAGCCGTCGGCCTCCAGCAGCGCACGAAGGTTGCCCCCGTTGGGGTGCGACTCGTAGATGCACTTGCTGGCGGTCTGCTTGTCCGCCCCCACCGCCGCCATCAGCTGGCCACCACAGGAGTGGTGGATGAACAAGAGGCGCAGCCCATCCTCGGGCCGAGCCTGGGAAAACGCCGAGAGATCCATGCCACTGACCCTGCCTTCCTTGCCCCCGGAGGTGGCCACCGCACCACCGCCGACGGGGATCTGCAACGCCGCCCCCGCAGCCACCAGCAGAGCCCCGACGATGATGAGGTTGCGCCTGCGCTTGCTCATGAAGTGACATTCTTCACGGGGGTTTCGGCCACGTCAAACTGGAAGGGCCGGGGCGCGGGGCGGGAGCGCTATGGAGTGGTGACTGATGCGGTGGGCAGGGTGATCGGGCGGCGGCGCTCGCGGAAGGCGGCCAGCTCGGCGACGGTTGCGGCGCGGTTCAAGATGAAGACGTCGTCGAGGTCGCCGGCCAGGGTCAGGCCGTCGACGCCGTCGTTGAGATCAGCGCCGAGGACGACGGGAGAGTCGGGGATGTAGAAGATGGGGCCGGTGGCCGGTACGGTATCGAGAAAGCGGTCCCTCGTACCGAGTGGTTCGTCAACCCCATCGAAATACAGGTGACGCTCGTTGGTCTGAAAGTTCAGCGACATGGCCATGAAGTGCCACTTGGGCCGCGAGCCGAGGGCGCCCATCAAATCGTCGTACGTGTACGATCTCGTGGTCGCGATGTGGTCGTAGTCGCCGGGCATGGTGTTGGTCATCCCAGGCACTGTGCAACCGTTGTGGCAGCTGTTCGCCTGCAGGTAGACATCGTTGACACCGGATTCCCACATGAACATGGCGAACGGGTTGGCAATGTCGAACGGCCAGCCAGCGCGGGCGCCGTAGCACATCACGGTCGACCAGGCCCCATGCGCGTCGGGGTTCTCGGTGGTGGTGAACCAGGCGCCCAGGGTCAGGCCGGTCTGTGGGCGTGGGGTGTTGGCCGGGTCGGTGCGCCACGAGGTGCGATCCACGATGCGCGCAGCGTGGCCGGTCGAGAACCTCGCAGCGGCGTCGGCGCGGTTGCCCCATCCGCCGCCCTGCGGAGCCCACAGCGCGGCGATCTGCGGCGCGGTCAGGGCTCGGATCGCCATGTCGCTGCTGCCGGGGTCGGCGCGCCAGGCATAGACTGGTGCGCCGTAGTTTCGCGATGCCGTGCCGGTGCCCTCGTCGAAAGTCCATGCCGCTACCAGCGCAGGGTCGCGCCAGGGCACGCGATCGAAGACCCGATCGAAGTTCTGCCCGGTCTGGGTGGCGCCGCCGTGGTGTGCACCGAGAACGACACCCACGGTGGCGCTGTAGCTCTTGACGCGGACCCAGGTGCGACCGCTGGTGCAGTCCTCGACCCAGTGCGGCGCCCAGCTACCGTCGGCCTCGCGGAAGACCAGATCGCTGCAGTCGGGGCGCAGGGTGCCGGCGCCCTTCCAGGTGGCGGCCGGAAGGTCGACGCGCAGCTGCACGTCGGTCGACGCGGTGCCAGTGGCCGGGAAGGTGACCGTGCTACGCGTGCTCAGGCCACAGCCCAGGGTGCCGCCGCACGGATCGCTGATGGGGCCGGCGTCGCAGCAGGTCGGGACCACGCTGCCGCCATCACCGGTCACACCACCGTCGCCATTGGGGCCGCCGACGCAGTCGCCGTTGCCGTCCAGCGTCCAGCCCGGGTTGCAGGTGCCAACGGCGACGCAGGACATGTGGTTGCCGCCGTCATGGAAGGCCCCGCCGCACATGGTCGCGTCGTTGATGCAGGTGCCCTCGCCGTTGTCGAAGAAGCCCGTCGTGCACATGCCGACCGCGACGCACTGCCCGCTGCCGCCGTCGTGGTAGCCGGGGGTGCATTCGCCCTCTGGCAGACAGCTGCCGGTGCCGCCGTCGTGGAAGCCGGGCGAGCACATCGCCATGGCCACACACTCGCCATCGCCGCCGAGGCGGAAGCCTGACTTGCACATGCCGACCGCGATGCAGCCCATGTGCGAGCCATCGTCATGGAAGCGCGTGGTGCACTGGGTCGCGTCGTTGATGCACAGCATGGCGCCATCGCTGAAGTAGCCAGCCGCGCAGCCCGTCATCAGGCAGATCCCGCCGCCGCCATCGTGATAGCCGGCCAGGCACTCGCCCAGCGGCACGCAGGTACCGTCACCGCCGTTGTGGTAGTCGGGGTAGCCGGCCGGGCTTCCGGTGCCGGGACACTTGACCGTGTCGGGCTTGCAACCGGCCAGCGCCGCCGCAGCCAAGCAGAAACCAAAGAAAAGCGACTTCATCCCGTCATTCTACCAGACGGATCTCCCGAACTCCCCGCCGACGACGTCCGGACCAGTGAGGGTGGTGGAGGGAGCCCCGGGAAGTCCCCCTGCGCCGCCCAGGTACATGTACGCGCGTCCTGCCGACACGTTCACCAGGTGCGCGCCCACCACGACATCCGCGAACCCATCGCTGTTGGCGTCGCCTCCGTTCGCAACCGAGATGCCAAACTCACCGCCCGCGACATCGGCGCCGCTCAACGTGGAGTCGGCCGACGTCGCGAGGCCTGACGCGCTCCCCAGAAATGTGTAGGCGCGACCAGCGCTGCTGATCATGCCGTATGCGCCCACGACCACGTCGGCGTAGCCATCGGCATTCAGGTCCCCTGCGCCCGAAACGGAGAAGCCGAATCGCCCGCCCGAAACGTCAGGACCAATGAGGGTCGTGTTGGCGGGCGCCGCCGCGAGGCCAGAGGCGCTGCCCAGGTATAGATAGGCCCGCCCAGCATTGGTGTTGATTCCGTTGGCGCCCACCACGACGTCGGCGAACCCGTCGCCGTTGACGTCCCCCGCGCTCGCGACCGAGCCCCCGAAGCGCCCGCTCATGACGTCGGGTCCAGTGAGGGTCGTGACGGGGTTGGTGGACAACCCGTTCGATGCCCCATGGTAGAGGAAGGCGCGGCCGGCGAAGTTTGCCTGGTACGCCCCCACGACGACGTCCGCGAACCCATCGCCGTTGACGTCCCCGGCGCTGGCGACGCTGTCACCAAATTGGCCCTGCGAGACCGAGCCGAAGATCGGAGAGCCGGATGCCGAGAGCCCAGCTGCGCTGCCCAGGTACACGTACACGCGTCCGCTCCCGTTGTTCAGGTTGCCGGCGCCCACGATGACGTCGCCAAAGCCGTCACCGTCGATGTCACCCGCGCTCGCCACAGACTTGCCGAAGCCTCCGTTCGCGATGTCGGGACCAACGAGGGTGGTCCCAACGACCGACGAAAGCCCCCCGGCACCTCCAAGGTACAGGTATGCGCGCCCGGCGGAGCTGTTGACGCCGTACGCGCCAACCACGACGTCAGCGAATCCATCACCGTTGGTGTCCCCGGCACTCGCAACCGAGTAGCCAAAGCGACCGTCAGCAAGGTCGGGCCCTATCAGCGTGGCCGCGGGCGTCGAGGACAGACCCAGCGCGCCACCAAGGTACACGTATGCACGACCCGCTGAGCCGTTGACGCCGAAGGCGCCTACCAAGACATCGGCGAAACCGTCGCCGTTCACGTCCAGCGTCGTACCCCATGATGTGTTCACCGGGGCCGTGCGCGCGCCGATGGTGATCTGCCAGGTGGGGCTCGCCGACGTCCCAGTCCTGCTGCCCATCCGAGGGTAGAGCCGCCAGAAGACCACCCCCCTTGGCAGATCCACCGTCGGCGCACCGCTGGTGCCGGTCACGTCGAACGAGGTGATGGTCGTTGCGCAGCTACGCATGGCGCAAATCTCCACACGCGCCCCGTCGGTCCCGGCCCCCAGCTGCCAGCGAAGGGTCGGGCGGCGCGAGGTCGCGGTCGCAGTGGACAGTGGCGCGACGGGGCGTGGCGCAAGGAGCTTCGTCTCGAACGTCGCCATGACCGTCTTCGCTGTATCCATGGCGATCACGCACGGCGCCGTTCCGGTGCAGCCAGCACCAGACCAGCCCAAGAAATCGGCCGTCGCGTCGGGTGCTGCCGAGATGGTGACTGGTGACGCGGAGAAGCTGTACGCGCACGTGGCGCCGCAGTCGATCCCTGCTGGCGCCGACGTCACTCGGCCCGCTGCGGAGCCCTGCTTCATGATCGTCCTCGCGGAGGTCGTTGCGCTTGCCCTCGTCGGCCTCCGCATCGGCGTCGTCGTCCAGACCCGAGGCGTTGACCAGCAGGCCGATACCGACACCGGCCACCGCCACGCCTGTCCCGGTGAGCACCCAGCCCCAGGTGTCCTTGAACCAGGGCACCCGCTGGCGGTCGTCGTCGGCACCGCGTTTGCCCCCGACGACGGCGTCGCCACCCACGATGACGGTGGGGTCCGCCTCGCCGCTGGCGACGAAGCGCCCGAGAGCGGCAATCTGCTTCGACGACGGCGCCACGGGTTCCATCGAGAGCGACCCCGAGCGGATCGGCCGACCGCTGTCGGCTGCAATCAGAGCGCCGATCAGCGTCCTGCGGCCGTTGACGTCCCGGATTCCAACCACCGCCACTTCGTTGGCGCGAAGGGCGGAGCCGAGCGATGCAGCGCTGGCTGCCTCGCCCGTGGCGCGCTCATCTTCGTTGGGGAACACGAGCACGGCCGATCCAGGCGTCGTCAGCGCGGCCTCGGTCGCCAGACGCACCTGCAGCAGCTTCTTCGACCCCGCCTCGACGTTGACCTCGTGGACCCGGCCGTTGAGCTTGCCGCGCACGATGACGCGGTAGACCCCTGGGTACAGCTTGTCGAGCTCCGCGCTGCCGACAGACACATATCGTTCGTTGAGGAACACCACCGCAGCACCGCCCGGATCATCGAGCACCTCGACGCGCAGGGTGCCGTACGCTGCGCGTTCGAGTTCCCCGCGCACTTTCCTGGCGAGGTCGGCGGGCTCCGGGCCGTACTGCGCCCGGCTGATCTCGCGGTCAGGGAAGCAGCGCAGAAACTCTGCCATGTACTTGATTGACGCCTCCTGATTGTCGAGGCGGCTGTTTGCGAGCGCGAGCCCCAGGAGAACCTTGATCACCGAGTCCCGGAGATCTTGGCGCTCGGCGACGGTCGCCGGATGCGCCAGGACCGCAGCCCAGACCTGCTCGAGCCCGGCCACGGCCTCCTGGAAATGGCCCTGCCGGAACGCGTTGAAGCCATCCTCCGCCCTGGCCGCCAGGTTGTCGCCCTCCGCCCGGCCCAGCGGGTCACCGCTGCGCGAGACATCCTGCTCGATCCGCGCGACCAGGGCGCGCCCGGTCAGATAGCCCCGCTTGGCGAGGTCGCCCAAGAGCGGATCGACCACACCACGGGCGTCGTCGGGGCGAGCGCCAGCATACGACTCGATGGCGATGGGCTCAGCACCAGCTGGTGTTTGCATGGCCGCGGACAGCAGGGCGGCCAGGGTCAGGGTTCTCAGGCGCATCGTCGTGCTCTCCATCCTCGCCGAAGTCATCGCCGATTCCTTTCACTTGTTTCACGCGAGAACGCCACAGCGGCCCCGCTTCCGGGCACCAGCAGCAGCTACTGGAGGGCGATCTCGGAGTCATCCGTGGTGGCATCCTGCTGGCTGTCGTTCTGGGGCCTCACACACAACTTGTCGTTCGCTCCCGAGCGTTGTTTCGTGGAGTCGCGTGGTGCAGCGCTGTTTCGCGCTGCTCTCTACATCAGCGACGCCGCCGTCGTTAACACCAATGGCCGTGCGCTCGAGTACTCAGCGCGCGAGCGGGATGGCCTCGAGTTCGCGCACAAGGACGCTGAGCTTCGTCATCGTCGCCGCTGCTCGCTCCCGACCCTCGTTGGTGTCGAGCGATTCGAGATCCGTAGCAAGCTGGCCGGAGGCCTCGTGGAACGCCACCTCAAGATCCGTCGCGGCGCGCGTGCGCGGACGCGCGCAGAATGAGAACCGCGAATAGAGAAAGGTAGGTGTATCGCTGTCCAGCTGGCCGTACGGCACCGCCCGGACCTGCCCCCGTCGCAGCGCAGCCACTGCGAGGTCGAGTTCGGCGGCCATTCCAGCGCAGTACTGCGCGAATTCCCGCCGAAGCTTCGACGCGCCACCACTCTCGGCCCGGCACCCCGCAGCAGCCAAGATGACCGCAAGCACCCACCTCAAGCGCTTCATCGCAAGTCCACCTCCGCGGCCGGAACAGTCTCGATCGCTCGGTCGATGGCCGAGGTCCTGCCGATGGCCATCGACAGGAACTCGGGCTCTATCCATGACACGAACTTCAGTTCGGTCTTGCCGGGCCAGAACCCCAAACGGATCTCTCGTCTCACCAGCGCGAAGCGCTCGGTGCCATCCGCCATCACCAGCCGGAACACCTGGGTCTCGTGCTGCCGCTCTGCGATGCCACTGGTGCCACTCTTCATCTCGATCCCCACCGGCGCCACCTGCCTCTGGTAGCGATGAACCAGATCACTGACGATGCCAGCGTAAGCCAGTTTGTTGGCGACGGATGGATGAAATGCTGCCCACACAGCGATGATCTGCGTGTCAGGTACCCCCTCAGCCTCGATGGCTTCGTCGATCTCCGTGAATGCGGACTGGAACTGCACCTCGAGCAGCGTGATGAAGTCGGTGACGCCGTTGACTACCCAGGCGCCCGAGGCCTGCTTCATCCTGAGCGCAGTTGCCTTCGTGGCCGCGGTGGCAAGCGACTTCAGGTTGTCGCGGTTGGAGACGAAGTCGCTGATGAACCTCGTGACCTCAGCGTCGAGCCGTTCCGGCTGAAGCGCGCGCACAATGGCTTTCGACATGTTGCCAACGATGTTCGGCATGAGGGCCCCGAACGCGACCTCGATGAAAAGCGCGATGAACTCGGCGTTCGCCTTCGCGGCGCTGGCGATCGACTGTTGCTGGTCCTTGCACGCCGATACGAATGCGGTGTAGGCCTTGTCGATCTCCGCATGAGTCAGCCGGAGGAGTGAGGCGCGCTGCTTCTCATTCAAGGGCAGGACGCCGCCGTTCACGGAGGGCCGGGTGGGCACGCGAGGAGCGGTGCCGTAGTCGATCTGCAGATCGAGGGGTTGCGGCCCAAGGCGCGGCTCGGAGGCGCCGCGAGCAGCCTCAGACCGCCGGTCAGCCTGCGAAGGGGAGGGCTGCTGCGCTGGTGGGAGCGTTGGTGGGAGGGTGCCCGCTTCGTCCGGTGACTTGTCGTCGCCTCCGCCGATCAGGTCGACGGTCGTCGTCGCTCCTGGGAGATCGGACTGGATCGATAGCCGCGCACGGCGGATGCCCGGCTCGGCGGGGCGGAACCGAACTACGCCCCAGAAGCGCCCACCCCCGCTCAGGTCGAACAGACGCGGCAGCCTCACCTCGAAGTCGCTCGCGTCATCGCCCTCCATGGTCCAGTTCACGATGCGGACCTGGCGGGCGCTCATGTTCTCGAGTTCGAGGCGTTGGTCGATGGCGTCGCCGACTGCCACGCCATCGAACCGGACCGGGCTGACTCGTAGACCCTGGCTCGCCTTCCCGAGAGCGGCCCCTGGGCTGCCCAACTCGGCCCCAAAGCTCCCGTCGCCCACCTCGCCCTCGCGCTCCCGCTGCCCGGCGCCGCGCAGACCCTCGGGCAGCTCGATCTCGCCGCGACCAGCGGGGTCCAAACGCTCGTAGGTCGGCCGCGAGAGGCCCGCCGTGAGGGTCCGCTTGCCGAGCGTCCCGCCATGTCCAACGGCTTCGTGTCGCCGCTGCCGCCCCTGCTCCTCATCGCGTCGCTGCTCACCCTGGTGCCCGAGATCCGCCATGACAGCCTCCGTCCGACCAGGTCTTCGGTCGGGCCGAGGCCGTGTTGCGTGGCCGGGCGCTGTTCTTGCTGTCTTTTCTGTATCTCGCAGGAATCAAACACTATTCGCTGTCGAAACTCGTCACGTGGCCGGCGTGACGCGCGCCGACACGACCTCATGGCGCTCCCGGCATGCGGCCCAAGTGGCACTTCATGGCCATGTCGCTCAACTTCCAGACCAACGAGCGCCACCTCTACTTCGACGGCGTCGACGAGCTGCTGCTGCCCAACGACTACTTCCTCGACACCACGCCGTCAACCGGGCCCATCTTCTATATCCCTGACTCGCCCGTCGTCCTCGGCGCCGACCTCAACGACGGCGTCGACGGCCTGACCCTGGCCGGCGACCTCGACGACGTCTTCATCCTGAATCGCGCGGCCACCGTCGCCGAGCTGGCCGCCTTCCGCGAGCGCCGCCGCCCCATCACGCTGCCCACCGCCACCGTCACCACGCCGTAGTCAGGCCGGACGAGCTCAGCGAGGCATCTCACCCGGACGCTGGCCTCGCGCTGGCGCGTCTGCCGGCGCGGCGAGGCTGAAGCGCAGGCCGAAGCCGATGGTCGGGCCATAGCTGGCCACCGAGGTCGACATCGGCACGAAGCCCTCCGCGAACAGATGCACGATCGGCGTGGCGCGGTAGTCGAGGCCGGCGCTGAGCAGCGTGTACCACGGCCCGGAATCGACGCTATTGATGCGATCGGCCGACCAATCGCCGAGGACCTGGTGCTTGGCCGCCACCGGGTGGTTGACCAGGGTGAGGCCGCCGTAGGCGGTGACGCCGCGGTCGCGGTAGCTGGGCAGCACGGACAGCCGCAGCACCGGGGTCAGCTCGGTGGCGCTGCGATCGAAGTCGCTGACGCCCTCGCAGTTCTCGATGCAGTGGAAGATCTCGCGATAGGGGACGGCGATCATCAGGCCATCGGAGGCCAGCCCCAGCGACATCCGCTGTGTGATGGGGATCGCATACTGCATGGTCACGCCGGCGCCGCTGACCGCGGTCACGTCGGGCAGCGCGAGGGAGTCCTTGGCGATCGCCATCGACCCGCGTTGCAGGCCGGTCTCGAACAGCAGACCGAGATCCCAGCGCGCGTTCATGCGCAAGCGCAGGCTGGTGGACAGGTTGTGCCGCGCCACGTGCAGATCGGCGTTGGCGTCACGCGCCTCGTGCGGCGCGATGGGCATCAGCACGGTCGAGGCGCGTGCCGAGAGCTCGACCGACTCGGTCATCGGCGCGCCCGTGCGCAGCGGCGGCGTGGGGTGCATGACCAGGGCGGAGCGCCGGACCTGGTAGACCTGCTCTGGTCCACAGCCGCCCAGCGCCAGGGCACAGACGACCACCGCGAAGGCACGCATGACCCCGGGCCAAGCAAGCACTGCGCCGCGGGCACATCGCCGCGATTTCGGACACATCGCACGCCGCGCCGCGACCGATCACGACAGCCGCGTCGCGCCGGAAAACCCTGGAAAACCGTGCCGGCTAGGCGGTCGGGACCGCGACGGTCGCCGCCGCGGTCGGCCTGCCCATGCGGCGCAGCCAGCGGTAGTGCGAGCGCAGTGCGGCGCCGCTGCTGTTGCAGTGGTAGGGGATGCCGTGCGCGCGCGCGGCGCGCTCGACGATCTCGGCGATCTTGGGGTAGTGCACGTGGCAGATGTGCGGGAACAGGTGGTGCTCGATCTGGTAGTTCAGCCCGCCGACGTACCAGGTCACCAGCCAGTTGCCGCGCGAGAAGTCGACCGTGGTCAGCACCTGGTGGGTGGCCCAGTCGTGCTCCATCTTGCCGGCCTCGTTGGGCAGCGGGAAGGTGGCCTCCTCGACACAGTGGGCCAGCTGGAACACCGTCGCCAGCACCACGCCCAGCACCATCATGGTGACCAGGTACCAGAGCGCCACCTCGCCGACCTTGTGGAACAGCAGCGGCACCACGAAGGCGCCGCTCAGGAAGAAGGCCTTGCCCAGCCAGAAGCGGACCTGATCCCAGCCGCGCGGCCGCGGCACCTTGGTCTGCCCGATGCCCGGGTCGATCATGGAGTGGAAGTCGTCGATCAGCGCCCAGCGGATCGGCAGCAGGCTGTACAGGAACCACAGGTAGAACTGCTGGTAGCGGTGGATCGGCAGCGAGCGATCGTGCGGCGACAGGCGGCCCATCGCGCCCACCACCAGGTCGTCATCGGCGCCCGAGATGTTGGGGAAGGTGTGGTGCGCGATGTTGTGCTTGTAGTGCCAGAAGTACGAGCTGCCCCCCAGCATGTCGAGCGCCCACGCCATGGTGCGGTTGAGCAGCCGGCGCTCCGAGTAGGCGTTGTGGCCGCCGTCGTGCTGGATGCTGAAGCCGACGCCCGCCATCGCCAGCCCCAGCGAGATGGCCAGCGGCAGCGCGACGTACCAGCTGTGCGCGAAGAAGACCAAGCCGACGTAGCTCAGGCCGAGCCAGGCGAAGATGGTCGCCGTCTTGAGGAACATGCGCGGCACACCCCGCCGCGGCAGGCCGGTCTTCTCGAAGTAGGCGTCGACGCCCGCCTCGATGTCGGCGCGAAACTGTGAGCTGGGCGGGAATGTGATGGCCACGAGGGGAGCGACGATAATTGGTCGGATGAAGCGTGGTCAACCAATCCAGTGTCATGACTTCGTCATGAACCGGCCAGCCGGATTCATTGGCCATTTTGACCAGCGTCAACGCAGACTTCCAGCCTTCTGGCAGGGCGCGAACTAGCCCTTGTCGGGGGCCTCTGGGCGGGCCGGGAAGCCGCTCAGGGTGACCCCGGCCTGGGTCGGCCGCATCACCACCGAGCCCGGTCGCACCACCGCGCGCTTGCCGATGGTGGCGCCCTTGAGCAGCATGACGCCGCTGCCGATCTGCGCGCCCTCGCCGATGACGACGTCTCGGGCGTCGGCCACCGAGTCGGAGTGGCGCTTCTCGGCCGAGACCTCGTGGAAGTCGGAGTCCATGATGCGGGCGTCCTCGACCCAGGCGCCGGCCTCGACCGCGACGCGCTTGCCGGCCGAGATGTGCGTGCCCGACAGGGTGACGCCGCTGCCGATCTCGATGGCGGCGTCCGGCGTGTACATGGTCTGCAGCGAGACCTCGCGGTTGCCAAAGGCGTCGCGCCGCACGGTGACGTCGTCACCCAGCGTGATGCGCCCGGTGCCGCCGATGTCGATGGGCGCATAGGCCTTGAAGTTGCGCCCGATCTGCACCCGACCACCGGTGGTCAGCTTGAACTTCATGCGGTAGTACTCGCCGCGCAGGCGCGCCATCAGGTCGTCGATCACTTGGTCCCTCCTGCTGCCTGCTGCGTCGCGGTCATCAGCATCGGCCGCGCCGGATTGCCCATCGCCATCGCATGATCCGGCATGTCCCGGTTGACCACCGAGCCGCCCGACACCACCACGTTGTGGCCCAGCGTGACGCCGCCGAGCACCGTGGTCTCGACGCCCAGCCAGCAGTCGGCGCCGATCGACACCGGCCGCCCGGTCACCGTCGGCCCGCCCGGCACGCCGACGTCGGTGTCCGTGATCGTCGTCTTGGCCGCCAGCAGCAGGCGCCCCACCGTCACCTTCGACGCGCAGCGCACGCGCAGCCCGCCCATGGTCGACTGCTCGCCGATGCTGACCTCGGCGTCGGGCCCCAGCGTCACGATCGACACGTCCTGCAGGTTCGAGCGCCGGATGCGGCAGCCCTCGCCGATGGTCACCCGCCCCGGCCCGCTGACGTGCAGCGGACACTCGGCCACGAAGCCGCGCCCGATCTGCACCCGCCCCCGCGTGAGCACGCGATAGCCGTGGCGATACAGCTCGCCGCGCACCCGCGCCACCGCGGTCTCGAGCACCCACGCATACTGCCGCGGATTTTTCGCGACCTTGCCCAGCTTGTCGACCAGCCCCGCGAGGTTCACGGCGTCAGGATATCAGATCGCTCCGATGCACTGTCAGCCGAGCAGGCGGGACAGCAGCACATGCTCGAGGTCGCGACGGCCATCGAGCACCGCGACCACGAAGACGCGGCGCTCAGCGACCCGGTAGACGACCCGGTAGGGGGCGACCACCAGCTCGCGGTAGGCCTCGACATGAAGGCGCGCCAGCTCGGGGACGATGCGGCCACGACGCGGCATCGAGGCCAGCGAGCTGGCGGCCGCACGCAGCCGGTCGAGGGTCCTCTCGGCAGCCGTCGGGCTCTCCGTGACGATGTAGTCGAGGATCCCGTCGAGGTCGCGCACCGCCACGCTGGCCCACTCCACCCGGACGGGAGCCGCCATCCCCGATCAGCGCGCTCGCTTGAGCCGCTTGCCCGCGCGCGCGAAGACGGCGTCCTGCTGGAGCGTACGACCCTTGCGCACGTCGGCTTCGCCCTGCGCGACGAGCTTGAGGAGCAGCGTCGCCTCGCGCAGCTCGTCGTAGCTGGCCACGTCGAGCACCACGGCGCATGCCTCCCCGTGCTGCGTGATGATGGCCGGCCGCCGCGTCCTCGCGACCGAGCGCACCAGCTCCGCCGCCCGGGTCTTCATGTACGTGATGGGACGAATGTCGGCACCGCTGCGCATCTGTGGATCCAAATATGGCACCAAGGTTGGCTACATACAACCCGGCAGCGGCCTGGTCTAGCTGGGCGCTGGCCATCGACGCTCGCCGGGTCTGGGCCGCCGCCCGCTGCTGAGGCGGCGCCGCACCGACAAGTCGCCGGAATTCCAGCGCCGCACCCGGATACGCTTGGTGGTCGACAATTTTCGGAGCCGAGCCGAGTCTCAGGGCCATGGCCAACACCCAGATGAAGAGAGCCACACTGTCTCGGCTGACCGCGTGCTGCGTGGTCGGCCTGTCTGCCAGCCTCGCGCTGGCGCAGCCCGCGCCTGCACCTGCGCCTAGGCCGCCGCAGCCTGATGAGACTGCGGGCTGGACCAAGCTCGGGCACTTCGAGCTCAGGGGGCGTGGCGGCAAGGATGTCCTGGCGGTCGGGGTGCAGGAGGGCACTTTCCGCAGGTTGCTGGTCAAGCTGGTGGGCAAGAACCCCATGGCGAAGGCCGTGCTCGACGTCGCGCAACTCAAGATCACCTTTGGCAACGACGAGGTCATGACGGTCGACTGGCTCGTGCGGCTGTCGGGCGTGGTGCAGCCGTTCGCGATCATCGACCTGCCCGGCGATGTGCGCCACATCAAGACCATCGAGCTGCGCCACAAGGGCCGCGGCCGCATCAACGTCGCGGTCTTCGCGCGTGAGGCCGCCCCGCCGCCACCTCCTCCGCCGTCGCCCTCGCCGTCGCCGTCGCCTTCGCCGCCGACCGGCGGGCCGGCGCGTCCGGGCTGGGAGTACCTGGGCACCGCCCGGGTCGCCGACGGCAAGCTCGGGCCGGACATCATCCGCGTCGGGCGCAAGGACGGCCGCTTCAACAAGCTGATGATCGCGGTCGAGGGCGACGACCTGGTGCTGGCCGACGTGCTGGTGCGCTTCGGCAACGGTGAGACGGTGTCGCCCGCGCAGGGACGCGAGTACACCTTCCAGCAGAACGTGAAGTCCGCCGAGCTGCTGCTGCCCAACGAGCTGCGCTTCGTGGCCGCGGTCGGCTTCCGCTATGCGCGCATCGCCGGTGGCGGCAAGGCGCAGATTCACCTCTACGGCATGTCCGACAAGACGGCGCCCAAGCCGACGCCGACGCCCACGCCCACGCCAGTGCCGCCCGCGAAGGCCTGGGGCAAGCTCGGGGTCGCCACCATCGCCCGCGGCGGCGGTGTCATCGTCGTCGGCAAGGACGCCGGCGCGGTGCGCTCGGTGATGCTGCAGGTCGAGAACTCCGACGCCGTGCTGCAGGACGTCGTCATCGAGTTCGGCAACGGCGAGAAGTTCTCGCCGCCGACCAAGCTGGTCTTCGCCGAGGGCTCGCGCAGCCGCACCATCGACCTGCCCGGCGACGCCCGCTTCATCCGCAAGGTCACCTTCCGCGCCCAGAACCTGCCCGGTGGCGGCCGCGCCAGCATCGTCCTGTTCGGCCGCTAGCCAGCTCCCAGATGTAGACTCGCCTCGATGGCTGACCCCGATGCGCTGAGGCAGACCTACGAGGCGGTGCCCTACCCCAGCCTGCCAGTGCGGGCCTCCCACCCCAGCCTGCTGACCGCCAGCGCGCTCATGCACGGCCTGAAGCCGGCGCCGGTGGCGAGCTGCCGCGTCCTCGAGCTCGGCTGCGCCGGCGGCGGCAACCTGATCCCGATGGCGGCCAGCCTGCCGGGGGCGCGCTTCGTGGGCGTCGATCTGTCACCTCGGCAGATCGACGAGGCCCGCGCGCTCGCCGGCGCGGTGGGCGTCAGCAACCTGACCTGGCTGGCGCGCGACCTCATGGAGCTGGGCGACGACCTCGGGGAGTTCGACTTCATCATCTGTCACGGGATCTACTCGTGGGTGCCGCCCCCGGTGCAGCGCGCCATCCTGGCCTTGTGCCAGCGCCACCTGGCGCCGCACGGCCTCGCGTACATCAGCTACAATACCTATCCTGGCTTCCACGCGCGCCAGCCGGTGCGCGACATGATGCTGTTCCACACCCGCGGCCTTCCGCCAGCGGAGGCGGCCAGGGCGGCGCGCCGCCTGCTCGAGGTGCTGCAGGCCTCGGTCGGCGATCCCGACGCCACCTATGCGCGCGTGCTGCGCGACGAGGCCGAGCGGATCGCCAGCGCCCCCGACGGCTACATCGTGCACGAGCACCTCGAGCCCGAGAATCACGCCTGCTACTTCCACGAGTTCATGGCCGCCGCCTCGGCGCACGGCCTGGCCTTCCTGTGCGAGGCCGAACGGCTGGCGACCTTCAGCGACCTGCCTGACAGCTTCCAGGCGCTGGCCCCGGGGCGCAGCCCGATCGAGCAGGAGCAGTACTTCGACTTCCTGTGCAACCGCTCGCTGCGGGCGTCGCTGCTGTGCCGCGCCGATGCCGCGGGCCGCGTCGCCGAGCCCGACCCGCGCCCGCTGTGGGCGCTGTGCGCGGCCTTCCCGCTCGACGACCCCAGCGGCGAGGTCGTCCGCTATCGCTCCCACACCGGCGAGTTCAGCCTGTACGAGCCGGCCATGCGCCAGCTCCTCGGCACGCTGTATCAGCGCTATCCCCAGGCCTGCCCCGTCGCCGAGCTACCCGCGCCCGCGGCCGCGGCCGTGGCCAAGGCCTGGGCCGCCGGCCTGTGCGACCTGCACGCGCACGCGCCCGCCGTGGTCGCCGCGGTGTCGACCCGCCCGACCGTCAGCCCGCTCGCACGCGCGCTGGCCCGCCGCCAGGCCACGCTGCCCAACCAGTGGCACCAGCCCCTCGAGCTCGACGCCTTCGAGCGCGAGCTTCTGACCCGCATGGACGGCCGCAAGAACCTCGGCCCACGCACGCCCCAGCTCCAGGCCGCGCTGCAGCGGCTGGCGGCAAACGCGTTCCTGTGCGGCTGATTCAGTCGTCGTTGAGGATGATGATCTGACCGATGCCGTCACCGATGGTGGCGACGGTGGGGCTGGACAGGTTGATGGTGAAGCTCTCGGGCACCTCGAGGAGCGGGTCGCCCAGGATGGTCACGCCCAGCACGACCACGGTGTCGCCGGGATCGATGGTGACCAGGGTGGGCAGGACCGGGACGAAGTCGGCGCCCCCGGCCTGGCCATTGGCGGTGGCCCACTGGAAGGTCACCGGGTCCCCCGCGGTGCCCGACAGGGTGACGAACAAGCTGGCGACGTGGGACTGCCCAGTGCCCTCGGGCGTGCTGATGTCGGTGATGTTGAGGACCGGCTGCGGGTCGTCATTGCTGATGCTGCCCATGCCGTTCGAGACGGCGAGGCTGGCGTTGACGGCCGCCGACAGCGTGACCCGGAAGGTATCGGCGACCTCGTAGGTGGTGTCGCCGCGGACGGTGACCGAGATGGTCTTCGCGGTCTCGCCGGCGGCGAAGGTCACGGTGCCGGTGGCCGCGATGTAGTCACTGCCGCCGGCGTTCTGTGCCCCGGTGGTGCGCGCGCTGCCATCGCTGGTCGCGAACGACGCCGAGACGGTGCGACCGCTGGCGGCCGACAGGGTGACCGCGAAGCTGGCGGTCGCGGTGCCGGTGTTGCCCTCGATGACGCTGGTGCCCGCGATCGAGAGGCTGGGCAGCGCGTCGTCGTCGGTGATCGTCGCGACGCCGGTGCCGTCGCCGATCGAGCAGTTGACCGGCGCCGACAGCGTGAGTCGCACCGTCTCGTCGAACTCGTCGAGCACGTCACCGAGGATGGTGACGTTGCAGTACTTCAGCTGCTCGCCGACGGCGAAGGTCACGGTCTGGGTGCTGCCGCTGAAGTCGGTCCCCGTCGTGGCCGGGTTGCTGGAGCCGGCGCTGAGCGAGCACACCACCGTGGTCTGCATGGTGGGCGGCGCCGACAGCGTGACCGGCACCATGAGGACGGCGCTTGCGCCGGCGTTGCCCTCGGTCAGGCTGGCGTCGGCGATGTTGACCACGAAGGTCTGATCGTCGTCGCTGATGGTGCCGGTCGCGGTCGCGCTTGCCAGGGTGGCGTTGCTGGGAGCGCTCAGCGTGAGGACGAAGGTCTCGCTGCTCTCGAGCATGGTGTCCCCGTTGACGGTGACCGCGACGGGGCGCGTGGTGGTGCCGGGCGCGAAGGTCAGGGTGCCGCTGGTGCCCTGGTAGTCGGTGCCCGCGCTGGCGGTGCCGCCGCCGGTCGCGTAGGCGACGGTGACGGTGCGCGCGCTGACCGCCGACAGCGTGACCTGGAAGGTCATGAGCGACGTGCCGGCGTTGCCCTCGGGTCGCTGCTGGTCGGCCACGGCGAGCGTGGGCACCGCGTCGTCGTTCACGATGGTGCCCACGGCGGTGCCATCGGCCAGCGTGACCGTGGTCGACGCGGTCAGGGTGATGGTCACGGTCTCGTCGGCCTCGTTGAAGGCGTCGCCGTTGACGACCACGGTGATGCTCTGGCTGCTGATCCCGGCCGGGAAGGTCAGCGTACCGGTGGCGGTGTTGTAGTCGCCGCTGCCCGGGGTGGGGCTGACCTGCGCGACCGCAGTGCCATTGCTGCTCGCGTAGGTCAGGCTGGTGGTTGTGCCCGCGGCGGCGCTCAGGGTGACCGCGAAGGTCATCGGGCGCTGGCCGCCGTCGCCCTCGCCGATCGAGACGTCGCCGATGCTGGCGGCAGGCTGGGCGTCGTCGTTGGTCAACGACGCGGTGGCGCTGGCGGTGGTGACGTTGGCGTTGACCGCGCCGGAGAGCAGCACGCGGAAGGCCTCGTCCGACTCGAAGAGCTGGTCGCCGTTGACGGTGACCGCGATCGTCTTGCTGGTCTCGCCGACCGCGAAGCTGAGCGTCCCGGCCGCGGCGACGAAGTCCTGGCCACCGGCGGCGGGGTTGCCGCTGGCGATGGCGGTGCTGTTCTGGGTCGCGTAGTCGACGGTGACGACCTGGCTCGCGGCCGCCGACAGCGTGACGGTGAAGGTCGCGCTGCGCGTGGCGTTGCCCTCGGCGGCCGCAGCGGGGCCGCTGATCGAGAGGCTGGGCAGCACGACGCCGTCGTCGTTCTGGATGGTCGCAGTGCCGGTGGCCTTGGCCAGGGTGGCGCCGCTGGGGCTCGACAGCGCGAGCGTGAAGGTCTCGTTGGGCTCCTGTGTGGTGTCGCCGTTGATGGTGACGGTCACGGTCTTGAGCAGCTCGCCCGGATTGAAGCTGAGCGCGGTCGCCGGGATGGCGACATAGTCCCCGGGGGCGGCCGCGGTGCCGTCGGCGCTGGCGTACATCATGGTGACGGTGCGGCCGCTCTGCTCCGACAGCGACACCGTGAAGGTGGCCGCCACGGCGCCGGCGTTGCCCTCGATGACCAGGACATCATCGACGCTCGCCGCGGGGGCGGTGTCGTCGTTCGTGATGGTGACGGTCGCGCTGCCATCCGCGATGGTGGCGCCGGTCGGGCTCGACAGCGCGACGGTCAGCGTCTCGGCGACCTCGTCGATGCTGTCCCCGTTGACGCTGACGAGCAGCGTCTGCGCGGTCTCGCCCGGCGCGAAGGTCAGCGTGCCCGCGGCCGCGTCATAGTCAGGCCCGCCAATCGCCGCCGCCGTCGACGCCGTGCCATTGGCAGTCGCGAAGTCGACCGTGACCGTCTGGGTCGCCGACGCTGACAGTGTCACCACCACCGCTGCACTCGCCGCACCGCTGTTGCCCTCGGCGACGCTGACATCGGCGATCGACAGCGTCGGCGTCGTGGTCGCATCCGGTGCGCTGCCATCCGGCTGCGCCGCATCCGGCACCTCGCCATCGAGCGCCCTCGCGGCATCGACGCTGCTGCCGTCGACCGCCGCATCCTTGTCATCCCCCGAGCCGCCCCCGCCGCAAGACACCAGCGTCAACGCCAGCGTCAGCCCGAGCAGCCCCCGCCCGACCACCACACCCACCACGTCCCGTCCAACCATGCCGCCATCTCCCGACTCCCCCCAGTCCGATCTACCTGCACCTAACGCCGCCCAGCACCGCCATCTTACTGCGGAAGACCCGCAATTTCCGCGCGTAGAAGCGCCATTCCGGAGCAGCCGAAGTCCGGATTCTGTGCTGACAGGTGGAAGCGCCGACGCAGCCGGAACCAGAACCAGAGCCGGAGGTTCGGTCTCTCGCGCTGGCACGGTGGGCTCCGCGGTTTGTGGGTCCTGTCTCGCATTCGCGGTCAGGGTCCGTGCTCGAACATGCTCGCGCGGTTATCAGTCGGGGCCTGCGATCGGCGGCGCTATCGGGTGCACGTTCGTACCGTGAGTCGGGCAGCGCGCGCTGCGCAACTGCGCGCGGACCCTGACACGACGAATGCGAGCCACCCACAAACCGCTCCGCCCACCTATCAGACAATGGATCTCTCGTACTCAGACAACCATCGGGATGCGGCGGCTCCTGGGCCATTTGCCGGCAGGCTCGCCCCAACGTGAAGTCGCTGCACGATTGACTATTCGTCAGTCATCCCGACCCTGTATGCTGAAAACGACGCCGTGAAGTGGTCTAGGCAACCAAGGCACTCAGGCAGCGCCGCTCTTGGCGGTCGCTTCGATTTCCCCTTGGCGGGAACGTTGTCGGTCCGCATTCCCACGAACGAGCTGATCGGGCGGATCCACCCAGCTTGGAAGCGGATACGAAAGCATGGGGTGCTGCATGCGGACTGGGACTGGTCCGAACTGGCCCCAGCACACAATGACTGTTTCGTGGTAGTTGACGAACGTTCGGAGCCCGTTGCCATTTGGTGCGGGAAGCACTCAACGCCATTAGCGCTTGGAGGTAACAAGTACTATCGGCTGGACTACCTTGAGATTCATCCGAGCCTGGGCGGCCTGGCACTTGGCGCCGCTCTTCTCATCCTGATCAGTGTGAGGGCGCTTGAGGTGGGTGCTGATGGCATCGTCTTGGCCGCGTTGCCGGTCGATAGGGTGAGGGAGTTCTACAGAGATCGTGGCGCAACCGAGGGGGCTCCTGCCGGCTGGAGTTTCGACCCGGAACTGATACCATTCACCTTTGATCGAGCTGCGCTACAGCGAATGAGGGAGATCGCCGATGAGCTCCGACAATCCGAAACATAGGGCTTTTCTCGCATTTGCTGGTGTTGGCACCGGCAAGGACCTGCCCACCAACGCGTTGGCTGCGGGTAGCAGCTTGCGGCGTGCTGCTGCGGAGGAGCCCACCCAGATGGATCTCGAGGCGCAGGTACGAGCCGACTTCGCGGTACTGGAGGCTCAAGCCGCCGCATTGCCAGGACTCAACGATCTGCTCGCAGCCTACGGGGGCTATGACGCGGCTATCTGCCAGGCAGAGGCTTATCTCGCGGCTGACCAGCAGACACCTGTTTTCGCCACGACCGACAGTGCTGGGTAGTTCACATGCCCACGTGGGGTGAGCTTCTCAAGGAGATCTCTGAACTGAAGGCTGCGAAGACAACGGGCAGCCCATTCGATATGGTGCGACGCAAGTATCTCTCCCGCATGGCCGCCCACACGGGGAGAGACACCATCATCTACGCGACCAAGTGGACTCAAGGTGGTGCTGAACCGGAAATGATTAGCATCACCCCTGAGGATGTTCAGGGATTCATGGAGGTCGTGCATGGATTGAAGGGCGATGCACTGGATCTCATCCTCCACTCCCCAGGGGGATCGGCTGAAGTGACCGAGTCGCTGGTTACCTACCTGCGTTCGAAGTTCAGGCACATCCGGGTGCTCATACCCCACGCAGCAATGTCGGCTGCCACTATGTTGGCGTGTGCAGCCGACTCTATCGTCATGGGGAAGCACTCGTTTCTCGGGCCCATCGACCCCCAGTTCATCATGACAACAGAACTAGGAAGGGCGTCGGTGCCCGCCTATGCCATCGTTGAGCAGTTCCGGCTTGCCCAGGAAGAGTGCAAGAACCCGGCGACGATGGCGGCTTGGCTTCCGATCCTCAGGCAATACGGCCCCGCCCTCATCGTCCAGTGCAAGTTGGCGAGCCAACTCGCAGAGTCTCTTGTATCGGGCTGGCTCGAACAGTACATGCTCGCTGATGCCGCAGAGGCATTGGCGACGGCGGCAAGAATTGCCAGGGATCTGTCTGATCATGGCCAGCACAAAAGCCATAGCCGTTTTCTTGGTAGGGAGCGTCTCAAGACCATCGGGCTCAAGATTGAGAACCTCGAGGATGATCCGCAGCTACAAGATGACCTCCTCTCGACCTTTCACGCATGCAGCCACACGCTCGCTGGGACTCCCGCGGTCAAGGTGATTGAGAATCACAGATCAAAGTGCTTCATAAAGAACCATATTATTGTCATACCGCAGCCAAGCTCGCGGCCGGCACCCGCTGCGGCGATGCCAGTTCCACCAGCTGGCCCGCAGACTGATTGAGCTGAAGCTGGCACACTGCGCGCTCAATGCGGATAGGCGGGCGGAGCGGTTTGTGGGTGGCTCGCATTCGTCGTGTCAGGGTCCGCGCGCAGTTGCGGAGCGCGCGCGAAACGCGACAAGGCACGACTCCCGCACCCGGTAGCGCCGCCGATCGCAGGCCCCGACTGATAGCCGCGCGGAGCTTGTTTGAGCACGGACCCTGACCGCGAATGCGAGACAGGACCCACAAACCGCGGAGACCGCCGTGCCATAGCAAGAGCCAGAACCTCCGACTCCGACTCCGGCTCCGGTCCGGCTCCGATCTCAGGCGCGGCGGAGCAGGCGGCGGCCGATCAACCCACGGACCTCACCGTCGGTCGCCAGGACCCAGGCGGCGTACACCGCGGCGCCGGCGGCGACGCGGATGACGAGGTGCAATGCGGCCTCCTTGGCGGAGGACGCGCCGTGGCGCATGGGGATGGCCATGACCGCGAGGGCCATGCCGGTGGCGCCGACGCAGGCGCGGCCGAGGGCGAAGAAGCCGATGGGGAAGGACAGCTCCTTGCGGGCCATCACCGTCAAGGTGACGATGATCAGCGCCTGCGCGATCAAGGTGGCGGTCGCGGAGCCTTCGCCGCCGTAGCGCGGGACCAGGAGCAGGTTCAGGCCGAGGTTCAGCACTGCGCCGATGGCGGCGACGGTGCCCATGCGCAGCGTCTTCTTGGTGACGAACAGGCCGGCGGCCAGGAAGGCGCGCGCGCCGAAGACCAGGAAGCCGGCCAGCAGCACCGGAGCCACGGTGGCGGCCTCGACGTAGCGATCTGACGCCAGCAATACGACGAGATCTTTACGCACTGCCCACATGCCGGCGACCACCGGGGCGGCGATCATCCAGAAGAAGCGAATCGCCTTGGCCAGGAACTCCTCGGCGGCCTGGCGGCCCTCCTTGTCGTACAGGCGCGACACCATCGGCAGCGCGGCCAGCTCGATGGGCAGCACCAGCAGGCTCTGCAGCTGCCAGGCGAGGTTGAAGGCGACCGTGTAGAGGCCCACGGTCTCGAGATCCCAGTAGGCCTCGAGCACGAAGCGATCGCTGGTGGCCAGCAGCACGACGCCGAACTCGAACACGATCAGCGGCACCCCGAAGTGCAGCCCCTCGCGCAGCATCTTGCTGTTGAACTTGCCAGGCGAGCCGGGCAACCCGCGCGTCACCAGCGCCATCGCCGCCAGCACGGTCAGCCCCTCGGTGATGACGAAGGCGCCATAAAACCCGGGCAACCCGAGCTTCAACACGGTCACTGCGGTGATCGCACCTGCCAGGCCGCCGAACTGGTTGATCACCGCAACCGCGGCATACGCCATCGACTTGTCGCGCGACCTCAATAGGTTCTGACACAGCGAGTACATCGCGCGGATCGGCACCAGCATCCCGGCGATGGCCAGCGGCAGCGCCAATTTCTCGGGCAGAAACCCACGCCCCAGCAGGCCGGCCGCGCCGATGATGATGGCCGCCGCCACTCCCACCACCAGCATGGTCGACGCGATGGTGCGTACCAGCGAGGCCGCCTCGCTCTCGTGCAGCGACCACATGCGCACCACGCTCTGCTGCAGCCCCAGCTTGCTGGCCGCGACGCCGCCCAGCAGGATGACCATGATCAAACCCATGGCGCCGTAGTCGGACTTCTCGAGGACGCGCGTGAACAGCGGGTACGAGATCAGCCCCGACAGCACGGTGGCCGCGGTCCCGATGAGGTAGTGGCCGGAGCGCTTGAGAAAGTCGCCGAGGCTCATTTCACGGGATACAGCTTGGCCGCGCCGGTCTGCACCGGACGCGCGGGGGCGCCCACCGCGGTGACGCCGCTCGGCAGGTCGCGGGTGACCACCGAGTTGGCGCCGATGGCGACGTCGTCGCCCACGGTGACCGCGCCCAGCACCTTGGCGCCGGCGCCGACATAGACGCGGTCGCCCAGCACCGGCACGTCGCCCTTGCCCATGCCCTGCGTGCCGATGGTGACGCCCTGTCCGATCGAGCAGCCGGCCCCCATCACCGCGCGCGGGTGCACGATGATGGCGCCGAAATGGCCGATGTAGAAGCCGGGACCGATGCTGGCGCTGGCGGGTACCGAGATCCCCGTGGTGATCTCGACCGCCTTGTTGAGGAACTTGTAGGCCACCTTGAGGGGCAGGCCGACCGGGCCGGGCAGGTCATAGGCCCAGTGCCCGAAGCGGTAGACCGCGGTGGCCCACACGCCCTGGGTCGCCGCCAGGGTCAGGGCCTGGCGCCATGCCGGCACCCCGGCCTCGTAGTGGCGCCGGAGATCGGCTCGAAATGCGTCCAGCAAGGTCAGCCGCTCTTGGCCGCGCCGTTGCTGCTGGGGGCCGAGGTGGCTGCCGCCGGGGCGGTCGCCGCCGGCGCCGGCTTGAACATCACGCGCGCCGGCACGCCCATCACGGTCGAACCCTCGAGCACGTCGGCGACCACCAGCGAGTTGGCCGCGACATGCGCGCCGCTGCCGATCTTGACCTCGCCGATGACCTTGGCGCCGGCGCCCAGGTAGACCCCGTCGCCGACCACCGGGGCGCCCGCGCGGCCGCCCGCCGAGGTGCCCAGGGTGACCTCCTGCGACAGCGTGCAGTTGGCCCCCATCTTCACGTCGGGATTCAGGTGGATCCCGCCGGGATGGCCGATGTACAGGCCGGGGCCGATGTCGTTGCCGGGATAGATGAAGACCCCGGCGGTGATCTCGATGGCCTTGGACGCCGCCAGGTAGGCGACCTGCAGCGCCGGCCCGACCACCGGCGGCCGCCGGGTGTAGACCCAGCGCCCGAAGCGGTAGACCGCGATGGCCCACAGCCCCTGGTGCAGCGCGACCTCGAAGACACGGTCGCGTACGCTCATGCCGGGCGAGAGATACCGGCGCACGTCAGCACGGAAGTCGTCGAACATCCCCATGGGCGGATGCTATCACGGGGCGCCTGAGCTGATATGATGCCGCGCATGCGAGAAGCCATCGTGTCCGTGCTCTCGCAGGTCTTCGCGGTGCCGGCTGGAACCATCGACGACAAGTTCAGCCCGCAGACCTGCAAGAAGTGGGACTCGCTCAAGCACCTGCAGCTGGTCCTGGCCCTGGAGGATCGGTTCGCCTGCACGATCGATCCGGCCGACATCCCGCGCCTGGTCAACCCGGGCGAGATCGAGACCGTGCTCGGCGCCATGGGCGTGGCCGCTTGACCGTCGCCCCGACCGAGGCGGTGCCCACGCGCGTGGGCCGGCCTGACGCCGACAAGCTCGAGCTCCTGCGCACGATGACGCTGATCCGCGCCTTCGAGTCGCGGCTGCTCGATCTGTTCTCGCAGGGCAAGCTGATGGGCACCACGCACACGTCGATCGGCCAGGAGGCCGACGCCGCCTGTGTGGTCGCCGCGGCCGAGCCGACCGACATCATCGTGTCCAACCACCGCGGCCACGGCCACTTCATCGCCCACGTCGGCGAGGTCGACGCGCTGATGGCCGAGCTGATGGGCAAGTCGACCGGCGTGGTCGGCGGCATCGGCGGCAGCCAGCACCTGTGCAGCGAGGGCCGCTTCTACTCCAACGGCATCCAGGGGGGGATCGCGCCGTTCTCGGTCGGCCTGGCGCTGGCCGAGAAGCGCCAGGGCCGCAAGAACGTCGTCATCTGCTACATGGGCGACGGCACCATGGGCGAGGGCGCGGTCTACGAGGCCTTCAACATGGCGGCGCTGTGGGGCGCCCCGGTGCTGTGGGTGCTCGAACACAACGCCATCGCGCAGTCGACCCCGACCACGCTGGTGCAGGTCGGCGACTACTGCGACCGCGCGCGCGCCTTCACGCTGCACGCGGCCGAGCTGAAGTACCCCTCGGTCGAGGAGTTCCAGGCCGCCGCGCACGACATCCTCGGCTATGTGCGGCGCGAGCAGAAGCCGGCCTTCCTGCTGGTGCACACGCAGCGGCTGGCGGCGCACTCCAAGGGTGACGACCCGCGGCCCAAGTCCGAGATCGAGGAGCTGCGCACGCGCAGCCCGCTCGATCGCCTGATGCGCGAGCTGCCCGCCGACGTGGTCGCCGCCGCCGAGCGCGAGGCCACCGCCACCATCGACGCCGCCTGTGCGCGCGCGCTGGCCGCGCCCGATCCGCACCTGCCGCCGCGGGTGGCGCCGCCGGCCGTGGCGCCGGGGTCGGCCTTCAAGACCGACGACGACGACCGCGCCACCACCGCGCTGCGCAGCCAGAGCGGCAAGACCGTGCTGGAGCAGCTCAACGGCGCGCTGCACCGCATCTTCGAGCAGCGCAACAAGGCGGTCCTCATCGGCGAGGACGTGCTGGATCCCTACGGCGGCGCCTTCAAGGTCACGCGCGGGCTGCACACCGCGCACCCCAGCCGCGTGATCACCACGCCGATCAGCGAGCTCGGCATCGTCGGCGTCGGCGCCGGCATGGCGGTGCGCGGGCTGCGGCCGATCGTCGAGATCATGTTCGGCGACTTCATGGCGCTGTGCGCCGACCAGCTCATCAACCACGCCGCCAAGTACCCCATGATGTACAACGGCCGCGCCACGGTGCCGCTGGTGGTGCGCACGCCGATGGGCGGGCGTCGCGGCTACGGGCCGACGCACAGCCAGACGCTGGAGCGCCTGTTCCTGGGCACCGTCGGGCTGCGCGTGCTGGCGCCGTCGCACATGCACGACGTCGGCGCGCTGCTGGAGCACGCGGTGGCCGACGACGGCCCGGTGCTGTTCGTCGAGAACAAGCTGCTCTATGCCAAGCGCTTCACCATGGACGCGGCCGGGCTGATCGACGATTTCGAGGTGCGCTGGCTGGGTGGCGACGCGCCGCTGGCCTGTCTGTCGCTGACCGGCTTCTCGGGCGAGGACGTCACGCTGTATGCCTATGGCGGCATGGCGCCCTATGTGATGGAGGCGGCGCGCACGCTGCTGCTGGAGGAGGAGATCGCCGTCCGCATCGTGCTGCCCAGCGAGCTGCATCCCATGCCGCGCGCGCTGCTGGCGGCTGCCTGGGCCGAGGGCTCGGCGGTGCTGGCGTGCGAGGAGTCGAACGCCGATTTCGGCTTCGGCGCCGAGATCCTGGCCAGCCTGGCCGAGGCCGGCTGCACCGGGCGCGGCTGTGCGCGCGTCGGGGCGCGGCCGGTGTGCATCGCGTCGAGCCGCACGCTGGAAGAGGAGACGCTGCCCCAGGCCCACGACATCGTGGCCAGCGTGAAGGCGCTCCTGTCACGTCGTTCGTAGCTTGGTGAGCCGCAGTTTTCGAGGGGGAAAATGGCCGTTTCGGAGATCGTGATCCCGCAGACCGACGTCAACGACACCACCGTGCTGATCAGCAAGTGGCTGGTCGCCGACGGCGCCCAGGTCAAGGCCGGCGACGCCCTGGTCGCCTTCGAGGCCAGCAAGGCCTCGGTCGAGCTGGAGTCGCCCGGTGCCGGCTTCGTGCGCCACCGCGCCAGCAAGGGCGCCACCGTGCCGGTCGGCGCCGTGGTCGCGCTGCTGGCCGACAGCGCCGCCGAGCTGGAGACCCAGGCGGCGCCGGCCGCGGCGGCGACCCCGGCCGGCGACATCCGCGCGTCGAAGAAGGCGCAGGAGCTGGCGGCGCAGCACGGCATCGACCTCGGCACGCTGGGCGTCACCGGCATCATCACCGAGAAGCACGTGCAGCAGGCCATCGCCGAGGGGCGCGGCAAGGGCGGCGCGCCGGCTGCCGGCGGGGCCGTGCCCACCCCGGCCGAGGTCAAGCCGTGGCCCGTGGTCTCACAGGGCGGCGCGGCCCCGGCCACGCCGTCGGGCGTCTTCATCATGCCGATGACCGCACCCGCCGCCGAGGAGCCCGCGGGCCCGTCGCAGGCCATCGCGGTGACCCGCGTGCAGGCCGCGGTGGCGCGCCAGGTCCAGCACTCGCTGCAGACGCGCGCGCACGCCTTCGTGATCGGCCGCTACGAGGTCGACGCGACGATGAAGGCGCTGGAGAAGCTGCTCGAGCGCGAGAAGCGCATGATCGGCTTCGCCGACGTGGTCGTCTTCCACACCGCGCGCTGCCTGCGCGAGTTCCCGCGCTTCAACTCCGCCATGCTGGGCGACACCATCCACGAGTACGAGCAGGTCAACGTCTCGTTCACGGTCGACATCAATGGCCGCCTGTACACGCCGGTCATCCACGACGCCGACAAGCTGACCCTGGCCGAGATCAGCGCCAAGATGATGGCGCGCAAGATGGAGATCATGCGCGGCGCCCCGCAGGCGGCCTCGCTGGCGGGCGGCACCTTCACCATCAGCGTGCTCGATCAGCCCAGCCTGCTGTGGCAGCTGCCCATCATCAACCGCGCCCAGGGCGCCATCCTCGGCGTGGGCGCGCGCATGCGCGAGTTCGTGCCGGCCGCCGACGACACCCCGCGCATCGCGCACACCGCGGGCCTGTGCCTGTCCTACGATCACCGCCTGCTCAACGGCGCCGACGCCGCCCGCTTCCTCAGCAGCATGGGCGAGCGCCTGGCCAACGACCCCGAAACGCCCAAGACCGACCCCGTGTAGTGGCGGTCGGTCCCGGGTCCCCTCGGCAGCTGCTCAGTTGAAGTTGGCGGTGACGGTGCTGGCGGCCGTCATGGTCACAAAGCAGGTCGGGCCGCTCCCCGAGCAGGCGCCGGACCAGCCGGCGAAGCTGCTGCCGGCGGCGGGCGAGACCGTCAGCGTCACCGTGGTGCCGTAGCTATAGATCTCGGTACAGTCGGCGCCGCAGTTGATGCCGGCCGGCGATGACACGACCACGCCGCTACCCGCGCCTCCGCGCATGACCGTCAGCTGGTACTGCACCGGCACGAAGGTGGCGGCCACCGTCTGGGCCGCGGTCATGGTCACGGTGCAGGTCGGGGCGCTGCCCGCGCATGCGCCGCTCCAGCCGGCGAACTGGCTGCCCACCTGGGGCGACGCCGTCAGCGTCACCGTGGTGCCGTAGCCGTAGCTCTCGGTGCAATCGGCGCCGCAGTTGATGCCGGCCGGCGACGACACCACCACGCCGCTGCCGGCGCCCGTGCGGGTCACCGTCAGGGGGTAGCTGGCCAGGGCGAAGGTCGCGGTCACGCTGCGGGACGTGGTCATCGACACCGTGCAGGTCGGCGCGCTACCGGTGCAGGCGCCGCTCCAGCCCGCGAACTGGCTGCCCACCTGCGGCGATGCCGTCAGGGTCACCAGGGCGCCCCAGCCGTAGGTGGCGCTGCAGGTTGCGCCGCAGTTGATCCCGGCCGGCGACGACGTCACGACGCCGCTACCGCTGCCGGCGCGGGTCACGGTCAGCCGGGTCTTCGCCAGCGCGGCGTGCTGCTGCTGGGCGGGCGCGCTCGCGTCCAGCACCAGGGTCAGCTCCAGGACCTCCCCCCGCACCACCTGCCCGGAGACCTCGCCCCAGGCGGTAGCCCGCCCCGCGGCGTCGAGGCCGACGGCATGGGCGACCAGCGCGCCCTCGGCGTCGACGGGCACCTCGAGCACCTGGAACGGGGCCGCCAGGTCGACGCTGCGGATCGCACCGGCGATCTCCAGCTCGACGTTGACCCGCGATAGCCCCGCCACCCCGGGCGCCTGCACCTCGAGCATCAGGGTGCCGTCATGCGCATCGAACTCGCTGCATCCTGCCACCGTGGTCAGCACCGCCATCAGCCACGCGCGCTTCATCCTCATCGCTTCGCTCCTCCAGGTGACCCCGCGCACTGCAACGGCTGTGCCCTGGAGATAGCGGCGCAACCTCGCGGACTGCCGTGCGCGGCGGCGTCCCAGTGACAACGCCTGGTACACCCCCCTGTCCCACGCCCCGCGCTTGACGCCCCGCCCGGCTCGGGAGACGCTACGCCCGTGGCCGACCCCGCCGAGCTCGAAAACAAGCTCCTCACCTTCGTGACTGACACCTTCCTGTTCGGCCAGCGTGGCGATCTCGCGGCCGAGACGATGCTGCTCGAGAAGGGCATCGTCGACTCCACCGGCGTCCTCGAGCTGGTGGTCTTCATCGAGGAGACCTGCGGCTTCAAGGTCGCCGACGCCGAGCTGGTGCCGGAGAACTTCGGGTCGGTCGCGCGGCTGGTCAAGTACGCCGGTACCCGCGCGGCGGGCTGATGCTGCTGGTCGACCGGCTGCTGTCCAGCGCGGCCGAGCGCACGCCCGAGGCGATCGCGCTGGTCCAGGGCGACCGCGCCTGGAGCTACGCCGAGCTGGAGAGCCGCGTGGCCCGGGCGGCGCGCGCGCTCGCCGAGCTGGGCGTCCGCCGCGGCGACCGGGTCATCTGCTGTCACGAGAACTCGATCGAGGGTGTCACCGCGCTGTTTGCGGTCATGCGCGCGGGCGCCTGTGCGGTGCCGCTGCACCCCGGGGTCAAGCCGCCGCGCCTCGAGTATGTGATCGATCACTGCGAGGCCCGCGCGGTGCTGGCCCACGACGGCGCGCTGGCCGGCCTGGCGGCCCGTCCGGGCCTCCTGCGCTGGTCCGAGTCGGACCTCGAGACCGCCATCGCGACCACGCCGGCGCCCGCGCTGCGCCCGGCCGCGGATCCCTACGGCGCGCGCACCGACCTCGATCTCGGCCTGGTCATCTACACCTCGGGTTCGACCGGGACGCCCAACGGGGTCATGCTGCCGCACCGCGCGCTGTGCTCGTCGGCGTGGTCGATCGCGACCTACCTGGAGAACCGCGCCGACGACGTGCTCCTGCTGCTGCTGCCGCTGTCCTTCGGCTACGGCCTGACCCAGCTGACCAGCGCGTTCCAGGTCGGCGCCCGCGTCGTCCTCGAGCGCGGCTTCGGCCTGCCCTTCCCCATCGTGCAGGCCATCGAGCAACACCGCGTCACCGGCCTGGCCGGCGTGCCCACGGTGTTCGCGCTGCTGCTCTCGCTCAAGGAGCTGCCGTCGCGCGATCTGTCGTCGCTGCGCTACCTGACCAACGCCGGCGCCGGGATCGCGCCCGCCATGATCGGCCGGGTGCGCGCCGCGCTGCCGCACGTGAAGTTCTATCCCATGTACGGCCAGACCGAGTGCACCCGGGTGACCTACCTGCCGCCCGACGAGGTCGACCGCAATCCTTCGTCGGTCGGTCGCGGCATGCCCAACCAGGAGCACTGGCTGGTCGACCCCGAGAGCGGCGCCATCGTGGGCCCCGGCCAGGGTCCCGCCACCGGCGAGCTGGTGGTGCGCGGCTCGCACGTGATGGAGGGCTACTGGCGCGACCCCGAGCGCACCGCGCGCGCCCTGCGCACCGCGCCCGACGGCCGCGGCGTGGCGCTGTACACCAAGGACCTGTTCCGCTGCGACGAGCAGGACTGGCTGTACTTCGTGGGCCGCAGCGACGAGATCCTCAAGTGCAAGGGTCAGAAGGTGGCGCCCAAGGAGGTCGAGGACGCCCTGCTGTCTCACCCGGGCGTCGCGCTGGCCGCCGTGGTCGGCGTGCCCGACCCGGTGCTGGGCGACGCCGTCACCGCGGTCGTCGTGCCCCACGACGGCGTGACCCTGAACCTGCGCGAGCTGCAGAAGCACGTCGCCGCCCGCGTCGACGACGCCGCGGTGCCCAAGTACATCGACGTGGTGGACGTGCTGCCCAAGAACGAGCGCGGCAAGCTCGACAAGCGCAGCATCGCCGAGGCCGCGCGAGCTAGACACCCTGTCAAGGTCTAGGCTGGTCTACGACCTGGTGGGAGCAGCCGAGCCGACGCTCGGACGCGAGCGGGCGATGGCTACTTGCAGACCTTGGCCGTGAACGTGCCGGAGAGCTTGCCGGCCGACTTGGGGTACTTCTTCGCGCGGGCGGCAGTCGCCTCGCCGTAGACCGAGCCCTTGACCTCGGCGCCCTCCTTCAGCTCGATGGCGTCGAACTTCACCCACGCCGGACCCTGGAGGTGGAAGTTCGCCCCCCACCACAGGTCGCGCGGCTGCGGCGCACCGACGAAGACGTCCTTGCCCGACGCGCCGGCCGTCCCCGTGATCCGCACCACGGTGCCGTCGGCACGCTGGTAGGTCGTGCAATCCACCTCGGAGTCGAACAGGTGGATCTCGTCGATCTGATCGACGTCGCGCCGAGCGTCGTGGCTGAGGATCGCGATCGCGCTCTTGGCCGTGAACGCCGCGCCACCGAGGGTGCCGCTGGCGGGGCCCTTGTCGGCCTCCGCGGGCGTCGCGAGATCGGCCTCGGGATCCGCGGCCAGCTCGCACACGGTGGCCTCGAACGGCGAGGAACCCGTGTAGGTCGCCTTCTTGTCCTCGCTGATGTCGTCGATCCGGAGCGAGCCCTTGACCTTGTTGCCCGGCGCCCAGTCGCCCGGCTCGAGAGTCAGCACGCCGTGAAGCTCCGCGCCGCCCATCACGAACCCCGGCCCATCGGACCCGGCCCCGCGCACCAGCATCGCCGCGACGCCGACCGGACCCGGCGCGTAGTGCTTCCCATCGGGTCCCGCCGAGACGTAGATCTCGAAGAAGACGTCGTTCGGGGCCGGCGAACCCTCGCAAGTGAGCGGTCCCGTCGACACCACGAGGTGTTCCTTCTGGTTGATGCGGTCGATCTTGCCGGCCGTGAGCTTGTACGGCTTGCCCTCCAGCATCAGGGCACCCTCGGCAGGTGCGTCCACGACAGGAGAGGCCGAGGGACTGGCAGAGGGCTCAGGTGTAGCGGAAGCCGAGGGAGCCGGACTCTTGCCGGCGGGCTTCTTCTTGCCGCACGCCGAGAGACCACTGACCGCAACCAACAACAACGCCGCCGAACGAATCGTCATCCGGTGTCTTTATCACGGGCGCCGGTCCTCGGAGAAGGGTCATGAGGGCCTCGGCGCGCTCGTCATGAACACTGGATCGGGAGCGTTTCGCGGGGCGCGAGTGGGCTGCCCGGAGTACATTTTGCGCACATGAACCCCGGGCTCTCGATCCTCGTGATGTGTGCCGCGCTGGGCACGGCTTGCTCCGACTCGGCTGGCAAGAAGACGGCGTCGCCGACGCCCACGGTGTCGCCGCGGCCGACCGGGTCGCCGACACCGAACCCCTCGCAGAGTCCCGAGCCGACGCCCACCACGTCGCCCAGCCCCAGCCCGAGCGCCAGCACCGGCCCGACGCCCACCCGCAAGAGCCGCTGCCCCGGCGACACCCCCGCGCTGGCCGCCGGCACCGATCTGAAGCGCTACTCACTGACCGGCAAGGAGCCGCCCGCGCGGGTGCCCTTCCGCGATCCCGCCTTCGGCACCTGCATCGTGCGCATCACCGATCGCGCCCGCGACCTCAAGGAGCGCGCGCAGGGCTTCACCAACGAGTACTCGCGCGTCGACTCCTTCAACGCCGACGGCAGCCGCATGCTGGCGCGCAGCACCGAGTCGACCTGGTACCTGTACGACACCAAGACCATGCTGCCGTTGAAGAAGCTGCCCATCGAGGGCCCGGTCGATCCGCGCTGGGATCCCAAGGACCCCAAGATCATCTGGTACACGCCCGAGATGGAGCTCAAGCGGCTGGATGTCAGCTCGGGCGACACCTCGACCGTGCGCGACTTCTCCGGCGTCTTCAAGAACAAGGGCGTCAGCCGGGTCTGGGGCCGCTACGAGGGCAGCCCGTCCGACGACGGCCAGCGCTGGGCCTTCATGGCGTCGCGCGATGACGGCGCCGCGGTCGGCATCATCACCTACGACCTGCGCGAGGAGCCCGGCAACACCGACAAGCAGCGCGGCCAGATCCTCGGCACCTACGACATCACCACCCACGTGCCGCCCATGGGCGTCGAGGAGGGCGGCCCCGACAACATCTCGTTCTCGCACAGCGGCAAGTGGGTCCTGGTGCCCTTCAACTACTGCGAGCGCGACACCCCGCTGGGCACCTACAAGCGCCCGTGCGGCGCCATGGTGTTCGACGCCGCGCTGAAGACCGCGCGCCCGCTGGTGCGCACCATGGGCCACGAGGATCTGGTGCTGCTGGCGGATGGCCGCGAGGCGGTGGTCTACCAGGACACCGACACCGACACCATCGCGATGATCGATCTGGAGAGCGGCGCGCGCGTCGACCTCCTGACCATCGACTTCTCCAAGGGGTCGCTGGGCATCCACATCTCGGGGCGCGGCTGGAAGCGCCCCGGCTGGGCGCTGATCTCGGTCTATGACGGCGTGCCCGGCGACCAGAAGAACTGGATGGACGGCGCCATCTTCATGCAGGAGCTCAAGGTCGGCGGGCGCACCATCCAGCTGGCGCACCACCACTCGTCGCGCGACGACGAGGCCGGCGACCTCGACTACTTCGCCGAGCCGCACGCCTCGGTGTCGAGCGACTTCACCCAGGTGGTGTGGACCTCGAACTGGCGCCGCACGCGCACCAACATCACCGAGATCTACGTCGCCGACCTGCCCGCCGGCCCGCCGAAATAGTAGTCTCGCGGGCATGTCCAGCCCCAGCCTGACCGGCAAGGTCGCCATCGTCACCGGTGCGTCGCGCGGCATCGGCGAGGCCATCGCGCGCGCCCTGGCCAGCGCCGGCGCCGCGGTGACCCTGGCCTCGCGCAAGCAGGAGGATCTCGCCACCGTCGCCGCCGCCATCACCGCCGCCGGGGGCCGCGCCCTCGCCGTCGCCGCGCACACCGGCAAGGCCGAGGACGTGCAGCGCCTGGTCGCGCGCACCATCGCCGAGTTCGGTCAGGTCGACATCCTGGTCAACAACGCCGCGACCAACCCCTACTTCGGGCCCATGCTCGACATCTCCGACGCCCAGTGGGACAAGACCTTCGAGGTCAACGCCAAGGGCTACTTCATGTGCGCGCGCGAGGTCATCCGCCACCTCGACAGCCGCAAGGCCCCAGGGTCGATCATCAATGTCGCCTCGGTCGCCGGCCTGCGCGCGGCGCCGTTCCAGGGCGTCTACGGCATGACCAAGGCCGCGGTCATCTCGATGACGCAGACCCTGGCCACCGAGTGCGGCCCGCGCGGCATCCGCGTCAACGCCATCGCGCCCGGCCTGATCGAGACCCGCTTCGCCGCCGCCATCGTCGGCAACGACAGCCTGCGCAGCCACGTCGTCGCGCGCACCCCGCTGGGCCGCCACGGCCAGCCCGAGGAGATCGCCGGCGCCGCGCTGTACCTGGCCAGCGACGCCGCGTCCTACGTCAACGGCCACGTCATGGTCATCGACGGCGGGATGACCCAGACGTGAAGCGACGCCCCAAGGCAGGCGGCCCACCGCTGACGGCCAGCGGCAAGCCCGACGATCCCGGCCTGCGCGCGCACGCCGAGCGCGTCGCGCGCGAGTACCTCGAGCAGCGCAACAAGGAGGGCCACGCCCGCGCCGGTCGCGCCGCGCCGGCTGCCGCCGCCGGCGCCGGGGCAGCCCGCCGCCGCATCGTCGACACCGCCATCCGCGACGACGGCATGCCCACGCTGCCGGCGCGCGCGCCGGGCACCACCGAGGACGAGAAGCTGCTCAACCTGCAGGCTCCCGCAATCGACTTCACGCGCACCGATCCGTGGCGCGTGATGCGCATCATGGGCGAGTTCATCGAGGGCTTCGACAACCTGGCCGACGTGCGCCGCGCGGTCACCATCTTCGGCTCCGCGCGCACCGGCCCCGACGATCCCGACGCCAGGAACGCGGCCGAGGTCGCGCGCCTGCTCGGCGCCGCCGGCTTCGACATCATCACCGGCGGCGGCCCCGGCATCATGGAGGCCGGCAACCGCGGCGCTCGCGACGTCGGCGCGCGCTCGATCGGCTGCAACATCGAGCTGCCCTTCGAGCAGGTGCCGAACCCGTACCTCGATAGCGTGATCAACTTCCGCTACTTCTTCGTGCGCAAGACCATGTTCATCAAGTATTCGAGCGCCTTCGTCATCTTCCCCGGCGGCTACGGCACGCTCGACGAGCTGACCGAGGCGCTGGCGCTGATCCAGACCGGCAAGATCCACCAGTTCCCCGTGGTTCTGTTCGGGTCGAAGTTCTGGCAGGGCCTGCTCGACTGGCTCGAGGGCAGCGTGCTGGCGACCGGCAAGATCTCCGCCGCCGACCTCGACCTGATGGTGGTCACCGACGACCCCCACGCCGCCGCCAGCACCATCATCGCGGCGTGCGGCAGCGACCCCATGCCGCCCGCGCCGCGGCCGCGCCCCGGCAACGGCGCCAAGAAGCGCACCTGAAGCGCCACGCCGCAGCCCGCGGCCTCCAAGTTGCGTCTGTGGGCGGAGCATGGCGACTCGACCCACCACCTCTGCAATCGCGCGGCTCCACGGGAGCCGCACCATCGTGGCCATCACGCTGCTCGGCACTGGCCTGCTGCCCGGCTGTGTGAGCCGCGCCAGACGCAGCACCAGCATCGTCCGCGGCGAGGCCCAGGACAGCGCTTGCCAGCCCTTGCCCGAGCTGCGCCAGCACCTCCACGCCGGTGACGATGGCAACCCGCGGCTGTCGCTGCAGCGCGCCTGCAGGGTGGAGCGACGCACGCGGCGTTTCCAGCACACCGGAAGCCGGCGCCGAGACGACCTGGGCGGGCGGCTGCTGCTGTCGGCCGGGCTGGTCACGGTGGGTGTCGCGGCGATTGGCCTCATCTCCACCGGTCTCGGCGCGGTGGCGAACGCCACCGAGTCGTCCAGTGATGGCGGCGGCGACTTCCCGACCGGCACCGTGGCAACCGCTGGCGGAGTGCTGGTGGGCGCGGGCCTGTTCGCGATGGCCGTGGGTGGCGACAAGGTGACGGCGACCGACAGCGAGCTGACACCCGAGGTGACGACCCGCCGTGCCTGGCTACCTGAGGAGCCAACCACGCCGATCGAGCTGGAGACGCCCTGGGGGGCCCGCGTCCCGAGCCAACCCGATGGTGGAGGCGTGCGCTTCCCGATCGACTGGGCCCAGGCCGGCCAGCTGACGCGGCAGCAGCTGGCAGGGATCTACAAGCTGCACGGGGGAGCGGCGCGCCCGGTGTGGATCCCCAGCGCTGACGACGTCGCGCGCATGGAGGCCGCGCTCGTCAGCCGACGCTGATCGGCCGCCCCAGCCGCTCGGTCATCACGCGGGCCACCGTCGCGCGCAGCTCCTCGCCACCTGGCGCTGCCCCGACGCGCCAGCGGCCGTCGCTGGCGTCGTGACCGAAGTGCCAGGCGCGACGCTCGCCGGCCTGCGCGGCCATCCAGATCTCGCGCGCGGCGCGGTGCGTGTTGATGACGATCTTGGCACCATCTTTCAGCGTCAGCGACAGCACGCCGCCCGAGACCGCGATCTCGCACTCGTCGGGATCGATGTCGCCCAGAGCATCCTCGAGGTGACGCAGCTCCGCGTCGCCCAGCTTGTCGAACTCTCGTTCGTCCAGCGCCATGGCGACGTCGTAGCATGCCCCGGCCAATTTGGTAGAGTCCCGCGCATGCCACCTCGTGACTTCGTCGAAAAGGCGTACGGCCAGGCCGACCCGCGCCTCGCGCGCTATGTCGAGTCGGTCTTCGCCCCCGAGGACGAGGTGCTGGCCGAGATCCGCGAGCGCTCGATCGCGGCCGGCTTGCCGGCGATCCAGATGGGCGTCTTCGATCTGCTGCAGGTCGAGGTCCTGGTCCGCGCGGTCGCCGCCCGCAAGGCGGTCGAGATCGGCACCCTGGGCGGCTACTCGGGCGTGGGCATCCTGCGCGGCCTGACCCCCGACGGCTTTCTCGACACCTGCGAGTACGACCCCAAGCACGCCGCCGTCGCCACCGAGAGCTTCCGGCGTCACGGCTTCGCCGCGCGCACCCAGGTCCACGTCGGCCCTGCGCTCGAGAACCTGCCTGCGATCTCCGTCGGCGGCCCCTTCGACGTCGTCTTCATCGACGCCGACAAGGCTAACTACCCGAATTATCTGGCCTGGGCCGAGGACAACCTGCGCATCGGTGGCATGGTGCTGGCCGACAACGCCTTCGCCTGGGGCCAGGTCCTGAACGCAATCGGTGCGCCTGACGCCACCCCGAACGCCGACGCCGCGTCGGGCAAGGCCATCCACGCCATGAATGTCCGCCTGGCCAGCGGCGGGCGTTTCCGCGCCACCATGCTGCCGACCGCCGAAGGGTTGGCCATGGGCATCAAGATCCGCTAAAAGGCTCGCATGTCCCTGAAGGATGCTCACGACTCGCCGGCGCCCGCGCTGACGTTCGAGACCCACCCGTCGCGCTACAAGCACTGGAAGCTGACCTTCGAGGGCGCTGACCTCGCGCGCCTGACCATGTCGGTGCAGGACCACGAGCCGCTGCGCCCCGGCTACGAGCTCAAGCTGAACTCGTACGACCTCGGCGTCGACATCGAGCTGTGCGACGCCGTGCAGCGCCTGCGCTTCGAGCACCCCGAGGTGCGCACCGTCATCCTCACCGGCGACAAGGATCGCGTGTTCTGCGCCGGCGCCAACATCCACATGCTGGGCGCCTCCAGCCACGCCTTCAAGGTCAACTTCTGCAAGTACACCAACGAGACCCGGCTCTCGATGGAAGACGCCTCGCAGCACAGTGGTCAGCGCTGGCTGGCGGCCTGCAACGGGACGACCGCGGGCGGCGGCTACGAGCTGGCGATGGCGTGTGACGAGATCGTCCTCATCGAGGACGGCAGCTCCGCGGTGTCGCTGCCCGAGGTCGCGCTGCTGGCCGTGTTGCCGGGCACCGGCGGCCTGACCCGCCTGACCGACAAGCGCAAGGTGCGCCGCGATCACGCCGACGTGTTCTCGACCCTGGCCGAGGGCATCAAGGGCAAGCGCGCCGTCGAGTGGCGCCTGGTCGACGCCATCGCGCCGCGCTCCAAGTTCGGCGACGCCGTGCTGACGCGCGCGCGCGCGCTGGCCGCGAAGTCGCCCATGCCGGCGGGCGCCAAGGGGCTGCCGCTGCCCGCGCTGGAGCCGGCGGTCGACGGCGACACCGTGCGCTACCGCCACGTCACCCTCACGGTCGACCGCGCCGCGCGCACCGCGAGCCTGACCGTGGCCGCGCCCACCGGCGCGCAGCCCGACAGCGCCGCCGCCATCAGCGCCGCCGGCGCCGAGCAGTGGTCGCTGCGCGCCTTCCGCGAGCTCGACGACGCGCTGCTGCGGCTGCGCTTCAACTACGAGCAGGTCGGCGTCGTCCTGCTGCGCACCAGCGGCGACCCCCAGACCGTGCTGGCCGCCGATCGCGCGCTGCACGCCGCGCAGGCCGCCGGTAGCTGGCTGGCGCGCGAGATCGTGCTGCACATGGCGCGCGTGCTGCGCCGCCTCGATCTGACCGCGCGCAGCTTCTTCGCCGTCATCGATGGCCCGGAGTCGTGCTTCGCCGGCTCGCTGCTGGAGATCGCGCTGGCCGCCGACCGCGTCTATGCGCTCGACGACAGCAAGCGCCCGGCGCACCTGGCGGTCGGCCCGCTGTCGGGCGGCGCGCTGCCGATGTCGCACGGCCTGACCCGCCTGCAGGCGCGCTTCATGGGCGAGCCCGGCCGCGTCGGCGATCTGCTGGGCAGCGCCGAGGTCATGGACGTCGAGGCCGCGCAGGCCGCGGGCCTCATCACGGTGGCCAGCGACGACATCGACTTCGCCGACGAGCTGCGCATCGCGGTCGAGGAGCGCGTCGCGATGTCGCCCGACGCGCTGACCGGCATGGAGGCCTCGCTGCGCTTCCCCGGCCCCGAGACCGCCGACACCAAGATCTTCGGCCGCCTGTCGGCGTGGCAGAACTGGATCTTCACCCGCGGCAATGCGACCGGCGAGAAGGGCGCGCTCACCCTGTACGGCAAGCCCGAGCGCCCCGTGTTCGACTGGAGGAGGACCTGATGGCGATCGCGTCCGAGCTCGACACCCTGATCCCGAACAACGTCAACCTGTCCGCGGATCGCAAGCTGCAGCGCGCGCTCGAGCAGTGGCAGCCCAGCTTCCTGCGCTGGTGGCAGGACGTCGGTCCCGAGGGCTTCCAGGGTGATCAGGTCTACCTGCGCACCGCCATCTCGGTCGACACCGACGGCTGGGCCCACTTCGATCACGTCAAGATGCCCGACTATCGCTGGGGGATCTTCCTGGCCCCCGCCGAGGCCGAGCGCAAGATCCACTTCGGCGACTTCATGGGCCAGCCCGCGTGGCAGGAGGTCCCGGGCGAGTTCCGCAACATCCTGCGCCGCATCATCGTGACCCAGGGCGACACCGAGCCGGCCTCGGTCGAGCAGCAGCGCCGCCTGGGCCAGACCGCACCCTCGCTGTACGACCTGCGCAACCTGTTCCAGGTCAACGTCGAGGAGGGCCGCCACCTGTGGGCCATGGTCTACCTGCTGCACAGCTACTTCGGGCGCGACGGCCGCGAGGAGGCCGAGGGCCTCCTGGAGCGGCGCTCGGGTGACAGCGACAAGCCGCGCATCCTGGGCGCCTTCAACGCGCCCATCGACGACTGGCTGTCGTTCTTCATGTTCACCATGTTCACCGACCGCGACGGCAAGTATCAGCTCTATGCGCTGAGCGAGTCGGGCTTCGATCCGCTGGCGCGCACCTGCAAGTTCATGATCACCGAGGAGGCCCACCACATGTTCGTGGGCGAGACCGGCGTGGACCGCGTCGTGCGTCGCAGCACCGAGCTGGCCAAGCAGGATCCCAACGCCGACGTGCGCAAGCAGGGCGGCATCGACTTCGCCACCCTGCAGAAGTACCTCAACTACTGGTACGCCATCTCGCTCGACCTGTTCGGCGGCGAGATCTCGTCGAACGCGGCCGACTTCTTCGGCGCCAGCTTGAAGGGCCGCTTCAAGGAGAGCCAGCACGAGGAGCACACCGCGCTGGGCCAGCACTACGACATGGACGTCATCGAGGACGGCAAGGTGGTGCGCAAGGAGATCCCGCTGCGCACCGCGATGAACGAGGTCCTGCGCGACGGCTATGTCGAGGACTGCCAGCGCGCGGTCAACAAGTGGAACCGCACCATCCAGGACGCCGGCCTGACTGGCATCGAGCTCAAGCTGCCGCACCGCCGCTTCAACCGCAACCAGGGGATCTATGCGGGGCTGCACTTCGACGTCGAGGGCAACCCGCTCAGCGCCGACGAGTTCAAGCGCCGCCAGGACGAGTGGCTGCCCAGCGAGGCCGACCGCACCTACATCCACTCGCTGATGCAGCCCGTGGTCGAGCGCGGCAAGATCGTCAACTGGCTGGCGCCCCCAGCGCGCGGCATCAACGGCCAGCCGTTCGACTTCGAATACGTTCGAAAGTGAGTCGCGTCGCGTAGCGACTCGACGGCTTCGAACGAATTCGTTCCGTTCCGTTCCGTCTCAGACTTCGCCCGTCATCTCCCACACCAGCTCGCACAGCGGCCGGCGCGGCGCCTTGCGCCCGGCGACCGCGTGGTGCAGCGCGCGCACCAGCTGGCTGGAGCGCTCGACGAACTGGTCCAGCGGCACGAACGCCAGCGCCTGGCGCCGGCCCTGGCTGACGTCATACAGGCCGCACTTGCTGGCGTCGTCGACCGCGTTGGCGGTGCGACACACCGTGGGCCTGGTCTCGTAGACGGTACAGTCGCCGCCCACGTTGAAGGCGCACAGGTTGCGCGCCGAGGCGCGGGTGGTGAAGATCTTCTCCAGCCCGAGCAGGTCGCCGCGCGCGGACAGCGCCTCGACCTCGGTGGGCAGGTCGCCGACGCGGGCCCTCCAGGCCGGATAGCGCTCGCGAAAACCGGCGAGGATCGCCGCATTCTCCGGCAGCCGCAGCCACTCGGCGACCAGCAGCGCCTCGGGCAGATGCACCATGATGAGCTCTTCGCAGCAGGTGTTGCAGCCGCGCGTGCAACCCATGCGGAGGCCCTCGCGGGTCGCCACCGCCTCGCGCGCCGCGGTGCCCTGCTCGATCTGCTGATGCAGCCCGCGGGTGATGGCCATGGCATCGTCCGCGGTGACCGTGCGCGGGAAGCTGCGCCGGCCGCTGGCATAATCAGGGTTGCCCGCCAGCTCGGTGACCAGGCGATCCAGCTCGCGCTGGCGGTCGCTCACGGCGTGGCGTCCAGCAGCTTCATCACGTAGGCGCACAGCGCGTCACGGCGCATGCGTGCGCCGCCCGCGGCGTGGTGCCCGGCCCACAGGATGCCCAGCATGCGGTTCGAGAACTGCTCCAGCGGCGGGAAGTCGATCTGCTTGCGCCGGCCCAGCTCGACCGGGTGCGGTCCGCACAGCTCGGCGGTGTCCAGCGCGTGGGCGCGCCGGCAGATCAGCGGGCGCACCTCGTAGACCTGGCACATGCCGTCCTGGTTGAAGGCGCACATCGTGCGCGACATCATGTTGTCGGTGTGCAGGCGGACGTACTCGGCCTCGTCACCGCGCTGGGCGGCGTCCTCCATGCGCTGCGGGGTGTCGCCCACCGCGGCCTGCCAGGCGGCGAACCGGCCGCGAAACGCGGCCAGGGCCTCGGCGTTCTCGGGCCGGCGCAGCCAGCGCGCCAGCGCCGCCGCCTCGGGCAGTGTGACCATCACGATCTCTTCGCAGCACTTGCTGCAGCCGCGCTCGCACGCGATGCGCAGCCCCGACTCGACCGCCTTGGCGTCGCGCGCCTTGACCGCCTGATCGACCTCGTGCTGCACCGCCAGCGCGACGTCGGCGACGTCGTCGACCGTCACCGTGCGCGGATAGGTGCGGCGCCCGGTGATGTACGAGGGATCCGAGACCAGATCCTTGCACAGCGCGGCGAGCTCGGCGCCGCGGTCGCTCAATTCTCGCTCTCGGGGCGGTACACCGCCCAGCGCGAGAAGTGGCTGGTCAGCACGATGACCTCCTTGCCACTGGCGCTGCGCGTGTAGTCGGTGCCCGGCACCGGCGTCCAGGCCGGCGCGCCATCGTCGGCGAAGTAGACATACTGGCCGGCGGCGCCGTCGAACGGCAGCGTGAAGCGGATGGGCACCAGGAACGACAGCCGGTCGGGCCCCAGCTTGACCACCCGGCTGGCGCGCACGAAGCCCACCGGCGGCGCCGGCGGGTCGATCTCCTCGATGGTCAAGGTGACGTCGCGATCCAGCGCCCCGGCCGGGATCTCCAGCACCACCCCGGCCAGCGAGCCCTCGCCGCTCACGCTGCCGCCGGCCGCGCCGATGAGCTTGCTGGCGGTGACGCGATCGTCGCCCTCGCTGCCGCCGCAGCCGGCCAGCCACAGCGACAGCACCGTCGCGAGCGCGCCGCGCCGCAGCGTCATCATCTGCGCGGCAGCTTCTCCACCGGCGTGGCCGGGTTGAGGTAGGTCTCGAGCTTGCCCTGCAGGTAGGTCTTGGCCTTGCCGCGCCACAGGAAGCCGGGGTCCTTGCCGTCGAAATCGACGAACTTGTCGGTCACCGTCATGCTGCCTTCGATGTGGACGACCAGGTAGCGCCCGTTGGCGGTCGCCTTGTCGCCGTTCCAGGCCACGTTGATGCCGTGCTTGTTCTGCAGGTAGTCGCCGAGAGCTTCCATGCGCTGCTTGGCCTCGGCCAGCGTCAGCTTGTGTGCGACTTCGATCCTCATGCCCATGCGCGCAGCCTAGCAGGCTGGGCCGTCGCTTTCTGGCGAAAAGTTGCCCCCCTGGTGGGGGGGCGATATGCCAGACCGGCAGGCAGCCACGAAAGGTCCATTTCATGCCCGAGCCCAGCAAGCCGAGTTGCGAAGCATGTGGAGCCAAGGTCCCGGAGCTGCGCCGCGGGCGCTGCTGGGGCTGCTATCTGCGCTGGACCGAGGCGCGCCCGGTCGGCTTCGGCGCCGCGTGCACCATCTGCTGCGAGAAGCGCCGCGACAACCTGCGCTCGGTCGAGCTGCACGGACGCTGGGTGCCGATGTGCCACAACTGCTCGGCCAAGACCGCGCGCATCGAGCCCACGCCGCCCACGCTGCAGGACATCCGCGAGCTGCTCGAGCGTGATCGCCGCGACCGCGAGCGCCGCTACGGCAAGAAGGACACCCGCATCTTCAAGCGCGATCGCCGCAACGCCGACCGCCGCGAGGCCGCGCGCCGCCTGGCCGCCGCCGGCGGCGCCCCGCGCCCCGAGACCGAGATCGACGACCTGCTGATGGGCTTCGGTGCCATCGACCCCGGCGATCCCGACCAGACCATCATCCGCGAGACCCCGCGCCGCAGCGCCGACGCCATCACCCCCGAGCAGTCGATCATCATCGAGGAGATCGAGCTCGAGGCCAGCGACTTCATCATCGAGCTGGAGGCCGAGTCCGCCAGCCCGCAGGAGCTCGCCGAGGAGCGCGCCAGCAGCGCGACCGCCAGCTAAGTTAGCGTCAGTCCAGCTTCAGAAGCGGTCCTTCCAGCGCCTGAGCGCCGCGAACAGCGCCACCGCGTCGCGCACCGCGCGGCACTCCTCGGGCTCGGCCGCGCGCGCCGCCGCCGCCACCGCGGGCTGGCCCCAGCGCAGGAACGGGTTGGTGGCCTGCTCGTCTGCGATGGTCGACCGCGTGGGCTGCCCCGCCGCCCGCGCCGCCGTCGCGGCCTCGGCGCGCGCCGTCACCGCGCTGCTGCCCGGCTCGACCGTGGCCGCGAAGCGCAGGTTGCTGACGGTGTACTCGTGGCCCGAGTACACCTGCGTCGCGCCGGGCAGCCCGCCGAGGCGCGTCAGCGAGGCGTGCATCATCTCGGGTGTGCCCTCGAACAGGCGGCCACAACCGGCGCCGAACAGGGTGTCGCCGGTGAACACCGCGCCGCCGACCACGAACGAGATCGCCCCCGTGGTGTGGCCGGGCACGTGCATCACGCGCGCCTGCAGCCCGCCCAGCTCCACGCTGTCACCGTCGGCGACCGCGCGGGTGACACAGGGGATGCGCCTCCGCTCGGCGTCCGACTGGTGCGCGACCACGACCACGCCGGGCAGCGCGGCCACCAGCTCCTCGACGCCGCCGACATGGTCGAGGTGATGGTGCGTGCACCACACCTGCTCCAGGGTGACGCCCTCGCGCGCGGCCGCGGCCAGCACCGGCGCGGCCTCCGACGGGTCGACCACCGCGGCGCGGCTGCCGTCGCACACCAGGTAGGCGTAGTTGTCCTTGAGGCAGGGGACCGGGACGACGCGCACGCTACTCCTGCTTCAGATCGTCCGCGCTGAGCTCGAGCGCCTCGACCGGCGGCGGCGGCGGCGCCATCGAGGCGCGGCGCTTGGCCTTGGGATCGTCGATGCCCAGCACCTGGACGCGAAACTCCAGGTCCTTGCCCTGCAGCGGATGCAGGAAGCGCACGGTGACGACGTCACCCTTGGCCTTGACGATCTTGAACGCCAGCGGCTTGCCGTCGGGGCCCTTGGCCTCGAACTGGCTGCCCGGCTTCAGCTCCAGTCCAGCCGGGAACTCCTTCTTCGGCATGTCCTTGGTCGGCAGCGACTCCTCGGGGAAGGCCTCGTTGGCGGCGATGATGCCCTTCTTCTCGTCGCCGACGGCCATGCCCTCGAGGCGCTTCTCCAGCGCCGGCAGCATCTTGCCGCCACCGTGGGTGTACTCCAGCGAGCCGTTCTTCTCGGACGACTCGATGACCTCGCCGCCCTTGACCTTCAGCTCGAACGAGATGCGGACGATGTTGCCCTTTTCGATCTTCATGGCGCGCTCCCAGCACAACGTTACACCGCGGAGAGGCTCCGCGGATCAGGATCCTGCGCGGCAAAATTGATCGTTAATGCAGCGGTTCTTTGTGGCGCGGCGACCCGGGATCTGCCCCATGCATGAGGCCGTGCGCGTGCGGAATCATCTCGGCCAGATACGACGCCATGACACAGAACTCGACCTGCCGTGAGCGCGCCGCGGCGTGCACCGCGCGGTGGATCACCGCCCGCGCCACCCGCCAGCGCGCGTCGTCGCCCAGCTCGGCGAAGGCGCCCGACAGCTCGGCGATGACACGATCGGCCTCGCGCTCGAGATCGTTGTCCTGCTCTTCTCCTGTACCCGGCTTCTTCTTCGGCCCATCACTCATGGCGTGCCGGCGGGCGCGGGCGCGGGCGCTCCAGGGGGCGGCGGCGCGCCCGGCTTGACGCGGGCGTTCAGCTGCTCCATCAGCTCGTTGAGCTTGGCGTCGATGGCCGCGATCTCGGCCTCGATCTTCTTCTTCTCGGCGCCCTTGGCGGTGGTCAGCTTCTCGCCGAGCTCGTAGCGATTGGCGCTGACCTTGTCCATCTCGGCGATGATGGGCGCGCGGAAGTCCTTCTCCGCGGTGAACGCGGCGTCCTGCTTGGCCTTGGCCGCCGCGGTCTCCTTCAGCTTGCGCGCCTCCTTGAGGCCCATGAAGGTCTTGGCGCACGACGCGCCGTTCTTGCTCTCGGCGCTGTTCTTGGCCATCTGGCACTCCTCCGGCGTGCCGTTGGGCCCGCAGTAGTAGTCCTTCACCTTCTTGCAGTCGGGCGGCGTCTTCTTGCACCCGGCGAGGGCGAGCGAACCGAGCAGGCAGATGACGAGCGTAGGGCCGAACTTGCGCATGGAGGCCTCCGTGCGGCGCAGCATTGCCAAGGCCCCGCCGCGCGTCAAGGACGATCGGGACGACCGCAGCTCACTCCACGCGCTGGATCACGTGGTAGCCGTACACGGTCTCCACGATGCCGGCCTCGCCGATGCCCAGGCGCAGCCCCATCTGGATGAACTCGGGCACCAGGCGCGCGCCCGGCGCGACGTCGTAGGAGTCGCCGCTCTGCGCGCTGCCGGGATCCTCGGAGATCTCGGCCATGATGGCCTCGATCTTCTCGCCCTTCTGCAGCCGCTCCAGCACCGCGCGCGCCAGCTTCTGCGCCTCGGCCTGCGAGCGCGCCGACGCGCGCGGATCCATCTCGCCGCGATAGGCTGGCGCCAGCGCGGCCCAGCCCACCAGCACGTGCTTGACCTTGGCCGCGTTGGTGACCGGCTCGCGCGACAGGATCTCGGCCGACGGATCGCTCCCCGCGGTCGGCTTCTTGCCCGGTCCGGGCGTGCCGTCACCGACGGGCGCCTTCTTGACGCCCTCGTCGCCCTTCCAGGGCGCCACCACGGGCTTCTCGTGCTTGGGACCACAGCCCAGCAGCAGTGCGCAAACCAGGAACGACGGCGCGAGCTTCATGTCACCTCTCACTCTCACTAGTGGATACGGGGTCCGTGGGGTAGCGATGCGATGATCTCGGCCTCGCGCGCGCCCAGCTCGGCGGCGCGGGCGTCGGCCTCGGCGGGCGCGACCTCGCGCGCCAGCTCGAGGAACAGCTCGAAGTGGCGCTCCTCGGCGCTGGCCAGGGCGGTGTAGATCCCGGCGGCGTCGTGGTCGCCGGCGGCCGCGAAGGCGCGCCCCAGCAGCAGCAGCCGCTCGTGCGAGCGCGCCTCGATGAAGGCCGAGGTCAGCAGGCTGTCGAGCAGCCGCCACGGCTCGCCGGGGCGGACCTCGGCGCGCAGCAGCTGCGCATAGCGGTTGCCGACGTCGTGGCGCATGGGCAGCCCACGCTCCTCCAGCAGGGCCGACATGCGCACCAGGTGGGCGGTCTCCTCGTGGGCCAGGCGGGCCAGGGCGTCCACCATGGCGCGTCGATCGGAGTAGCGCCGCACCAGCTGCAGGGCGTTCTCGACCGCCTTGCGCTCGCAGTGCAGGTGATCGGCCAGCAGCGCCCCGAGGTCGGTGCGCGCGGCGTCGGCCCACGCCGGTATGGTGCTGGACAGCAAGAACATGAGCGCGAGATTATGGCGGCACTCGCGCGCGCCGCCAAGCCCTACGCGCGCCGCGGCAGCCGTGTGTGTGCGCCCGCCTACGCCACCGCAATGGCCGGCGCCGGCATGTCCAGCGTGGTCGCGTCGACCGGTAGGCCGCCGGCCTTGAAGACCTCGCGCGCCAGCTTCATGCGGCCGAGCCACCCGGTCCCCGAGCCGTCGTCCTGCTTGCGCGGGAACACCAGCTCGTTGATGGCGTCGATGCCGGCGCCGATCTGGCGGTTCAGCGCCGGGCGCTCGATGCCCATCTCGGACCACAGCATCTCGCTGGCGTGCAGCTGCTTGGCCTTGCCCAGGCGCATGATCTGGCGCGCCTCGATGCCGAGCACGCGCAGGTCGGGCTCCAGCGCCTTGAGGCTGGCCATGCTCCAGAACACCAGGCGCAGCTGGAAGCCGATGGCGCCGGCGTGCTCGAACGCCGAGGCCGCCTTCATCATCGAGGGCAGGTGCTGGATGCCGAGGCCGACGTGGCGCGCCTCGTCCTTCTCGTAGTAGCGCAGGAGCTCGGACAGCACCGGCTCGGCGTTGACCTCGCGCACGGCCTGGAACAGCGTCAGCGCCAGCGCCTCGACCATGAGCTGCATGCCCATCAATTTGCGAAGCAAATTGTCCGTGTTCAGCACCAGGTCGAGCAGCGCGCGCGAGGCCGGATCCATCTTCTTGGGCACCGGCCCGAGCTGCGACAGATAGTCGTGCATCACGTAGAAGTGGCGCGCCTCGTCGTGGGCCTGGCTGGTGGCCGCCATCTTGGCCTCCAGCGGCACCAGGCGATCGGCCAGCTGGGCCGAGATCTTCCACGCCGCCAGCTCGCCCCACATGATGATGGCGAAGATCTTGCTGAGCGCGGCCGCCTTCTCGGGCGGCACCTGGATGCCACCGTGCTTGGCCACCAGCTCGGCCAGGACGTCGCGACCGTCCCAGGCCAGATCCTGGCCGCGGTGGTAGATGTGCTGCAGCTTCTCGGCGCGCCGGGCCTCGGCCGCCTCGCGCGCGAGATCGAACATGTCGAAGCGGATCTCGCTCTTGCCGAACCCGGCGATACGCAGCGACTTCATCGGCTGACTCCTCGCTGATAGCTTGACTGACCGGTGGGTCATTCGTCAACGCTGACGTGAGATGCCCGAACCAGCTAAGCTGCTGCGCGATGATCCAGTGGATGTTGCTTCCAGGGGCGCCGGACGCGGTCACCGACAAGGCGGCCGAGCAGGCATGGGTGGGCGGAGCTGCCGTGATCACACAGCTTCCGCTGGGTCGCAACGCCGCGCCGGTGACCATCGTGGCGGCCGACGGGGCACGCGCCCGGCGCAAGGCGCGCTACCCCGAGATCCTGACCGACTGGGCCGAGATCTATGGCGCCAAGCTGTTCCCCGACGACACCCTGCCGGTCATCTGCGAGGAGGCCTCGGGCCTGGGCAAGGACGCCCTGGCCATCTTCGGCGAGCCCGGCCTGACTCGCGCCACCGTGGCCTGGTACGCCAAGGGTGCCCTGGCGGTGTACGAGCGCGTCGCCAACGACGGCACCGTGGCCTGGGCGCCCGGGCAGCAGCTGGGCCGGCCCTTCGACGGCAGCTTGCGGCAAGTCGCGTCGTGGGTCGGGCGCAAGGTCACCAGCGACAAGGACGCGCCGCTGTTCGACCGCATGGACAACACCACGCGGGCCACCGGTGAGGCCTTGATCGCACGGGCCTTGTGGCGCCTGCTCGACACCACGCCGCCCACGCTGGACAAGATCGCCGGCATGGTGACCACCGCCCCGGAGCGCCGACTGCCGCGATAGATCGGGCTGGCCGCCTGGGCGTACCAGGCGGTCATGCGCAAGCACGTCCTCGGGTTCGCGGTGGTGGCGTTGGCGGCGGCGGTGGGTGGCGCCGGATGTAAAAACCGGCCGGCGCCCAAGGGCGATCCGCACCTGGTGACCATGGAGGGCGCGCTGGGCAGCGATCTGGTCGCCGAGGCGGTGCCCGGCGAGGTGGTGGCGCGCTTCCACATCGAGGGCAAGGCGCTGGGCAAGCGCGGCCGGCAGCCAGTCAACCTGGTGCTGGTCATCGACACCTCGGGCTCGATGGAGGGCGAGCCCATCGCCAGCGCGCGCACCGCGGCGGCGCGGCTGGTCGACCTCCTGGCCGACGACGACCACCTGGCCGTGGTGGCGTTCGACTCGCGCGTGACCGTGGTGGCGCAGAACGGCGTGCTGCGCGGGCGGCGCGGCAAGATCAAGAAGGCCATTGCGGCCATCGAGGCGCGCGGCACCACCGATCTGGCGGGCGGCATGTCGACCGCCCTCAGCGAGGCCATGCGCGGGCTGCTCCCAGGGGGCGTCAACCGCATCGTGCTGCTGGGCGACGGCGTGGCCAACGATCCGACCCAGCTGGCGGGGATCGCGGCCGGGGCCGGGCAGCAGGGCATCGCCATCAGCGCGCTGGGGCTGGGCCTCGACTATGACGAGACCCAGCTGGGGGCGCTGGCGACGGCGTCGGGCGGCGCGTTCCACTACATCCGCGAGCCGGCCGAGGTCGAGGACGTCTTCACCGAGGAGGTCACGCGCCTGCACCGCGCGGTCGCGCACAACGTGCAGCTGGTGCTGACCCCGGGGCCGGGCGTGGTCATCACGCGGGTGGCCGGGCTGCCGCAGCCGCCGTCGGGGCCGGCCTACTACACGCTGGGCGATCTGGCCGAGGGCGAGCAGCGCGACGTCATCGTGCGCATGACCACGCCCGCGAAGACGCGTGGGTCGATCGAGCTGGTCGACGCGGTGCTGGCCTTCGACGACGCCGCGCGCGGGGCCGGGCGCTTCGAGCGCCGCGCCTACCTGTCGGTCAAGCCGACCGCGGATCAGGCCGCGCTGAAGGCGGGCCAGCACGTCGACGTGCTGCGCGCGGCGGCGCATGCGCAGGCCGCCGACGACGTGCTGCGCGCGCTCGAGCTGGCGCGCGCTGGTGACGAGCTCGGCGCGCGTGTGCTGCTCGATGGCTCGGAGGCGGCGGCGCGCTCGGCCAGCACCGCGCTGAACGATCAGACGCTGTTCATGCGCGCGGAGAACACGCGGGCGCTGAACATCGCGCTGCCGCAGGCGCGCCTGGCCAAGGGCAACGGCAGCGCCAGCGTCGGAGGGCTGGCGGGCGGCGGCGCCGGCGGGATCCAGGCCGCGAGCAGCGGCGAGTACCGGCCGCGCGGGCCGATGATCGCGGGGCGCATCCCGGCCGCCGAGCCCGAGGTGACCACGCAGGGCGCCACGGCGGCGACGCCCCAGGTGGCGCCCGCGATGGCGCCGGTGGCGGCGGATCCAGAGGCGGCGGATCTGGTGCGCAAGGCGCACGACGAGGCCAACGGGGTGCTGCAGACGCGCAAGAAGTAGCGCGCTACGCGATGGTCAGGCCGAGCGCGCGCGCGCGGCTGCCCAGACGAGCGATGAGCTCGATGGCGCTGTGCACCAGGCCGCGGGCGTGGTCGGTGTCGCGCAGGGCCAGCTCGAGGGTGACGGCGCCGAGGCGGACCTGGCGCTTCTTCTGGCCCAGCAGGGCGATGATGCGGCTGCGCAGCTCGGGGTCGTCGAGCAGCTCGCGGGCGACGTCCTTGTGCTCGCAGGTGACGGTGAAGGCGCGGTCGAGGTCGTCGTGGTCGAGGCGGTGCTTGGCGTCGGCCTTGCGACCGGTGTGCACGATGGCGAGATCCATGCGCAGCGGCTGGAAGTAGGTCGCGACCAGGCGCAGCGCGGCGGCCTCCAGGGTGTCGCCGTCGGGCAGCGCGACGACCTCGTGGCCGCCCGCGAGCATGACCTCGACGTCACCCACGCGACCGCTCCAGCGCCGCCAGGACCCCTCGTCGTGCCCCGGTCCAGCTTCGAGTCCGAGCGCGCCGGCCAGCTCGGCCGCGAGCGCGCGCGCCTGCTCAGACGTCAGTCGGAACCAGGTCGAGCCCGACGAAGCGCAGCGCGGCCTGCTCCTGGCCGTGCAGCCCGCCACGGCAGCGCTCGTAGCTGTCGTCGAGCATCTGGCTGGAGTAGTTCTGGCCGTTCCAGGCCAGATCGAGCGGCCCATCCCCGACCGAGTCGCGCGCCGCGCGCAGCACGTGCAGCGCCACGAAGATGTCGTCGAGCCAGCCGTGTGGGCCCTCGCTCTCGGGCACTGCGTCGAACGGCGACACGAAGTAGCCCATCGCGGCCGCCACCTGCATGCGCAGCGACGCATCCAGCGTCGGTTCGTCGAGCAGGTTGGCCAGCGTCTTGAAGAGATTCGGCGCCAGCTTGATCAGGTCCGCGTCCGGTCCTGCGTAGCCCGCGACCTCGGCCTTGAGTTGCTCGAAGAAGCCAGTCATTTGTCCCGACGGTAGCACAACGCACGCATGGCAACAGCACCCTTGACCGCGTCCTGAATACGCCTCTAGATCCCCGGATGCTGCACGGCCACGTCCGTCCCCCCGCGGTCACCAACGAGCCCAACCTCGGCTACGCGCCCGGCTCGCCCGAGCGCGCCGAGCTCGAGCGCACCTACGCCGCGCTGGGCGAGCGCGCCATCGATCTGCCCATGTTCATCGGCGGCCGCGAGGTGCGCACCAGCGACACCGTCCCGCTGCGCTCGCCGCACAAGCACAGCCATGTCCTCGGCCAGGTCCACCGCGGCGGCCCCGGCGAGGCGCTGGCCGCCATCGATGCCGCGCGCGCCGCCCGCGACGACTGGGCCCGCGCGCCATGGACCACCCGGGCCGCGGTGCTGCTGCGCGCCGCGGAGCTTTTGGCCACGCGCTACCGCGCCACCCTGAACGCGGCCACCATGCTGGGCCAGTCCAAGACCGCGCACCAGGCCGAGATCGACTCCGCCTGCGAGCTGATCGACTTCTGGCGCTTCAACGTGCACTTCATGTGGCAGCTGCTGGGCGAGCAGCCGCAGTCGTCGCCCGGGACCTGGAACATGCTGGAGGCGCGCGGCCTCGAGGGCTTCGTCTACGCGGTCACGCCGTTCAACTTCACCGCCATCGCCGGCAACCTGCCGGTGGCGCCCGCGCTGATGGGCTGCACCGTGGTGTGGAAGCCGGCCGCCAGCGCGGCCTTCTCGGCGCACTTCATCATGCAGATCCTGCGTGAGGCCGGCCTGCCCGCGGGTGTCATCAACCTGATCCACGGCGCGCCGCAGCCCATCAGCGCCGCCGCGCTGGGCCATCGCGACCTCGGCGGCATCCACTTCACCGGGTCGACCGGTGTCTTCAACTCGATGTGGGGCAGCATCGGCGCCGGCGTCGCCGAGTCGCGCTATCGCAGCTATCCGCGCCTGGTCGGCGAGACCGGCGGCAAGGACTTCATCCTGGCCCACCCGTCGGCCGACGTCGACGCGCTGGCGGTGGCCATCGTGCGCGGCGGCTTCGAGTACCAGGGCCAGAAGTGCTCGGCGGCGTCGCGGGTGTACATCCCCGACAACCTGTGGCCGCGCGTGCGCGACCGCGTGCTCGGCATGATGGCCGAGCTGACCCAGGGCGACGTCGGCGACCTGTCGAACTTCGTCGGCGCGGTCATCGACCAGCCCGCCTTCGAGCGCATCAGCGGCTACATCGGGCACGCCAGGAACTCGGCCAGCGCCAAGATCCTGGCTGGTGGCGGCGCCGACTCCAGCGTCGGCTGGTTCATCCAGCCCACCCTGGTCGAGACCACCGACCCCGGCTTCAAGCTGATGGTCGAGGAGATCTTCGGCCCGGTGGTGACCGCCTACGTCTACCCCGAGGCGCAGTTCGAGGAGACGCTGCGGCTGGTCGATGCGTCGAGCCCGTACGCGCTGACCGGCGCGGTGTTCGCCACCGACCGTCACGCCATCGAGCGCGCCCTGGTCGCGCTGCGCCACGCCGCCGGCAACTTCTACATCAACGACAAGCCGACTGGCGCGGTGGTCGGCCAGCAGCCCTTCGGCGGGGCGCGCGCGTCGGGCACCAACGACAAGGCCGGCGGGGTCTACAACCTGCTGCGCTGGATGTCGCCGCGCACCATCAAGGAGACGCTGGTGCCGCCGATCGACTGGCGCTATCCGTTCCTGGGCCCACGCAAGTAGCAATTCCAATGGGTTAGCGAGAGAGAGATCCACATCTGCACTGGCGCGTCGGTACCCATCGTGCCCAAGATCTCTCAGGCCCGCCGGGTCGAACGCCACATGCCTCAGCCTGCCTCGGCAAAACTCGCCATCGCCCCGGTCGCCGACGCGCCCGCGCCCGCCGCTGCCGCCGCGGCCACGGCCAGCGCGCCCATGCGCAAGGACGACCAGACCGGACGCCTGGTCAAGGCAGCGCAGGACGGCGACCGGCTGGCCTTCGACGAGCTGATCCGCCGCTACCGCGACCGCATCTTCGCGCTGGCGCTGCACCTGACCGGGTCGCGCTCCGACGCCGACGACATCGCGCAGGAGGTCTTCCTGCGCGCCTACAAGCAGCTGCACACCTTCGAGGGCCGCAGCGAGTTCTTCACCTGGGTCTATCGCATCGCGGTCAACCGGTCGCTCAACTGCCGGCGCGATCGCAAGGTGCGCCGCGCCAGCGACCTCGATGATCCGCGCGTGCAGGCCGCCATCGCGGTCGACGCCTATGGCGACCCGCGGCGCGCCGCCGAGCTGCGCCAGACCTACACCCGCCTGATGAGCGCGCTCGACATGCTGTCGCCCACGCTGCGCAGCACCGTGGTCCTGGTCTCGCTGCAGGGCATGTCGCACGAGGAGGCCGCCGTCATCCTGAGCTGCCCGGTCGGCACCGTCGCCTGGCGCATGCACGAGGCGCGCAACCAGCTCAGCGAGTCGATGGCCGAGGTCCCGGCGCGCGCCGCCGCGCCGTCGAAGGAAGAGCGCCGCGTGCGCAAGCGGTCGCGCACCCCGGCCACCGGCCTGCTGGTCAAGGCGGAGCGCGCCTGCGAGGCGTTCTTGCCGCAGCTGGCCTGGTCGGGCGCGTAGCTTCGCGCGCGCAGCACTGCTAGCGTGAGCCCATGCGCTGGCGTGGGCGGGTCGCGGTCGTCGTCGTCGTCGTCGTCGTCGTCGTGGCGGGCGCGCTGTTCGCGGCGGGCTGCAAGCGGCCCTCGCGCAGCAGCGCTGAGCCGTGGCTCGAGCTGACCGTCGCGGTCGATCGCACGAGCTTCGCTTACCAGCAGGGTGACCGTGTCGTCCTGCATGGTGCGGCGGGCGAGCGCAGGCTGCGCGTGGGCACGGGCTGCCTGCTCGGGGGCTCGACGCTGCACATCATCGGGCCGAGCCGGGTGCTGGCGCTGAAGCAGCTCGTGAAGGGCGATCCGCTCGATCAGCACCCGGAGCGCAGCAGCGCGCCGCCGTGCGTGCTCGACTTCGAGGCGCGCACGGCGAGGCCCGCGGCCGAGCTGCTACCCGGGCTGGAGCTGGAGGCCGGGGCCGAGGTCGTGTGGGGGAGGTCCGGCAACCTGTATGTGCAGCGGCGCGGCGAGCCCCGCGCCCGGGTCTGGAAGGACGGCAGGCTGAGCCCGCTCGAGCTCGAGCTGTCGGAACACTGCGACCTGGTGGAGACCGGTGACGCGGTGATGTCGGCCTGCTTCGACGACGTGGACGGGCGCACCGTGCTGGCGCTGCGGCAGCTCTCGCTGGCCGGCTCTCCGCCCCGGCCGATCGTCACCCTGCACAGCGACCTGCCGGAGCAGCGCCTCGATGTCGAGGCGCGCCTGTCGCGCGATGGCCGCTTCGTCGCGGTGTTCGGCCACATCGGCGCCACCGGCCCCGAGCCCGCTGACGAGAGCTTCCTGCAGGTGCGCGACACCGCGACCGGTGAGCTGCGCTTCGAGCAGCACGAGAAGGGCCGCACCCCGAGCTTCATCGACGTCGACTTCGCGCCCGATGGCGAAGCGCTGGTGGCGCTGATGCAGGTCAACGACTCGGAGGGCGGCAGCTACCGCGGCGAGATCTGGCTGCAGCGTTACGACCTGGCCGGCAAGGCCACGCGCCTGGCGACCGCGGCGCCGGTGCAGTCGTACCGTGTGCGCTGGCTCGCCGATGGTCAGCTGATGTGCGAGCGCGGGCCCTGCCCGAAGTAGCCGGAGGCCACGGCTGGCGTGGGCTGGGCGCTGGCGTTATAGTCGGCTCGTGAAGTTCGAGAACGAGGCCCAGGTGGTGGAGTACGTGGAGCGTGAGCTGGCGGCGGCCTGCCCCGAAGGCTGGCGCGCCGAGCGGCTGAGCGCGCTGACGTGGAAGCTGTCCAAGGGGCGCCCCGAGTACGGCTATGTCTTCGTGGCCGCCCCCGATGGCCGCATGTTCGTGATCACGCACGGCAACTTCGACGCCCCGCTGACGGCCGATCGCGCCGCCCAGAAGGCGCGCTACATCCCGGGTGCCGCGCTGGCGGCGTACCCGCTGTCACAGCTGGTGGCGCGGGTGATGGCGAGTGAAGGGCCCAACGTCTGGGGTCTGACGTAGCCGAGGGGTCGTCTGGTCGGTCGCGACGTTTCAGCTGAAGCGTGATGCGGCCCCGTTTGCGTTTCAGCTGAAGCGTGATGCGGCCCCGTTTGCGTTTCAGCTGAAGCGTGGTGCGGCCCGATTCAGCGGCGCGGGGCCTCGCGCACCAGGTCGCGGGTGATGTCGTGGATGGTGGCGCAGCCGGCCAGGGCCATGGCGCTCGAGAGCTCGGTGGTGAGGATGTCGAGGGCGCGGGTGACGCCGGGCTGACCGCCGGCGGCGAGGCCCCACAGGATGGGGCGGCCGAGCAGGACGGCGCGGGCGCCCAGCGCCAGCGCCTTGAGGATGTCGGTGCCCCAGCGCACGCCGCCGTCCATCAGGACCTCGCAGCGGCCGGCGACGGCTTCGGCGACCGCGGGCAGGGCGTCGATGGTCGCGGGGGCGTGGTCGAGCTGGCGGCCGCCGTGGTTGGACACGATGATGGCGCCGACGCCGACGTCGGCGGCGCGGCGGGCGTCGTCGGCGCGCACGATCCCCTTGAGCACGATGGGCAGCGCGGTGCTCGCGCGCAGCGCCTCGATGTGCTTCCAGGTCAGCGCGGGCTCGTGGCGCTCGGCGACGTAAGCGGCCAGCGCGGAGCCCGAGCGTGGCGTGGCGTCGCCCAGCAGGTTGACCATCGAGAGGCCGTCGGGAAGTGCGAAGCCGTGGCGCTCGTCGCCGATGCGGCGACCGAGCAGCGGGGTGTCGACGGTGACCACGATGGCGCTGTGGCCGGCGGCGGCGGCGCGCGCGACCAGGGCGCGGGTCAGGCCGGCGTCCTTGTGCACATAGAGCTGGAACCAGCGCGGCGCGCCCGGGGTGGCGGCGGCGATGTCCTCGATGGTGGTGGTCGCCAGCGTCGACATCACGTAGATCAGGCCGGCGGCGGCGGCGGCGCGCGCGGTGCCGATCTCGCCGTCGGGGTGCGCCAGGCGGTGGTATGCGGTGGGTGCGATCAGGATGGGCGCGGCGACGCGGGTGCCCAGCACCGTGGTGCCGAGGTCGCGCGTCGAGACGTCGCAGAGGACGCGGTAGTAGAGGACCCAGCGCGCGAAGGCGGCCTGGTTCTCGAGCAGGGTGTGCTCGGCGTCGGCGCCCGAGCGGTAGTAGCGCAGCGCCATCGGGGACAGCGCGGCGGCGGCGGCCTGTTCGAGATCGCCGATGGTGAGCAGGGTGGCCAGGTCAGGCGGCGCGGGCGACGACATGGGCGCGATGGTATCGCGGCGCGCGCGGGCGTGGTTATCATCGGGCGTGCGCATCGTCAGTGCAGTGATGGCCCTGCTCTTCGCGTGGTCGGTCGAGCTGCAATGGAACGATCCGGATCCGGCGCAGTGGATGGCGATCTATGGCGCCGCGATGGTGCTGGCGGGCTGGTTCGTGTGGAAGAAGCAGGTGCCCTGGATCTGGCCGGTGCTGGTCGCGATCGTGGCGGCGGCGTGGGCGGGCACGCTGCTGCCCGGCGTGCTGCGCGAGGCCGAGTGGGGCGATCTCGTGAAGACGATGAAGCACGAGAACCACGCCGAGGAGGCGCGCGAGCTCGGCGGGCTGACCATCGTGATGCTCTGGAACGGCGTGCTGGCGTTCGTCGCGTGGAGGCGTGCGCCGGGTCGACGATGGCGCTGAAGCCGCCCTTTTGCGGCTGATTTGCCGCTGTGGAAAGGTCCGACCAATTCGGACGGACGGACGAGAAATCTTGAGGAAACCTCAGTACTTAGCGTGCGGCTTTGTCACGGTGGGTGGCTGATCGAGCTGCAAACTGGATGCTACAGTGGCCGCCTCGCTGGGGTCGCAATCCTCGGGCAGGGCTGACAACACCACGATCTTGCCCTCATTGATCGTGCGAAGTGTCAGCGGGCAGACGGTGGTGACACGCGGGAACTTTGGTCCCGATGCTGCAATGTGCTGACGTATGCCGCTCGCTTCCGCTGCGATCTCGAAACGCGTTCACCTCGTCACGGGCGCCACCAGCACGGTGGGCGCGGCCCTGGTGCTCGAGTTGCTGCGAGCCGAGCCGCAGAGCCGGGTCTACTGCCTGGTGCAGTCGACGCGCGACAGCCTGACCGCCGAGGCCCGCCTGGCCCACACGCTGGCGAGCGTGGCCGTCGAGCTGGGCATCCCGGACGACGAGGCCAGCGCGCTGGTGGCGCGCGCCGTCGCGCTGCGCGCCGACCTGTGCGAGCCGAGCCTGGGCCTGGACGCGGTCAGCCGCGAGCTCCTGCGCGCGCAGGCGCCCTTCACGGTGTGGCAGTTCGCCGAGACGCGCACCTCGCGCGACCGCGCCCAGCTGCTGCGCGATCACATCGAGGTCACCGACCGCCTGCTCGAGCTGGCGCTGCGCATGGGCGTCAGCTGCTTCAACCATGTGTCGTCGGCCTACGTCGGCCACGGCGAGGAGGAGGTCAGCCGGCAGCGCTCGTTCCTGAACGAGGTCGAGTGGGCGCGCGCGCACGCCGAGTCCACCGTGGTGGCGCGCTGCAGCGGCATGGGCGTGCCCTACCGCATCCTGCGCCCCGGCATCGTCATCGGCCACTCGCGCACTGGCGGCGCCATCCCGTCGCAGGGCCTGGTCAACTGGATCCTGCAGCTGGCGGGGCTCGAGCAGGTCGCGGGCGACCGTCTGCGCCAGCAGCCGCTGCGCCTGGTCGGCGACCCCGACGCGACCCTGAACCTGATCCCGATCGACAGCGTGATCGAGGACTGCCTGGCCATCGACGCGGCGGGCGCCGCGACCCACGATCGCGTGTTCAACCTGACCAACCAGACCCCGCCGACCTTTGGCGAGGTCGCGGCGGCGGCGGCACGCGCCGCGGGGATCGCGCGCATCGAGTGGGTCGAGGAGGCCGAGGCGCTCGACCTGGTGTCGCGCCGCTTCCACGACTGGTCGCGCTTCCAGCGCACCTATGCACGCGGGCCGCAGCGCTTCGCGCGCGGGTCGAACCAGCTGTACGTCAGCCCGCGCGAGGGCAAGTGCACCGTGACCGGCGAGCAGCTGATGCGCATGGCGCGGCCGGCGCTGGACGCCTTCCGCAGCGCGGGTCGCTCGCGCGTGGACGGCAAGGTGGCGCGCGCCCTGTGGGAGGTCGCGTGAGGTTCAGCCTGACCGCAGCGGCGCTGCTGCTGCTGCCCGGGATGGCGCTGGCGGCGGCCAAGACCAAGCCGTCGCCGTCGGCCAAGCCGTCGCCTTCGCCGACCGCCAAGCCGGCGCCGTCACCGACCGCCAAGCCGGTGCCGCCCGGCAAGGACAAGGATCTGGCCGGCGACGCCATCATCGAGAAGATGCTGGAGCAGGATCCGCTGGGGTTCGGCGGCGCCGACGCCCACGTCCTGATGGTCCTGGTCGACGAGCGCGGCGGCGAGCGCAAGCGCAACGCCGACATGCTGACGCGCAAGGACGGCAAGACCCGGCGCAGCTTCATTCGCTTCACCGCGCCGGCGGACATCGCGGGCACGGCGTTCCTGGGCGTCGATGACGCCGGCGAGCGCGTGCAGCACCTGTACCTGCCGGCGCTGGAGAAGACCCGGCGCATCGCGGGCAGCCAGCGCAACGCGCGCTGGGTCGGCACCGACTACAGCTACGCCGACCTCGATAACCGCGACATCCAGGACGCCGTCAAGCTGCGCCTGCCCGACGAGAAGCTGGGCAACGACCTCGCCTACGTGGTCGAGACGACACCCTCCGACAAGAGCAGCGAGTATGCGAAGGTGCGGGTGTGGGTCTCGAAGACGACCTGGCTGCCGGTGCGGATCCGCTTCTTCGACGCCGCCGGGGTCGAGGTCAAGCGCCTCACCGTGCAAGAGGTCAAGAAGGTCAGCGGCAAGTGGATCATCACCGAGTCGAAGATGGTGGACGTCAAGCGCGACCACACCACGGTGATCAAGGTGGTGGACATCACGCTGCGCAAGGACGTCCCGCTCGACCAGTTCACCGTGCGCGCGCTCGAACGCGGGTGATGCTGACGCGCCGGCGCGGCGCGCTGCTGGCGGCCGCGATCATGGTGGTGCTGGCGGGGCCAGCGGGGCCGGGGCTGGGGCTGCCGGTGCTCGGTGGCGTGGGCGTGGGCGTGGGCGTGGGCGTGGCGTCGGCGCAGGGGTTTCTGCCGCCGCGCAAGAAGCCAGCGAAGAAGAAGCCGGGCAAGAAGAAGGTGCCGGCGCCGGTGGTGATGCCGCCGGCGGATGATGGCACTGCGGCGCCGCCGGCGACGGAGGGGGATGCTGCGACGGCGGGGGATGGAGATGGGGAGGGGAGTGGGAGTGGGAGTGGGAGGGGGAGTGAGAGTGGGGCGGCGGGGGATGGAGAGACCGGAACGGGCACGGGCACGGGCACGGGCACGGGCACGGGCACGGGCACGGGCACGGAGGGAGACGAGGGTGGGGAGGGGGGAAGCGATGGCGATACCATCAGGATGGGCGATGACGATCTGCCCGCGGTCGGTGCCGATGTCGTGATCAGTGATGCCGACGCGGCGGCGGCACGGACCAGCGCGGGTGGCGACGGCGGTCGCAAGCTGGAGACGCTGGCGATGGCCTACGGGCGCATGTCGTTCGACCTGGTGCGCGATCCGGCGCCCGAGGCGACCATGGGCCTGAAGCCGCCGGCGGAGGACATCGTGACCTTCCGGCTGCACGGGCGCGCCGAGGGCACCGGGCGCTTCGGGCGACGGGCCAAGATCAAGGTCGCCGGGCGGATGGACGCCGAGGTCGGGCTGAACCTGGGCAACACGCTGGGCGTCGAGCGCTACGAGGCCGCGGTGTGGGACACCTACGCCGACCTCTATGGCAGCTGGCTCGACGTGCGCGCGGGCAACCAGATCGTGGCCTGGGGCGTGTGTGATCTGCTGACGCCCAACGACGTCGTCAACGCGCGCGATCTGCGGCGCGGGCCGCTGTCGCCGCTCGACGAGGTGCGCCTGCCGGTGCTGGCGCTGAAGGGCAAGGCCTTCAGCGGGCCGCTGTGGCTGGAGGGGCTGTGGGTTCCGGTGGCACCGGCCAACCGCTTCGACCTGGTCATCGGCGACTTCGCGCTGCTGGGGCGCAACGCGCCGACACGCAACGAGCGCACCGTGGGCGCCATCGTCAACGGCCTGGCCGACGATCCCACGCTGGGGCTGGCCATCCGGCCCATCCTCGACATCGGCTCGCCGCCCGCGAACGGCCTGCGCACCGGTGAGCTGGGCGCGCGCGCGGGCCTGAGCACGCGGCGCGTCGATCTCAGCGCGGTGTTCCTGTGGGGCCACGAGAAGAACCCGCGCATCCAGGTCGATCCCGAGCTGACCCGCGTCATCAGCGAGACCCCGGCCGACATGCTGGGGCCGATGCAGATCGCGATGGCCATCAGCCAGCTGTCGATGATGGGGCGGCCCGCGATCGTGACCAGCTATCCGCGCCAGTTCCACGTCGGCGGCGGCATCGCCACCCGCCTCGAGCCCATCGGCATCAAGCTGGAGGGCGGCTACCAGCCGCAGGCCAACACCGTGCTGGTCAAGCCGGGCGCCGGGCCGCTGCTGGGCACCACGCGCGATCTGCCCCACCTGGCGGTGACGGCGTCGATCGACTACCAGCGTGGCGACCGCTTCAACGCGGTGCTCGAGGCCAGCCACCTGCGCGTGCTCGATGTGCCCAGCGACCAGGCGGTGTTCCAGTTCGATCGCGACCAGCTGTGGATGGTGGCGGCGCGCCTGGAGTGGCACGCGCAGAAGCTGCCGCTGAGCGCGCGCTTCACCGGGTTCGTCGATCTGTCGTCGCCGTCGTTCGCGCTGGGGCCGGCGCTGAGCTACCAGGGGTCGGATCGAGTCAGTGTGGAGCTGTCGGCGTCGCTGTATGGTGGACCGGCGGGCAGCCTGGGGGGGCTGGCGGATCACAATGACGAGGTCGCCATGACGGTGAGGTACGGGCTGTGAACAACCTGGCCGCGCTGGTGCTGCGTCACGTGGACGCGCGGCCGGCGCACGTCGCGCTGGTGCTGCCGCGCAGCTGGGACGGCGCTGGCGGCGGCGTGGTCGAGGACGTGCTGACCTATGGCGACATCGGGGCGCGCGTGCGCGGCCTGATGACCGGGCTGGCGCGGGCGGGGATCGGCGCCGGGGACCGCATCATCGTGCTGGTGCCGCCGGGGCCCGAGCTGTTCACGCTGGTCATCGCGCTGTTCGGGGTCGGCGCCACCGCGGTGCTGATCGACGCCGGGATGTCGAAGCCGCGCATCGTGCAGGCCATGGCGTCGGCGGGGGCGCGCGGCATCGTCAGCGTGGGCAAGCTGCTGGCACGCTGGCCGCTGTTACCGCCGCTGTGGCGGGTGCGGCGCTGGTCGCTCGACTCGCACGGGCGCGGGGTGGCGCCGTTCAGCGACCTGATGGTCGAGCTGGCCCCGGGAGCGAGCGGCGAGCCGAGCCCGGCGCTGCCGCGGCGGCCCGACGACGAGGGGCTGATCACGTTCACCTCGGGCAGCACGGGGCGGCCCAAGGGCGCGGATCGCACGCAAGGGATCCTGCTGGCGCAGCACCACGCCCTGGCGGCGCACGTGCCGCGGCGCCCGGACGCGGTGGATATGCCGTGTTTTCCCGTGGTCGCGCTGCACAACCTGTGTCTCGGCATCACCACGGTGATGCCGCCGTGTGATCTGCGCGCGCCGGCCAGCGCCGACGGCGCGCTGGTGCTGCGCCACGCGCGCAAGTGGGGCGTCACCAGCATCGCGGGGGCGCCGGCCTTCATGGCGCGACTGGCCGAGGCCGGCGCGGGCCCGGGCGGCGAGCGCGTGCCCACGCTGGAGCGCTACGAGGTCGGCGGCGCACCGGTGACGCGCGCGCTGTGTGCGGCGCTGGCGGCCGGCCTGCCGGGCGCACATGGCCACGTCATCTACGGGTCGACCGAGGCCGAGCCCATCGGGGGCATCGAGATGGCGGAGCTGCTGGCGACGCCGGGCCAGGGCTTCCTGGTCGGGCGGCCCGATCCGGCCTGCGCGGTCGAGCTGGTGTCGCTGCCGCCCGAGGCGGGTGGCAGCGCGGGGCAAGGCGGGCCGCGGCCGCTGCCCGAGGGGCTGGCGCGCTACCGGGTGGCGCCCGGGCAGCCCGGCGAGGTCATCGTCAGCGGGGCCCACGTCAACCGGCGCTATGTGGGCAACCCCGGGGCGAATCGCGAGAACAAGCTGGAGGTCGGCGGCACCATCTGGCACCGCACCGGTGATGTCGGCCACCTCGATGGCCAGGGCCGGCTGTGGCTGACCGGGCGGGTCAGCGATCTGGTGGCGCACGCGGGGCGGACCTTGCACCCGCTGATCATCGAGGCCGCGCTGGACGCCGCGCCCGGGGTGCGGCGCAGCGCCCTGGTGGCGCACCCACGCGCGCCCGAGGGCGAGGTCGCGCTGGAGCTCGACGGCGCTGCGTCCACCGACGCCACGCTGACCGCGGCGCGCGCCGCGCTGGCCGCCCACGACCTTCGCCTGCCCATCCGCGTGGTCGCGACCATCCCGGTCGACGGCCGTCACAACAGCAAGATCGACCGGCCCACGCTGCGCCGGTCACTCGAGAAGGAGCCCCGCCGTGCGCAGTGAAGTCGCCGCCGCCATGAGCCTCGACACCATCCGCTACTCGCAGGTGTGGGAGGACCACCGGCTGCTCGAGGAGGGGCTGCTGATCGGCCCCGACGACGATGTCCTGTCGATCACCAGCGCGGGCTGCAACGTGCTGGCGCTGCTGCTGCAAGGGCCGCGATCGATCACCGCCATCGACATGAGCGCGGCGCAGAACGCGCTGCTGGAGCTGAAGCTGGCGGCGATCCGGCGCCTCGAGCACGCCGAGTTCGCGGTGCTGATGGGGGTGCGCGAGCCGGGCGATGGCAGCGACGCCGGCGCCGCGCGCGCCGCGCTGTATGCGCGCCTGCGTGACGACCTGCCCGCGTACGCCCGCGCCCAGTGGGACGCGCGCCCGGCCGACCTGGCCAGCGGCGTCATCCACTGTGGCCGGCTGGAGAGGTACCTGGGCGCCTTCGCCCCCAAGCTGGCCCAGCCGCCCGGCGCGCTGCAGGCGCTGCTGGCCGCGCCCGATCTGCCGGCGCAGCGCGCGGCCTGGCAGGCGCTGGCCACGCCGCAGCTGGAGGCCGCGTTTCGCGCCCACTTCAACCGCGACGTGATGGCGCGCCAGGGCCGTGACCCGGCGCAGTTCCGCTGGGTCGAGGCGCTCGATGTCGAGTCGCTGCTGTGGCAGCGCTTCCAGCGCGTGTGCACCGAGCTGCCGGTGGGCGACAACTTCTACCTCGAGTTCGTGACCACCGGGCGCTACAGCGACCTCGCCAAGGCGCCGCCGTACCTGACCCCGGCCGGCTTCGCGCGCCTCAAGGGCCTCGTCGATCGCGTCACCATCGTGACCGACGAGCTGGAGCGCTTCCTGACCGCGGCGCCCCCCGGCGCCTTCAACAGGGCCAACCTGAGCGACATCTTCGAGTACGCCTCGGCCGAGCTGACCGAGCAGATCCTCTCCACCTTCGCGGCGCGCTTCCGCCGCGGCGGGCGCCTCGGCTACTGGAACCTGTTCGTGCCGCGCCACCGCCCCGAGTCGCTGGCCGCGCGCCTGCGCCGGCACGAGGCCGCCGCCGATGCCCTGTGGCGCCGCGATCGCGCCTTCTTCTACGGCGCCTTCCAGCTGGAGGAGATCCTGTGATCACCGACGACCGTCGCAGCGTCGACCGGGTCGATGTCGCCGCCAGCGAGCGCGAGCTCAAGCTGGCCGCGCTGGTCGACGGCCGCCCCCTGCTGGCCGACGTGGTCAACATCTCGCGCAAGGGCATGCGCATCGAGCTGGCGATGGCCGCGCAGCGCGCCCCCGGCCCGGGCGCCATCCTGATGGAGTCCTTCGTCGGCCCGCCCGACGCCAGCGGCTATCGACTGGGCTCGCTGACCGTGGCCGAGGTCCTGCCGGTGGCCGACGGGCTGACCGCGCTGCGGCTGACGACCGACGACGCCGAGACCCGCGCCTCGCTGTGGCACGTCATGGAGCGCATTTCGCAGGACGCCGACCTGGTGCCCGGCGAGGAGCGCCGCCGCGTCACCAGCGATCCCCCGCGCATCCCCGGCCGCGGCGTCTACACCGAGGCCGCGCGCATGGAGCGCCTGCGCTGGGTGCGCGAGCAGACCCACACCGATCTGGCCGCGCTGGAGGACACCCGCCTCAGCGCCGAGCGGCTGTCGGGCAACATCGAGAACATGATCGGCGCCATCGAGGTGCCCATCGGGCTGGCGGGACCGCTGGCCTTCCACGGTCGCCACGCGCGCGGCCTGATCTATGCGCCGTTCGCGACCACCGAGGGCGCGCTGGTGGCCTCGGCCACCCGTGGCGCGCTGGCGCTGACGCGGTCGGGCGGCGTCACCGTGCGCGCGCTGCGCCAGCAGATGATGCGGGTGCCGCTGTTCGTGCTGTCGAACCTGGAGTCGACGCTGCTGTTCGCGCGCTGGGTGCGCGACCACGTCGAGGAGCTGCGCGAGCAGGTCGGCAAGGTGTCGCGCCACGCCGATCTGATCTCGGTCGAGCCCACCGTGATCGGCCGCATGGTGCACGTCAGCTTCACCTACGAGACCGGCGACGCCGCGGGGCAGAACATGACCACCGCGTGCACCTGGTTCGCGTGCCAGTGGATCATGCACCAGATCCAGCACGTCGAGGGCTGCACCATCGAGAACTTCTGGGTCGAGGCGCACCTCAGCGGCGACAAGAAGGTGACCTATCGCTCCTTCGTGCAGGGGCGCGGCATTCGCGTCATCGCCGAGTGCATCATCCCGGGCGAGGTGCTGACCTCGGTGCTCAAGGTGACGCCGGCCGAGATGGCGGCCGGCAACGCCGCCGGCCTCAGCGGCGCCATCCAGTCGGGTATGATCGGCTTCAACAACAACATCGCCAACGTGATCGCGGCGATGTTCGCGTCGACCGGGCAGGACATCGCCTGCGTGCACGAGTCGTCGATCGGCCAGCTGCACATCCAGGAGAGCGGCCCCAACCTGTACTGCAGCCTGGTGCTGCCGTGCCTGGTGGTCGGCACCGTGGGCGGCGGCACGCACCTCCCTGGGCAGCGCAACATGCTGCAGCTCATGGGCTGCGATGGCCCCGGCAAGGTCGGGCGCCTGGCCGAGATCATCGCGGGCTACTGCCTGGCGCTGGACATCTCGACCATGGCCGCGGCGGTCAGCGGCCAGTTCGCCAACGCGCACGAGCGGCTGGGGCGCAACCGGCCGGTGCGCTGGTTCACCCGTGACGACCTCGGGCCGAGCTTCTTCGAGGGCGCGCTGCGCGAGGCCTACGGCGATCCCGCGCTGGCGGTCGGGCGCGTCGAGGACGTCACCGCCACGCTGGGCTCCAGCATCATCACCGAGCTGACCGCGCGCAAGATGGACAAGCTGATCGCGCTGCTGCCGCTGCGGGTGCAGCACACGCGCGGGACCACCGAGGTCATCGTCAAGGTCAAGCCGCTCGACGAGGAGGTCGTGCTGATGGCGACCACCATGGCGGGCATGTGCGGCCCCAAGCTGGCGGCGGCCTACAAGAAGCACCGCCACCGCACCGGCTTCGTGGGCGGCCATGTCCGCGAGCTGGCCATCTACCAGCAGAGTGACGCGCGCTTCCGCGCGCACTCCCCGCGCGCCTACCGCGTGCTGCGCGACGACGCCCGCGAGGCCTTCGTGCTGGTGCTGGAGCGCCTGCACGACATGGCGGTGATGGACGCCATCGACGCGCCCTGGGCGCCCGAGCACATCGAGGCGGCGCTGACCGGCCTGGGCGCGCTGCACGCGATCTGGCTGGGCCGCGAGCGCGAGCTCGCCGCCATGCCCTGGCTGGGCCCGGTGCACACGGCCGCGACCATGCTGGAGATGACCGAGCTGTGGGACGCCCTGGCGCAGCACAGCGCGCAGGAGTTCCCCGAGCTGGTCAGCGAGCGCGACCTCGAGGTGCGGCGCCGCTTCCTGGCCACCCTGGGCGAGTGGTACCCGACCCTGGAGTCGGCTGCGCAGCCGCGCACGCTGGTGCACAACGACTTCAACCCGCGCAACGTGGCGCTGCGCCAGGACGCCGACGCGCCCGGGGGGCTGCGCCTGTGCGCCTACGACTGGGAGCTGGCGACGCTGGGCGTGCCGCAGCACGATCTGGCCGAGTTCCTGTGCTTCGCACTGGGGCCGCGCGCCAGCCGCGAGGAGGTCGATCGCTGGGTCGAGCTGCACCGCCAGGCCCTGGAGACGGCCTCCGGGCGCACCCTGGACCCGGTGGCCTGGCGCGAGGGCTACAAACTTTCTTTGCGAGAACTCGCAATCAATCGCATGGCGCAGTACATGATGGCGCACACTTTCCGTCACTACAGCTTCATGGAGCGCGTCATCACCACCTTGCGAAGACTGCTGGCCATCGAAGGCGACGGCTGATGGGCCGCTATGTCGCCCTCTTGCGGGGCGTCAATGTCGGCGGCAACAAGCTGGTGCCGATGGCCGACCTGCGCGCGCTGCTCGAGAAGCTGGGCTGCACCGACGTGGCCACGCTGGTGCAGAGCGGCAACGTCGTCTTCACCAGCAAGCTGAAGAGCGCCGCCGCCGTCATCAAGCTGCTGGAGCCGGCCATCGCCAAGCATTTCGGCTTCGACGTGCCGGTCCTGGTGCGCACCCGCGACGAGCTGGCCGCGGTCATCGCGAACAACCCGCTGCCCGACGCGGTCGAGGATCCGTCGCGCTTCCTGATCGCCTTCCTGTCGGAGCCGCCCGACCCCGGCAAGCTGGCCAGCATCAGCCCGACGCCCTATCTGCCCGACGAGTTCCGTGTGGTCGGGCGCGAGATCTACGCCCGCTTCGCGGTGGGCATCAACGACTCCAAGCTGGCCAAGGTCCTGCTGGCGCCGTCGCGCCTGGGCGTCACCCCGACCACGCGCAACTGGAACACCGTGACCAAGCTGCTGGTGCTGGCCGATCAGGCCGCCTGACTAGTACTCGAAGCCCTCGAACGGGTCGGGGTACTTGGCCCGGCGGTTGGCGGCCTGGCCGCGGTACAGGGTGACGCTCTCGGGGTCGGGCTGATCGAGACGGAGCAGCATGACGACGACGAAGCACGCCCCGGCCAGCCCGCGCGGGCACGGCTTCAGCGTGCCGTCCTTCACCGCACCATCGGTCACCTCGGCGTCGACGCTGACGCCGGTGACCTTCACCGCGCCGTCGGCGGCCAGCTTCCAGGTCCCCTTGGCGTCGTCGTCGAGGTACTCGCCGTTGTCGTTGCACCCGGTCCGGGTGATGGTCAGCTTGCCGCCCTTCTTGAAGACGAGGGTGATGAAGCTGCCCTCGTCACAGGGCGAATCGCCCGTGAACTGGATCGACCAGGTGCCGCGGCGCTCCAGCAGGCGCTGCTCGGGCGTCAGGGTGTCGAGCGCCGGCAGCCCGAGCAGCTTGCGCACCTCGGGGTCCAGCGACGCGCGGTCGAGATCGGGATCCTTGAGCGCGGTCTTGAGGACCTTCCTGGCCTCCTTGTCGGTCGACGCCTCGAGCCAGGTCAGCTCGGCGCGCACGGTGGCGAGGTCGCCCACGATCGAGGCCGCCGACGCGACGTAGTAGTGCGCGGTGACATAGGTCGGATCGGCGGCCAGCGCGGCACGGTAGGCGGCGATGGCCTCCTTCCACTCCTTCTTGTTGTAGTGCTGCTTGACCGCGGCCTTGGTCAGCTTCACCGCGGCCGCGCGGTCGGCGCGCGCCTCGCCCAGCGTCGCGATCCCGACCAGCACCAGCGTCCCCCACGCCATCAGCGTCCGCTTCGTCATCTGGTCAGCATACCCCCTGCGCAGAAAGCGAACAGTGCGCAGCCAGGTGCCGGGCGTGGGCACCGGGTTGCCTCGACTTTCCGCGAGCCTGGGCTGCGGCCGTGTCCTTGCAACGTCGTGGCCCAACCTGGAGGCACGAATGCGAGGCTTGCTAGCGGTACTGCTCCTGCTGGGCGGATGTGATCAGGACGATGCGGCCAGCGCTGGCATCGACGCGGGTGGGGCGGATGCAGGCGGCGGAGGTGCCGACGCGGCCGCGGCCCAGATGATGGGCTGTGTCGCACCGCCCGCGCGCACCTGTGCGCAGGTGATGGCGGCGTTCGCGGCGTCCGGGAACGCCGGCGTGGCCGTCACGTGCGACGCAAGCGCCGGCACCTTCACCATGTCGGCCTCGGGCGTGCCGCCCTACATGTCGAACCAGAGCACCCCGAACGCCATCGACGCCCAGGACTGGGTGGTGACCCTGCCGCTGGCGCCGACCTGTGCCGCAGCCACCACCAGCGTGGTCGCCTCGCGCGGGCCCATCGGCTTCATGATCAATGGCGTCGCGTTCTTCGGCCCGCAGAACATGCAGGGCCAGGATGCGCCCACCGTGGAGGGCGCCACGCTCGATGACTGCGACGGCCACGCCGACCCGCAGTGCGCCTACCACTATCACTCCGACCCGAGCTGCGTCTTCGGACGGGGCGGCGACCTGCTGGCGCACATGGAGGGCGACGGGCATCCCGGGCTGATCGGCTTCGCGCTCGATGGCTTCCCGCTGTACGCGCCGTATCCGAGCGCGTTTCCGCCGGCGCTCGACGGCTGCAATGGCCACAGCGACGCCACCCGCGGCTATCACTTCCACACCACATCGACGTCGCCGTACTTCGTGGGCTGCTATGTGGGGTCGCCACGGACCCCGGTCGCCAACGACCGCGGCTGCAACTGAGTCGGCGCGGCGGGCGCAGCGCGGGCGCGGCCTTTCCCCTATGATGCGGCCGTGGACACGCCCTATCCCGACTTCGAGCGGCTGGAGCTGACCTTCCTCGGCGACACCCGCGAGGTCTATCGCGCCGGCGCTGGCCCCGCGGTCATCGTGATGCACGAGGTGCCTGGCCTGTACCCGGGCGTGGTCGACTTCGGGCGCAAGCTCATCGCCGCCGGCTTCACGGTGTGGATGCCGTCGCTGATCGGGCAGCCCGGGCGCGAGCCGGGGGCGGCCTACGTGGCGGGGTCGCTGCTGCGCGCCTGTGTGGCGCGCGAGTTCGCGGTCTTCGCCGCCAGCAAGAACAGCCCGATGACGTCATGGCTGCGCGCGCTGGCGCGCCACGCCCACGCCGAGTGTGGCGGCCCCGGCGTGGGCGCCATCGGCATGTGTCTGACCGGCGGCTTCGCGCTGGCCATGATGCTGGAGCCCGCGGTGGTGGCGCCGGTGCTGAGCCAGCCGTCGCTGCCGTTCCCCATCAGCGCCGCGCACCGGCGCGATCTGGGCATCGACGAGGCCACGCTCGACTGTGTGCGCCGGCGCGCCGCCGAGGGCACGCCGGTGATGGGGCTGCGCTTCAGCCACGACCTCATGGTGCCGCGCGAGCGCTTCCAGCGCCTGCGCGACGAGCTCGGCGACCGCTTCCTCGCGGTCGAGATCGACTCCAGCCCGGGCAACCCGCACGGCAACCCACGCTTCGCCCACTCGGTGCTGGTGCGCCACATGATCGACGCCCCGGGCTCGCCCACGCGGGCGGCGCTCGACGGCGTGATCGCGTTCTGTCAGAAGCAGCTCGGCGTCAGCTGACGCGGGCGCGGCTCAGGTCCCGGGGATGCGGATCTGGATGCCGACGTTGCCGGTGCCGACGCCGTTCTGATCGACGCTGGTCCCGGCGGTCAGCGACACCCCGAGGCCGCCCGGGCCGCGCACACCGAACGCCCGCAGCAGATCGATGGTGAGGCCCGCGGACGCGGTGGCGTTGCCTTCGTTGTCGATCTTGCCCTCGACCCGCAGCTGGGCCCAGCGCGTCAGGTCGATGACGATGCTGCCCTGACCCTCGATGGTGACGCGGCCACCGGCGCGGTGGGCCAGGCTGAGGCCGACCTCCATGGTCACCGGTCCCGCGGTGTGGCTGACGTTGCCGCCGACCTGTCCCGAGGTCACGCCGGCCTGGCCCTCTTCACGACCGACGGTGACGCCGGCGTTGCCAGTCACCGTGGTGTTGCCGCGCCTGGCGCTGCCCTCGACCCCGACGGTGAGCTCGTTGTTGTTGCCTTCGGCGGTGAGCGGGCTCTCGCCGCCGCCCTCGGTGGCGGGGCGCGGCGGGGCCGGGTGCGGGGTGCCGCCACCGCCCAGGCCGGCGAGGCCAGGCAGGCCGGGCGCGCCGGGGACGGCGGGCTGGATCGCGCGTGGCGCCAGGGCACCGACGGCGCCCGGGTTCAGCATGGTGTCCTGCACCACGACCTGGCCGACGATGCTGGGGCACTCGCGCCGCAGCACGGCATAGATCGCGTCACGGTCGTGGGGATGGCGGCGCAGCAGGCCGACCACGTCCATCACCGCGGGTGGGTTGTGCTGCGCCAGCAGTCGCCCCAGCTCGGCGACCCCGGGGCCCTGGAAGAGGGGTGCATCGGCTGGCATCGGCGCGGGCGGGGCTGGCTGCGGCGGAGGCGCGGCCGAGTTGTTCTGTGCCTGGCGATCGTGGTCACCCATGGTCCCTCTTACGTCGAAAGGGTCGCGGAGATCCCCCCTGAATTCAAGTGCTTCAGGGCACGCCGGCGTCGCCACGGGGGCGCGCCGCCAGGACCAGCTCGGCGACGCGACCGCGCGCGTAGGGCGACGCGGTGGCCAGCTCGTTCAGCGCCTCGTCGGCCTCGGGACCGGGGATCGACGCCAGCGCGGCCACGGCGGCCCGCAGCTGGTCGTCGGGGGCATGGTGGACCCAGGGGCCGTCGATGAGCTCCATCAGCGCGGGCACCGCGGCGGCGCCCAGCGCGGCGGCGTCGGCGAACTTGCGGCGGTCGACCGCACGGGCGGCCCGCCCCGCCGAGTCGAGCTCGTCGCCGCGACCGTCGAGCAGCGCCGCCAGCGGCGTCGAGTCGTGGGTGGCGCCGTAGCCGACGGTCTCCAGCGCCAGCGCCCCGAGCTGGCTGCCGTCACCCAGCGCGACCGCGGTGGCCGGCTCGACGACATCGAAGGCGTCGCCGACCAGCTGCATGCTGATGACCCCACCGTAGATGGAGGCCTCGCGCGACTGCCACAGCGCGTCGGGGCGCTGCGGGATCAGGGGCAGCGTCAGCACCAGCTTGCCGGCGGCGTCGCGCACGGTCAGGGTGGCATCGACATCGGCGGCGACCTTCTCGGGCTCGGGCCCGAAGGCGTGGCTGACGGTCTCGACGAACTTCAGCTCCAGCGTGGGCAGTGCGACGTCCTGGGCCAGCACGCACACCGCGGTCGGCCCGCGCACGAAGCCATCGCCATAGGTGCCCAGCACCTCGCGATCGAGCCAGCGCTGGACCTCGCCGAGGTAGTCGTACTGCTGGTCCTTGGGGCGCGTCGACTCCACGGTGACGGTGACGCGCACGATGGTCGGCGGCGCCTTGGGGAAGACGGTCGCGCACGGCTGCGGGGCGTAGGGCTTGCGCCGCGGCTGGGCCGCCTGCTTCTTGCAGCCAGCGCCGCCCAGCGTCAGCACGGCCAGCAGGATGGCGAGGCGGGGCACGGGGGCGCGCATGCCCCAGCTTCGCACGACCGCGCGACCGCGGGCTCGGGTACCATGAGCCATGGGCCTCAATGTGAACGAGCACGGTCAGCCCTGGACGGTGTCGGGTGGCGGACCGGTGATCGTGGTGCCTGCCGAGACCGCGGCGGCGTGGCGTGGCACCGAACCGCCGGTCGGCGCTGCGGTGCCGCCGGGCTGGAGCTGGGGCGCGGCCGGCGGCCCCGAGTGCGACTATGATCGCGCCTGCGCGCCGCAGGGCTACCAGGGTACCGGCTATGGCGGGGTCGCCTGGCTGGAGGTCGGCGGCAAGCCGGCGCTGATCCTGGACGGCGAGATCACCACCGAGTGGCTGGCGGAGGCCGGCGGCGGCACCATCGTGCGGGCGTCGATCGACGAGGCCAGCCGCGATCCCGCCTCGGTCACCGCCTGGAAGCCCTACCCGGTGCCCGAGCTCGACCTCGCCGACGGCCGCCTGTTCATGTTCGACAGCGCCTTCCCGGGCGCGGCGACGCCCGAGGCCATCACCGCGCACGACGGCGTCGGCGTCATCACCCTGGAGCCCGGCCGCTACACCCTGACCTGGGGCATGAGCGCCGACGAGACCGACTTCATCCGGCTGCGCCGCACGCCAGGCTGAGCCTCAGATCTTCGGCTTCAGCTTGATCAGCAGCAGCGGCGACAGGAACAGGTCGGCGAACACCGCGGTCAAGAGCGAGATGCCGATCAGCAGCCCCAGGTTGGCCAGGCCCACGAAGCGCGACAGCAGCAGGGTCAGGAAGCCCAGCGTGACCGCCAGGCTGGTCACGAACATGGGCAGGCCCGACTCGCGCAGGGTGTCGAAGGCCGCGCCTTCGTGCGGATCGGGGTGGCCGGCGGCGCGCAGCTCGAGGAAGCGGCGCCGGAAGCGCGACAGGTACTGGATGGTGTCGTCGTCGGCGATGACCAGCGTGATCGAGAACAGGAAGACAGTGGACGGCTTGATGTCGATGTCGAGCGCCCCCATCATCCCGAAGGTCAGGATCAGCGGCAAGAGGTTGGGCACCAGCGCGATCAGCGCCAGCCGCCACGAGCGCAGCACGAAGCAGAAGATGATGAACGACACCAGCACCGCGATGGCCAGCGAGCGCAGCAGGCCCCCGACCAGCGAGCGATAGATCCCGTCGGCGATGCCATAGATCCCGGTCAGGGTGACGCGGTAGTTCGGGTGCGCGGCCATGTCGGCGCGGAAGCCGGCCTCCATGCGCGCGATGACCTTGGTGGCCTGGGTCGAGCCGTGGTCGGGCAGCATGGCGAACACCGCCGCGGTGCCGTGATCCGACGACAGGAAGTCGCGCAGGTTGCGCGAGTCGTCGACGCCGATCAGCTCCTGCGCGATCAGCGGCCGGGTGCCCGGCAGCGGCGAGCGCGCGGCCTCGTCCTCGCCCGCGAACAGGCGGTGCGCCTTGCGCATGAAGCTGGCCATCGAGCCGGCGTTCTTGACGTCGGGGAAGTCGCGCTCGAGGCGCTGCTCGATGGCGTCGATGAGGGCCAGCGCCTCGGGCTCGTGCATGGCGTCGGCGCCCGGCTTCACGGGCTCGATGAAGACCGCCATGGGCACGGTGCCGCCATGCATCTGCTCGACGTAGCGCAGGTTCTGCGCCAGCTTCGACCCCGGGCGCAGGTCGGCCTAGCTGTAGTACTCGGCGCCGTAGCCGAGGGTCCCGACCACCGCGGCGGTCACCACCAGCGCGCCGGTGACGCCCAGGATGGTGCGCGGGCGCGTCTTCACGGTGTGCTCGATCCAGGCCACGAAGCGCTTGAACATGCGCGCGCTGGCCGACTCGACGGCGTCCTTCTGCGCGGTGGCGGCGCGGTCGGGCTTCATGAACGACAGCGCCAGCGGCAGCACCGTCACGTTGGCGACCCAGGTCAGGATCATGCCGGCCGCGGTCGCCATGCCGAACTGCTGGATCATCTGCATGTCGGCCGAGAGCAGGCCGAGGAAGCCGCCCGCGATGGTGACCTCGGTGAGCAGACAGGGGATGGCGCTGTCGTGGCAGGCGGCGGCGATGGCGCGCGGCACGCTGTCACCGGCGGCGACGCGCTCCTTGTAGGTCGAGATGATGTGCACGGTGTCGGAGATCGACACGATCATGACGACGATCGACGTGATCTGCGTCAGCAGCTGCAGCGGGATGCCCATCACGCCCATGGCGCCCACGGTCCAGATCACCGCGAAGATGATGGTGACCAGCGCGGCGGCGACCTCGGCGACGCGGCGGAAGGTGATGCCGAGCAGGATCAGGATGACCAGCAGCGCGACCGGCACCAGCAGCGCCATGTCCATCGAGATCAGCTCGTTGAACTCGGAGCGGATGACCGGCAGGCCGTTGAGGACCAGGCGCTGCTGCACGCCGGCCTCGCGCGCGACCTTGGCGTGGCGGGCCAGCAGCTTGCGGGCGTCGTGCAGGAAGCGCGAGCGCTCGACCTCCAGCTTGGCGGCGGCCGGCTTCAGGGTGACGCGGATCGACGTCGCCTTGCCGTCGGGCGTGGCCAGCGTCCACTTGAACAGCGGGTCGCCGGTGGCGATGGCGCGCTGCTTGGCCATGTCCTCGGGCGACAGGTCGGGGCGCGGGAACAGCTTGTCGGGGCGCAGCTCGATGTCGTCGCCGACGACGTCGTTGACCGTGGTCAGCCCCTCGGTGTCGGACACCCCAGGCAGCTTGGCGAGGTCGGCCTCCAGCGCGGCGATGCGGCGCAGGCCCGCGGGGGTGAACAGATCGGGCGCCTCGACGACGACCAGGGCGCGCGCGTCCTCCAGCGGGAAGGCCTTCTTGTAGCGCTCATAGTCGATGCGACGCTGGTCGTGATCGGGGAACAGCATCTCGACGCGGAAGTCGGGCTTGACCCGGGTCGCGAAGGCGCCGAGCCCCGCCGTGAACACCAGCACCGCGAGCAGCGCCCACCAGCGCCGCGCCAGCATGCGGTCGAACAGGTTCGGCTTGTGTGAATGTTCCTCAGCCACGGGCTCCCCGAGAGTAGCCGTTTGGTGCCATGCTCATGCCTCCTCATATGCTAGTTGACGCGGTGCGGCAAGACATGGTTTGAGGGGGTTGAATGACGGCGACGACGACGCTCGAAAGTCCCCTGCTAGCGCGCCTGGGCGCCTGGGCGAAGGAGCGTTTCCCGCCCATCCACTCGATCCTGGCCATCGTCCTGTATGCCGCCGCGGCCCTGGCCGGGCGCGCGCTGGCGCTGCCGCGGGGCATCGCCATCCCGGTCACCGCGCGCGACCTCGCCGGCCTACCGCTGGGGATCGCCTTCTTCCTGATGCTGCGCGTGTTCGACGAGCACAAGGACTACGAGCTCGACCTGGCCAACCACCCGCAGCGGGTGCTGTCGCGCGGCCTCATCACGCTGGGCCACCTCAAGGTGCTGGGCGTCATCGCCATCGCGCTGCAGCTGGCGATGTCGGTGCTGCTGGATCGCGGCGGCTTCCGCACCACGGCGTGCTGGGGCGCCACCATGGCGTGGGCCCTGCTGATGGGGCGCGAGTTCTTCATCGGTAGCTGGCTCAAGCCGCGCCTGGTGCTGTACGCGATCTCGCACATGCTGGTGATGCCGCTGGCGCTGGTGTGGATGGCGCAGTCGGCGGTGCCGTGGGCGTGGGTGCCGCGCTCGGTGGCGTGGCTGGCGGGCCTGGGCATGCTGTCGGGCTTCGCGCTGGAGGTGGCGCGCAAGCTGAAGGCGCCGGCCGACGAGCGGCCCACGGTCGACTCGTACACGCGCTCGCTGGGGCTGCGCGGCGCGCCCATCGCGGTCATCGTGCTGACCGCGGGGCAGGCCGGGGTGCTGGCGGCGCTGCTCGCGCGACTGGGCGCGGGCGCCGGCTGGTGGGCGGGTGCGGCGGCGGTGGCGGTGCTGCCGGCCATCGCGGCGGTGGGCTTTCTGCGCACGCCGACGGCCAAGGCGGCCAAGGGCGTCGAGGCGGCCGCCGGGCTGTCGCTGCTGGTGAGCTATGTGCTGGTCATCGCCGCGCTGGCGGTGACCCGAGGTGTGACCTGGGTATGAGCGACATCGAAGCCGGTGGTGACGACGAGGTGGCGGCGGCGCGGGTGCACCAGCACCTGCTGACGCCGGCGGCGGCGCTGGCGGCGGGCGAGGCCGCGGTCGGCGGCAAGGCCTATGGGCTGGCGCGGCTGGTGGCGACGGGCGCGGCGGTGCCGGAGTTCTTCGTCATCCCGGCGGCGGCCGCGGTGGCGCACCTCGGGCAGCCCACGCTGACCGGGGTCGACGAGGTCGACTTGCACGACGCCATCAAGACCTCGCTGATGGATCCCGCGCTGGCCGAGGCCATCGAGGAGGCGCTGACGGCGCTGGGGCCGGGGCCGTACGCGGTGCGCAGCTCGATGGTGGGCGAGGACTCGGCGTCGCACTCGTTCGCGGGCCAGCTGGAGACCTTCCTGTTCCAGCCCGGCGAGCGCGAGGTGGTGCGCTCGGTGCTGGGCTGCTGGGCCTCGGCGTTCTCGGAGCGCGCGCGCGCCTATCGCGAGCGCGCGGGCCTCGGCGGCCAGCCGCGCGTCGGCGTGGTCGTCCAGCGCATGATCGCGGGCCGGGTCTCGGGCGTGATGTTCACCGCGCACCCGGTCAGCGGGCGGCGCGATCACGTGCTGGTGACCGCGGCGTGGGGCCAGGGCGAGGGCATCGTGGGCGGCGCCTGCAACACCGACGAGTTCACCGCCAGCCACGACGGCGCCGAGCTGGAGGCGCGCGTGGCCGACAAGGACGTCGAGGTCGTGCGCGGCCCGAGCGGCGTCGGCACCGTGGAACAGCCGGTCGAAGAGGCGCGCCGCCGGGTGCGCTGCCTGACCGTGGCCGAGGTCGCCGCGGTCGCCCGCGAAGGTGTGCGCGTCGCCAACGCCTTCGGCGCGCCGCAGGATCTGGAGTGGACCTTCGACGGCGACCGCCTGCTGCTCTTGCAGTCGCGCCCCATCACCTCGCTGCCGCCGGCGCGCGCCGGGCAGACCGAGAGCGGCCCGCGCGTGGTGTGGAACAACTCCAACATCCAGGAGAGCTACTGCGGGGTCACCACGCCGCTGACCTTCTCGTTCGCGCGCGCCGCCTACGCCAGCGTGTACGAGCAGCTCTTGCACATCCTCGACATGCCGGAGTCGGAGATCGCGCCGCGGCGGCCCATCCTCAAGAACATGCTCGGCCTGGTGCGCGGGCGGGTCTACTACAACATCAACAACTGGTACCGCATGCTGCTCATCTTGCCGGGCTTCGGCAAGAACAAGCACGACATGGAGCGCATGATGGGGCTCGACGTCCCGGTCGACTTCGTCGAGGGGCTGGAGCTGGGCTGGCTCGACAAGGCGCGCCGCGCGCCGCGCCTGGTGCGCACGCTGCTCAAGCTGATGTGGCTGTTCCGCAAGCTCGACAAGGACGTCGCCGCCTTCCTGGCCAACTTCGACGCGCGCACGGGCGCGATCGATCGCAAGTCGTTCCAGACCGCGTCGTTCGTCGAGCTGATGGGCGTGGCGACCCGGCTGCGTGACGAGGTCATGGCCGACTGGCACACGCCGATCGTGAACGACTTCTTCGTCATGATGGCGTCGGGCAAGCTGCGCCGCCTGGTCGACAAGACCGGCCTGCCCGACAGCGCCGCGCTGATGGGCCACCTGATGTCGGGCGAGGAGGGCATCGAGTCGACCGAGCCGACGCGCATGCTGATGCGCATGGCCAAGCGCGCCCGCGGCGAGGCGGCCACCGCGGCGGCGCTGCGCGAGGGCAGCGCCAACCAGGCCCTGGGCAAGCTGGTGCTGGTGCCGTGGTTCGCGGCCGAGTTCGCGCGCTACATCGACCGCTACGGCGATCGCTGCATGGGCGAGCTCAAGCTGGAGACGGTGTCGCTGCGCGAGGATCCGACGTTCCTCATCCACGTGCTGCGCGGCTACCTGGAGCGGCCCGACCTCGATCCCGACCGGCTGATGGCCAAGGAGAAGCAGCAGCGCGCCGCCGCCGAGGCCGCGGTGCGCGCCGCCCTGCCCTGGCGCGACCGGCTGCGCCTGGGCGGCATCCTGGGCGATGCTCGCCGCGCGGTGAAGTGGCGCGAGAACATGCGGCTGGCGCGCACCCGCGGCTTCGGCCTGTATCGCGACATCTTCCTGGCCGTGGGCGCGCGCCTGCACGAGGCCGGGCGGCTCGACGCCCCGCGCGACGTCTTCTACCTGGCCCTGGAGGAGCTGTACGACTACCTCGACGGGCGCGCGGTGTCGGCCGACCTGGCGGCGCTGGCGCGCGCGCGCAAGGCCGAGTTCGCCGGCTACGAGGGCGACGACATGCCCAACCACTTCGAGACCGTGGGCGCGGTCTATCACGGCAACGCCCTGGTCACGCCGCCGTCGGCCGCGGCGCCGGCCGACCTCGATGCCCGCACCCTGCGCGGCACCGGCTGCTATCCGGGCATCGTCGAGGCCCCGCTGCGCGTCATCATGTCGCCCAGGGACGAGCTCAACCTGACCGGCAAGATCCTGTGCACGCTGCGCACCGATCCCGGCTGGGCGCCGCTGTTCCCCACCGCCAGCGGCATCCTGGTCGAGCGCGGCAGCACGCTGTCGCACTCGGCGGTCGTCGCGCGCGAGCTGGGCATCCCGGCGGTGGTCGGCGTGCCCGACCTGTTGCGCCGGGTGCACGATGGCGAGCGCGTGCGCCTCGACGGCGGTACCGGCGTGGTCGAGCGGCTGCCGTGAAGGTCGCGACGCGCCCAGGTGGCCCGGGCGGCGGCCTGGCCGACGGCTTCGTCGAGGTGGCGCCGCTCAGCTGGGGTGACGACCCGACCTGGGTGCCCGAGGTGCCGGCCGAGGTGGCCGGGGCGTTCTCCGCCGGCAACCCCTGGTTTCGCGTCGGGCGCGCGCTGACCGCGTGCGTCCCCGGGCGCGCGCGCATGGCGGGGTTCTTCGGTCCGCAGCCGGTCGAGGGCGCGCAGGCCGCATTTTTCGGCTATTTCGAGGGCATCGGCGACCCCGACGCCGACCGCGCCGTGCTGGCCGCGGTCGAGACCTGGGCGCGCACCCAGGGCGCCACCGAGCTGTACGGACCGATCGACTTCGCCACCGCGCTGCGCTACCGCGTGCTGCTCGAGGCCGAGCCCGGCGCCCTGCCCTTCCATGGCGAGCCGTGGACGCGCGCAGGCACGCCGGCGCGCCTGGAGGCGCTGGGCTTCACCGTGGTGCGGCGCTACATGTCGGGTCATGCCGACGCCGACGCCCGCGAGCACACCATGGCCCACGAGCGCCCCGGCCATGACGCCGCGCTGGCCGCGGGCTACCGCATCGAGACGCTGACCCCGGCGCTGTGGCTGGCCGAGGCCGACCGGCTGTTCCCGCTGGTCGACCAGATCTTCGCGGGCAACTTCGCCTACACGCCGATCTCGCGCCCAGCCTTCGACGCCCTGTGCGGGGCCGACTTCGCGGCGCGCTTCGATCCCGATGCCAGCACCATCTGCTGGGCGCCCGACGGCAGCATCGCGGGCGTCTTCATCGTGTATCCACACTACGGCCCCCTGATGGTGCAAGGCGCCGGCGCGGCGCGCGTGGCCGCCAGCAAGCTGTCGTTCGCCGAGCACTTCCCGCTGCTGGCCGCGCGCGGCCCGGTGCTGCAGATCCTGAAGACGCTGGGCGTCGCACGCGAGCATCGCTCGCGCGGGATCGCCAACGCCCTGGCCTATGGCACCTTCGCGCGCGGACTGCCGCGCTATGCCGGCACCATCGGCGCCCTGATGCGCGAGGACAACCACTCGGTCAAGATGGGCTGGGCGCACCAGATGACGCGCCGCTACGGCCTTTACCGCAAGGCGCTGTAGCCGCCGCCCGCGCGGGCGCCATGTTAAGTTCGCGCCATGTGGGGCCGCCTTTCGGCACGGATTCGCAAGCTCCTGGTCGGGGCCTTCGTCGGCCTGGGCATCGGCCTGGCGGCGGCGCTGCTGGCCTTCCTGCGCCCCAGCGCGCTGGAGCGCGGCGAGTGGTGGACCTACGACCAGCGCGCGCGCGCGGCGGCGCACCGCGAGGACGCCTCGCAGCAGATCGTCGTCATCGACATCTCCGATGACGACATCAAGAACGTCGAGACCAACTTCGAGGGTGTCAGCTGGCCGTGGCCGCGCTCGGTCTATGGCTACCTGACCCATGTCCTCACCGAGGCCCACGCCAAGGCGGTGGTGTTCGACTGGATCTTCCAGGATCGCGGCGGCTACAGCGTCAACGACGCCGAGGAGTTCGCCAGGGAGCTGCAGGCCAACGGCCGCTCGGTGTTCGGCCTGGCCCTGAGCCGCGAGCCGCGCCCGGCCGCGACCGCCGCCGGCATGATCGCCGACCTGCCCGCCTACCCGGAGCGCAAGGCCGCGGTCGCCGCCGCGCTGCGGCTGCTGGCCTGGAACTTCCGCGTCTTCGTGCGCGAGAACCCCGACAAGACCTTCACCGTCAGCTATGGCGGCCTGCCGCGCGAGTCGTTCATGGCGCGCTGGACCACGGTGTCGACGCCCGGCGACGGCGCGCTGGCGGATCTGTTCGCCCCACCGGCACCGCCGCCCGCGCCGGCCCCCGCGCCGGTCCCCGACGGCGCCGAGCCGGCGCCCGAGCCCGAGCCGGTGCCGCCGCCCGCGCCGGTCATCCGCGAGATGGCCGCCGCCGACCTGCCCTTCGAGTACACCGCCGAGCAGATCGTCGCCGAGCGTGACGGCTGGATCATCGCCAGCCGCCACAACACGCCGTCGCGCAGCTCGATGAACCCGCCGCTGTCGGTGCTGGCCGGCGCGCCCGCGCACCTCGGCGTCATCACGCAGACCCCCGAGGCCGACGGCATCATGCGCCGCCACGCCTACCTGACCGAGTACAACGGGCGCTACTACCCGTCGCTGGCGCTGGCCGCCTACCAGATCGCGCACCCCACCGTGAAACCGAAGTTCGAGGGCAGCGAGCTGGTCCTGGGCACCCGCCGTGTGCCGCTGGATCCCAGCGGCCAGGCCGGCATCCGCTACCACGGCGCGCGCCTGTACAAGCACGTGCCCGCCTACGAGGTGCTGCGCTCGTTCGCGCTGATGTCCGAGGGCAAGCCGCCGGTGGTGCCGCTCGAGGTCTTCACCGGCAAGTACGTCTTCATCTCGGCCACCGCCCAGGCGCTGCGCGACATCCGGGTCAGCCCGGTGTCGCAGGTGCACCTCGGCGCCGAGATCAACGCCCAGGCGCTCGACAACCTCGAGAGCGGCATGTTCGTGACCCGCACCAAGCCGTGGGTCGACGCCATCATCGCCTTCAACCTGTCGCTGCTGCTGGCCATGGCCGTGGTGCTGATCTGGAGCGCGGTCAAGCACCCCGCGCTGGCGCTGCTCGCGGTCATCGCGGTCACCGGCGTGGTGCTGGGCGGCTACTGGTACCTGGCCAGCTATCTGTACGACTCCAGCGGGACCTGGATCGGGGTCACGGTGCCGGCCTTCGGCGGCATCGGCGCGACCTTCGTGGCCATCCTGGTGACCTCGGCGATCGAGCGCCGCAGCAAGCGCTTCGTGCAGGAGGCGCTGGGCCGCTACACCTCACCCGAGCTGGTGCGCGAGCTCATCGCCCACCCCGAGCACCTGTCGCTGGAGTGGGGTGACCGGCGCGAGATGTCGGTCTACTTCTCGGACATCGCCGGCTTCACCACCATCAGCGAGGGCCTCGAGCCCGAGCGCCTGGTCGCGCTGCTCAACGAGTACCTGACCGAGATGACCGACATCGTGCTGGCCAGCGGCGGCGTGGTCGACAAGTACATCGGCGACGCCGTGATGGCGTTCTGGGGCGCCCCGCTGCCGCGCCCCGACCACGCCAAGGCCGCGGTGCTGTGCGCCATCAAGATGCGCGCCAAATGCGACGAGATGCGCGGCAAGTGGAAGGCCGAGTACGGCCACGTGGTTCACGCCCGCGCGGGCATCAACTCTGGGACGGCAGTTGTTGGCAACATGGGCTCCAAGCACAAGTTCAACTACACCGTGATGGGCGACATGGTGAATCTTGCCAGCCGGCTCGAGGGAGCGAACAAGCCCTACGGAACGTACTTGATGATCAGCGAGTTCACCTATGGTCAGGTGATGAATGTCGTGGACACGCGGGAGCTCGACTACATGACCGTCAAGGGCAAGGACAAGCCGGTCAAGGTGTACGAGGTCCTCGCGGAGACCGGCAAGACCGACGCCGACACGCTGCGGGCCATCAAGATCTACGAGGAGGGCCTGCTGAAGTACCGCGCGCAGCGCTTCAGCGACGCCATCGCGGACTTCGAGAAGGCCCTGGTCATCCGGCCCGAGGACGGGCCGTCAAAGATGTATATCGAACGGTGCAGGCATTTCCTGGCCGAACCGCCGTCCAAGGACTGGGACGGCGTCTGGCACATGAAGGAGAAATAGACATGCGTATGAAGTGGATTCTGGGGGCGACCCTGGTGGCAGGCCTGGCGCTGGGCAGCGGCGCCGGTGCCGCGCCCAAGAAGAACTCGAAGATCTACGTGCGGGTCATGAGCGCCAAGATCATGAAGAACCCGCAGTTCATCGGCGCCGCGGCCGGCCCGGTCTCGCGCGGTGACGCGCTGACCTTCGTGGCCGCCAAGGGCGACTGGTATCAGGTCTCGGCGCCGGTCGCGGGCTGGCTGCACAAGTCGAACGTCTCCGAGAGCGTCATCAAGGTCAGCTCCGCCGCCGGGCAGAGCTCGGGCGGCGCCAGCGACAAGGAGGTCGAGCTGGCCGGTCGTGGCTTCACGCCCGAGACCGAGAAGGAGTACCGCCAGGCCAACCCCAACCTCGACTTCAGCCACGTGGACGCGCTGGAGAAGACCGCGGTCGACGTCGAGCAGCTGCAGGCCTTCGTCAATGACGGCCGTCTGGCGGGTGCCCAGTGAGGGCGCCGGTGCGGACGCGGACCCGGCTGGCGGCGCGCGTGGCGCTGGCGGCGGTGGTGGCGGGCAGCACGGTGATGGGCTGCGCGGCCCTGAAGAAGGTGCCCGGCCTGGGCGCCATCATCAGCGCCAACGAGGACCTGACGCCCGAGAACGAGTACTACGTCGGGCGCTCGGTCGCGACCAACATCATGGCCAAGTACAACTACGCCTACCTCGACAAGGAGGCCATCCTGGCCGGCCGGCTCGAGGGGCTGACCGAGTATGTCAGCCGCGTCGGCAACATCCTGGCCGCCAAGGCCATCGAGGTGCCGCGCAAGGGTGACCGGCCGACGCCGATCGCGGGCTTCCACTTCGTGGTGCTGGACGCGCCCGACGAGATCAACGCCTTCGCGGCCCCGGGCGGCTTCATCCTGGTGACCTCGGGCGCGGTCAAGCTGGCCAAGACCGAGGACGAGCTGGCCGCCATCCTGGCCCACGAGATCGGCCACGTGGTGCGTGGCCACGCGCTGGGCACCATCAAGTCGGCGCGCTTCGCGGGCCTGACCAAGAGCGCGCTCGACACCGTCAAGGTCGAGGGCCAGGACGGCCAGCAGACCAAGCTGACCGAGGCCTTCGGTGGCTCGATGGACGACATGATCACGGGCATGACGGTGAAGGGCTACTCGCAGGAGTCGGAGTTCGACGCCGACAAGGTCGGCATCAACCTGATGCTGCGCGCCGGCTACGACCCCGCCGCCTTCGTGCGCTACCTGGAGTCGATGCAGAAGAACGAGAGCACCAAGTCGGGTGGCGGCTTCTACTCGACCCACCCCAAGGCGTCCACCCGCATCAGCAAGCTGCAGGGCCACGTCAAGAAGATGGGGGCGCGCAAGGTCGTCCAGGCGCGCACCGACCGCTTCGTCGCCGCGACGGCGATCCTGCGCCAGTAGCTCCCAGCTCCATCTCCCCCGACATCGTTGACGGCCGTCAAGAAGGGCACCATGCGTGCGCCTAGGGTGCGCGCATGTCCTGGGTGCGTCGGCTGGCTGGACTGCTGGGCTTGGCGGCCGTGGTGCTGCCGGCGGGCGTGGCTGGCGCGGTGCCGGCGTTCGCGCGGCGCTACGAGGTGTCGTGCCGGACCTGCCACCAGTACCACTACCCGCGCCTGAACGCGTTCGGCACCCGCTTCATGCTGAACGGCTACCAGCTGCCTGATGGCGCCGAGGATCCGGCGCGGGCGCGGCGCATGCTGGAGCCGGGGACGATCGCCGAGCGGCTGACCGTGTTCCGCGAGCTGCCGCTCAGCGTGCGCGCGCAGGCGGTGGCCGACTTCGACCGCAGCAGCGGCGAGCACGCCCCGGTGTACGACAGCCGGGTCTCGGCCAGCCTGGCCGGCGGCGGCTCGGTGGCGCGCGACGTGTCGTTCTTCTTCAGCTGGAACGCGGCGCCGAGCCCTCTGCTGCACCAGGCCCGGCTCGGGCTGCACAACCTGGGGGCACGCGCGCTGGGGGCGGGGGCGGTCAATGTGAAGGCGGGCCTCCTGCTGCTGCTCGATGGGCAGCGGCCGGCACACCGCAGCCTGGCGCCGGGCACCACGCTGGGGGTCGCGGTGGGGGCGAATCCGTTCGTGCTGGATGACAGCACGCTGGGGCTGGCGGTGTACGGGCGCCCGGGCTGGGGACGCTTCGGCTACGAGGTCGCGCTGGTTTCGGGGCCGCCGGGGGTGGGCAAGGATCCCGACCAGTGGAAGGACGTGTTCGGCCGGGTGTCGTGGACCTTCTTCCTGGACACGCCGCACGAGCTGGAGGTCGGCGTGCTGGGCTACCTGGGGCGCGCGTCGCTGGTCAGCCAGGTCGGCGGCATCACCATCGACCATCGCGACGACTTCTGGCTGGCCGGCGGCGACGTCGAGCTCGACCTCGGGCCGGTGACCGCGATGGCGCGCGGCTTCTTCTCGCGCCATGACGATCCGACCCCGGCCGGCGGCGCGGTCGACCTGACCACGGTGCGCGCCGAGCTGATCTGGGGCGTCAGCCGCCACATGGTGGCCGGGCTGGCGCTGGACGCCAACCTGTCGCCCGATGACCACGACCTCGAGCGCAGCCAGCTGGCGGCGCATGCGTCACACGTGGTCGCCAGCAACGTGCTCGGCACCGTGGTGGTGCGCGGCGACCTGCAACATGCCGAGCAGTTCACGGCCAGCGCGCTGCTCGAGGTGGCGTTTTGAGGGCGCGCGGGCTGCGACGGCTGGTGCTGCTGTGGGTGCTGGCGCTGGGGGCGTGCCAGCACGAGGACATCGGAGTGCGCTCGATGGCCTTCGCGCTGGAGCCGGTGGCCGCGGGCGGCACCGGGGCGGTGGCCATCGACGTCCATGCCGACAGCGGCAGCGTCGAGGCGCGTGGCCTGCCCGACCCCGGGCTGGACCAGCAGCTCATCGTCACCCTGGGCTTCGCGGCGTCGGACCGGGATGCGCTGGAGGGCAGCACGCTGGAGCATGTCGTCGCCGGGGTGATGGCGTGGAACGCGTCGGAGGGCGCATGGCACCTGTCGTTCAGCTCGGGCAACGTCGGCGACCGCTCGCTGGGGGCGGTGCGCACCGCGGCGGTCCGGCTGGGCACCTTCAGCCAGGGAGTGCAGGCGCCCGCGCTGCTGGTCGGTGACGCCCGCGATCCCCAGACCGGCGCGGCGCCGGCACCGTCGCCCTCGGGAGGTGGTCATGTGCACTGAGCTGACGCGCACGCTGGCCGTGCTGGTGCTGCTCGGCCTCGCGACGGCACCCGCGCGCGCCGACGAGCCAGCTCCAGCGGCTCCGTCCCCGTCTTCGACTCCACCGCCAACTCCAACTCCAACTCCAACTCCAACTCCAACTCCAACTCCAACTCCAACTCCAACTCCAGCTCCAACTCCAGCTCCAACTCCGTCCGCGGCCCCCGCGACACCCGAACCGCCGCCCAGCGCGCCCCGCCCCGCCGCCAACCCCGCGCGCGGCGCCAAGCTCTACAAGCAGCGCTGCGCCATCTGCCACGGCACCGGCGGGCGCGGCGACGGCTCCATCGCCCGCGAGCTCGAGCCGCGCCCCCGCGATCTCACCCGCGGCGTCTACAAGCTGCGCTCGACCGCCAGCGGCGCGCTGCCCAGCGACGACGATCTCTTCCGCACCCTGACCCGCGGCATCCCGGGCACCGCGATGTTCGCCTGGTCGGGCCTGTCCGCCGCCGACCGCTGGCAGCTCGTCTACCACATCAAGTCGCTGTCACCCCGCTTCGCGCGCAAGCCGGCGCCGCCACCGCTGCCGGCCCCCGAGCCGCCGGCCATGACCGAGGCGCTGCGCGCCCATGGCGAGCTGGTCTACCAGCAGATGATGTGCGGCGAGTGCCACGGCCCCGACGGCCGCGGCGACGGCATCAAGGCGCGCACCCTGGTCGACGACAGCCGGCGCCGCACCTACCCCTTCGATCTGACCCGGGGCTGGAAGCTCAAGGCCGGCAGCACCCCCGCCGATCTGTTTCGCGTGCTGCACACCGGCCTCGACGGCACCCCCATGCCGTCCTACGCCGACGCGCTGTCCGAGGCGGACGGCTGGGCCCTGGTGGCGTACCTGCGCGGGCTGTTCCGCGACGGCACGCCCTGAGCAATGGAGAAGCTGACATGACGATTCGACTGCTGGTCCTGGCCCTTTTCGGTCTGGCTCTCGGCTGTAGCGACGCCGAGGAGCACCACCACGGGGCCGACGCCGGCAACCTCGGCGCCGACGCCGCCATCCTGGCCGACGGCGGCGGCAGCAGCGACGGCGCCACCACGGTGGCAGCGCCCGTCCTGGTCAGCGCCACCCTGGTGGTGCACGGCACCATGGCCCTGACCTGGCAGAACCCCGCCGCGACCTGCACCACCGTGGCCATCAACCGGCGCAAGGACCTCGGCGCGTATGCAGTGGCGCAGACCCTGCCCGGCACCACCACCAGCGCCGAGGACATGCCCGGCCACGACAACGGCACCTACTGCTACACCCTCACGTGCACGCTCGGCGGCCAGGCCTCGGCGCCGTCCAACGAGCGCTGCGTGACGCAGTAGCCGGCCAACAAGCGCTTGCGCTGCGCCCGCCCCGCGGTTAGATCGCTGGCGTGAGCGCCACCGATCCTTCATTCGTCTTCGACGTCACCGACCGCGAGTTCGAGACCAAGGTCGTGGACCGGTCGCACGAGGTCCCCGTGGTGGTCGACCTGTGGGCGCCCTGGTGCGGCCCCTGCAAGATGCTGGGCCCCGTCCTGCAGGCCGAGGTCACGGCGCGCGGCGGCAGCGTCGAGCTGGCCAGCCTGAACGTCGACGACAACCCGCTGGTGGCCGCGCAGCTCGGCGCACAGAGCATCCCGCTGGTGGTCGCGTTCGTGAACGGCAAGCGCGCGGCGCAGTTCGTCGGCGCGCGCGACGCCCGCTTCATCAAGCAGTGGCTGGACGCCCTGGTGCCGTCCCGCGCCGCGGCCGCGCTGGCCGCCGCCGAGAAGGCGCTGGCCGAGGGCAAGGCCGACATCGCCATCGCCACCTTCCGCCAGCTCCTGGCCGACGCCGCGGTCGAGACCGAGGTGGCCGCGCGCGCCGCGCTGCTGCTGGCCGGCGCCCTGCTGGAGCGCGGCGAGACCGACGAGCTCGGCCCGCTGCTCGACCGCGCCGAGCGCAGCGACCCCAGCAAGGTCGAGTCGCTGCGCCGCCGCGTGCAGCTGCTGGCCGACGCCAACGCCTACGGCGGCGAGGCCAAGGCGCGCGCCGCGCTGGCCGTCAACGAGGCCGATCTGGAGGCGCGCTGGGCCCTTGGCTGCGCGCTGGCCTCGCGCGGTGACCACGCCGGCGCGCTGGAGCAGTTCCTCGAGATCGTCACCCGCAGCCGCAAGTTCAAGGCCGACGCCGCGCGCCTGGCCATGCTGGCCCTGTTCGACGGCCTCGGCCCCGACAGCGACCTGACCCGCGACTACCGCCGCAAGCTGCAGATCGTCCTCTAGCCACTGCCAGCCCCGCGGCTAGCGCGACTCGTAGATCCGCAGCGACGGCAGCTCGAGCACCGACAGGTGGCCGCCCTTGCCGCAGCCGGTGTCGATGCCGCACAGGTCGCCGCGCCACCACACGTCGTAGGCGTCGCCGTGCTCGCGCGCCTCGGGGCTCTCGTGGTCGCGCGGCAGATCCTTGACCGAGGTGTGGCCGAAGACCACGCGCTTGCCCTTGTAGTTGGCGTAGAAGTCCGGCTCGCGCATCCACAGCAGCGGTTTCAGGCGCGAGTCGCGCGGGTGCTTCCACTCGTGACCTTCGCCGTCGAGGCCGGCGTGCACGTAGATGGCGTGGTCGTCCTCGTACCAGTGCGGCAGCTCGCGCAGCCAGTCCGCCAGCGGTGACGGGAACCAGCGCCGCACGTCGAGCATCTCGGACAGCTCCTCCTGCCCGAGCTCGTCGTCCTCCTTGAGGCGCGGCCGGCCCATCACCGAGCGGAACATCTGCCCGCAGCCATTGCCGGGCGGCAGCAGGAAGGCCATCGCGGCGTCGGGATCCTCCAGGCAGCGCAGCCAGGCGTCCTCGTGGTTGCCGCGCAGCGTGACCACGGCGGCCTGCGTCTGCTTGGGCAGCGCGGCCACACGCTCGATGACGCCGCGCGAGTCGGGCCCGCGATCGATGTAGTCGCCCAGGAAGACGATGGTGTCGTCGGCGGTCAGCTTGGGCATGCGCGCCATGACCTCGTCCAGGGCGCCGGCGTCTCCATGGATGTCGCCGATGGCGAAGGTGCGCTTCATGGCAGGTCACCAGCATACAGCGGAGCCGGTCGCCCGCGCTGATCACCATCGGCGACCAGCAGCAGGGCGCGACCATCGGCCCCGACGTGGACGCCCTCCAGCTTGGGCAGCGGCCCGGCGGCGACGCTGACCGGCCACAGCGCGCTGACCCGGGCGTCGGCCTCCAGGATGCCGACCGCGGCGCCGGCGCACGGGCCGTCGTCATAGGTGCTGGCGCCGGCCTCGGCCGCGCAGGTGAAGACCAGGCGGCCATCGGGCAGCGGCGAGCAGTCGGTGAAGTCGAGGCGCTCGCCGCCGGGCAGGCTGCCGACCTCGACCCGGGTCACACGCTCCAGCAGCTCGGCCCCCAGCACGCGCCCCGCGGCCAGCGCCTCCAGCACGCCGGCCAGCGCCAGATCGACCACCGCGTTGACCCCGCTGGGCCCGTTGCCGCGCTGCAGCAGCCTGAGATGTGCGCCCGTGATGGCGGCGCCCTCCAGGTTCAACTCGGGGAGCTCGCGCGCCAGCGCGGCATACAGCGGCGCGGCGTCGACCGGCGTGACCGCCCGCGTGGCGCGGTCGACCAGCGCACCGCGCGTGCGCGACGGCCGCGACCCCGACCCGATGCTGAGCAGCCGCCCGCCGGGCAGCGCCGCCAGCCACTCCAGATCGGGCTTGGCCCGCTTGCGCGCCTGGTGCTCGTCGGGCAAGACGCCAGGCAGCAGCGTCAGCGTGAACGCTGGCGTGCCGTCGGGGCTGAAGGTGGCGAGGTGATGCTCGTCGTCGGCGACGATCCAGAGCAGCCCGTCCGCGGCGACGAGACCGCTCGCCGCGGAGAGCTGGAGATCAGCGAGGTGACGGAGGGGGAGCGAGCGACCTCAGCCTTGCTGCTGGTTGTGCGCGCCGAGGAACTTGTGCACGAAGTACGCGATGCCGAACACCGCGCCGCCGATGCACAGCGTGGACGGCGCCGACAGCTCGATGATCTTGTTGAGGCGGCCCTTCCAGGTGCCGACCCAGCGATCGCTGAAGACGTCGAGCGCGGTCACGAAGGCCACCGTGGCGGCCCACCAGAAGGTGATGGCGTAGCTGTGGAACTTGCCCAGCTTGGCGAGGCCCGGCACGAAGAACGAGGCGATGGCGGCCGCGGCCAGCACGAACAGCAGGATCGACATCAGGAAGACGATCTTCATCTCGGTCGGGACCTTGCCGATGTACTGCATCATGATGACGAGCGGGATCTTGCCGTGCACCGGGACCAGGAAGGCCGCCGCCAGCAGCGCGCCGCCGCCGGCCGCCATGATCTTGGCGACCATGTTGTTCTCTTCACCGCTGTGGCCGCGCACCCAGAGGCCCGCACCTGCAGCGAAGAAGCCGATCAGCATGGCGTAGCGCACCCAGCCACCGCCCAGCATGCCCTGCGCGCCACCCTCGCCACCCGGCTGCGCCAGCAGCAGCGCGGTCAGGACCAGGCCCGTGGCCAGCTGTGCGCCGGCCCGGATGGTGTTGTTCATCGGCAGCCAGCCGACCAGGCCGCACAGGATGCCCATGATCGGCACCGCGAAGAAGAACAGCTTGAGCGCCATCGGGAACTTGAGGATGGCCTTGAAGTTCTCGACCGGGTTGTCATAGGCCGACAGCATCAGCTGCGAACCGAACCAGGCGATGCCGAGGCCGGCGAACACGAAGCAGAAGATCTTGATGTGGTCGGTCCAGCCCTCCTCGACCTCTTCGGCCGAGGACGCACCGCCCGCGCCGGCCTGGGCGCCCTTCTTCTTGCCGAACATGCCACCAATGCCGCCGAGGGCACCGCCCATCATGCCGCCCATCACGCCGCCGGCGACCTGGCCGGCGATGGCGCCCTTGCCCGGCATCTGCGGCTGCTGCGGCATGCCGCCCATCTGCGGCTGCCCTGGGAAGCCGCCCATCTGGGGCTGACCCGGGAAGCCACCGCCGCCCATCTGCGGCATCTGCGGCATCTGCGGCTGACCCGGGAAGCCGCCACCCATCTGCGGCATCTGGGGCATCGAAGGCATCTGCGGCTGACCCGGGAAGCCGCCACCCATCTGGGGCGCGCCCGGGAACTGCGGCGCCTGCGGCATCTGCGGCATCGACCCCATCTGGGGCATCTGGGGCTGGCCCGGGAAGCCGCCACCCATCTGCGGCATCTGCGGCGCGCTCGGCATCTGCGGCATCTGCGGCATCTGAGGCTGACCCGGGAAGCCGCCACCCATCTGCGGCATCTGAGGCTGACCCGGGAAGCCACCACCCATCTGCTGCGGCGGCGGCGCGCCCGGCGGCGGCGCCACGAACAGCGTGCGCGCCTCGGCGTTCGGCGGCGGCTGCTGCGGCGGCGGCATCGGCTGGCCGACACCCTGCGGGTAGCCACCCTGCTGCGGGTAGCCACCCTGCTGCTGGGGCGGCGGATAGCCCGGCTGCTGCGGCATGCCACCACCCATGGGCTGGCCCGGCGCCGGTCCACCCTGGCCCGGCAGCTTGGTGCCGGGCGGCAGGAGATCCGCAACGCTGTAACCCATGATGGTCTTCTTCTCGGCCGCCCCGCCCGGCCCACCGGCCTCAGGCTGCTTGGCCCCGCAGAAGACACAGTGAGACGAGCTCTGCGGAATGTCCTTGCCGCAATTGACGCAGCGTTTGGTCGCCATGGCGCGAATGTATCCCCCGGTTCGGAGTTCAGTCAATCAGCGTCGGAAACGCCCATCCTGATACGACAACCTCACAGCGATGTCCCCGACAGCTGGGTTCAGTTCGAGAGCATCGCCGCAACCACACCAGCGAGCAGCAGCGCAACCACCACACCTGCAACGATCTTCTGCGTCTTGGTCAGGCCTGCCTGCGCAGGCTTGGGCAGCGTCGGCAGCGGCATCGGCGGCTTGGTGATGTCGTCGGCCTCGGCGTGCTGGCCCTGTTCGATGATGACGCCGCGATCGGCCGGGCTGCCTGCACCTGCACCTGCGCCTGCACCCGCACTGCCGCCCGGGCCGTGGCCACGATCCACCGGACCACGCACCATCGCCGTCGACTCTTCGTCAGGCCCCGAGCGCGCGCTCATGTAGCCCGGCATCGTCGACGCCACCGCCGGCCGCTCGCCCGAGCTGGGCCGCGCGGCCACCTGCTCGCTCGAGACCCGGCCCGGCATGAACGGCTCGATCAGCCCGCCCGGGCCGACCACCGCCTCGGGCCCCGACGGCGACGGCGCGCGCGGCGGCGGCGTCGCGGTCGGCACCACGCCGATGCCGGGGATCTGGATGTCCTCGATGCGGCGCAGCCCCGGGTTGGTCGACTTGCCGGGCGGCCCCTGCGGCGGCATCGTCATGCGCCGCGCCGCCAGCTTCTTGCGCGCCGCCAGCTGGTCGCCGAAATGCTGCCGGATCGGCTCGCCGACCAGGGCGTTCGAGATCAGGCCGCCGTGGCGCGAGATGGCGTGGGTGACCGCCTGGCCGAAGGCGCGCGCGGTGGCGAAGCGGCCGTCGGGCTCGCGCGCCAGCGCATAGGCCAGCACGTCGTCGAGCTCCGGGAAGACGTCGCTGCGCAGCTGGGTCGCCCGCGGCACCTGCGCCTCCAGCAGCGCGCGGTAGGTGTCGAGGTCGTTGCCGCGCGAGAACAGCCGCTTCAGCGTCAGCGTCTCCCACAGCACGATGCCCAGCGAGAACACGTCCGAGCGCCGATCGACCGCATAGCCACGCGCCTGCTCGGGGGACATGTAGGCGAACTTGCCCTTGATGACGCCGGCGGCGGTCTGGGTCACGCGGTCCATCGCCTTGGCGATGCCGAAGTCGAACACCTTCACGATGCCGTTGGGCGTGACCAGGATGTTGTGCGGCGAGACGTCGCGATGCACCAGGCCCAGGCTCGACTCCGAGCCGTCGGCGCGCGTCAGCTCGTGCGCGTGATGCAGCCCCTCGGCGGCCTGCGCGACCACGGTGGCGGCCCAGCGCACATCGACCGGCTGCTTGGCCTTGGCGGCGCGCTTCAGGCTGTCGAGCAGCGGCACGCCCTCGACATACTCCATCACCATGTACAGCGAGCCGTCGCTGGGATCCTCGCCGAAGTCCTCGACGCGGATGATGTTGGGATGCTCGAGCTGCGCCGCGATGCGCGCCTCGTCGTAGAACATGCTGCGGAACTGCTCAGACTCCGCGAGGCTGGGCAGGATGCGCTTGACCACGACCAGGCGCGACACCCCCAGCGAGCCCTTCTGGGTGGCCAGGAAGATCTCGGCCATGCCGCCCGAGGCCATCTTGGCCAGCACCAGGTTGGGTCCCAGCTGGCGCCCCACCATGGGGTCGTCGACCGCTGTCTCCAGCGTCGAAGCCGGCGCAAAGCCTTCGCTCACGGGTGAATCCTCTCATGCCGTGCGCCACGCCGACAACGTGATCTCGTCGCGGTCGTGGTAGAGCTGCCGGGCGCGCACATCCTGCCAGCCGCCCTCGGTCAAGGTCTCGCGCACCCGGGTCAGGATCTCGAGCTTCTTGGTCATCGGCAGCTTGATGTTGGCCACCAGCTGCCGGGCCCAGTTGCGCTTGGCCCACTTGGCCAGGAGCTGCGCGACCTCGAGCGGCCGCCACGCCATGTCGCACAGCAGCCAGTCGACCGGCTCGCTCGGCGCATAGTCGAACGCGCTGGCGCACACGTGGCTGAGCCCCTTCTTGCCCTTCATGGTCGGGCTGAGCTGCGCGGGGTCGACCGCGATGACGCGCGCGCGCCGCTTGAGCACGACGTGGCACCAGCCGCCCGGCGCGGCGCCGAGGTCGACGCACAGATCACCCGGCTCGGGCCCGCGGCCCAGCCACTCGAAGGCCTCCTCCAGCTTCATGGCGGCGCGCGACGGCGCCGCGGCCTCGGCCTTCTGGCGCGCGCGGCCGCCCGGGATCAGCGACAGCGCGTCGCGCGTGCGCGTGGCGCCGACCGCGACCTCCGTCTTCGACAGCATGCACAGCTGCGCCAGCGCGCCGTCCATGGTGTGGGCCTGCTCGGCGCTGTCGACATGGCGCAGGCGAAAGCGCGGCGACGTGGTCTCGGCGGCCTGCAGCGCGGCCGCGGCCAGCCGGCGCATCTCGCCGGCCAGCTGGTTGGCAGCCTCGGCGTCGGCGACCCAGGCCTGCAGCGTCCACGCGGTGGCGGCGCCGGCGACCGCGGCCTTGACCGCCTCGGCCAGCGCGGTCGCGATGGCGGTCGGGTCGGCCGCCACCACCGCATGCACCGGGAAGCCCTGCCGCGCGAACACCAGGCGCGACGGGGCGGCCGTGGCGTCGGCTGGTGCCGCCACCAGCGCCGGCCCCAGCACCCGCGCACCCGGCAGCTCGCTCACGAGGTCCGCCTCGGAGCCCTCCCGCGTGGTCAGCAGGAGCTCGCCGGGCAGCAGCTTCATCCCTTGTTGCGCTGCGGGGCGTCCGACACGCCGGTGAACGTGGCCGCGTCAGCGACCGAGCGACGCTCCAGCGTGGACGCCGGGCGCGCCTGCGCGAGGGTACGCATCTCGGCGTCGAAGCGGACCTCGATCTTGCCGTCGGGGGTCGACTTGGCGACCACGCCGACGCCGAAGGTCGGGTGCGTCACCCGCTGGCCGACCTCGAAGCGCTCGCTGGCGCGGTACGGCCGCGGCGGCACCGAGGCGTCGAACTCGACGTCGGGCAGCACGGGCGCCGCGGGCTCGCGCTTGGCGCGCGGCGTGGTGGTGCCGCCGGCCGCGCTGGCGCGGACCTTCTGCACCTTGGCGCTGCCCGCCATGTGTGGATCGGTGCTGCGCGGACGATGAGAGGTGTGGCAGCGCTTGCACTGCACCTTCGCGATCTTCTCGCCGACCTTCGCCACCACCACGTGCCAGACCAGCCCGCCGCACTTGGCACAGGTGGATTCGATGTCTTCGCCAACCGCAGGAGTCGCCACGGACGAGAAGCTAGCACACTGTGCGCTGCTTTCACGTCGCGGCGGTGACCTCGACCGGCAGATTGGTCACCGCCGCCGTGCCCGCCAGCGCGTCGACGCGCAGCTCGTCGGTGACGTCGTTGACGCTGACCCCGGCGTGCGCCGTCGCCACCGCCATCTGCATCCCGGTGCGCGCATGGCCCCAGCCGTGCGGCAGGCTGACCACGCCGGTCATGACCTCGTCCGAGATCTCCAGCGGCGCCTCCAGCGTGCCCACGCGCGAGGTCACGCGCACCTTCTGCCCGGTGGCGAAGCCGCGCGCCGCCGCGTCGCTCGGGTGCATCAGCAGGGTGCAGCGATCGGGCCCCTTCACCAGGCGCTGCGCGTTGTGCATCCACGAGTTGTTGCTGCGCAGGTGGCGGCGCCCGATCAGGCTCAGCGCCCCCGGCCCGGTCGCCAGCAGCGCGTCGAGGCGCGCGGCGTCGGCCACGAGCTGCGGCGGCGCCAGCTGGATGCGCCGGGTCGCGTTCTGCAGCCGCGCCGGCAGCATCGGCTCCAGCGCACCCAGGTCGAGGCCGTGCGGCGCCTCGCGCAGCTTGCGCAGCGACAGCCCGCCCTGACCCCGACGCAGCCCGTAGGGCCCCGCGCGCAGCGCCAGATCGATGATCCCGGTCGGCCCCAGCGCGCCCATGACGCGGTGCAGACCGCGGCGCAGGAGGCCGCGCAGGCCCCGGCGGCCCTCGATGCGCTCGCTGAGGTCGTTCAAGATCTCCCAGTCGTGGCGCGCCCCCGGCGGCGGCGTGAACAGCGGCTCCGAGTAGCGCGTCACGTTGCGCACCGTCAGCAGCGACAGCACCAGGTCGAAGTGGTCGCGCTCCAGCGGCGACACCGGCGGCAGGATGTAGTGCGCGTGGCGCGTGGTCTCGTTGCGATAGATGTCGATCGACACCATGAGGTCGAGCTTGCCGAGGGCGCGCTCGATGCGCGGCCCGTTGGGCGCCGACAGCACCGGGTTGCCCGCGAAGGTGATGAGGCCACGCAGCTGGCCCGGCCCCGGGGTGTCCATCTCCTCGCCGAGGACCGCGACCGGGAACTCGCCGGTGAACGCCGGCAGCCCGCGCACGCGCGAGTGGTGCGCCGCGAACTCGCCGGCGATGCCCAGCCGCTTGGCCACCCCGAGGCCGTCCACCGCCGGCCGCGTGAACATCACGCCGCCGACCCGGTCGAGGTTGCCGGTCACCACGTTGAGCACGTTGATCAGCCAGCACGCCAGGGCGCCATGCTCCTGCACCGAGACGCCGAGGCGGCCATACACCGCGCCCGCGGGGGACGCCGCCAGGTCGCGCGCCAGACCGCGGATGGTGGGCGCCGCGATGCCCACGCGCGCCGCGACGCGCTCGGGCGGGAACTTCAGCGCCAGCGCGCGCACCTCGGCCAGGCCGTCGCTGAAGGCGTCCAGGCGCCCCGGCCGCGCCAGCTTCTCGTCGAACAGGGTGTGCAGCATGCCGAGCAGCAGCAGCGCGTCGGTGCCGGGCTGGATGAAGTGGTGCTGGTCGCTGAGCTCCGCGGTCTCGCTGCGCCGCGGGTCGATCACGATGAGCTTGCCGCCGCGCGCGCGCAGCGCCTTCAGGCGCGCCGGCATGCCGGGGGCGGACATCACGCTGCCGTTGGAGACCACCGGGTTGGCGCCCAGCACCAGCAGGTGCTGCACGCGGTCGAGGTCGGGCACCGGCAGCAGGCCCTGGTGGCCGAACATCAGGAACGCCACCAGCAGGTGCGGCAGCGCGTCGACCGAGTTGGCCGAGTAGCGATTCTTGCTGCCCAGCGTGTCGCTCAGCAGCTGCCCGTACAGCAGGCCGCTGTAGCTGTGCGCGATGGGGTTGCCGACATACAGCCCCATGGCGTCCTTGCCGTGCTCCGCCTGCAGAGCGACCACGCGGCTGGCGATGTCGTCGAGCGCGTCGTCCCACGACACCTCGCTCCAGCTCGAGCCGTCACGGCGCAGCGGCCTGCGCAGCCGGTCGGGATCCTCGTGCAGATCCTGCAGCGCCACCGCCTTGGGGCAGAGGTAGCCCTGGCTGAAGCTGTCGGCGTCGTCGCCACGGATGGCCTTGACCCGCCCGGCCGCCACATCGACGTCGATCTCCAGGCCACACATGGCCTCGCACAGACAGCAGGTCCGGTGATGCGTCGTCGTGCCCTCTGTGCCCTGGCTCGCCATGGCGCGCAGCGTACCAAAGTGTTGCTTGCAGCGCCCGGGCGCCGCGCGGCTATACTCCCCGGATCGTGGAGCCCGTCGCACCAGTCGCCGTTTCGCTAGCCGATCCGCAGCTCTACATCAATCGCGAGCTGTCCTGGCTGGAGTTCAACCAGCGCGTCCTGGACCAGGCGCTGGACGACAGCGTGCCCCTGTTCGAGCGCATGAAGTTCCTGGCCATCACGGCCTCGAACCTCGACGAGTTCTTCATGGTCCGCGTCGCCGGCGTCAAGACCCAGCTGGCCGGGGGCGTGGCCGACGCCGGCCCCGACGGCCTGTCGCCCGCCGAGCAGCTGGCGCGCATCTCGGCGCGCACCCACGCCATGGTGGCCGAGATGCAGCGCTGCCTGCGCGAGCAGCTCCTGCCCGGCCTGGCCAACTACGCCGGCATCGAGCTGGTGCGCCCCACCAAGATGACCGCGGTGCAGCGCAAGCACCTGGGCGCGCTGTTCGCAGACCAGATCTTCCCCATCCTCACGCCGATGGCCATCGATCTCGGCCACCCCTTCCCGCACCTGCGCAACAAGACCACCAACCTGGCGGTGACGCTGGTGCGCGAGGGCGCCAAGGCGGCCTCGCTGGCGGTCATCCAGGTGCCCGGCATGCTGGCGTCGCTGGTCGAGCTGCCGCCGTCGCCGACCGGGCCGCGGCGGTCCTTCGCGCTGCTGGCCGACGTCATCGCGCTGCACGCCGGCGAGATGTTCCCGGGCGCGCGCGTGCTGGCGGCGTTCGGCTTCCGCGTCACACGCAACTTCGACCTCGCCATCGACGAGGAAGAGTCGGCCGACCTCCTGGCCACCATCCAGAAGGAGGTGCGCCGCCGCGATCGCGGCAACGCCGTGCGCCTGGAGCTGGAGGCCGGCGTGGGCGCCGACGTGCGCCGCTTCCTGGCCGAGGCCCTCAAGCTGGGCGACGACGATCTGTACGAGGTCGACGTGCCGCACGCCATCGGCGACCTGCTACCGCTGTGTGTGCCGGCGACGCCGGTGGCGACCGGCATGGAGGAGACCACCGCGGTCGGCCCGCGCCTGGCCGACGAGCCGTTCACGCCGCAGGTGCAGCCACGGCTGCGCGACGCCGAGACGCTGTTTGGTGAGATCGCCAAGGGCGACGTGCTGCTGCACCACCCCTACGAGTCGTTCGCCACCGTGATCGACTTCATCGAGGACGCCGCCGAGGACCCCAACGTCCTGGCCATCAAGCAGACCCTGTACCGCACCAGCGGCGACTCGCCCATCGTCAAGGCGCTGGCGCTGGCCGCCGAGCGCGGCAAGCAGGTCACCGCGCTGATCGAGATCAAGGCCCGCTTCGACGAGGAGGCCAACATCAACTGGGCGCGCGCGCTGGAGGAGGCCGGCGTGCACGTGGTCTACGGCCTCATCGGCCTCAAGACCCACTGCAAGGTCGCCATGGTGGTGCGCCGCGAGAAGGACGGCCTGCGCCGCTACGTGCACTTCGGCACCGGCAACTACAACCCGGCCACCGCGCGCGTGTACACCGACCTGTCGCTGCTGACGTGCCGGCCGCAGCTGGGCACCGACGCCTCGAACCTGTTCAACCTGCTGACCGGCTACTCGCAGCCGCCGGTGTGGCACCGCCTGGTGGTCGCGCCGCTGACCTTGCAGGAGCGCATCATCGAGCTCATCCGCGCCGAGGCCAAGCTGGCGCGCGCCGGCAAGGAGGGCCGCATCATCGCCAAGATGAACGCCCTGGTCGACGCCGAGACCATCCGCGAGCTGTACGAGGCCTCGCGCGCGGGCGTGAAGATCGACCTCTTGGTGCGCGGCATCTGCGGGCTGCGCCCCGGCGTGCCCGGGGTGTCCGACAACATCCGCGTCATCAGTGTGGTCGATCGCTTCCTCGAGCACTCGCGCATCTTCTACTTCCGCGCCGGTGGCAAGGAGGAGCTCTTCATCTCGTCGGCCGACTGGATGCCGCGCAACTTCGTGCGCCGCGTCGAGGCCATGATCCCGATCGAGGATCCCGCGCTGCGCACCCGCGTGGTGGCCGAGATCCTGGGCACCATGCTGGCCGACAACGTGAAGGCCAACCTGCTCAAGCCCGACGGCAGCTATGTGCGCCTGCGCCCGGGTGACGCCGAGCCGCAGGTGCGCAGCCAGGTGCGCTTCCTGGAGATCGCGCGGGCGCACGCCGAGGCCGCGCCGCTGGCGACCATGCAGCTGCGCGCGCGCACCCCGGTGTCGCTGCGGCCGTCGCCGCGCCGCGGGCGCGTCAACACCGTGCCGCCCGAGCGCGAGGTCGTCCCGGTGGTGGTGGCGCCAGCGCCCGAGCCCGCGCCGGCGCAGCAGACGCTGCCCACGCTGACGGCGTCCCCGCTGCCCGAACGGTAGTTGTGCTAGTGGTGAAGGCGTCGTGATCAAGATCTGCGTCAGCTGCAACTCGACCTGGGCCGGTGGCCAGACCTGCGAGGACTGCGGCGGCCAGCTGCGCGAGACCTTCGACGGCGACGCCCAGTCGTTCCCCAAGGGGATCTGGGGCTACATCCGGCTGCAGTACGGCGCCCGCCGCGGCATGCTGGTGCGCGTGATGGCGCTGATCCTGGGGCCGGTCGCGGGCGCGCTGCTCTTGCGCGCGTCGTTCGCGCTGGCCATGCCGTGGCTGGTGCTGGGCGCGGTGGGCGCGGTGCTGGCCGGCTTCGTGGTCTGGTGGGCCATCCACTGGCTGGCCGGCCGCGCGGTCAAGCTCTGGGTCCTGCGCAAGGGCCAGCTCAGCAAGCGCAAGCTGGCCCGCGCCATGCTGAAGCGCGCCACCCGGCGCTAGCCGGCGCTGAGCCGGCGCTCAGCCGAGCGCTAGCCGCCGGCCCGCCGCGGCTACAGGCAGACGCGCGCGGCCGGGGTGGTGTTGAGCGGCGTGCAGGTCGGCAGCGCGCTGCCGGCGCACTCGCTGGCGGCGCACACGATGCTGCACACCGGCGGGCCCGAGGACGGGGTCACGCACACGCCGCTGGCGCAGTCGCGGCCGCCGTTGGGACAGGGCTGGCCGAGGGCGCCGGTGCCGCGCAGGCCGGAGGTGCAGTAGACGCGCAGCTCGCTCTCGGCGAAGCAGGCGAACGACGCCGGGCAGTCGGCGTTGCTGGTGCAGGCGCAGCTGCCGGGCTGGGTGCAGTCGCGCTGGGCGGGCGGCGTGCCCGGCGGGTCGCCCGGGTTGCCGGGGTCCTGCGGCGGCTGGCCGGTCGCCGGGCCGGCGTCGACGCCGGGGTCGGGTTCGGACCGGTCGGTGATGCGCCCGACGCAGCCGGCCACGGCAACCGCCGCGATTGCCGCCGAAATCAGCCCGATCCGCGTCAACCCGCCCATGAAGCCAGGCTACGCCGGCCGGCCCGGACCGGCGCGCAACCCAAGTTTCCGTGGCCCACATCGGAGGCAGGGCGCCCACCTCTGCGCCGGGTTAAACTGAGGGCCGTGGCGGCATTTCGCACCTCGGTTCTGCCGTGACGGCGCCCAGCGAGCGCTGGCTGCGCGCCCTGCCCACCCTGCGCACCGCCGAGCTGCGCACCGGCTACCTGCGCAGCGAGCTGCTCGCGCTGGCGCCGGCCGAGGCCGCGCTGGCCCTCGACGCCGTGTGCGGCCTGGCCGAGCAGACCGACCCGCGCGCGCGTGACGTGCTGGCCGCGGCCACCCTGGTGCTGGCCGACCCCGCGCACGAGCACCTGACCGACATGCTGCGCGAGCTGGCCACGCTGCGCGCGCTGCTGCCGCTGGGGCGCCTGTTGCGTCGCCCGCCATCGACCACGGTCGCCGACACGCTGACCACCGGCGAACGCCGCGCCGCCACCGCCGCCGGCCGCTCGCTGACGCTGGGCGAGCGCAAGTCGCTGGCGCGCCGCCCCACGCGCGAGACCATGGACAAGCTGCTGGCCGATCCGCACCCGGCGGTGGTGCGCAACCTGCTGGCCAACCCGCGCCTGACCGAGCCCGACGTGGTGCGCATGGCGGCCCGCCGCCCGGCCTTCCCCGAGGTCATCTCGGAGATCGCGCGCCACCCGGTGTGGTCGCAGAAGTCGCGCGTGCGGCTGGCCATCGTGCAGAACCCGGGCTCGCCGCCCGAGCTGGCGGTCGCCATGGTCGGCCTGCTCATCCGCCCCGAGCTGGAGCTCCTGGCGCGCGCCGGTGACGTGCCCACCCTGGTGCGCGCGGCCGCCCTCGAGCTGCTCGACCGCCGCCCGCCGGTGCGCGAGCCCAGCGGCGACGACGGCGCCGGCAGCGTGCCGCAGTGAGCGCCCCCGCGGCGGCCGCGCCGCCCGCCCCCGCCGCACCCATCCTGCGCGTGCGCGGCCTGACCCTGCACCTGCCCGATGGTCGCGCGCTGTTCGACAACCTCGATCTCGAGGTCGCGCCCGGCGAGGTGGTGGCCATCCTGGGCGGCAGCGGCGCCGGCAAGTCGACCCTGGCCCGCGTGCTGTTCGATCGCGCGCTTCTGGAGGCCGACGGCTACACGCTCAGCGCCAGCGAGCTCAGCTGCGATGGCCCGCTGGGCCTGGTGCCACAGCGCGGCGCGCTGTTCGATCACCTCGACGTGGCCGGCAACCTGGAGCTGGCGCTGCGGCGCTCGCCGGTGCCGCCCGCCGGCCCCAGCGAGCTGGCCGCCGCGGTGCGCAGCTGGCTGGCCGAGGTCGACCTGCCCGCCGAGCTGGCCGACGGCGCCCCGGTGACCAAGCTGTCGGGCGGCCAGGGCCAGCGTCTGGCGGTCGCGCGCACGCTGGCCGGCGGCCGCTCGGTGCTGTTCCTCGACGAGCCCTCGGTCGGCCTCGATCCCTACCGCGTCGACGGCCTGGCCCGCCTGGTGCGCGAGCAGTGCGACCAGCGCGGCGCCGCCGCCATCGTGGTCACGCATGATCTGGCGCTGGCGGTCGGCGTCGCCGATCGCCTGCTGGTGCTCGACGCCGCCAGCGGCCGGCTGGTGCCGCTGCTGGGCGAAGAGGCCGGCGCCTGGCCGGGGCCGTTCGCGCGCAAGGGCACCTCGCGCGATCTGCGCTCGCACTGGCAGGCCGCCGCCGAGCGCGCGCTGACCGACCGGCTGGCCGCTCCCGTCGCACGCAACGTCGGCACCGGCGCTGCCAAGGCGCCCGCCCCGCGTGGCCGCCTGATGCGCCGCCTGACGCGCGTCATGCGTCCGTTCCAGGTCGCGGCCACCGCGCTGCTCGGCACCCCGCGCGAGATCGCCCGGTTTCCCCGCGATTTCTTCAATGTCTTCCTGCGCGCCTGGATCCAGTCGTTCGCCCGCCCGGCGGCCTTCTATGGCGTGGTGGCGACGCTGCTCGGCTTCACCGTGCTGTACGTCATCAGCCACACCGCGCCGGTCGGCGTGCGCGCCGACATCGCCATCGACATGGTCGGCGGCAGCTATGTCGTGGCGCTGACCCCGCCGGTCGCCGGCTTCCTGTTCGTCGCCGCCTCGGGCAGCGCGACCAACGCCTGGCTCGGCGGCATGGGGCTGACGCGCCAGATCGCCGCGCTCGAAGCGCTCGGGGTGTCACGCCAGCGCTACCTGTGGGCCCCGGTGTACTGCGCGCTGGCGCTGTCCTTCGTCCTGGTCGCGCTGGTGTTCGCGAGCGGCCTCCTGGTCGGCGGCCTCTTGCTGTGCAAGCTGGAGGGCGTGCGCGGCGGCTGGCAGCTGCTCGCGGTCGACCTCTACGAGCCGCGCCCCGAGCGGGCGATCTACAGCGTGCGCGCGCTGTGGCTGACCGTGATCTACGCCTTCGGCATCGCCGCCGACGTGGTCGCCAAGGGCTCCGCCGACAAGGAGCACGCCGACGAGGTCACCCGCGCCATGACCGCCAGCGTGGTCGCGTCGACGCTGTGGGTCGTGGTGCTCGAGCTGGTGTCGGCCTTCACGGTCTTCGCCGCCACGCGGAGCGGCTGATGAAGCGCGCCTGGCTGGGGGTGCTGCTGCTGGCCGGGTGGGGCGCCCTGCTGTGGCCGCTGCTGCGCCGCGCCGCCGGCGTGCGCGGCCTCAGCGTGCGCGTGGCCGGCTACCCCGAGGTCAGCGCCGACGGCAAGGTCGCCATCCGCTTCGAGGGCGCCACCGGGAACGCGCGACCGACCATCGACGGCGCCGGCGTGGGCGCCGGCGCGAGCGCCCCGGGCACCACCACCACCCTGCTGCCCGGGCTGCACACCGTCGGCCTCGACGTCATGCGGCGCCGCCGCAGCGCCGAGCAGGTCCACGCCACCATCCTGGCCGGCCCCTTCGCCGCCGGTGGCTGGGCCCGCTGCGGCGCCCGCGTCGGCCTGTCACAGCGCCTGCTCGATCAGCGCATCGAGCCGCTGGTCTCCGAGCTGGTCAAGCGGTCGCTGGGTGACGTCGACGATCTGCCCGGCGTCAGCAAGAGCACCGTCAACCTGCGCTGGACCGCGCGCGGCATGGACGTCGACCTCCTGGTGCGCTTCGTCGACAAGACCGAACTCACCGTGGGCAGCAAGCTGGCCATGACGGTGGCCGGCGACCGCGTGCTGCTGTCGCGCATCTCCGCGGTCAGCGCGCGCATCAAGGGCCCCCTCGTCGACGAGGCGCTCGACGCCTACGTGCCCAGCGCGCTCAAGAAGTACGCCCCGTGGTCGCTCACCGTGCTGCACAAGGTCACCGGCAAGGCGGTGCGCTGGTATGCGCAGCGCGTGGCCCAGCGCGAGGCCTCCAGCGCCATCGACCTCGAGCTCTTGCCGGCCGCCCTGGGCATCCTGCGCCTGCCGCCGCCCATCCCGCTGCCCGGCGCCGAGGGCGCCAGCCTCGAGCTGCGCTTCTGCCAGGACGGCGGCCTGCGCCTCGAGCCCGGCCAGCGCGCCACCGTCGCCTTCGACCTCCGCGTCGTCCTGCCCACACCCCCCATCGAACGCCTCGGCGCCCCCGGCCCCGTCCTGGCCCGTGGCGCCCCGGTGCGCCCGCCCGCCACACACCCCGGCCCCGACAGCGAGCTCACCATCGAGGTCTCGCTCGACGCCCTCAACGCCGCCCTCGAGGGCGCCTGGCGCGCCGGCGTCCTCGGCCACGCGCTCGAGGACCCCGCCCTCGCCGCCCGCCTGGATCACGACCTCGACCCGCTCGACTTCCGCCCCCGCGATCTCGCCGCCCCGCTGCCCCCGGTGCTGACCGCGCTGGCGCCGCGCGAAGGCGGCGCCACCCTGTCCATCGCCGCCGAGCTGGCCGCCCGCCTGGCCCCGCTCCGCGGCAGCGGCCGCGGTCGCGACGCCCGCCTGTTCGCCCGCGGCACCCTGGCCGTGACCCTGAGCCCGGACGAGCTGCGCGTCAGCGCGCTGCCCACCGATGTGCGCCTGACCTGCCGCGCTGCCGACCGCGCCCGCCCCGGCGGCCTCGTGCTGTCGGCCTGCTACGCCGATCTGATGACGCTGATCACGGTCGCCCTGAAGACCCCCGGCCAGGGCGGCCTCGACGACCTCGCGCTGCCCCTCGAGGCCGTGGTGCCCAGCGCGCCGCCGACCTCGCCGATCGCCTGGACCGTCGAGCGCCTCGCGCTGTCGGCGCCCGATCCAGCCTGGCTGCGCCTCGACGCGCGCGCCAGCTTCCGCGCCCGGTGATAACCTGGGGCCAGGCCCTTGCTCGCCAGGGTGCGTGACTCACCCTGCCTGGAGGCTTCGATGCGCAACACCTTCGCCTACGCCCTCTCGTTCGCCCTGCTCGCCACGCTGGCCGGTTGCAGCGACGACACCACCATCCCGCCGCGCAGCGACGCCAGCACCAGCAGCGACGGCGCCACCGGCACTGACGGCAGCACCAGCACCGACGGCGGCGGCAACCCCGACGCCCGGGTGCCCGATGGCGGCCAGAACAACGGCGCCTGCGCCGCGCCCTGCAACTCGGATCAGTTCTGCGAGAAGCCGACCTGCGACGCCACCAGCGGCGGCAGCTGCGTGATGCGACCCAATGGCATCTGCAACACCATTGCGATGCCGCAGTGCGGCTGCGACGGCGTCACCTACGGCAACGAGTGCAACCGCCGCTCCGCCGGCGTCAGCAAGGCCCACGACGGCGCCTGCATGTGCACCATGGTGGCGCCGATGGGCTGCTGCTTCACCGCGGGCGACTGTCGCAACGGCGCGCGCTGCGTGGGCGCCAGCTGCACCTCGGGCGGCGCCGGCGTGTGCGTGCCGCCGCCGGCCGCGGGCACCTGCTGGATCGACTCCGACTGCACGGTGGGCACCTGCCAGGGCGCCAGCATCTGCGGCTGCGCCCAGCTGTGCCTGCTGCCCGACCGTCCCGGCACCTGCCAGCCGTAGCCCGCGCGCAGCGACCGCCCGGGCCTTGGCAGCGACGACCGCCCGACTGACCGCCGGCTACCGACCGAACCCCGGCAGCAAGTTCGACGGCGTACCCCACAGCGACTTCTTCCACTGCTTGCGCAGCACCAGGAACAGGCTCATGGCGTCGGTCAGCACGCGCCGCGCCTCGGGCTGCTTGTCGATCACGTCGGTGCGCTCGAACGGGTCGACCGGGATCTCGTGCAGCGACGCCTCGCCATCCCCGCCCACGCGCATCTTCCAGCGCCCGACCCGCATCGAGTGCGCGTTCTCGTACTGCGTGGTCACCGCCGCGGTCGGATAGCCGCGCCCGATGCCTTGCGCCAGTGGCAGCAGCGACATGCCCTGCCAGTCCGCCGGCGCCTTGCCACCCAGCGCATCGAGCACCGTCGGCATCACGTCCATGACGTCGACCGCCTCGTCGATCACCGCGCCCGCGGGCAGCAGCGGCGGGTAGACGATCAGCAGCGGCACATGGGTCAGCTCCTCGCGCGACGACTGGCCATGGCCAATCTTGCCGTGCTCCCAGAACTCCTCGCCATGATCCGAGGTCACGATGATCATGGTGTCGTCCTTGTGGCCCCGCTTCTCGAGCTCGGCCAGCAGCACACCCAGCTGCTGATCGTTGTACGAGATGTCGGCGTCGTACAGCGCCACCACGCGCTGCTTGTCGCGGTCGCTCAGCTTGACCTTGCCGGCCGCGATCAGATCCAGCTCGGGATCGTACAGCGCCTTCTTGTACTTGCCGGTGTACTCGCCGTGCTCGCCGTCGTACTTCGACAGCCAGGGCTCGTGCGCCTTCCACGACACGTGGGCGTCGATGCTGCCGATGTACATGAAGAACGGCTTGTCCCAGCGCTTCTCCAGCATCTTCAGCGCGCCCGCCACCAGGTGCTCGGCCATCAGGCCGCCGCCCTCGTGCAGGTGGTTCTTGTAGGCGTCCCAGCCGTCGCCGAAGCCCCAGCGCTTGTTGATGTAGCCGTTGGCCGACAGCCCCAGCGTGGCCAGGCCGGTCGGCTTGACCGCCTCGGCCATGGTGACCCACTTGCTCGGCAGCACGGCCTCACCCGAGATCATGCCGTGCACCACCGGGTACATCGACGTCCACAGCGAGGCGTGCGACAGCCGCGACTCGTTGCCCTGCGCATACGCGTTCATGAACAGCGCGCCGCGCCTGGCCAGGCCGTCGAGCACCGGCGTCTCCGCGCGCGCCTTGGGGTTGAAGGTGCGCACCTTGTCGGCGCGCGTGTTGTCGGTCAGCCAGATGATGACGTTGCTGGGCGGCTTCGCGGTCAGCCGCTGCGGCGCCGCACCCGGCACCGTCAGCCCAGCGCTGGTGATGCTCAGGCGCGGGCAGCCGTTGACTCCCAGCGCCAGTCGCACCGGCTTGCCGGCGTAGGCCGCCAGCGACGCCGCAGCCTTGCCCGGCTTGAACTGCGCCATCATCGGCGCCATGCCGCTGGTGGTCACGCGCAGCCACGGCTTGCACGTCGCGTCCCCGGCCAGCACGGCCTCGAAGGCGCCCGCCATCGGCACGACCACGTAGTAGGCCACGCCGCCCTCGGGCGACAGCTCGACCGGCGGCGGCCCGGCATCGACGCTGGGCGCCTCGCCACCGACCTGCACCCAGTGCAGCGCGATCTCGCCCGGCACATCCAGCTCGAGCAGGTTCTCACCCGCCTTCAGCGCGCCCGCCGGCAGCTTGGCCACCGCCGTGTTCCAGCCTGGCGCGACCTCGGCGACCGCCTTCTGCTTGTCCACGGTGACGCCGACGCGCCCGGCCTTGCCGACGCGCACGCGCAGCGCGACCACGCCGCTCGCGGCCTGCTCCGCGGTCAGCGGCACCAGCAGCTTGCCGCCGCCCTTCAGCCCGGCGACCAGCAGCGCGCCGTCCTTCTGCGCCAGCTTCCACGGCTGCGGCCGCCCGAAGCGCAGATACTTGGGGAAGCCGACCGCGCCGGCGTCGATGAACAGCCCGCCGCGCACCTGCTCGTGCGCCAGCGGCCGGTTGGCCACCAGGTCGAACACGGTATGTGTCTGCGCCGCTGCGCCGGCCGCCCCCGCCCCCACCAGCAGCAGCCCCGCCAGCGCCCTCATCGCCAGAGCTCTCACTTGCGGCTGCCTCCCATGGTTGCCAGCGTCGTCCGCGAGAACGCCGCCAGGTGCACCAGGAACACCACCCCCCAGGCCAGCGCCACCCAGTGCGCCCAGAAGCGCTCCGGCGACACGAAGCGGTTGATGCCGAAGGCCACCACGATGCCCAGCACCATCAGGTAGAAGTGCCGCGCCAGCCCCCTGCGAGCCTTGTCGCGCACGCGGATGGCTCGCCCTGGCTGCCTCGGCCGCTCGCTGTCGCTTCCCGCCATGGGCATGGGATGTCAGAACCCATGATCGACGTCAAGATCTCTGGTAGTTTCTCGCCTCGGAGGGACCGCCCGTGCCGCTCGATCAAGCCGAATTCCTGACCCCGACCGAAAAGGTCGTCTACCAGGCGTGGCAGGACAAGCACGCCAAGACCTGCAAGGCCCCGCGCTTCATCGTGTCCTCAGCGACCAGCGGCTACGGCTTCAGGATGCGCGCGCTGTGCCTGGGCTGCGGCACCCGCGAGGACGTCACCGACAAGACTGGCCGCGACCCGATCCCGGTCAAGTAGCCGCGGGCGGCGGCATCAGGCCGCCGCGCGGGATCAGGACCTGGTACGGCCCCGTCAACGCCAGCCGGTAGCCGTCACCCAGCGGATCGAGCACGGCCGCCTCGCCGGTGGCCTGCTTGAGCATGCGGCGCAGCTTGTTGATCGACTGCCCGAGGATGCTGTCGTGACGCGCCGGCTCGTAGGGAGCCCCCCACACGCGCTCGATGATCTCGTCGCGCGACACGCCCTGGCCCTCCTGCGAGGCCAGCACGTAGAGCAGCGCGCGCAGCCGGTCGACCTTGGCCAGCGACACGCTGCGCCCCGAGGGCCCGCGCACCGCGTGGCGCACGCCGTCGATCACGACGGTGCCGCGCCCGGTCGCCAGCTGTACCGACTTGCCCACCGGGCGTCGCGCGTCCGGCGTCACCAGCAGCAGCGTGCGCGGCTCGTCCAGGCACAGCCGTGACAGCAGCGTCATCGCCGGCGCGCTGACCCGCACCGGCTTCTTGCGCTTGCCCGGCTCGGTCGAGGTGTCACGGGCCGCCAGCGCGGCCTCGATGGCCTGCAGCGCCAGCTCGGTGCCGACCGCCGCCGCGCGCGCCTGCGCCTCGATCAGCGCCAGCCGCGTGCGCGCCGCGTCACCACGCGCCTCGGCGATCGCCGCATCGGCGAGTGCCGCCTCGAACGCCAGCCGCGGCCACTTGCCGAGCTCGCGTCCACGCGCCGCTTCCAGCCGCGCGCTGGCCTCGGTCAGATCGCCATCCGCCAGCGCCCCGGCGGCGACGATCAGCTCGGCCTCCGCCGCATCGCGCGCCCGACCGGCCCGGCCCAGCGCCTCGGCCGCGGCCACCGCACCAGCCCGCGCCGCGCTCGAGCCATCCAGCATCGCCAGCACCCGCGCGCGCGCCAGCAGCACCGCGCCGTTGACCACGCTGCCCGCGGGCGCCCCGTGCGGCCGCGCCGGCGGCGCGATGGCGCGCTCGTCGGCCTCGGCCAGGTGCGACTCCAGCGCCGCGTCGGCCGCCTTCAGCGCGGCCCGCGCCGCGCGCCCCTCGCCGGCCAGCGCCCGCGCCTCGGCCTCCAGCAGGGTGACGTCGATCAGCATGCGCGGCTCGGCCGCCGCCAGCGCGCCGGTCAGCTTGCGGCGCACCTCGGCGGCCCGCTTGACCGCCTGCGAGGTCTTGCCCTGGCCGACCTCGATCTGGCCGGCGATGATGCGCAGCCGCAGCGCGCGCAGCACATAGCCGTGCTCCAGCGCGGCCTGCAGCGTGGCCTCGGCGCGCTCCTGCGCCTCGGCCAGCCGCCCCGAGTACTTCAGGGCCACCGCCAGCGAGCCACCGGCCTTGAGCCGATCGCCGAACGCCAGCCGCGGATCATCGACGATCTGCTCCAGCAGCTGTGCGCCCACCGCGGTCGCGCCACGCGCCACGTCGACGATGCCGCGCGCCAGCTTGAGCTGCAGATCCCCCAGCGGATCGTGGATCAGCGCCGCCAGCCGCTCCAGATCACCGAGCCGCATCATGGCGTGCGCCGCGGCGCCTGCCTCGGCCTCGGCCACCGCCATGGTCAGCCCCAGCGTCAGGGCGTCCAGATCGCGAGTCTCACCGCGCCGCGAGATCTCCGCCGCCATCACGCGCCGGGTGTCCTCGGGGCGCTCGCAGCAGTCGGCCACGCAGGCGCGGATCCACGCCGTGACCTCGGTGTCGACCGCGGCCACCGGCCGCTTGCCCTCGACCAGCTCCAGCGCGCCGCGCACGTTGCCGCGCTCGGCCCGCGCGCTGCCCAGGTAGATCAGCGCCGGACGCCGCCCCGGGATGCCATGGGTCGACTGCTTCTCGGCCACCGACAGCAGCTTCTCGGCCTCGCTCAGGTGCCCCACCAGCGCCGCGTGCTTGCCGAGCAGGAAGCGCTGCTCGAGCTTGCCGGGATCGGCCGCGCTGCGCAGCAGCTGGTACGCCACCTCGAGATCCCGCGTGCGCTGCACCAGCCGCAGCGACAGCGCGCGCAGCGGCGCCGACTTCACCTTCAGCTTGTCGAGCTGCTGCAGCAGATCGCCCAGCACGCTGGCGCCCGACAGCGACAGCAGCGCCTCGCCCTCGCGCCCCAGCCGCGCCGCCGCCCGCGTCTTGTCACCCATGGCCAGCGCGTGGCGCGTCAGCTCGAACAGGCGCAGCGGCGCGTCCATGTCGCGCGCCTTCTCCAGCCACGCCACCACCAGACGGCGACGCTGCTTGCCCTTGGCGCCGCCGGTGCCGGCCGCGGCCAGCACCTCCTCGTGCGCGCTCAGGCCACCCTCCGGGGCGCGCTCGATGAGCAGCCGCGACCCCAGCGTGCGCAGCGCACGATCCAGGCGCGGCGGTGGCACCACCTGCGCCAGCAGCTCCTCGGGTGCGGCGCGACCGATCAGCGCCATCATCTGCAGCAGCGCCTGCTCGTCACGCCCCAGGCCGTCGAGCAGCCGTGGCGCCGACTTCTTGCCGCCGCTGCCCAGGCGCGCCACGAAGATCTGGCGCAGCCGCAGCGGGTTGCCCTTGGCCGCCTTGAACGCGGTCTCGAAGCTGACCGTCGGCGAGCCCAGCTGGGCCACCAGGGTGCCCCACAGCGCCTTGGCGTCCTCGCGCTGCAGCGGACGCAAGGTCACGCTGACGCGCTCCAGCCGGCCGGCCTCCGCCGGCACCAGCGGGCGCTCCGCGGTCACCACCAGGCGGCAGGCGCGACCGCGCTGCGCCAGCAGTGCGAAGAACGGCCCCAGCCGCTCGGGATCACGCAGCCGGTGAGCGTCCTCCACCACCACCGCGGCGGCGCGCTCCTCCAGCGCCGCGACCGCGCGCTCGAAGTCGAGCAGGTCGCGCTCGTGGCCGATGGCCAGGCGGGACAGCAAGAGCGACGTGCTCTCGCCATCGCCGCACGCGACCACGCGAACCCCGGTCAGGCCGCGCTCTTCCAGCGCCTGCGCCGCCAGCGCGGTCTTGCCGACACCGGGCGGGCCCAGCAGCAGGGCCAGCGGACCGGTGCGCAGAATTTCACTCAGTCGCAGCCGCTCGGCCGTGCGCCCCACGAACCCCGCGGTGCGTCCACTCGCCGGCACGCCGCCCACGCCACCAAGCAGCCCGCGACCACCTCCCGCCCGGCCGACGCCGGCGGGGGACCCCTTCCGGGCCTTCGCCATGGGGGGCACCATCGCACAACTTCACGAGTTTTCTCAAGCGATGATCGTAAGGCACCCGACGGGTGACCCCAGTCCTGTCACCCCGCCTTCACAGTGATTCAGCAGTGATTGCTTGATTTTACAGTCACAAACCAGAGCCCTGGAGTAACCAGATCAATGACGGACTTGACGCGTATCAAGATTCGTTATCACGCCGGGTATCATCACGTTACGCAACCGAGCGGAGTGGGGTAGATGAGCGAAACGACGAAGAAGACCAGTGGAGCGGTGCTGAAGGCTGTCATCGCCGCTTCCTCAGTGGTTGCGCTGGGTATGGGCGCGGTCGCCCTCGGGCTGCGCAGCAAGTCGAGCCACAAGTCGGTCACCAAGCCGGCCCCGTCTCCGGTGGCCAGCAACACCCCCGAGGCCAGCCCGTCGCCGGATCCGGCCTTCACGGGCGGCATGATCCCCTCGGGTCGCCCCGACCTGACCGGGCAGCCCCCCCGCAAGACCGTGGACTTCGGCGCCCGCACCGGCACCGCGGTCTACTACGACGCCGACCGCAAGCAGGTCCTGGCCCTGGACGTCGAGGGCGGCGCCCTGGTCACCCTGGATCCGGTCAGCCTGGACATCCTGTCGACCATTCAGGTCGGCAAGCGCCCCGCACTGATGGTGGTCGATCACTCCGGTCGCGCCTTCATCACCCTGCGTGACGAGGCCGCCATCGCCATCGTCGAGAACGGCCAGGTCAGCAAGCTGACCGTGGGCGCCGATCCCTATGGCATCGCGCTCAGCCCCGACCACCTGTCGGCGCTGGTCGTCGCGGGCGGCTCGAACCGCCTGGTCGCCTTCGACACCGAGACCCTGCGCGAGCAGTATCGCGTGCCGCTGCCGCCGATGGCGCGCGCGGTCGCGACCGACGGCAAGATCGCCACCGTGGCCCACGCCGCGGGCGGCAACGTCAGCGTGGTCGACCTGGCCGAGGCCCGCGAGGCCAACCGTGGCGAGCGCAACATCGCCGGCTCGGTGCGCCAGGTCGCGCTGACCGGGGTCGGTGGTCGCCGTCAGGGTGGCGGCTTCGCCATCGTGCTCGACCGCACCACCAACCGCGCCATCATCCCGCACCTGTCGATGGACACCGGCGAGACCCGCCCCAGCGAGCAGCGCGTGTTCGGCACCTACGGCGGTGGCGACCCCGAGTTCTCGCAGCCGATGCAGGTCGTGGCCTCGGGCATCGACCTCGACCAGCTGGCCATCAAGCAGGTCGCGGGCAAGGTGGCGACCACGCCCGAGAACGCCTCGACGCAGGTCCTGCCGGCGTTCCAGATGAACGGCTCGGCGCTGGTGCGCGCGGCCTCGATCGCGCAGCTCGACAAGGGCGGCCAGCTGCTGCTGCTGGGCGACGACGGCACCCACCGCGTCATGGTCTTCACCATGAACGGCAGCGGCTTCACCGCCGCGCACATGCTGGCGGCGCCCGACGGCGCGCGCGGCATGGCGGTCTCGCCCGACGGCCAGTCGGCCTACGTGGTGGCCAGCTTCTCGCGCACGGTGTCGAAGTACGACCTCGACAAGTCGCACGGCATGATCGCGCGCCGCGCCCGCACCACCAAGCGCCTCGGCGAGGAGACCCTGGACGAGAAGCTGCAGCTGGGTCGCCGCCTGTTCCACGACGGCGAGAACAAGCGCCTGTCGTCGGGCGGCCTGGCCTGCGCGACCTGTCACCCCGATGGTCTGCGTGACAACAACGTGTGGACCACCGACGTCGGCAACCGCCGCACCGCCATCCTGGCCGGCCGCCTGGCGGGCACCGCGCCCTACCACTGGCGCGGCGAGCGCCCCGACCTGCAGACCTCGATGAAGGCCACCATCACCCGCCTGGGTGGCAAGGGCCTGCAGAAGAAGGAGGCCGAGGCGCTCGAGGCCTACCTCCTGGCGATGCCGGTGCCGGCCACCGACGCCGGTGACCTGCCCAGCGACCTCATCGACGAGGGCCAGCGCATCTTCATGAGCGCCGAGGCTGGCTGCGCGGGCTGCCACATGCCGGGCATGGGCTACCGCGACGGCAAGCTGCACGACGTCGGCACCGCCAACAAGAGCGACGTCGGTCTGAACGGCACCAAGGCCGTGTTCGACACCCCGTCGCTGCAGGGCGTCAGCGCCGGCGGCCCCTACTACCACGACGGCTCGGCCGCCACCCTGGAGGACCTGGTCGCGGGCGCCAACACCGCGGGTCGCCACATGGGCGACACCAGCCACCTCAGCCCCGAGCAGCGCAAGGCGCTGGTCGCCTACCTGAAGACGCTGTAGCCTCGGCCCCGTGCGGGGGCCGCTCTCCTTCTTCCTCTCCCTCATCATCCTGGTGACGCTCGGGTGTGGCGGTAAGCGCAAGCGGCGCGCTGCCCCACCCGCCCGTGACGCGGCCGTGGCCGACGCCGGCGCCAGCGCGGTCGGTGGCGGCCCGGGAGCCATCACCCCGGTGGCCGGCCCACCCCCGGTCGGGTGCACCCGGGTCGGCCTGGGCAGCGACGCCCTGACCGCCGCGCTGGGGCGCACGGTGCGGGTGCTGCCCGCGCACGACCCACCGCTGTGGCCACCCACCTGCGAGCTCGACATCGCCAATGTCAGCCCCCCGGTCACGGTCATGATCGACTGCAGCGTGCGCGGCGGCCTGGGCGCCGGTGCGCTGGCGGCGCTGCGCGAGGAGGGTGACTACACCGCGCTGGCCGAGCTGGGCAGCGAGGCGCTGGCCAGCCCGGGCCAGGTCGTCTTCCTGGACGCCGACAGCGACTGCCTGGTCACGGTCTCGAGCGCAGTGCTGCCGGCGCCCGATCTGATGACGCTGGCGCGGCTGGCCGAGCGCGGGGTCAGCCCGCAGTCCGTGTGGTGACCGCCTCGGGCTGGGCTGCCGGGGTGGCCGCCGGGGTGGCCGCCGGGGGCGGCGCCGCGGCGGCCGCTGCCATGCGCGACGCCATCAGCTGCATCACGTAGGGGAAGCCGACCTGGATGGTGTTCAGCGTGGGGGCCAGCTGCCCCGACAGCCCGAACAGGATGACCACGGCGCGCTCGACGAAGAACCAGCCCTCGGGATACTCGACCGACTTCATGAGCTCGCGCAGCTGCTCGCGCGCCAGGTTGGGCTTGGCGAAGCGCTCGACGTCCTCGGCCTTGAAGCGCGAGAAGTCCTTGATGTCGAGGCCGAGCAGCTTCTGGAAGTACTCCTTGATGGTGCGCTCCAGCAGCGCGCGATCGCCGTCGATGGCGATGAAGCCCATGGTCTCGATGCCCTTGATGACCAGGCTGTCGTCCTTGGCGAAGGTGCCCTTGAGGATGTCGAGCATGCCGTCCACGAGGTTCATGCGCACCTCGCTGATGGCGCCGAAATCCAGCATCACGATGCGCGGCTGCGCGTCGGGGGCGTCGGCGGGCGGCGGCTGCACCAGGAAGTTGCCCGGGTGTGGATCGGCGTGGAAGAAGCCGTCCACGAAGAGCTGCTTGTAGAAGACCTCGACCAGCTTGCGCGCGACCTTGTCGGGATCGGCGCCCGCGGCCAGCAGCGCCTCGCGCTTGGAGATCTTGATGCCGTCCATGAAGGTCATGGTCAGCACGCCCTCGCGGGTCAGCTCGGGGAACGGGCGCGGGAACAGGACGTCGGCGTCGCCCTCGAAGTTCTTCGCCGCGCGCGTCATGCAGGCGGCCTCGTGGATGTAGTTGGTCTCGCGCTGCAGGAGGTCGTTGAGCTGGTCGACCACGCGCTCCAGCGCGCGCATGGGCACGAACCACTTGTAGACCTTCATGGCCATGCGCAGCACGCGCAGATCGACCGCGATGATCTTGCGCACGTTGGGGTACAGCACCTTGACCGCGACGCGGGTGCCGTCGTGCATGCGCGCCTGGTGGACCTGGCCCAGGGAGGCCGCGGCCAGCGGCTTGTCGTTGAACTCGGCGAAGACCTCGCGCGGGCGCTTGCCCAGGTGCTTGACGAAGGTGGCCTCGACCTCGTCGAACGGGTGCGGCGGCACCTGATCCTGCAGCCCCTCCAGCTCCTCGGCGTAGGCGCGGGGCAGGAAGCTGCCCATGATCGACAACACCTGACCGAGCTTGATGTACACGCCGCGCAGGCGCACGAAGCCCTTGTACATGCGGCGCGCGTTGCGCCGGTGCACGCGCTTCCAGCGCTCGCGCATGCGCTTGCGACCGAACACGCGCGACAGCCCCAGCATCAGCAGATAGCTGGCGAAGATGCGCGAGAACAGGAACAGCGCGCGGATGAAGCGGATGAACGTACGCACTCGTCTCCAGGGTATCATCGCCCCGATGAGTTCGGGCGATGACCAGCTGGCGCGTGCGGCGCGCGACCTGTACCAGGGGTTGCAGGACAGCATCTGTGCCGGCCTGGAGCAGCTGGACGGCAGCGGCCGCTTCCGCGAGGACACCTGGCAGCGCGAGGGCGGCGGCGGCGGGCGCTCGCGGGTGATGACCGAGGGCCGCGTGTTCGAGAAGGCCGGGGTCGGCTTCTCCGAGGTGTTCGGCCCGGTCGAGGGCGAGCTCGAGCGCGTGATGGCGGGCGACGGCCCGACCTTCTACGCCACCGGGGTGTCGCTGGTGCTGCACCCGCGCTCGCCGCGCGTGCCCACGGTGCACGCCAACTTCCGCTACCTCGGCCGCGGCAGCGCGCGCTGGTTCGGCGGCGGCTCCGACCTGACGCCGTACTACCTCGACGAGGCCGACGCCCGCCACTTCCACGGCGTCTGGCGCGCCGCCTGCGACCAGCACGACCCGGCCCACTACCCGCGCTTCAAGCGCTGGTGCGACGAGTACTTCTACCTGCCCCACCGCGGCGAGGCGCGTGGCATCGGCGGCATCTTCTATGACGACCTCGGCAAGGGCGAGCCGCCCGAGGCGCAGGCCCGCCACCTCGGCTTCGCGCGCTCCTGCGGCGAGGCCTTCCTGCCCGCCTACGTCCCCATCGTCGAGCGCCACCAGGCCGAGCCCTGGACCGAGGCCGAGCGCGCCTGGCAGCTCCTGCGCCGCGGCCGCTACGTCGAGTTCAACCTCATCCACGACCGCGGCACCCTGTTCGGCCTGCGCACCAAGGGCCGCACCGAGTCGATCCTGATGTCGCTGCCCCCGCTGGTGCGCTGGGAGTACGACGCCGCAGTGCCCGGCCCCGCCGAGGCCGCCCTGCTCGAGGTCCTGCGCACCCCGCGCGAGTGGCTGTAGCGCCGCTCTGTCGCCTCAGTCGACCGGACCGTCCGTGATGATCCACTTGCCCTGCGCCAGATCGAGCAACGCCAGGCGATCGCCGTTGCCGACCGCGATGTGGCCGGCGCTGGCGACGATGGCGAACCCGCTGTCCCACATCAGGTTGTAGCGCGGCTGCAGGGGCAGGCGCTCGACCCGTGGCGCGACGCCCGGCTCCATCAGCACGACCTCCCAGAGCACCGGGTCGCCATAGTCCGCGCGATTCGCGCGCAGGACCGCGACGCCCTGCCTCCAGGCCGCGACGTCATAGGGATGCCCTCGCAGGTCGCCGATGCGCGTGACCTGGCCAGCGGCATCGACGCGGACCGCACGCCAGGTCTCCAGGCCCTCGCCGCCCGGATCGTGTCGCCAGCCGTTCAGCAGCACGAGGTCACCCTGCCCGGCCACCACCACCCGATCACAGGCCTCGGCGGTGACCTGGTGACGGCTGCCGCCGAGCGGGGTCCATCCCACCGCGGTCGGCGACTCTTCGACCAGGGTGCCGTCCACCAGCCACGCCGCGCCCGCCGGGCGCGCCAGCTCGCGCGTACCGGCGCCGACTTCGCGCAGCTTCTTTTCGGCCGCCAGCCACGCGGTGCCGTCGCTGCCCACCACCAGCTGTGTGGCGTTGGTGACCAGGGCGTTGTCGACCGGGCTGCAGCTCGGCGCGCCGCCACCGTGGCGACACACCACCGCCCCGGTCGGCGGTCGCGACAGCGTCAGCACGAGCTCGCCGGTGCCAGCGACGCTGACCGGCCGCTCCAGCCGGTCGGTCGTCAGCAGCTTGCCCTCGAGGTCCCACAACCTGAGCCCGCGCTCCGTGAGCTGACCCAGCCGCCCCGCCGCCAGCGCCACGCGCGGCGGTTCGGAGCGCTGTCCGATGGCCGACTTCTGCACCGTCATTCCGCTGCCTCCTGCCCGGGTCGCTGCGGGTGGCGCGGGCGGACACCCGAGCACCGCCTGCGGCGCCCTGGCCGTGTGCCCCGCGTCGGGTACCGGCACCGCCGGCCGATTGTCGCCGCCGCTGGAGGGCGCGCGTCGGTTGCATCCCGACAGCGCGAGCGCCACCGCCGCGATCCCGAAATACCTCACGGCGGCAGGGTACCGTTTGCCTTCAGCTCAGCAATCTTTTTCTTCTTCAGCTCGTCGACCTGCGCGGGCGTCGCGCACTGATCGAGCTCGTCCTGGAAGTCCGGCCCTAGCTTGGCGACATCGCCACCGACCAGCTTCTCCATCTCGTCGTGCGCCTTGGTCGCGGCCTCGTCGCCGTGGAAGACCTCCTTGCGCATGATCTTCCACTGCGTCTCACGCTCCTCCGCGATCTCCTTCTTGCGCAGGTAGTCCTTCTCGGCGTCGGCTGCGGTGGGATCCCCGGCCTTGACCTTGGCCTCCCAGGCCGCCTTGGCGGCGTCGCGGTCGCCGCCGGGCCCCTTGACCAGATCCTTGTGCAGCTCGCCCGGGGTGTTGAAGGCCATGCTGAAGGTCTCGGCGAAGTGGTCATACGGGTTCGAGCGGGCGTAGTCCCACTTCGTCCCTGCCGGGATGGCGTCCTTGTCGTGCTCGAGGAACATGCCATTGCCCTTGTTGACGTCCCAGTCGTAGGGGTTGGCGGCGAGGTGCTTGTCGCCCTCGATGGCCGAGTGGTCCTTCTCGCGCTTCGAGTAGTGCATGTTGCTATCGAGGCCGGTGAGGAGCTTCATCTTGTCGGCCTGACTGATGTTGGGGTCGCCCATCACCGAGAAGAGGCTGCGCCCCTTCCACTTGGCCGCGTCCACGAAGTCCTTGCGCGCCCCGGGCAGCCGATCCTCGAAGTGGTGGCCGAGCTCGTGGATGAAGATCTCGTCGGTGCCCGAGACCTTGTTCTTGAGCAGCGGATCGACCGTGCCGACGGTGCGCGCGCCCTTTTCGAAGTTGTCGTACAGGTGCATGGTGTCGCCGCTGTACATGCCCAGCGCGGTGTCCTTCTCGCGCGTGATGGTCGAGAACGAGGTGTCGTCCTTGAGCATGTGATCCGGCAACTTCGCCATCGTCTTGTCGAGTTCCTGCAGCTCCTTCTCGCTGAAGGTGCGGCGGCCGAGATCGAAACCAGGAATGGTGGCCTCGGCGGCGCGGAAGAGGCCGTCCTTGCCGGCGCCCTTCGCGTTGGTGAAGTTCTTGGTGTACTTGTGCTCCAGCTCGAGCTCGAGCTTCTTGCGACGATCCAGCGCGTCGACGTCGACCGGCAGACCCGCCTTGATCTGGGCCATGGCGAAGCTGACCTCGTCGTCGACCTCCTCCATGGTGCTGGTGTGGGTGGCCAGCTTGATGGAGTTCTTGCCGTCGAACGGTGACTTGGAGGTGTCGTAGTCCGCGGCCAGCTGGTTGCTGGCGCGCGACTTGTGCACCGAGGCCCAGAGACGCAGCTTCTTCTCGGGGTCCTTGCTGTTCTTCATGAGCTCTTCGAGCTCGACCCCGCGCGAGCGCGGCATGCCGTCCGCGACCAGCTGCACCACGAACGGGGGCATCTTGTCGATGGCCTCGGTCTGCGCGTCCTTGGGCAGGCTGCCCAGGATGTTGGCCGCGTCGACCGCGGCCTTGCCGTGGCCAAAGACCAGGCCGGCGGCCGAGCTGGAGACCTGATCGAGGGCGTCGGCCACCCACTTCTTCTGGATGTCCTTGTCGACCGCGGCGGTCGCGGCGTCGAGCTCCTTGATCGACTTGTCGGCCGCGGCCGTGACGTTGGCCTTGGCATTGACCGCGTCGGTCTGGGTGGCGGCGATGGCGGCGTCGCGATCGGCGGCGCCGGCCGCGCGCGCGTCGCTCCCCATCTGCGTGACCGCAGCGAGGGCCTCCTTGTTGGTGAGCTCCAGCTTCTCGCCGGTGGCCTTGCCCTGCGCGGCGATCTGCTTCTCGGTCTCCTTGACGAACTTGTCGATGCCGGCGAGCGCCTTCTTGCCATCGGCGGCGATGGCGGCGACCTGCTTCTTGGCCTCGCCCTTGGCCTTGGCCTCGGCGATCGACACCACCGACGCCAGCTTCTTCTGCGCGTCGACCGAGGCCTTGTCGATGTCCTTGAGCGCCTTGTCGGTCTGCTTCTCGATGTCGGCGATGTTCTTGTCGTTGGCGCCCGCCAGGGCGTCCTCGGCCTTCTTGGCCTTGGCCTCGGCGCTCTTGAGCTGCTCGTCGAACTTCTGCTTGAGCTTGGGCAGCTCGGCGGCGGCGGCCTTGTCGACCTTGGCCTGGCCGTCCTTGACCTTCTGATCGAGGTCCTTCTTGGCAGTGTCGATGTGGGTCTGGATGTCGGCCAGGCCCTTGGTGCGCTCCGCGTTCATGGCGTCGAGGCCGGCCTTGAGCTCGCTGTTGAGCTTGGCGACGGCCTGCTTGGCGGCGTCCTCGATCTTGTTGGCGCGTGCGACCGCGTCGGACTGCACCTTCTTGGCGCGTGCGGCGCCGTTGGAGATGACGTTGTCGGACTCCTTCTTGGTCTTGAGCTGGAGGTCGGTCGCCAGCGTCTCGCTGCGCGCCAGGATGTCCTTCTCGGCCTGATCCGCGATCTTGATGGCGGCGTCGGCGCGGTCGCGCCCCAGCTTGATGACCTGGTCCTGCTCGGCCTTGTCCTTGAGACTGGAGGCCTTGGTGGCGGCGGCCATCAGCGCCTGCCCCGCGTTGATGGAGCCCTTGGCCTTGGCCAGGGCGGCGTCGGTCTTGCCCTGGGTCCGGATGCGCTCCATCTCGGTGTTGCCGTGGGTGTCGACCTTGATCGACTCCTGCAGCGCCTCGGACACCACCTTGTTGGCGTCCTGGGTGCCCTGCTCACGGACCGAGTCGGCCTCCTTCTTGGCGGCGGCCGTGAGGGTCTTGCTCTGCTCGGCGATGCGCTTCTCGAGCTCCTCGCGCTTCTTCTTGATCTTGGCCTCGAACTTGACGTTCTCGGCCGCCTTCTTCTCCTGCAGCTTGGCGACGTCCTTGGCCGCCTCGTCGCTGAGCTTCTTCTTCTCGGCGTCGAGCTTGTCCTTGTAGGACTTCTCGGCCTTCTCGAGCTCCTGCTTGAGCTCGGTCTTCTCCTTCTCGAGGCCCTCCTTGATCTTCTTCCTGAGGCCTTCGATCTTGGCCTTGGTCTCGGCCGACTGGGTCGCAGCGGCGGCCTTGGCGGCGCCCTTGGCCGCGGCGCCCTTGGCCGCGGCGGCGCCGGCGCCAGCCTGTGCGGCACCGGCGGCCTTGCCGACCTTGCCCGCCGCGCGCTGCCCAGCCTTCTTGGCGCGCTTCTTCAGGCGGTCCTTGAGCTTGGCCTTCTTGGCCTGGGCCTTCTGCTGCACCACGGCGGGCGAGAACGCCGCGCCACCACCCGCGCCGCCGCCGCCACCACCCGCGCCGGCGGGCTCGACGCCAGGCTGCAGCAGCTCGAGATCTTCCTCTTCGAGCTCCTCGCCTTCGAGCTCCTCGTCGGCGTGCGCCTGCGCGGCGTCGGCAGCCTGCCCCGCCGCCGCGCCCGCCCCAGCAACCGCACCCGCGACCCCCGCCGCACCTGCGCCCGCCGCAGCCGCCGCACCTGCGCCCGCCGCACCCGCGGCACCCGCAGCGCCCGTCGCGGCGCCGCTCGCCAAGGCGCCCGCCGCCGCGGCAGCACCGGCGGCAGCACCCGTCGCGGCGCCGCCTGCGGCACCCGCAGCGGCGCCACCGGCGCCCGCAGCAGCGGCGCCACCGGCGCCCGCAGCAGCGGCAGCGCCAGCGGCGCCCGCAGCGGCAGCGCCAGCGGCGCCCGCGCCAGCGGCGCCAGCAGCGGCAGCGCCAGCGGCGCCAGCGCCAGCGGCGCCAGCAGCGGCAGCGCCAGCGGCGCCAGCAGCAGCGGCGCCACCCGCGGCAGCGCCAGCGGCGCCAGCGCCAGCGGCGCCCGCAGCGGCAGCGCCACCCGCGGCAGCGCCAGCGGCGCCCGCGCCAGCGGCGCCTGCAGTGGCAGCGCCACCCGCGGCACCTGCTGCAGCGCCAGCGGCTGCGGGCGTCGCAGCACCAGTAGCGCCAGCGCTCGCGGCGGCAGCAGCGGGACCGGCCGCGGGCCTCGCAGCGCTGGCCGCGCCCGTGGCGGCACCAGCGGCCACGCTCGCGGCAGTCGCGGCCGGGGCGCTCGGGCTCGCCCCCGTGACCGCGCCTGCAGCCGCGCCTGCAGCCGCACTGGCGCCGCCCTGCAGACTACGCAGCAAGGGGGCTGCACCCGCGGCGCCCGCGGCACCTGCAGCCCCTGCAGCACCCGCAGCAGCGCCGCCCTGCAGGCTGCGGAGCAGCGGCGCCGGGCCTTGCTCGAGCTGCCTGGCCATCGCCATCGGCTTGTGCATGCGCTGGCCGGTCGCCTGCCCCAACCCGGCGTCGCGCGGCGAGGTCACCTTGTGGCCGAGCTTGCGCAGCTTGGCCTTGTCGAACTTCTTGCCGGTGCGACCGACCTTGGCCGGCTTGGGCTTGCGCACCTCCGTGTCGACCGTGCCGTCGTCGCGCTCGTCGACGGTGCCGTCGTCGGTGTCGACCGTGCCGTCGTCGACCGCAGGCGTCGTCGCCTCGGCGGCCCCCGCAGCCGCGCCGGCCGCGGTGCCCGCCGCCGCGGTGGCGCCGGCCGCGACGGCACGTCCCGCGCGCGTGTTCCGCGAGGGCCGCCGCCCGCGCAAGCCGCGGCCGCGCTGGGTGCGCTGGGTCGGGATCGGCGTGCTGGGCACGCTGCTCCTGGGCGCGCTGATCGGCTACATCGTGCTGCGCGTGGCCTACAACGGGCCTGCGCTGGCCAGGAAGATCGCGGCCGGGATCAACAAGGGGATCGTGGGTCGGGTCGAGATCGACTCGGTCGACTGGGAGCCCTCGGCCATCCTGGCGGTGCTGCGCGACCGCACCACCCCGGTGGTCATCCGCGGCGTGCGCATCTTCGATCCCCAGGGCCGCCTGGCGCTGGAGATCCCGCGCGCCAGCGGGCACATCCGGCCGCGACCGTTCATGCCGTGGTCGCCGCACCAGGACATCCTGGCCTCCGAGGTCACGGTGGATCGCGCCACCGTCATCGTGCGCGGCGAGCTGCCGCCCGGCGTCGAGCCCGGCACCCCCGACGCGCTGCTGACGGTGAACCTGCTGGCGGCCTTCGCGCCCAAGGTGCCGACGCCGCCCGGCGAGGTCGCCAGGCCAGGGGCGGTCATCGCGCTGGATCGGGTCAAGCTGCAGCACATCGACCTCGATCTGCGCTGGCCGACCTGGCGCGCGCACCTGCCCGACCTGTCGGGGGCCGCCACGCTGTGGACCTCGCAGCGCGATCGCCTGCGCCCGGTGCTGACCTTCAGCGTGACCCCCAGCGCCCCCACCGGCGTGGTCGAGCTGCCCGCCGGGCGCAGCCTGACGCTCGGCGACCTCGGCGGCAAGCGCTTCGAGCGCGTGCGCGATAGGCCGCACGAGACACAGTTCGATCTGACCATGTCGGCGGCGGGGTCGCCGCTGCACGTGTGGGGCGCCTTCCTCGACGATCCGACCACGCGCGGCGGGCTGCGCCTCGATCTCGAGGTCGAACACTCGGGCGAGATGCTGGCCCACCTGGTCAACGACCTGATGCCGGAGCGCATGCGCGCGCTGCTGGCGGTGCAGTCGGGCGGCCGTCTCGCGGTCCACGTCGAGGGGCCCTGGGACGACCTCACGCTCGACATCTCGCCCGAGGATCTGCAGCTCGGCCCGTCCGACCAGTCCGACCCCACGCAGCCAGCCGATCCATCGGCGCCCAGCCCCACACCCGCGCCGCCCGCGCCGCCCGCGACTGATCCGGCACCAGCGCCGGCGCCCACGCGCAGCCCGAAGAAGGCTCGCCCGCCCGCCGGCGCCGCCGCCACCCCGCGCGGCCTCGACCTCACCAAGCTGCGCCCCATGCTGCGCCGCGGCCACGCGCGCATCGCCCGCGGCGTGATGACCGTCGATGGCATCCAGGTCGAGATCCTCGGCGGCCAGCTGCGCGGCCAGGCCCGCCTGGGCCTGAACGACGACTCGGTCGACGCCACGCTGTCGCTCGACGGGGTACGCACCGACGCCGCGCTGCCGCCGGGCCTCGGGCCCTACCTCGCCGGCAAGCTGAGCGGCTCGTTTCACCTCGGCGGCAACACCGGCAAGGGGCCGGGGGGAAAGCTCGAGGTCTCGGCGATCGATCTCGCCCTGGCGCGCAGCGGCCGCAGCGCTCCCCTGCCCTCGCGCCTGGCGCTGGGCGGCAGCCTGGACATCACGCCGGGCGCCATCGAGCTCGGCCGCCTCGGCATCACCGGCAGCGGCCTCAGCGTCGACCTGCGCGGTCGCGTCAACCTGGCCACCCGCGGCCTCGGCCTGGCCTTCACGCTGGAGCACAAGAACCCCGGCCCCTTGTTCAGCAAGAGCCCGCTCCTGCGCGACCTGCTGCGCGGCCTCAAGACCAGCGGGGACCTGACCGGCAGCTTCGACGACCCGCGCGTGCGCGCCAGCCTGAGCACCCGCAGCGTGCGCACCGGCCCGGTGACCTGGCCACGCCTCGGCCTCAGCATCAACTTCGGCGCTGGCCGCCTGGCGGTCGACCTGCGCCGCACCGCCATGCTGGGTGGCCACCTCGAGGGCACCACGCGCCTGGTGCTACCCGGGCGCAACGTGCGCGGCAAGATCGAGCGCGCCAACCTCAGCCTGGACGGCGTCGAGCTGGCGCGCGTGGCCCCAGGCCTCCGCGGCCGCCTGGATCTCGACCTCGGCGCCTCGGGCAGCTTCAGCGCCCCCAGCGCCGACCTGACCGCGCAGGCCACCGCGCTGGTCGCCGGCGGGGTCGCCTTCAAGACCGCGCGCACCCGCCTCGAGCTGCAGGCCGGCCACGCCAAGGTCGACACCACGCTGACCCCGCGCGCCGGCGGCATGCTGACGCTGATCGGCGGCGCCGATCTCGAGCGCGGCGAGCTCGCGCTGTCGCTGCGCTCGCCGGTCAAGCTGCCGCTGGCGGTGGTGCCGCAGCTGCTGCGCGCCAACCTGGCCGAGCGCGGCCTCATCGACGTCAACCTGTCGGTGGTCGGCGACCTCACGGCCCCGGTCGCGGTGGGCAGCATCGCGGTCGATGGCATGCGCGTGCAGGGCGAGGAGCTCGGCCCCAGCCTGCTGACGCTGAGCGCGGGCGACTCCGACGGCGACGGCCGCCCCGACGGGGTGCAGACCATCAGCGGTGATCTGCTGCGCGGTCGCGCCCAGCTCAGCGGCGCCTTCGCGCTGCGCCCGCTGCAGGCCCGCGTGGTCCTCGGCCTCAGCGAGCTGGCGCTGGAGCAGCTGTGGACGCCGCTGCGTGAGCTCGGCGGCACCGGCCGCGCCACCGCGCGCGTGACGCTGGAGTTCGGCCGCGCCGCCGCTGGTGCGCCCGCGCCGGCGCCCGCGCGCAGGGCGGCCCCGGCCCCCGGCCCCGCCGCCAGCGCCCGGCCCGACTGCACGGTGCCCGCGCTGGCCGACCTCGGCAGCCTGCGCCCCGGGCTGCGCGTCGACGCCACCCTGTGTCGCCTCGAGCTGCGCCTGGCCCAGGCCGTCATCGGGGCCCAGGTCCAGGCCGCCCGGCCGGCGCCGCTGACCTTCACCGCCGAGGGCGCGCGCGTGGTCTACGAGGACGGCACCCTCGCCACGCCCAAGGATCGCCCCATCGTCATCGTGGGCCCCAAGAGCCGCTTCCAGCTGGCCGGTGAGCTGTCGTCGCGCGCGCTGGCGGTGGTCGCGCGCGGCACCCTGGAGATCCCGCTGCTCGAGCTGTACACGCGCGGCCTGACCGCGGGCGCCTCGGGCTCGGCCAACGTGGACGTCACCGTGACTGGCGCGCCGGACCGGCCGCAGCTGGCGGGCACGGTGCAGTTCGACGATGCCTCGCTGGTGCCGCGCGGGGTCGAGAACACCCGGGTGCGCCTCGAGCGCGGGCAGATCCGGCTGGCCGGCGACACCGTCAGCCTCGATGGGCTGGTGCTCGAGGTGGTGGCGCAGAACGCCCCGCGCGAGGCGCCGTGCCAGCGCCTGCAGGGCACCCGGCGCTGCCTGTTCATCGACGGGCGCGTCGGGCTGCGCAAGCTGCAGCCCGAGACGCTGGACGTCACGCTGGAGGGGATCGCGGGCGCGCGCCTGCTGCCCAGCCTGCTGCCGCAGGCCTTCGCCGACGCCCAGGGCGGCGCCACCGTGCGGGTGCGCGCCACCGGGGCGCTGGCCGATCCCGATCTGTCGGGCAGCCTGACCTTCGATCGCGGCGCGCTCGAGCTGGTGCCGCGCCGGCTGCAGCGCGAGATCATCATCGACGGCGGCCGCGTCACCCTGGTGCCGCGCACGCTGGCGCGCCCGGCGGCGGTGCAGCTCAACCTGGCCGGCCGGGTCGACTACTCGCACTTCAACCTGCGCGGCCAGGTCACCTACGCGGCCTTCAAGCCCATCGACGTCAAGCTGACCGACGTGCGCGCCCGCGCGCTGTCGTACCGGCAGCCCGGGGTCTTCGAGGTCGAGGCCGACATGGCGCTGGCGGTCACCGGCGACCAGGACAGCCTGACCATCAAGGGCAACATCTCGATCGTCGATGGCCGCTACGTGCAGCCGCTGTCGGTCGCCAAGGCCATCTTCCTGCCCAAGGTCGACCGCGAGGACTCGCCGCCGTTCTGGAAGGGCATCCCGTACCTCGAGCGCACCCGCCTCGACATCAGCATCGCCACCGCGGGCGAGATGCAGGTCAAGAACAACCTGGCCGATCTCGGCCTGTCGGGGCGGCTGACGCTGACCGGCGAGCTCGACGACCCGCGCCTGGACGGCATCGTGCGCGTCGAGGAGGGCTCGTTCAGGATCCCGTTCCTGCGCGGCACCTTCAACGTCACCAGCGGGACCATCTACTTCGACAAGGACGAGAAGCCGCCCTACGACACCCCGCGCATCGAGATCGTCGCCGAGACGGTGTTCGTCGAGTCCGGCCAGTCGGAGCAAGAGCACACCATCACCCTGACCCTGCTGGGGCCGCTGTCGGACGTGCAGTTCGATCTGACCTCGGACACCGGGCTCGAGCGCACCGAGGTGGTGTCGCTGCTGACCATCGGGCGCACCCCGAACGCGCTGCGCCAGCAGCTGCGCGGCGACCAGGCGGTCAGCTCGTACTCGGGCCGCGACAGCAACGCGCTGGCCGCGGGTGATCAGCTGGTCAAGGAGCTGACCTCCGATGTGCTGGCGATGCTGGTCAACGACCCGCTGACGCGCATCACCTCGCTCGACGAGGTCAAGGTCAAGGTGTCGACCAACTGCATCGAGATCGAGGCCGCCGAGCGGCTGGGGCGCTATGTCCGCGTGGGCGGGATCTACGACTGCACCGTCGGCCAGGAGCGCACCGAGCTGTACGGCACCGCGCGCGTGCACGAGCACGCCACGCTGGAGGCGCGCGCCAAGCGCTTCCTGCGCAACCCCGAGCTGCTGCTCGAGGAGCAGCAGGGCTGGCGCACGCTGGGCCAGGTCCGGTTCCGCTGGAAGATCCCGTGAGCCGCGCCGCCCTGGCAGGACTCATCATGCTCGCGGCAGTTTCGGCCCAGGCCCAGACGTTGACCCGTCCGGACCTGCATGGCCCGGCCACCGGCGCGCCGCCGCCGTCGCCGTCGGCATCCCCGTCGACCGCGCCGTCGCCGTCACCGTCACCGTCACCGTCACCGTCGGCGGCGCCAGGTGGCGTGGTGCTGACCCCGGGCAAGACCGGGGCGCTGCGCCCGGGGGGGATCGTGAGCAACCCCAAGAGCGGCGCGGTGACGCCGGCCCGGCTGCTGGGCGCCGCCGCGCGCCGGCTGGCGGCCCGCGCGCGCGCCCGCCGCGACCCCCGCTGCCGCGCCAGCGAACCCAGCGCCGCCGACGCCCCGCCCACGCTGGCCACGCCGCAGCGCGCGCTGGCGGCGCTGAGCCTGGACGGCGGCCTCATCGAGGGCCGCGCCGCGCTGGAGGCGCTGATCGACGCCGAGCTGCCCCGGCTGTGCGCCCCCGGCCAGGCCGCGCCGTGCCCGCGCCAGTGGTCGGGTGAGATCGAGGCCCGCCTGCGCAACGTGCTCGAGAACGACCTCGGCTACCGGGTCGCCATCGCGTCGCGCGCCAGCCGTGACAAGAGCGGCCGGCTGGGCTGGACGGTGCGCCTCAGCGTGGCGCCCGGCATGCGCGTGCGCCACGTGCGCACCGACACCAGCTGGCCGGTGCTGTCGGAGGACATCGAGCGCCGCATCACGCTGCGCCCCGGCTCACCGGTGCCCGAGATGCTGTGCGCCCGCGCCCCGCTGCTGCGCGCCGAGGAGGACGCCGTGCGCGAGTACCTGAACGGCCGGGGCTACTTCGACGCCCGGGTGCGCATGCGCTTCGAGGAGCTGGAGCGCGACGAGGCCGCGCTCGACGTCGGCCTCGATCTGGGCCCGCGCTACACCGTGGGTGACGTCGTGGTCGAGGGCGCGGTGGCCATCCGGCCCACCCAGCTGGCCGCCGGCTTCCGGCAGAAGACCTGGTACTCGTGGCTGTACAAGCCGACCTTCTCGCGCGAGCGCATGAAGCGCGACGCCGTGGCCGCCGAGCTCGAGTACCGCGCCGCCGGCTTCCCGGGCGCCCGCGTGCGCGTGACCTACGATCCCGCGGTCGACGTCGATCACAAGAAGCACACCGTCAAGCTGCACGTCACCGTGCGCGAGCGCCGCCGCGTCGGCGTCACCATCCGGGGCAACAAGTCGCTCAGGTATGACGAGCTCGAGAGCGCCATCTCGTTCAACACCGAGGGCGCCTACGACGACTACGAGGCCGAGCGCTCGGCGCGCCAGCTCAGCCAGGAGTACCAGCGCCGCGGCTGGTTCGAGGCCAAGGTCGGCGTGCGGCGCGAGCGTTTCCCCGAGGACGACTACGACACCGTGGTGTTCACCGTCGAGGAGGGCAAGCGCCGCCCGCTGCGCCAGATCCTGTTCACCTTCGGCGGCAGCGCCAGCTTCACGCCCGAGAAGCTGGCCGGCCTCATCGGCAGCAAGCCGACCCGGCGCACCTTCGTGGTGCGCAGCCAGGGCCTGCTCACCAGCACGCAGCTGCGCTTCGACCTCGAGCGCCTGCTGGAGTTCTACCGCTCGCAGGGCTTCCCGCAGGCCGCGGTGCGCTACGAGGTCGCGCCCGCCGCCGACCTGCTCGATCACGTCGGCGCGCTGAGCGCCGTGGTCGAGGGCCCCGCGGCGCAGCCCGGCGGCCTCATCCTGCGCTTCCACATCGACGAGGGGCCGCGCCTCATCATCGGCACCGTCAACCTCGACGCCGACTCCGACGCCCGCGCCGTGGCCGAGCGCGCCGGCATCGAGTCGGCGCTGCGCCTGTACGAGGGCCAGCCCTTCACCGCCGAGGCGCTGCGCGACGCCGTGGCCCGCCTGCGCCAGCACCTCGAGCGCCGCGGCTTCCCCGGCGCCAGCATCGACGCGCGCCACCAGACCGAGGCCAGCTCGGGCCGGGTGCGCATCGACGTCGCGGTGCGCCTCGGCCAGGTGGTGCGCTGGGGCCACGTCTTCGTGCGCGGCAACTTCAAGACCGCGCGCGAGGTCATCCTGCGCGAGGTCCGCATCGACAGCGGCGATCGCTACGACCCGCGCGCCGCCGATCGCGCCGAGAGCCGCCTGCGCGCGCTCGGGCTGTTCAACTCGGTCAAGCTGCGCACCCTGGGCGCGGTCGCCGGCGCCGGCGTGGCCGTGGTGCACCTCCTGGTCGAGGTCGAGGAGCGCTACGACTACAGCGCCGACATCGAGCTGGCGTTCGGCGCCTCGAGCGACAACGTCGCCTTCGTGTCGCTGGCGCTGATCGCGCGCAACCTGTGGGGCCTCGGCCACGAGGCCCGCATCGGCGGCGAGCTCGGCTTCGAGATCCAGGCCGCCGACGCCGCCTACACGGTGCCGCGCCTGTACCTGGGGCCGACGCCGATCGCGATCCGCGCCGCGACCTTCGTGCGCAACGAGGACACCGAGCGGCTGGGCACCTTGCTGTCGTTCGGCGCCAGCCTGGCGCTGTCCCGCGAGCTGGCCCCGGGCCTGGTCGCCAGCGCGCGCTATGACATCCGCCAGGTCAACCGGTCGATCGCGCTGGTGCGCGGCGCCGGCCATGACGAGGACCTCGACGCCGTGCGGCTGGCCACGCGCACCGGCAGCATCCAGGCCCAGATCGCGCTGGATCGGCGCAACGACGCCCTGCTGCCCACGGCGGGCTACCGCCTGACCGGGTCGGCGCTGCTGGCGGCCACCGAGCTCGGCGGCTCCGACGACTTCGTCAAGCTGAGCGCGACCGGCTCGCACTACCTCAAGCTGGGGCCGCGCACCCTGCTGGCCCAGGGCGTGCGCACCGACTTCGGCCTGCCCATCTCCAGCGCGGTGCTCCCCGCGGTCGAGCGCTTCTTCGGCGGCGGCGACACCACCGTGCGCGGCCTGGAGGAGGACCTGCTCCTGCGCGAGGTGGTGCGCACCGGGGTGGCGCCGCTACCCAGGTTCGAGCAGTTCCGCGTGCTGCCCCAGGGCGGCAACGTGCGCCTGCTGCACAACATCGACCTGCAGGTGCAGGTGGCGCGCTTCTTCGGCTTCCCGATCTCGGTGGCGGTCTTCCTCGACACCGGGATCGTGACCAACTCGCTGCGCGGCTTCACGGTCAGCCAGCTGCGCCACAGCCTGGGGCTGGGCCTCTTGCGCTGGCAGCTCCCGGTGGGGTTCATCTCGGTCGAGTACGCGATCCCGCTGGATCCCGAGCTCGGCGACGACCCCACCGGGCGCCTGCACTTCAATTTCGGTTTCGTGTTCTGAAAGAACACGAACCGAAATTGTCCGTGTCCGTTTCAGTCCGCCTACGAAGCCGCCGGCTTCTCGGCCTTCTCGCGGCGCTTCTTGGGGGCCACTTCCTTGGCGGCCGCCTTCTTGGCCGGGGCGGCCTTGCCAGCGGTGCGCTTGCGCGCCAGGCGCGCCTTGAGCTTCCGCTGCGCCTTCTTGCGCGTCATCTTGGGGCTGTTCCTGCTATCGCCTCGACCCATGTCGTGTCTCTCCTCTAGATCCTCAGAATTCTCGTCTTGTAACCTGGCGAGGGCCGGATGTTTCATGGCCGGGCAGCGATAGTCAAGGAGCGAGCGAGGCCATGATGCAGGCACGTCCATTCATCGCAGGGCAGTGGCAGGATGGCGTCGCCGCCGCGCCGGTGCACTCGCCCGGTGGCGGCCCCCTGGTCACCGAGGTCCGCGAGGCCGGCCCGGCCGAGGTCGAGGCCGCCATCGCCGCCGCGGTGGCCGCGCTGCCCGCCGGGCGCGCCCCCGCGCACGAGCGCGCGCGCTGGCTCTCTGCCATCGCCGCCGGCATCGGCGCCCGCGAGGCCGAGCTGACCGCCGCCATCGTGGCCGAGGTCGGCAAGCCCGTCGATCTCGCGCGCGGCGAGGTCGTGCGCGCGCGCACCACCTTCGCGCTGGCCGCCGAGGAGGCGACCCGGATCGGTGGCGAGGTGGTGCCGCTCGACGGCGCCGCCATCGGGGCCGGCAAGCTGGGGGTGTCGCGGCGCTTCCCGCGCGGGCCCATCGCGGCCATCACGCCGTTCAACTTCCCGCTCAACCTGGCGGCGCACAAGCTGGCGCCC
>JBGASF010000029.1:0-62729 GCA_044229835.1 Polyangia bacterium | reverse complement strand
CCGAGACGCTGCTCACGCGGGCCTGCCAGCTGGGCAGCGACGACGCCTGTCAGCCCACGCCGTAGCCCGGACTCGTGCTCGTGCTCGTGCTCGTGCTCGTGCTCGTGCTCGTGACTCGTGCTCGTGCTCAGCCCGAGATGACACCATTGACGCTGATCGCGATGCGCAGCTGCATGACCCCGACGACCTCGATCTCGGGCAAGCCAGCCGCGATGGCCTGGCGCATCACCTCCGCCAGCTGCTGGAAGGTGGCGGCCTCGTCGAGCGCGATGCTGACATCGCGACGACCGGCCAGCGCGGGGCGAGCTGCCACCAGTGCGCGCAGCGCGGCGGCCAGCTGCCCCGGCTCACCGACCGTGACCGGCGCGGCATCGCCGCTGCCGATGATGACCTCGCCGCCGCGCACCCAGATCTCGATGGGGTCGCTGCCCGGCTCGGCGCCGACGGCGTCGAGGCGGTGCAGGCTGGGGAAGCTGCTGATGACCTCGGGCGGCTGAGCCTCGCCGCGATCGACGGCCCAGGCGATGGGCCGCTCGAAGTGGCTCAGCGCGTCGATCAGGGTGCCACCATCGGTCTCGGGGGCCACCGCGATCAGGGTCGCGTGGCCGGGTCGCGCCACCACCCGGTCGGGCAGCATGCGCCCGGGCGACAGACGGAACGCCCGCGGGTTCGCCTCCGTCGTGACGCGAAACGCCGCCGCGTCGCCCAGGTCGTAGCTGCAGTCGATGGCGACCTCGCGCGGCGGCGCCGGCAGCGCCAGCTTGCCCAGCACCGCGCCGGCACACTCCTCCAGCCCGCTGTCGCCGACCCCGCCCACGGCCTGCTGCTGCACCGCCCCGGTGTCGCCCACCAGCACCGAGGTCAGCAGCGTCCCGGCCAGCCCCGGCACCCGGCGCCGCGCCTCGCGCAGGCAGCCGGCCAGCCCCGGCGCCGCCGCGCCGAGCACCGGCGTGGCCTGATCACGCAGCCAGGGCGCGACGTCCACCGGCAGCCCCGCGTCGGGCCGCGGCCGCCCGGTGGGGAACAGCTTCAGCTCCAGGGTGACCTCGACGCTGCTGGTGCTGGGGCGCGGATAGGCCAGGTCGGCCAGCGCGCCACTCAAGCAGCGGGTCAGCTTCTGATCCGCCACGCCCTCGACCACCACGCCCTTGGCCTGCCCGCTGGCGCCGATGGCATAGCGCACGCTGGCGAGGCTCCCGGTGTCGGGGCTCGTCGCCAGCGGCTGGCGCAGGCAGTCCACGAGGCGGCCGCCCGACCGGCGCAGGATCCGGCGCACCATGTCGCGCTCCAGCCCGGCCGACACCGTGGGCATGCCGATGTTGACCTCGGCCGCCCCGGGGCCGCGCTGGACGCCCCCGAAACCGCGGCCGCCGATGCGCCCCCCAGCCGTGGTGGTGCCCACGATGCCGATGCCGCCCAGCCCGCCGGTGCCCAGCCCGAACCCGACCTGCCTGAGCGGCGCCCGCGCACACGACCGCAGCACGACCTCGTGAGCCCCGGCGTCCGCGCTCGCCCCCCCCGACCCCGCGCCGCCGGTGCGCCTGTGCTTGCTGCACGCCCCCCCGAGCAGCAGCGCCGGCGCGACCACGGCCGCCGCCCACGACCACCACCGCAACCGTCCCCGCAGCCGCGTCATCACAGCGCAGTGTATCGTCGACTCCATGGCTGACGGCGCCGACCTCACCGCGTCGCGCGAATACCGCGCCATCGCCGCGCACTATCGCGGCCGGGCCGCCGCGCGCTCGGGCGTGCCCTACATGCACCACATCGACGAGGGCCTGGCCATCCTGCGCCGCCACCGCGCCACCGAGCGCGCCATGCGCGCCTTCTGCCTGCACCCGCTGGTGCAGAACGACGCCGACCTGGCCGCGACCTACCCGCACATCGCCAGCCTCAGCGACGACGCCCAGGTCCTCGCCCTCGCCCTCGAGTACCGCCACATCGCCAACGCCGCGCTGTCGCAGCGCGACCTCGCCAGCGCCGCCGACATCGCGCTGTCACCGCTGGCCGAGGTCAACCAGATGCTGGTCGCCGACAAGATCCAGAACTACAAAGACTTCATCCTGCACCACCGTGGCCGCCACCCGCGCAGCGCCGCGCTGGAGCGCTACTTCCGCCTCTGGCTCGAGCGCCTGGGCATCGACGACGCCGCCTACGCGCGGCTGTCGGCCGACCTCTGACGCCTGACCGCCTACCGGGTCAGCTGCCAGCGCGCCTCGGCCGCGGTGACCACCTCGGTGTCCTTGACCGGCACGTCGAACGACTCGTTCTCGAGCCAGTACTTGTCGAGCTGATCGCGGTAGTGCGGATCGGTCGGGTTGAAGATCTGCCCGCCCGGCAGCGCGTTCTTGGCCTTGAAGCCGCCGCCTTCGGCGACCTCGCAGACCCAGCGCCGCGCCGCGCCGTCGCTGTAGGTGAAGTCGAGCCCGAGCCCGTTGTTGGCCACGTCCACGGTGTGGTTCTCGCCGTGGCGCGGGAAGCCGCCCTTGTTCAGCGGATCGGTCTCGCTGGCCGCGGGCAGGTCGAGGCTGTCGTTGGGCACCACGCGCGAGTCCAGCTTCAGCTTGTGCACCTTGCCCCAGCGCCAGGTGCTCATGTCGGTCGAGTCGAACCCGGGCTGCCCGTTGGCCTGCGGCGGCCCGGCCAGGAAGGCCACCGCCTGATCCAGCGCGCTGACCAGGATGAAGTCGCGCGACTCGGTCACCGCCGGGGTGCCGAGGTCGTCCCACATCGCGCTCTGCCCGGTGCTCGCGTTCAGCGTGAGCAGCTCGGTTGGGCGCTCCAGGAGCTGCAGGAAAGCCCGGTCGGCCAGCTGCAGGTCGACGCCGTCCCCGAGCTTGCCCAGCTCGTCGCCGATGGCGCCGCGCACCGCCTTGGTCTGCCAGCTGTTGAACAGCATGGTGGCCACGCTGTCCTTGATCTCGGCGTCGGTCACGCCCGCCGCCACGCCCGCCGGGGTGTCCAGCGTCCAGTCCTTGATGCGCATGGCGGCCTCGCGCAGGCGCGCCAGGCGCGGCGCGTCACCCGCCAGCGCGGTCGCCAGCGTGGCCAGGTCGGGGCTGCTGCCCGGGGTGGCCAGCTCGGCCTCCAGCCGGACCATGGCCGCGGCTAGGAACGGCCGCATGCGCTCGCCGGAGTTGGAGTGCGCATCGGCCTGGATCTTCTCCTGATCGGCGAAGCTGATCTTGGCGCCGTTCGCGGTCTTCTCCTGGATCAGGCGGGTGATGCGCCCGGTGCGGAAGCCGACGTCGTAGGTCGCGCTGATGTACAGGTGCTTGCCGTCGACCATCGGCCCGTTGAGCGCGTCGCCGTCGAAGGTCTCGCCCACCGGGTCGGAGTTGGCGCTGACCAGGTAGCCCTGCGCCGGGTTGATGGCGTGCGGGATGTAGCGCGGGTCCATCCAGCCGTCCCAGTCGGCGCTGCCGTCGCCGGGCAGCACGAACACCGGCGAGGTGCCGTCGGGCCGCGTCTTGGCGTCGTACGTCATCGCCGCCAGCGGCCGCATCGGCAGCTTGGCCGCGGTCGACCAGCCGATGGTGTTCTGGTCATCGATGATGACCCAGTTGAAGGCGCCGAACTCGAAGCTCTTCAGCGCCTTGAAGGCGTCGGCATTGCTCTTGGCCCGGTTGAGGCCGTACACCGTGCGCACCTCCTGCGTGATGTCGTGGCCGGTGAAGCGCACCGACAGCGCGGTGCCGGCGCCCGGGGTGCGCGCCTTGATCTCGTAGTTCTGCACCACCGGCAGGATGGGGCCGTGATGCGGCACCACCTCGAACTCGAACATCTTGGTCTGCGTGATGGTGCCGACCGCGCCGATCTTGAAGGTCTCGGTGCGCTTCTCGAGCTTGACCTCGGTGCCCTTCCACTTGACGCAGTCGCCGCCCCCGGCGGCGCACGGCACGATGTCCTCCTTGTAGATGTCGTTGACGTCGTGCACCGCGACGGTGGCGCCCCAGGCCACGTGCTGGTTCATGCCCAGCAGCACGCCGGGCACGCCGGGGAACGACTCGCCGATGACGTCGAGGCCGGGCTCGCCCTTGTCGGGCTGCGCCGGGACGACCAGGTGCACCGAGTACCAGATCGACGGCGAGAGCAGCGGCAGGTGGGTGTCGTTGGCCAGCACGGCGCGGCCCGACTGCGTCTTCGACCCGGCGATGACCCAGTTGTTGGACCCGACCGAGTGGTTGAGGCTGCGCTGCAGCCAGTTGTTGCCGCGCGACGCCAGCAGGGCGTCGAGCAGCTCCAGCGGCACCTCGGGCGACTTGATGCGCGCCAGCCACGCCGGCGCGGTCACCCCCGAGGCGCGCGAGCCGGTGTCGGTGCCCACGTTGGGCCAGCCGTCGACGGTGGGCACGGTGTCCATCGGGTGCACGTTGTAGAGATCGTGGAAGGCGCCGGCGCGGGCCTTCTCGGGCGTGCCGGCGGCGGCATTGTCGAACAGCGCGGCCGACTGCTCGCGCGCGCGCGTGAGGCGCAGCTCGAAGTCGTTGTAGGCCAGCGAGAACTGCTGCAGGCGGCCCAGCGCCAGGGTGTCGACCGGTGTCCAGGGCTCCCACTTCTCGATGTCGAACCACATGTCGATGGAGTCATCGAGCTTGAACTCGTTGCGGCGCTGGGCCTCGACATAGGCGTTCACGCCGTCGGCGTAGCCCTGCAGCATGCGCACGATGCCCTGGTCGGTCGGATCGGTCGACGCCGCCAGCTCGGCGAACGAGGCCTCGGCCTTGGCGCGCAGCATGTGCGTGCGCATGGTGAAGTCGCCCTCGATGACGTCGCGCTGCAGGGCGCCGAACAGCTCGCTGAGGCGGCCGGCCGCGATGTGGCGGAAGACCTGCATCTGGATCAGGCGGTCGTGCGCGGCGATCCAGCCGTTGCCGAAGGCGGCGTCGCGCTCGGTGGCGGCGTAGACGTGGACCACGCCCTGCTTGTCGCGCACCAGGTCGACGGTGCCGGCCAGGTGGCCGGTGGCGACCCGCGTGGTGACGACCTTGGCGACCGGGAGGGCGTCGATGGCCAGCTTGGGCCGGGTCACACCCTCGCGGGGGGCGTCGTCACCGCAGGAGGCCAGCCCGAATGCACCGAGCGAGAGGAGAGAAAACACCCCGAAATGAAGCCTGCTCATGGGGCGGCAGCATAACATTGCGCCCCTGACGCACTTTCGTTAACTTGACGCCGGTCAACAACTCCACCACCCCCCTGGGAGGTCTGCTTCCATGTTCGCATCCATCCTCGCCCGCTCCGATTGGGAGGGCAATCTCGAGCTCCTGCTGCGCTGGCTACACGTCGTCGCCGGCATCATCTGGATCGGTCACCTGTACTTCTTCAACTTCGTGAACGCGAATTTCCAGGCCAAGATCGAGAAGGACGTGAAGCAGAAGGTCAACCCGCAGCTGATGCCCCGCGCGCTGTTCTGGTTCCGCTGGGGCGCCATGCTGACCTTCATCATGGGCCTGGCGCTGTTCACGCTGCTCTACATGTACAAGGGCGACGGCAAGTTCGGGCCCAGCGTGCTGTTCAAGTTCGGCGACAAGATCACCGACCGCGCGATCTGGATCCTCATCGGCATGACCTGCGGCTTCATCATGTGGTTCAACGTCTGGTTCATCATCTGGCCGCGGCAGCAGAAGATCATCCGCGCCGTGCGCGACGGCAAGGCGCCCGACGCCGCCATGGTCAAGATGGCCGGCAACGCCTCCAAGCTGAACACCTACCTGTCGGCCCCCATGCTGTTCGGCATGCTGGCCCCGGGCCACTACAGCTCGATCAACCCGGTCACCGCGATCATCGCCATCGTGCTGGCCATCGCGGTGTTCGTGCACCTCTTCATGATCGCGCCCAAGGTCGGCACCGACATCGGCAACGACTGACGGAGCTTGCTAGAAGGCCACGTCGATCTTCGCGTCCCCGTCCGCCGGCACCGTCACCTTGACCCGCTTCTCCCCCAGCTTCTGATGCCAGGCCACCAGCTCGTAGTCGCCAGCCGGCGGCGCGGGCAGGCTGAAGGTGCCGTCCGCGGCCGCGACGCCGTGGTACGGGTGATCGAACACCTTCACGTGTGACTCCATCCACGGGTGCACGTCGCACTTGAGGACGACGTCGCCGAGCTCCTCGAGCTTCTGCTTGAGGTGCTTGCCGCCCAGGGTCGACTCGTTGAAGGTCGTGCTGTCGTCCTTGTAGCCATGCACGTTGTGCATGACTGGATCGCTGTTGCCGATGTCGAGCGTGGCGCCCACGGTCGCGGTCGCGATCCACGGGTCATAGGTGCACTTCTTCTGATCGATGACGACCTTGGCCTCACCGCCGCTGCCCTTGGGCGTGCCCTCCAGCCACAGCGCGACGTCGCGCAGCTTGCCGGCCTCGACGCGGATGCTGCCGGGCACCGTCACGCTGGTGCCGCAGGTGGCCTGATCCTGGGCCGCGCGCGAGGTCTCCAGCTTGGCCTCGCCGGCATAGGTCACGCTGCCGGTGACGTGGAAGGCGCTGCTCGGGGCTGGTGACGCCACCGGGGTCGGCGTGGTGTCGGGGCTGGGCCCGTCGCCAGTCCCGGCGCCGGTACCGCTGCCTCCGCCGCCCTTCTTCTTGCCGCCACAGCCCACCGCCGCCACCACCACCAAGGTCATCGCCAGCGCGCGCTTCGTCATGGGCAAGGTTTATCACAGGCCGCCGACCGCGCCGCGCTTCCGCTGAAACGAAATCGGGGCCGCATCGCCCCTGCTATGCTGGCACCGTGATCAAGGATCTGAAGGCCTTCCGGCGCCTGCGCGAGGCCGAAGACACCAGGGCGCTCCAGGCGCTGACCGTCCAGCAGTCGATCGCGATCGGCGAGGCTCTGCTGACCTCCAGCATCATGACCATGGTGCGCCCCACCCGCGAGCGCAGGCTCGATCTGGCTCGCACCCTCGGCGTGCGCCCAGAGCGCCTGCAGCCCCTGCGGCGCGGCCGCTAGCCGACCCACGCCGTCGAGCTCGCAACCCGCCATGGCTCCCCGCCCGCCCAGCTCGTTCGACTCCTTCTGTCGCGACGCCATCGATCTGGTGCGCTCGTCGCGCACCCCGTTTCTCCTCGTCGACGGACTGGCCGTGATCGCGCTGGGCGAGGCCCGGACCACCGCCGACATCGATCTCGTCGCCTACACCAGCCCGGCCCGCGCCGCCGCGCTGATCGAGCTGGCGAAGACCGCGGGCTTCGCTGCGGCCCCCGACGAGCTCGCGCGCATGGAGGCGACCGGCACGCTGCGCTTCAGGCGCGGGCCCTTCCAGCTCGACATCATCCTGGCGTCATTGCCCTTCGAGATCGCGGCACTCGAGCGCGCCAAGCGCCGGCGCATGTTCGGACGCCTGATTCCCCTGCCCACTCCAGAGGATCTCCTGCTCTTCAAGGTTCTCGCCGGCCGGGACAAGGACCTCCACGACGCGGTCGGCATCGCGCGCCGACACCTGTCCCGCCTCGATCGCCGCTACCTCGAGCGCAGCATCAACCAGGTCTGTGACATGGCCGAGGATCTCGCGCCCAAGCGCCAGCTGGAGTCCGTCCTGGCCAAGGCCGCCGCGCTTTGACTCACGCCCGACGCTTCCGCTGAAACGCAATGGGGGCCGCATCGCCCCTGCAACCCCGCTGAAACTCAGCGGCCGCGGCGGCTCAGGATCTCTTCCAGGTGCTTGCGCGCGGGGCCGGTCTCGACCTCGTAGTGCTGGCGGATGATGGGGACGATGTCGGGCAGGTCGAGGGCCATCAGGCTCTTCTTGGCGCGCTCGCGGAAGGCGGGCTCGCCGTGGCGCAGCACGCCGATGAGGTACTCGCCGGCCTCCAGGGTGTGGATCTTGCCGATGCTCTCCAGGGCGGCGGCGCGCACGGCGTCGCCACCCTCGCCCTCGGGCGGGGTCTCGTAGATCTTGGCCAGGCGGTTGAAGGCGTGCGGGAAGTACAGCTTGCGCACCGCCTCCAGGGCGGCCTCGCGCACGCGGCCGGGCGGCTGCTTGAGGCCGTCCTCGACGATGTTGAAGCTTCGCTTGAAGAATAGCTGGGACGCCGCGCGCAGCACGCTGCGCTGCACCTCGGGGTCGGGCTCCTGCCACAGGCGCTCCAGCGGGCGCAGCGCGACGTAGGACTGCAGCGAGCCCAGCCCCTCGGCGACCACCGCGGTGGCGCCGGCGTCGACGCGCCCGCCGCCGGTACGGCGCGCGCTCAGCGAGCCCAGCAGCGTCAGCAGCGCGTGGCGCCGGATCGAGTCGGGGTACTTGAGGTCGCCGATCAGCGACGCGCACACCGCGTCGGGATCGCCGCCGAGTTCCCACTCGATGAGGTCGACGTACCAGACGTCGGCATACGCGTGCGGCTGGCGCATGTACTCGGGGAAGGCCGCCAGATCGATCGACTCCTCGCGCACGCTGGCATAGCGCTCCATGATCTTGGCGAAGCGCGCCTTCTTCTTGTCGCCCAGCTCCAGCGCGCCCAGGCGCCGGTAGGCCTCGCGCACCCGGAAGTGATCGCCGATCGACGACAGGCAGCCGATCGACGCCAGGTAGGCGTTCTCGACCATCTCGGGCGGCGAGCCGCCGCGCTCCAGCTTGTCGGCCGCCAGCCACCAGGTGTCGGCGCTGCGGCGCAGGTAGTGGCGGTCGTAGATCAGGCCGGCGCGCGCCGAGAACTCGGCCGCCTCGCGGTACAGCGTGGCGGCGGCGTGCATCTCCTCGCGCTCCAGCGCCAGGCGCACGAAGTCCTCGTAGTACTGCAGCACGTAGAACTTGAGCCCGTCGTCCTTGAGGACGCGGATGCAGTTCAGGTAGCCCTCGGCCAGGTTCTCGAAGGCGCCGGAGTCGCGCCCCAGCTTGAGCAGGATCTGGTAGCAGTCGAAGGCGCGCTCGCGCTGGCCGGCCAGCTCGAACTCGTCGGCCACCGACTCCAGCAGGCGCTGACAGGCGGCGTGGTGGCGCGCCGCCGCCGCGCGATCGCCGCCGCGCCGGGCCGCCAGGGTGCCCAGGTTGAAGTGCACCAGGGCGCGCTCGTAGCCGAAGTTCTGCAGGCGCTGCCCGGCCAGCAGGCGCTCCCAGGTCTTGCCGGCCTCGTCCTCCTCGGCGGCCTGCTCGAAGTTGATGGCGGCGTGCACGTCGGCGCCGGCGTCGCGGTAGGCGCGCGCGGCGTCGAGGTGCTTCTTCGACAGCTCGTCGGTGCGCGCCTTGTCGAGCACGCTGCCGGCCTGCACGAACAGATCGCGCGCGGCGTCGAGCTGGTGCAGGTAGACGAAGCAGTGGCCGGCCTCGCGCGGGGCGCGCATGCCGCGGTAGACCCCGGCCAGGCCGCGGATCCACTCGTCATACTCGAAGTCGACGACGTGGGTGTTCTGCGCCAGCTTGCGGTAGGCGCGCTCGGCCTCGACGAAGTTGCCCTTGGCGGCGGCCTGGCTGGCCTGCGCGGCCAGGCTGTCGACGACCCAGTCGGCCACGGCTAGCCGGCCCCCGGGCGCACATACGCGGCCGCGCCGGCGAAGCGCGCGCGCTCGCTGGCGTCCTCGACGATCTCCTTGGCGCGATCGGCGCGCACCTTGCGGTCGGCCAGCACCTCGGCGCTGACGACCTGGTACTTGTCGAGCTCGCCGAGGTAGTCGAGCTCGACCTCGCGCGAGGGCAGGATGAAGACGCCGTACAGCGTGGCCAGGCGCTTCAGGTCCCGCACCAGCTCGATGGGGATGTGGCACTGGCCGTGGGTGATGAAGGTGACCACGATGCGGCGGCGCCGCGCCGCGCGCAGGCGGCCGAGGTCGATCATCAGGTGGCGGAAGACGCGGCCATAGTTGCGCCCGCGCTCGCTCTTGAACGACAAGAGGTAGGGCACCGGGAAGGCGCCGCCCGGGGTGACCTTGACCAGGTCGTACAGGCGCGAGTCGAAGAAGCGGATGCCGATCTCGTCGCCCTTGAGCGCCAGCTTCTTGACCAGGGTCAGCGCCAGGCCGCGCGCGAAGACCTGGCGATCGCCGCGCATCGAGGCCGAGGCGTCGATGAGCACCAGCTGGTAGCGGCGCTCCTCCTCGCGCGACTTCTCGTGGCCGTAGTAGTAGAGCTCGTTGTCGATGACCTTCTGCGTGAACAGCTCCTCGTCATGGGCCAGCTCGCTGAGCATCAGCGAGTCCAGGTTGCCGCGGCGCTCGATCGACGCATAGCCGTCGACCGAGAAGGTCTGCGATCCCGAGGCGCGCTTGGTCTCCAGGATCGAGGGCAGGAGCTCGAGCGAGAAGTTGACCACGTCGTTGGCCTCGGGCGAGGCCAGCGCGGCGTGCAGGTCGGCCAGGTCGAGCGGATCGCCCTCGGACTGGCTCTCCTTGAAGAGGCCGATCAGGCGCAGGGTGTCGAGGTCGATCATCTCGACCTGCGTGATCACATGGAGGCCCATGCGCAGGGCGTGATCGAGGAAGCGCAGCGTGGCCTTGTGGTCGAAGTCGCGGAAGTGCTGCGCCAGATCGGCGCCCTCGTACAGCGTGGGATCCAGCGGCAGCTCGCCGTCGGCGGCGGCGCCCAGCGCGCGCGGCTGGGCATAGCGGATGACCAGGTCCGACAGCAGGCGCACCAGGATGACCGCGATGAGCTCGTCACGCAGGCGGAACGAGGCCGCGCGCTCGGGCACCTCCGACTCGGCGATCGACTGCAAGAGCTCGCGGTAGCGCTGCACCAGCTGGCGGTCGCCCTCGTCGAGGCCGATGCGCGCAAGCTCCGGGCGCGGCGCGAACTGGTAGCCCGAGGCGCCGCGCGGCTGGCTGAAGAGGGTGCCGAGGTCGTGCACCAGGAACAGCGGCACGCGCACGCCGAAGCGCGCCATCAGGTTGTGCCACGACGCCGCGCGCACCACCGCCATCGGGCTGGCGGTCTCGACCTGGCTCAGCGCCATGGTGCCGATGGCGCGCGCGGTGGGCGAGCGCCGTGCGTCTGCGGGCAGCGGCATCGCTGGTTATCCCGCGAACCTCGACGAGGCGAACACGGTCTCCAGCAGCTGGTCGACCTGGCCCACCATCTCGCGCGCGGTCGGGCTGGCCACCGCCTGCAGCGCGGCCTTGATCTCGTTCAGGTTCTTGAGCTGCGAGAACAGCTGGATGTCCGAGAGTTCGTGGCCCGAGGTGACGAGGTCGCGGATCATGCGCAGCTCGCTGAGCAGGTCGTCGAGCGAGGCCTGCGGCCCGATCAGGCGCTTCTCCTCGGGGTGGGCGCGGTAGTAGGCGTCGACCACGGGGTTCACGATCTCGGCCAGCAGGTCGACCTGATCGAGGTTGTTCCAGATGTGGCGCAGGATGAAGAAGTCGGCGTCGCACGCGGTCTCGCGCCCGTCCAGGATGGCGCTGGCGGCCAGCAGCTTGAGCAGCTTGACCACGCGGCGATCCGACACCGTGATGCCCTCGCTGCGGATCTGGAAGATGAGGCCCTTGTACTTGGCCAGGAAGTCATCCGAGAAGCGCAGGTAGCGATCGAAGCCGCGGTGCAGCGCGGCCAGATCGGCCGACGACAGCACCGGCGCGGCGGCCTCGGCGCGCCCGGTCGAGCGCGCGTTCTCGAGATCGATGCCGCGCTGGACCAGGTTGTGGAAGTGGTAGCTGTCGAGATCGCGCGACACCGCGCGGACCAGGAAGCGGTCGAAGATGGCGGCCAGCGCCTCGTCGTTGGGCACCTCGTTGGAGGCGCCGAACAGCGAGATCAGCGGCACCTTGCGCACCTCGGCGCCGTTGGAGAAGCGGCGCTCGTTGAGCAGCGTCAGCATCGAGTTCAGGATGGCCGAGTTCGACTTGAAGACCTCGTCGAGGAAGACGATCTCGGCCTCGGGCAGCATGGCCTGGGTGCGCCGGGTGTAGGTGCCCTCGCGGAAGGCCTTGATGTCGACCGGGCCGAAGATCTCGTTGGGCTCGGTGAAGCGCGTCAGCAGGTACTCGAAGTAGCGCGCGTCGATGAGCTGCGCCATCATGCGGATCAGCGCCGACTTGGCGGTGCCGGGCGGGCCGACGATGACCATGTGCTCGCCCGCGATGCACGAGATCAGCATCAGGCGCACGATCTCCTGCTTGTCGAGGAAGCTCTTGTTGAGCTGGCGCGAGGCCTCCTGGAAGCGCAGGGCGATGCGCTGCACGTCCGGTGCGGACGGGGCGCCGGTGGCGCTGGGGCCTGGCGGGATCGGTGGGCGGGGCGGCTGCGACATGGCTCCTCTATCTCGTCGTGGCTAGGCGTGGACGCTAGGCGGTGCGTGCGAGCGGGGTCGGGGTGGCCAGCGATGGGGACAGCACGGGGGTCAGGCGGGGCGCCAGCGACTCGACCACGTCGAGCCCGGCGGCGGCGCCGGCCTGCGCCAGGTAGGCGCGCCACGCGGTGGCGCTGGGGCCGGCGGGCTCGTCGTCCCAGCCCGGCGGACCGACGATGCGACCCACCGCCTTGGCGGCGGCGGCCGGCAGGGCCCAGAACAGGCCGGCGTGCGCGGCCGTGCCGGGGCCCAGCGGCTGAAGCTGCAGCGGCGACGCCGCCTGCGCGTGCAGGTAGTGTAGGTAGAGCAGCAGCTCGACGAAGGGGCGCGCCGGCACGCTGGACTGGCCCAGGGTGCGCCCGAGCGCGCCGCCCAGGGTGTGCGCGTGCGCCGCCAGATCGCGGCCGAGGTGGTAGCACAGCAGGCGCCCGAGCTCGCGATCGGCCAGCACCGCGAGGTGGCGGTGCTCGAAGCTGAAGGGCAGCGCGCCGCGCGCCGGCCACAGGAGATCGGTCAGCGGGCTGAGCGCGAACAGCTCGCCGACCGCGGCGGCGGCGTCCTCGCTGAAGACCTCCCAGAACGGGACCCGGCGCACGGTCTCGGTGACGTTGCGCAGGCGCGGCCACAGCTTGAGGCGGCCGGGCACCTTCTGGCCGTGGAAGCGCCGCGACCCGGTCCACCACTTGAGATCGATGTCGCGCCGCTCCAGCTCGAACACCGGCTCGATCAGGGTGTGGCGCGCCAGCAGCGCGGCCTGGCCGGTGGCCGCCGGCGCGCGCAGCAGGTTGAGGCAGGCCAGCGCGACGCGGCTGCGCTGGGTCCGCGTGGTCATGGTGCCGTCGGCGTCGGGGTGCGACAGGTAGAGCAGGTTGTGCACGCCGACCATGATGCGCAGCTCGAGCTCGCCGAACAGCAGGCTGGGGCGCTGCACCACCAGGGTGGCGGCGGCGCGCTGGCGCAGCTGATCGATGGCCTCGAGCTCGGCCGAGTGGTGCGCGAGCTCCTGCGCCCACTCGGCGACCCGGGCCAGACGCACCGGCGCGGCGATGTGGACCTCGCCGGCGCCGATCAGCGGCGCCACGAAGCGGGCCAGGAAGTCGCCCAGGGTCTTCACTCGGTGTCCGCCTTGGGCGGCAGCGCCGGTAGGCTGGCGGCCGGCAGGGCGGCCCGCGGCGGCTCGGCCTTGAAGCCCCACAGCGCGAAGCTGCCCACCGGGTCGTTGACGATCTCGCTGTCGCCCGGGGCGGGCTCGCTGGAGGGCGGCAGCGGGGTCGCGCGCTGGGTCTCGAGGTCGACCAGCAGGCTGCGCTCCAGCGGCTTGAGGTCGGCGTCGTCGAAGCGCGCCGGCTTGTCGAGGCCGAGGGCGAACAGGGTCAGCGTGCCGGCGCCGTGGCCGAGCCGCTCGGCCAGCACCTCGGGCGAGATGCGCGGGCGCAGCTCGTAGCCGACCGGGACCAGGATGCCGTGGCCGGAGTCGCGCAAGAGCTGCCCCAGCGGCAGCACGTCGGCGCCGTTGCGCGACAAGACGACGATGCCGATGTCGAGCAGCGCGGCGCGGTGATCGCGCAGCGCCGCCGGGGGCAGCGCATAGACCAGCTTCTTGAGCCAGGGCGCCTGCGCCCACGGGATGAGGGCGCCGATGACGCGGGTCGGCGGCGCGCTGGTCTGGGCCAGGCGCAGCGAGACGTCCATCGACTTCGGCGTCTGGGCGCCGGCGTGGGTCTGGCCCACGGTGCCGCCGGGCAGGTAGCGCACCTTGGTCAGGGCGTCGGCGCGGGTCAGCTCCAGCGGGCCGGGGATGACCTCGACGGTGCGACGCTTGCCGGCGAAGATGAAGAAGCGATCGCGCGGGAACAGCGCCGCCACCGAGGGCAGATGGATGGGGTGGCGGTAGCCGACCTCGACCGCGACGTTGTCGGCCACCGCGGCGAACAGCTCGACGCCGGGGACGGCGCCGAACAGGCGCACCATGCGCGCCGGCAGCTCGCGGGTGCGCACCAGCAGGAAGCCGCCGCGATCGGCGCGGAAGGTGCCCTCCGACTTCGGGGTCACCAGGGCGACCTCGGCGGCGACGCGGCTGCGCACCAGGTAGCGCACCATGTTCTCGCCCAGGCCGAGGGCGACCGCGAGGTACAGCGTCGGGGTCTCGTCGAGGTCGTCGGGGTGGCCGGCCGGGTTCAGGCTGAGCTCGAGGCCGAGCAGGAGCTGGCTGAACGCGACCTCGCCCTGCTTGAGGAAGGCCGAGGTGAAGTCGTCGCCATACAGGATGAAGTCGCCGCGCGCGCTGGCGGCGACCTCGGAGTCGTAGCCGAAAGGGGCGCGATCGTCGCGGCACTTGACGAAGTGCTTGCTGGCGCCGGTGAAGGCCAGGCCACCGGCCAGCCGGGCCGCCCGCGCGGCGCGATCCATCAGGTACGATGAGCCGGTGTCGAAGCTGACCACCATGGACAGGGCGCCGACGTCGGATTTGACCTTGTGGATGGCAAGGGTTGGCAGCAGCTCGTCGAGGCTCTGCTCGGCCGAGATGATGCGAAAGAAGGCGACCACACGGTCGATCGAGGACAGCAGCAGGCACAATTTCGGCCCGATCGCGACCCCACGGGGATCGGGTGTGAGGCCCGGAACTTGAAACCGGGTCTGCCCCAGGGTGATCTGATCGAGCATCGCGCCACTACATTATGATGTGAGAGCCAGTTCCTCAATCGACATGAGCTTCTTCAAACGTCTGCTGTCCCCGACCTACCGGCGTGCGCTGGAGGCGGAGGCACGTGGCGACCACGACGGCGCGGCGCGCGCCTATGCGCTGGCGGGCGAGCGCGAGAAGGTCGCCGAGATGAATCTGCTGCGCGCCGAGGCCTCCACCACGCGCAAGGACGAGGTCGATGCCCTGCGCGCGGCCTGCCAGTGGGCGGCGGCGACGACCGAGGCGGGGCGCAAGGCGCGGCGCCGGCTGGCCGATGCGCTGCGCGCGCTGGCGGCAGCGGCCGCGGTGCCCGGCGAGCCGTCGCGGCTGCAGTGGAAGGAGGCCGCGGCGCTGTTCGCGGAGATCGGCCTGCACGGCGAGGAGGGCGAGTGTCTGGAGGCGCTGGGCGAGGACGCCGCGGCGTCGCGGGCGTTCGGGGCCGCCGGGCTCATCGAGCGGATGGAGCAGGCGCTGGCGCGCGACGAGCAGCGCGACCGCAAGGGGCGCCGGCTGCGCGAGGCCTTCGACGAGTACCAGCTGGAGATGGCGGCGGGCGATCGCGAGCTGGCGCTGAGCGCGCTCAGGCTGTGCATCGAGCTGAGCGACGCCAAGGGCGACTACCGGCGGCTGTGCGAGGAGCTGGAGGCCAAGCGGATCGCGTCGGGCGTGGTCAAGGTGACGGTGTCGCGGGGCGAGGCCGCGGGCGCGCAGCAGCCGGTGACGGTGGTCGGGCTGACCACGGTGCGCATCGGGCGCGAGCCGGCGGCCGAGCTGCCGCTGCGTGGCAACGGGGTGTCGCGCTGGCACGCCGAGCTGGTGTGGAAGCCGGCCGGGCCGGGTGGCGAGGCGGCCGGGGCCGGCGCGGGTGAAGGCGGCTGGTGGGTGCGCGACGCCGGGTCGCGCAACGGCACCCGGATCGCGGGCGCCCGCATCGAGGGCGAGCTGCCGGTGGCTGGCGAGGGCAGCTTCGAGCTGGGCGACGACTCCGAGATCGCGTGGCACGAGGCCGGCAGCGTGCTGCGGCTGGAGGTGCGCCGCGGCATGGATCGCGGGCGCGTGCTGGTGGCGGGGGTGGGGCGGGCCATCAAGCTGCCCGAGGGGCCGGCGCACGTGCGTTTTCGCGATGGGCGGCCGTACCTGGAGCTGGGCGAGGGCACCGCGGTGCGCCTGAACGGCGGGCGCACCGGCGCGGTGGTGCAGCTGGTGCGCGGCGACGTGGTCGAGGCGGCGGGGTATCGCTACGAGGTCGCGGGGTGATGCAGTGAAGGACGAGGAGAGCGGCAAGGCGGCGGGGCCAGCGCCGCGGCAGGCGTCGCAGCCGCCGCCGCCACGGCAGGCGTCGCAGCCGCCGCCGCCCAGGCAGGCGTCGCAGCCGCCCGGGGGCTTGCCGCCGCGACCGCCGGCGCCGACGCCGCCGCTGCCACCGGCGCCGGCCGAGGCCGCGCCCGCGAAGAAGGTCGGCTTCTGGACCCGCCTGCGGCGCGCCTTCGTCATCACCGAGGAGGAGTCGGCGGCGCAGCGGCTGGCCGAGGCGACCGCGCAGCGCAGGCGCGAGGCCGAGGCGGAGGCCGCGGCGCTGGCGCGGGGTGCTGCGCTCGCCGAGGCGGCGCCGGCGCGGGTGCAGTCGGAGGCCGAGCAGCAGATCCGCAAGCTGCTCGACAACCTGGAGCGCACCGAGCCCAGCGCGGCCCCAGACGCGCCCGCGCTGGCGCCCGACTCGCCCGAGCTGGCGGCCGCCTTCGAGCAGCTGGTGCGCGAGGGTCACGAGCCCATCGCCTGTGAGCTCCTGGAGCGGCTGCTGGCGCGCGCGCCGCAGACCGCGCTCCTCCGCGTGCGCCTGTGCGAGCTGCTGGTCGATCGCGGTGAAGAGGCGCGCGCGCGCCCGCACCTCGATCTCCTGATCGCGGACGCCCAGCGCGCCCACGCCCCCGGGCAGTCGCTGGGCAGCGCCGAGCGCAACCGCCTGTGCAAGGCGCACTTCCTGCTCGGCCAGTGCTACGAGCGCGAGCACGAGCTGGGCCGCGCGCTGCGCCACTTCGAGGCCGTGCTGGCCATCGATCTCGACTGGCCGGGCGCACGCGGCCGGGCCTCGCGCCTGCGCACCCGCCTGGGTGACGCCGCGCCGGCGCCGGCCGCGCTGGCGCCCACCGTCGCGGGTGGCGAGGGGCTGCGCGCGGCGGGCGCGCGCTACCGCATCCTCGGCGAGCTGGGCCGCGGCGGCGCCGCCACCGTGTACCTGGCGCGCGACGAGGAGCTGGGCCGCGAGATCGCCCTCAAGCTCTTGCATCCGCACCTGGCGGCGTCGGCGCGCGCCGATGCCCGCGCGCGCTTCTTCGCCGAGGCGCGCATCGCCGCCGCGGTGCGCCACCCCGCCATCATCGCCATCTATGACGTCGACGAGGCGGCGCGCCTCATCGTGATGGAGCACTGCGCCGGGGGGTCGCTGCGCGAGCGGCTGCGCCGCGGACCGCTGGGCGTGGCCGCCAGCCTGGTGCGCCACGTCGAGCTGCTCGACGCCCTGGCCGCGGTGCACGACCGCGGCGTGGTGCATCGCGACCTCAAGCCTGGAAACCTGCTGTTCCGCGGCGATCCCGACGACGCCGAGGCCGCCCTGGTGCTGGCCGACTTCGGCGTCGCCCACCTGGCCGCCGACGGCGCCGGCACCGGCGGCACCACCCAGGGCGGTCGCGAGGCGGTCGGCACCCTGCTCTACATGTCGCCCGAGCAGCGTCGCGGCGAGCGCGCCACCCCCGCCGGCGACCTGTTCGCCGCCGGCGTCATCCTGTACCAGACCATCGCCGGCGAGGCGCCCTGGGATCCCAGCGTCCTGCTCAGCGAGGGCGAGCGCGGCATGAGCCCAGCGCCCCTCGGTGAGGCCGTCCTCGACGGTCTCCCCGGCGAGCTGGCCCAGGCGCTGCACAGCTACCTGGCCAGCCTGCTGGCGCCGACCGCCGCCGCCCGCCCCGCCAGCGCCCGCGCCGCCCGCGCCACCGCCCAGGTCCTGGCCGACGCCACCGCCGACATCGCCACCTGGCGCGCCCGCCGCAGCGCCCTGGCGCAGCACAGCCCCGGCGGCGCCCCCGGCCTGACCAGCTGACGACCCGCTGAGCGCCCGCCTCAGGGCGGGCAGGGCCAGCCGGCGGGCGGAGTCAGCGTGCGATCCCACTCGGGGTGCTCGCAGGTCGGCGCACCGTCGCAGGCGCGCAGCGCATAGTGCGTCACCCCGCGGCAAGCGCCGGGTGGATCGGCGACCACCAGCTCGTGCTGTGCAGGCACGCCGTCCTGCCCGGTGCCCCGCACGGTGACGCAGGCCCAGGTGCGCTGGTCGAGCTTGCCGAGCGGCGCGTCCTCGGGCTCGTGATAGGTCTGAAAGCCGGTGGCTTCGTCCTCCGCGCAGGCCACCTCGGCGAGCTCGGCGGGGGCGCGCAGCTCGAGCCTCAGCAGCGCGCCGTCGAGCGGCACCTCGCTGCACGTCGCGGGATCCTGCTCGGGCAGCTTGCCCGCCAGCGCCGCCGCCAGCACGTCGGCCGCGCTGAAGCCGCCCGCGCCCAGCACCGAGAAGCCGCGCGGCGGCGCCCCGCAGCCGCGGCGTGGATAGAACGCGGCGTTGACGTCGAAGCCGCCCTCGCGAAACGCCAGCCGCTGGTCGGGCGCCGTCATGCTGACGAAGCTGGCGCCATAGACGATGTCGCGCGGCGCCTCGTCGGGCGGCGCCGGCGCCGTGACGTCGAGCCCGTTGCTGTCCTCGAGCAGCGCGTGGCCGAGGACCAGCGTGCCATCACCATCGCGATCATCGAACACCACGACGCTGGCATAGGCCACCCGCGCGGTGACCCCACCGACCAGCACATCCGCCGGCGGCAAGCTGCGCAAGGCGATGCTGGCGCGCCCCTCGACCACTGGCGCGCTGCCCCCCACCAGCGCCGGCACGAAGCCGAAGCTGTCCCGGCAACCCGCCAGCTGCACCGCCCGCGCCTCGGCCGACTCCGCCGGCGAGTAGCACAGCGGCTCAGGCAACCACTGCGCCCCCCACAGCAGCGCCACCCGCAGGCGCGGCGGCTCGTCCGCCGTCCCCGCGGAACGCACCGCCTCGAACTCCCCCGACACCACCACCTCGACCCGCGCCAGCGGCGCCTCCGCCCCGGCAAACCCCCGCAGATCATCACACCCCGACGTGACCGCCAGCAGCCCAAGCCACGCGCTACTCGACCAGATCGACATCGCCGCCCTTCCAGGGTGCCCCGCCGCGACGATTCCTGCCATCCCCTCGCCTTCCCACCACAATCCCCGCCTCCTCCGAGCAGCGCACTCGATTGCATTGCAAGCCGATTCCCTGCTAATCAGTCCCCGCTGGTTCGGGCACGCAACAACTGACGGGTGCCGTCGATGTTGCTGGCAGAACCCACGAGGAGTGCGTTGATGTCGAGCTTCAAGGTTGGCGTGGTGCTGGTGGCGGTGCTGGTGGTGCAGGCGGCGAGCTGCACGAAACGAAACCCCTACAAGTGCAACGCCGAAGAGCCCTGCCCTCTGGCCGAGGCCCCGTTCTGCGACATCGACGGCACCATCGGAGGGACACCGTATCGCTGCGTGCCTGCGCCCACGCCCGATGGCGGCCCCAGCGCCCTGGCCATTGATCGCTCGACCCAGGACTTCGGGCCGGTCGCCATCGGACAGACCAGCGCGGCCGCGACCCTGACCATCACCAACACGGGCACCGGCCCGACCGGCACGCTGGCGACGGCCATCACGGGGGCACAGGCCTCCGTCTTCACCGTCGCCGAGAACACCTGCCAGGGGCAGACCCTGGCGGCGGCCGCGACCTGCACGGTGACCTTGACGTTCGCACCGACCGCGCCAGGCCCCGCGGCGGCCAGCATCACGGTGGTCGGCAATCCCGGGGGCTCGGCGACCGCCGCGCTCGCGGGCACCGGCACTGGCGGGGGCACCGCGGCCATCTCGATGACGCCGACTGCGCTCGACTTCGGCTCGGTGGTCACGCCACAGTCGAGCTCGACCACGACGTTCACCATCGCGAACGATGGCTCGGCCCCCAGCGGCGCGCTGACCGTCGCGCTCGGCGGCGCCGACGCAGCAAGCTTCGCGATCACCAGCGACAGCTGCACCGGCCAGCTGCTGCCGGCCGGCGCGACCTGCACCGTCACCGCGCGCTTCACCCCCGTCAGCGCCGGCAGCAAGGCCGCCAGCCTCGATGTCACGGGCACGCCAGGTGGCACCGCGACGGCGGCGTTGACCGGGCTCGGCCTGACGCCAGGCAACCTGAGCATCGCGCCGGGGACGCGCGATTTCGGCCCCGTCGAGCAGGGCGCCATGAGTTCGGCGTTCACCTTCACCATCACCAACACAGGCGGCCAGGCCACCGGGGCACTGGCCGCCACCCTGACCGGCACCGGCGCCAATCAGTTCATGCTGTCGGCCAACGGCTGCACCGCCGCGCTGGCCGGCATGGCCACCTGCACCGTCGCGGTCCGCTTCGCCCCCACCAGCTCGGGCGCCAAGTCGGCCACGCTCACGGTCACAGGCACCCCGGGTGGCAGCGTGACCGCCACGGTGAACGGCATGGCGCTGGCGCCCGCCAGCCTGGCCATCGCGCCGACCGCGCAGAACTTCGGCGACGTCGTCGTCGGTGGCACCGCCTCGGTGACCCTGATGGTCACGAACCCCGGCGGTGTCGCCAGTGGGACGCCGACCGCCGGCATCACCGGCACGCACGCCGCTGACTTCACCATCACCTCGAACACGTGCAGCGCCGCCGTCGCACCGGCGGGCAGCTGCGCCATCACGGTGCGCTTCGCGCCCGGGGCCACCGCGGCGCGCATGGCGACGCTGACGGTCGGCGCCACGCCGGGCGGCTCGACCACCGCGGCGCTGTCGGGCAACGGCCTGGCGCCCAGCAACCTGGCCATCAGCCCGAACATGCGCGACTACGGCTCGATCGTGGTCGGCGGCATGAGCTCGACGATGTCGATGAGCGTCACCAACAACGGCGGCGCTGCCACCGGCATGCTGACCAGCGCCCTGAGCGGTGGTTCGGCCGCGGAGTTCACCATCACGGCCGACACCTGCGCTGGCCAGGTGCTGGCGGCCGCCGCGACCTGCACGGTGACGGTGCAGTTCCGCCCCGCGGCTCCGCCCAGCGCGAAGTCGGCGTCGCTGACGGTGTCGGGTACGCCGGGCGGCGCCGTCGCCGCGCAGCTGAGCGGCGTCGCGCTGCCGCCCGCGCAGCTGTCGCTGACCCCGTCGTCGCCCAACTTCGGCTCGGTGGTGGCCGGCAGCAGCGGCTCGCCCACCACACTGACGGTCACCAACACCGGCGGCGTCGCCACCGGCGCGATCACGGCCACACGCGGCGGCGTCGACATGGGCGACTTCGCGATCACATCGAACACCTGCGGCACGCTGTCGCCCGGCGTGTCGTGCCTGATCGGTGTCACCTTCACGCCCGCGGCCATCGGCGCCAAGACGGCGTCGCTGACGGTGACCTCGAGTCCAGGCGGCTCGGCCGCGGCGACCCTGAGCGGCACCGGCGTCACCGCCGGCACGCTGACCATCACGCCGGAGTCGAAGGCCTTCGGCGGCGCGCTACCGGGCGCGACCACCAGCGCCACCAGCTTCACGGTGCGCAACACCGGCGGCACCAGCACGACCGCGATCACCACCTCGGTCACCGGCACCCACGCCGCCCAGTTCCCCATCAGTGCGGACACGTGCCAGGGCGCCATCCTGGCGCCGAGCGCCACCTGTACTCTGTCAGTGACCTTCGCACCGTCGGCGCCGGCCGGGGGCAAGACCGCGCAGCTGTCGGTCAGCGCCTCCACTGGAGGCACCGCGGGCGCCGCGCTGTCGGGGACGGCGCTGGCGCCGGCCGCGCTGGCGGTGAACCCGACCTCCAACAACTATGGCACCGCGACCGTGAACACCGACGGCAGCACGGTGCCCTTCACCGTCACCAACACGGGTGACGTCGCGACCGCGGCGCTGGGTACCTCGCTGGGCGGCACGGACGCCAGCCAGTTCGTGATCGCGGCGGGCAACACCTGCGGCGGCACGCTGGCCGCGGGCGCAACCTGCATGGTGTCGGTGCGCTTCCACCCGCTGACCGCGGGCGCCAAGAGCGCCACCCTGACCATCACCGGTGGCGCAGGGGTCAGCGTCGCCGCGACCCTGACCGGCAACGCTGTTTCGGCCGGCGTGCTGACCATCAACTCGGGCAGCCAGGACTTCGGCGGCGTGCTGCTGGGCGGCATGAGCTCGAACACCATCTTCACCATCACCAACACCGGCGGCTCGCCGACCGGGGCCCTGGCCGGCTCGCTGGGCGGCACCAACGCCAACCAGTTCACGGTCACCGACAACTGCACCGGCATGGCGCTGGCGGCGGCGGGCACCTGCACCATGGTGGTGCGCTTCAACCCGACCGTCGCCGGAGGCAAGAGCGCCTCGGTCTCGGTCAACGCGTCACCGGGCGGCAGCGTGTCGGCCTCGCTGTCGGGGACCGGCCTCAGCCCGGCGAGCCTGTCGTTCGCCCCGCCGTCGGGCAGCTATGGCACCGCGACCGTCAACACCGACGGCAGCACGGTGCCGTTCACCGTGACCAACGGTGGCGACGTCGCCACCGGAACCCTGAGCCTGGCGCTGGGCGGCACCAACATGGCGGACTTCACCATCGTCGCGGGCAGCACCTGCACCGGGACGCTGGCCGCCGGGGCCAACTGCTCGGTCTCGGTCAAGTTCCACCCGCTGACCGTCGGCGCCAGCAAGAGCGCGACGCTGACCGTCAACGGGGGCACCGGGGTCAGCGCGACCGCAAACCTGTCGGGCACCAGCGCGTCGGTCGGCGCCCTGATGATCAACTCGACCAGCCAGAACTTCGGCAACGTCCTCATCAACACCAGCACCGCCGACACCACCTTCACCATCACCAACGGCGGCGGCTCGCCGACCGGTGTGCTGACCGGCTCGATGACCGGCGCCGACGCCAACCAGTTCACGCTGACCAACAACTGCACCGGCCAGACCCTGATCGCGTCGGGCACCTGCACCATGGTGGTGCACTTCAACCCGACCTCGAACGGCAGCAAGACCGCGTCTCTGTCGGTTACAGGAAGCCCGGGCGGCAGCGTTTCGGCGACCCTGATGGGCACCGGCCAACGCCCTGCCGCGTTGTCTGTCAACCCAACCGCCAACGAGTACGGCCTGATCGCGACAAACACGGACAGCGCCACGGTCCCGTTCTCCGTCACGAATACGGGCGACCTCACTAGCGCGACAATCTCCACCTCGCTGATAGGCAGCAATCCGAGTGACTTCGGCGTGGTCTCCAATGGCTGCATGGGCACGCTGGCGGGTGGAGCGAGTTGCACGGTTTCGGTGAAGTTCCGTCCACAAAGTCTAGGCGCCAAGACGGCGAGCCTCTCACTTACCGCTGGGGCTGGCGTTTCCGCTTCGGCAACCCTCTCGGGCACTGGGGCCACCATGGCAGTGCTCGCAATAGATGCGAGCAGCAACGACTTCGGGGCCGTCCTAGTCAATGGCTCAAGCGCACTCTTCACCTTCACGGTTAGCAACTCGGGAGGGTCCGCGAGTGGGATCCTCGCCGGGTCAATGAGCGGCAGCGCTTTCGCCCTGACCGACAACTGCAGTGGGATGTCGCTTCCTCCCGCGGGCACGTGCACGATGCGCGTTGGATTCGCACCAGGTTCACAAGGGAGCTACGTTGGCTCACTCTCAGTGAACGGATCTCCAGGAGGACTCGTTTCCACCGAACTCTACGGCACCGGCGTAGCTTGGGGCACTGCCAGCCTCCTCGAACTGGACAACGCAGGCAGCGCAACCGTGCCGCAGGTTGCGGTGGATCTCGTTGGCAACGCGGTGGCCGTCTGGACGCAGTCTGATGGCATCCGCGACAACATCTGGGCCAGCCGCTACCTGGTCGGATCTGGATGGGGAGCGCCTGTCCTGCTAGAGACTGACAACGGTTCCAATAACACCACCTTCGCTCCCCAAGTGGCCATTAACGAGGGCGGTGATGCCGTTGCCGTTTGGCAGCAGTACGATGGCCTCCGTTCGAACATCTGGGCGAACCGGTACGTCGTCGGGTCTGGATGGACGGGCCCCGTGGTGCTTGAAACTGACCCAGGAACTGCATTCGCTCCTCAAGTCGTCGTCGACGCGCTGTCGAACGCTGTCGTCATCTGGCACCAGTCAGACGGAACACGGACCAACATTGTGTCCAATCGGTACATCGCCGGTTCCGGCTGGAGTGGGGCGGCAGTGATAGAGACGGACAACGCTGGAAGTGCCAAGAGTCCCCAGCTTGCCAGCAATCCGGGAGGCAACACGGTGGCGGTTTGGGCGCAATCGGATGGCACACGCGACAACATCTGGGCCGCGCGTTACTACTACGCCACCGGATGGGCCGCACCCGTCCTGATTGAGACCGACAATGCGGGCGGGGCCGCCGAGCCCCAGATCGCGGTCGATGGATCAGGCAACGGCGTTGCTGTTTGGCACCAGTCGGATGGGGCCAGGCAAAACGTCATGGCCAATATCTACTCATCCGCCACTGGGTGGAGCACACCAACGCCTCTCGAAACCGACGCGATCAACGGGGCCATCACCGCGCAGGTGGGAATGGATGAGTCTGGCAACGCCGTAGCGGTCTGGATGCAGAGCCAGAGCATCTGGGCAAATCGCCACGTCCTCGGCGTTGGTTGGGGCACAGCCGTGCTCATTGAGACCGACGGAGGAGCCGCGACTATCCCGGAGGTCGCCGTGGACGCATTGGGAAATGCCGTTGCTGTTTGGCAGCAATCGGATGGCACGCGGCAGAACATCTGGACAAACCGATACGTGCCAGGGCTCGGGTGGCGCACGGCGACATTGCTCGAGAACGACAACGCGGGCCATGCGATAGCCTCAGAGGTGGCGCTCAACGGACCGGGACTTGGCTTTGTGGTTTGGCAACAGTTCGACGGTACCCGGCAAAACGCCTGGGTGAACTCGTTGAGGTAGCGCGACCGTTATGGCGAGCGCGTCATGGCAAGCTGTTGGCCATGACGCGCATCGTCCGCTGGTTCGTGCAGGGCCTCATCTTCTGTGTCCCCATCGCACTCACCGTCTGGATCGTCCTCGGCACCTTCCGCACCATCGACGGCTGGATCGGGCTCGACATCCCGGGCATCGGGGTCGCCATCGTGCTGGTCGGCATCACCGTGGTCGGCATCCTGGCCACCAACTTCCTGACCAAGCGCCTGCTCGGCCTGTTCGAGCGCACGCTGGACCGGCTGCCGTTCGTGCGCCTCCTGCACACCTCGGTCAAGGATCTGATGTCCGCCTTCGTGGGCGAGAAGAAGCGCATGGGCAAGCCCGTCCTCGTCGACCTGGTGCCCGGCGGCGCGGTCAAGGCCATGGGCTTCATCACCCGCGAGGACGTCTCGCACTACGGCGCCGGCGATGGCGTCGCGGTGTACTTCCCGCAGGCCTACAACTTCGCCGGCCAGGTCGTCATCGTCCCGCGCGCCTCGATCACGCCGATCGCCCTCGAGAGCTCCGAGGTCATGGCCTTCATCGTCTCCGGCGGCGTCGCCGGCAAGTAGACCGCCTCAACTCCCGCGCTTCTTCTCGACCCACTCGCGCAGCGCCTGCTCCATCTGCTTGGCCAGATCCGTGTGCGTCCGCTCGGCCAGCGCCCTCAGCTCCGCCGCCAGCTCCTCGGGCACCCTGAGCTCCATCCGGATGGTCGCCTTGGCCTTCCCCGCGTTCGCCGCGGCCTGGGCCGCCACCCGCGCGGCGGCCTCGCTGCCCGCCGCGATGACCTCCGGCGCCGCGCCCACCGGGGCCTCGTCATAGGTCCAGTCGGGGCGCTTGAGCTCCTGGGTCAGGTCGATGCTGAAGCGGTGCGAGGCCTCGTCATAGTCGGTCAGCTTGGGCACGCGGAACTGCCGCGTGGGCTGCCGCGGCGCGCGCACCTGATCGTCGAACTCGCCGCGATAGCGCTTGATGAGGCTCGGGATCAGCGTGGCGCCCTGCACCGGCAGGTAGCAGCGGTTGCCCTGCGGCGCGCGCTGCGCCGCGATGACCGCGCGCTCGGGATCATCGGGCGTCGCCTTGCGCGGATCGAACAGCTCGTCGATGGCGCCCGACGCGATGCGCAGGCCGTTCTTGCACGACGAGCACTGGTAGCACGACTCCACGTAGAGGAAGCGCGCCAGCGCCTGGGTCACCCGCGGCATGCTGGCGCTGTCGTCGAACACCATGAAGCCGGCCGAACCCAGCCCCGCGCCCAGCAGCTGCAGCGAGCCGAAGTCGGCCGGGGTGTCGAACTTGTCGGCCGGGATGACGCCCGACGACACCCCCGACAGCGCAGCCTTGAAGCTGCGCCCGGGCAGCGGCCCGCCCGCGACCTCGTCGAACAGCTTGCGCAGCGTCACCCCCGCCGGCAGCTCGTACACGCCGGGCCGCGCCACGTCGCCCGACACCGTGTAGATCAGCGGCCCCGCGGTGTCGCCGCTGCCGATGGCGCGGAAGCTCTGCGCCCCGTGCGCCACGATGGTCGACACCCGGGCCCAGGTCTCGACGTTGTTGACCAGGCACGGGTTCGGCGCCCCCGGGCGCGCGAACAGCCCGACCTCGAAGGGTGGATACTCGGGCGCGCGCGGCAGCGGCCCCTCGCCCTCGATGACGTTGAGCAGCGCCTTCTCCTCGCCGAACAGGTACTCCTCGGGCCCCTCGACCAGCTTGATCGGCAGCCCCTCGCAGAGACCGGCCGCCTCCAGCTCGGCGATGGCCGCACGCAGGCGGCCGAGCTCGGGCGTGAACGACGCCTTGGCCGCGATGTAGGCCGCCCGCGCGCCGATGACGTGGGCCCCGATCAGCAGCCCCTCCAGCGCCGCATACGGGTTCTTGCGCAGCAGGAAGCGGTCCTTGAAGGTGCCCGGCTCGCCCTCGGCGGCGTTCATGACCACGTACTTGGTGGTGGCCGGGTGGTTCGCCAGCGAGGTCCACTTGACGGCGGTCGCGAAGCCGGCGCCGCCGCGGCCGCGCAGCCCCGAGGCCGCCAGCGTCGCCAGCAGCGCCTCGGGCGCGGTCTGCCGCGCCCGCGCCAGCGCGCCGCCGGTGGCCGCCAGGTAGCTCGCCCAGTCGGCGAACGGTGCGTCCGGAATCAGATAGTGCTCGCGTCCCATGACCAACTCCCTTGGTCCGATGCCGGCGAGCTCGAAAACGGCCTGCGGACTAGCCCAGCGCCTCGTCGGGCAGGTTGCCCTCGATGAGCGCCTTCTCCCACTCGTGCACGCGCTCGACGTGGCGGGCGTACAGCTCGCCATCGCTGAACTCGAGCTTGAAGCCCATGCCCGGGCCGCCGTCGTCCTCGTCCATCACATAGGTGACGTGCGCGGTCAGCACCGAGGTGCCACCGCCGGTGGGCGCGGTCAGGATGATGGTGGTGCGGTCGCCGACCAGCAGCGGCTGCGGGGTGACGATGAACAGCCCCTCTTCGTTGATGTCGCGGGTGTGGCCCTGGCGCACGCCGGTGGGCGACTCGAACTTGGCCGGCAGGCGCATGGGCAGCCGGCGCAGCTCGCGCAGATCGAGCAACCCGCCGCGGACATAGCCGTTCAGGTAGTTGATCTTCTCGCCGTCGGTGGAGTCGATGGCGATCCCCGCGCCGGGCGGGATCTTCTCGTCACCCTCGGTGCGCCGCCACAGCACGGTGCCCGCCAGCAAGAGGCGCGGGCCGCTGTCGATGCGCAGGTCGATGCGCACGGCGTCGTTGACCGCGGGCGGATCGCTGCCCGGCACGAACACACCGGCCCCCTGGGGGTCGTAGTGATTCAGCCAGTCGGCCTTGTCGGCCAGTTGCAGGAAGAGCCGCTTCCTCGCTGCCGCCATCCGTCGCTCCCAGCCTTTACATACACGACCCCGCGGAAAGATTGAAGCGGAGTCGGCGCAGGACGGCGCGGGTGTTCAGCAGCAGCTACCGCGGAGCGCGCGGCTTGAAGCAGTCCTTGCAGTACACCGGTCGCCCCGGGCTGGGCTTGAAGGGCACCAGGGTCTGGTTGCCGCAGGTCGAGCAGGTCGCCTCGTGCAGCGTGCCTGCCGGGCGCGCCGGACGCTCGCCACGCTCGCCACGACCACCGCCGGGACCGCCTGCACGGGGTCCGCGGGCGCCATTGCGTTCACCACCGTGCCCACCAGCGCGCGGCGCACCACGATCACCACCGGGCCCACCAGCGCGCGGCGCACCACGATCACCACCCGGCCCACCAGCACGCGGTGCACCGCGGTCGCCACCGGGCCCGCCAGCGCGCGGCGCACCCCGGTCGCCGCCGGGCCCACCACCCCGCGGCGCCCCACGCTCGCCGCCACCCCGCGCCCCGCGATCGAAGCGCCCGCGCACCTCACCATCGGCCGGCCCACCCTGCGGCCGCCCGCTCGGCATGCCCGGCCGCGGCGCCCGGGTGTCACCGCTGGCCACCGCGCTCTCACGCCCGAGCTTCTTCTGCCGGCGCATGTCGCGACAGGCCTTGCAGCGGCGCGGCGCCTCGCGAAAGCCCTTCTCGGCGAAGAACTGCTGCTCACCGGCGGTGAACACGAACAGCTCCCCGCAGTCGGCGCAGGGCATCTCACGATCTTCGAAGTTTTCCATGGGCGGACCAGTCCTCTGGGGCGCGGAGAGATGAGTCTATCGGGCAGCTGTGCAGCGCGCCGCTGTCAGCCCTTGTCGTTCGCGCCCGCCGCCGCCGCCTGCTTGGCCGCCGCCTCGAGCTGGCGATCCAGCTCCTCCAGCTCCGTCATCCCGTCGGGCGCCGCCAGCGACCCCCCCAGCGAGTCCGGCGCCGGCGCCGCCTGCGCGGCCGGCGCGCTGGCCGCGCTGGCCCCCGCCGCTGCCGGCGTCCCGGTCCCGAGCTGCTTCTGGTCCGCGCTGGCCCCCGGCAGCAGCCCGGCCACGCCCATCTTGGCCTTGAGCTCCAGCAGCTGCGCGTCCGAGGTCGCGCTGCCGGCGCCCTCCAGCTTCTTGAAGCGCATCTCGAGGTCGTCGCCCGACAGCTCGCCCGCGATCTCGGCGCCGGCCTCGGCCTCGGCCTCCATCTGGTCGATGCGGTCGCTCATGCGCGCGAAGGTGTCGAACGCCGAGGTGTCGGACAGCCCGGCCATGGTGTTCTGGATGGTGCGCTGCGCCTCCGCCCGCTTCTTGCGCGCGATGAGGATGTTCTTCTTGCGCTTGGCCTCTTCGATCTTCATCGACAGCATGCGCAGCGCGTCCTTGAGCTTCTCGACCGCGTTCTTCTGCGCCTGCCACTGGGTCAGGTACTGCGAGGCGATGTTGTCGTGATCCTGGCGCCGCGCCAGCGCCTCCTTGGCCAGGCCGTCGTCGTTCGACCTGACGGCCAGCATGGCCTTCTTCTCCCAGTCCTTGGCGCGCTCGGCCTCGGACTCGAACTGCTTCTGCAGGCGCTTCTCGTCGGCGATGGCGACGGCGACCTGCTTCTTGGCCTCGACCAGCTGCGACTGCATGTCGATGAGAACCTGCTGGAGCATCTTCTCCGGGTCTTCAGCCTTGGAGATGAGGTCGTTCAGGTTCGACTTGATCAGCGTGCCCAGCCGCGAAAAGATCCCCATTTCAATCGTCCTCTCTGGCCTTCTCGGTCACGTTCAGGCAGCGGCGCGGAACTTGGACAGCCGGGTGTAGTGGTCAGCCACCGCGAGCGTGATGTCGTCGACGGTAGCCTGGAATTCGTTGAAGTCGAGGTTCTCCAGCTGCAAAGCGTCAGTGATCACGAGGCTATCGGCCTCGATGCCATAGGCGCCGTGCACCATCTCGCGGGCGTTGAAGCCGAGCACGGTCTCGTACAGCTCGATCTTCTGGGCTGGGTCCTTGGGCAGCGGCAGCACCTTGACGCGGAACACCAGCACGGGCGCGTCGAACGCGATGGCCATGTTCTCGACCCCATCGGCCCCGGTGATGACCCAGGTGTTGTCACCGGTGTCCGCATAGGGCACGCCCATGCGCATGAGGTAGCTCTCCACGTCCTCTTTGGTCTTCACACTTGCCTCCGCGGGGCCCAGCGTACCGCATGTTGGTTGCTACGCGCAAAAACGGGTCCGGCACCTATGGGATTTGCATCCCTCCGGAAACGTTGATCTCCTGGCCGGTCACAAAATCAGAGAGTGGGCTCGAGAAGAACAGCACCACGCGCGCGATGTCCTCCGGCTCGGCGGGGCGGCCGAACGGGATGCGCTTGATGGTGGCCTCGAGCTGCTCGCGCGGGATGCCGATCTCGGAGCCCGCGGTCTTGGGCTGGGTCAGCCGCGTGTTGGTCACGCCGGGCGCGACGGCGTTGACGCAGACCTGGAAGCGACCCCACTCGGCGGCGATGGTGCGGGTGATGCCGATGTTGCCCATCTTGGCCGCGGTGTAGTTGATCTGGCCGGGGTTGCCGCGGATCGCCGCGGTCGAATAGAAGTTCACCACCTTGCGGTGGTAGCGCACGCGGCCGTCGCGCTCGAGCTCCAGCTTGGAGGTGTCGCGCAGGTAGGGCGACGCCGAGCGGATGCAGTTGAAGGTGCCCTTCAGGTTGACGTTGATGACCAGGTCCCACCACTCGTCGGTCATCTGGTGCACGGTCTTGTCGCGCGTGATGCCGGCGTTGTTGACCAGGATGTCGAGGCTGCCGAAGCTGTCGGCGGCCAGCTTCATCAGGGCGTCGGTGGCCTTGGGGTCGGCCACCGAGCCGACGTGGATGACCGCGCTGCCGGGGCGGATCTCCTCGCAGGCGGCGCGCGCCTCCAGGGCCGGCGCCTCCTCGACGTCGTTGATGACGACGCGGGCACCCTCGCGCACCAAGAGCTCCGCGCAGGCGCGCCCGATCCCGCGCCCCGCCCCCGTGACGACTGCCACACGATCCTGGACCAGCATCTGCCGACCTCCGCTCAAGAGGCCGGCATCATAGCGGAAGCTGCCCTCGGCGGCGGCGTGCCGGGGCGACCGCCTTGCCCGTGGCCGCTGCCATGTGCTAGCACCCCGCTAGGATGACGACGTTTTCACCGGCCTCCGGCAAGCTGCCCCGCCACGTGGCCATCATCATGGATGGCAACGGACGCTGGGCCGAACGCCAGGGCCTGGCCCGCGTGGAGGGCCACAAGCGCGGCGCCGACAGCGTGCGCGACATCGTGCGCGCCGGGCGCGAGCTCGGCCTCGAGGCGCTGACGCTGTACGCCTTCTCGTCGCAGAACTGGGAGCGCCCCCTCGAGGAGGTGCAGGCCCTGATGCAGCTCCTGCGCGACTATGTCCTCGAGGAGCGAGCCGAGATCATGGACAACGGCATCCGGCTGATCACCATCGGTGACACCGGCCGGCTGCCCGACTTCGTGCGCGAGCCGCTGGAGGCGCTGGTGCGCGACTCGGCGCAGAACCCGGCCATGACGCTGTGCCTGGCGCTGTCGTACGGCGGGCGCGAGGCCATCACCGCGGTGGCGCGCACCCTGGCCCAGGAGGTCAAGGCCGGCCGCCTCGACCCCAGCTACATCGGCCTGGACACCTTCGAGGCGCGCCTGGCCACCACGGCGCAGGGGCTGCCCCCGCTGGATCTGCTGATCCGCACCAGCGGCGAGCAGCGCATCTCGAACTTCCTGCTCTGGGAAGCCGCCTATGCCGAGCTGTACTTCACCGAGAAGCTGTGGCCCGACTTCCGGCGCGACGACCTCTATGTCGCGCTCGAGGGCTACGCCGGGCGCGAGCGGCGCTACGGCCTGACCAGCGAGCAGCTCCGGGTCCTCGGCAAGTGAGCGAACCCGCCACGGCCGGCGCGCCGGCCCCCGAGAAGAAGCGCGGCGACTTCGCCACCCGCCTGCTCTCGGTGATCTGGATCATCCCCATCCTGGTCTTCGTGATCTGGTGGAAGGACGAGCGCGGCGTCTTCGCGGTGGTCAGCATCGCCGCCGCCATCGGCCTGCACGAGTTCTTCACCATGACCCGGGCCGACGCGGTCGAGAAGTGGCTGGGCGTGGCGCTGGGGCTGACCGTCAGCAGTCTGCTGTACTGGCGACCGACCTGGCTCCTGCCGGCGATCCCGGGCGTCTTCATGGTGGCGTTCATCGCGGTCATGCTGCGCGCCGGCGATCTGAAGACGACGGCGACGCGCACCGCGTTCCAGATCATGGGGATCTTCTACGTCGGCTTCCTGTTCATGCACCTGGCGCTGGCCAAGAAGCTGCCCGGCACCGAGCACGGCGGCTGGATCTTCCTCATCCTGACCGTGAACTGGTTCGCCGACACCGGCGCCTACATCACCGGGCGCGCCATCGGCAAGCACAAGCTCTACCCCGCGGTGTCGCCGGGCAAGTCGGTCGAGGGCGCCATCGGCGGCCTCATCGCCTCGGTGGGCGCCGGGGTGCTGGCCAAGCTGTGGTACCTGCCCATCCTGACCTGGGTCGACGTCCTGGCCATCACCATCCCGGCCAGCGCGCTGGGCCAGGCCGGCGACCTGTGCGAGTCGATGCTCAAGCGCGCGGTGGGCGTCAAGGACTCGGGCAAGCTGCTGGCCGGCCACGGCGGCATCCTCGACCGCGTCGACGCCGTGACCTTCGGCGCGCCGTACATCTTCTGGTACGCGATGATCGTGAAGTTCGGCTGGCGCGGCTGAGGCGGGGCGCGAACTACGGCGTGGTGGTCGTCGGGGGCAGCGGGCACTCGTCCTCGACGCACAGCGCGCTGTAGCCACCGGCGGGGTTGGGCTGCAGGCAGCAGGCGCGGTCGCCGCACGAGGCCGGGCAGCTGGCGGTGCCGGCGAACTTGTAGTCGCGACATTTGACCTGGCTGCCCTCGCGGGCGCAGATCTCCTCGCGGCCGCAGGCGGTGGCGCAGCTGCCGCAGTGGTCGGGATCGCGGGCCAGATCGACGCACGAGGTGCCGCACATGGTGAGGCCGGCCGGGCACGCGGTGGCGACGATGCACTTGCCCGCGCTGCACAGCGTGCCGTTCGCGCAGCTCTTGCCGCAGGCGCCACAGTTGGTCGCCGACGAGTCGAGGCTGACGCAGACGCCGTTGCACTGCACCGCGCCGAACGCGCACGGCGAGTTGACGCAGGCGCCGTTGACGCAGGACTGGCCGTCACCGCACGCCATGCCGCCGGCGCCCTGACAGCCGCCGCAGTGCTGCGCGTTGCTCTTGGGATCGACGCAGGCGCCGCCGCAGTCGAGGCCGCCCCCGCCGCAGCCGCCGCCGCTGCAGCGCCCGCCCGAGCAGGTCTGCGCGCCCGGGCAGGCCAGGCCGCAGCCGCCGCAGTTGCCGGGATCGCTGGCCAGCACGGCGCAGTCGGCGCCGCACAGCGCGGCCCCGGCCGGGCAGGCGCAGATCAGCGCCTGCGGGTCGCACACAGCGCCAGCGCCGCAGGTGGCGCCCGCCGTCTTGCACGGATCACCGGCGACATCCACGGCCGAGGGGCTGCTGCCCCCGCAACCCACGAGCAGGAACACCCAGAGCAGTCGCTTCATTTTTCGTCCTCTCTCACAAGGCAAAGCCAAGTCCAACCACCAGTTCGAGCCAGGCCAGGCTGCCGCCCTCGACCTCGCGGTTGCGCCGACCCTCCAGCGAGGTCGCGCCCAGGGCCAGGTTGCCCTCGACGTGCAGCGACAGCTTGGCGCCGAGCTGCCAGCGCAGGCCGGCGCCGGTGCGCAGCGCGAAGGCCAGCCCCGCGGTGTCGTCGGCGTCGAAGCTGACCCGACCCACCTCGGCGCCCAGGCGCAGGTAGGCCTGGTACCCGGGCCGGGTGCGCAGCGGCAGCAGCACGCCGCCGCCCAGCATCAGGCCCATGCCCTCCATGGCGCCGTGATCGCACAGCAGCGCGCCCTGGCGATCGAAGTAGCAGGCGCGCTCGTCGGCACCCAGCAGCAGCGCGGCGTGCAGGTCGAGCAGCAGGCGGCGGCCCAGGCGGCGGTCATACTCGCCCGAGACGCGGGCGCCGCCAGGGCTCTGCCCGGTCAGCGCGACCGCCGGGCCGGTGGCGATGACCAGCTCGTCGGCGCGGGCGGGGCGCGCGGCGAGCAGCAGTCCCAGCAGCGCCAGCGACAGGACGGCGCGGCGCGCTTCAATCGCCAAGACAGACCTGCCGTTCGCCACCACCGACGTTGCTCTCGCTGTTCTTGCAGCGCCAGCCGGCGCCGAGGTCGGTGCAGTTGTTGGTGATGGTGCACGGCAGCAGGCACACGCCGCCCGACTTGCGCATGCAGATGGAGCCGTTGCTGCAATCGGCGTCGGTCGCGCAGGCCAGGGTGCAGAAGCCGCCGGGATAGTCGCCCGGGTCGGTCACGCCGAGGCAGCGCTGGCTGCACTCGTTGTTGCTGGCGCAGCTGGCGCCGACGTCGGGGCCGATGGCGTCGTCATGACCGCAGGCAGAGGTCAGCAGCAGCAGCGTGAGGCCGAGGCCTGTGAGGAGGGTCCGCATCGGTCAGTTGCAGCGGTTCTGGGTGCAGGTGCGGCCACCACTGCAGGTGTTGCCAGGGCAGCAGGCCTGGCCGGCGCCGCCGCAGGTGGTGCAGGTGTCGTTCTGGCCGCAGGTGAAGGGCGCGGCGCAGAAGTTGCCGTCGGCGCCATTGCAGCAGCGCTGGCCCGAGCCGCCGCAGGCGCGGCAGGCGCCGTTGTCGCTGTCGGAGTAGGGCGCGGTGCAGCCCACGCCGCCGCCGCAGCTGCGCTGGCCGACCTTGCCACAGGTGCCGCCCTGACAGCCGCCGCCCGTGCACATGCCCTGGTTGCCTCCGCAGGCGGCCCCGGCGGCCACGCAGGTAGGCTGATCTTGATTGACATGCTGACAACATCCGCCGGCGGCGCAGGAGTTGCCCTCGCAGCACGGCTGACCCGGACCGCCGCAGGACTGGCACTGGCGGTTGTCGGGGTTGCAGGCCAGGCCGGCGCCGACGCAGAAGTCGGAGGCGTTGCCCTGGCCACCCGCGCAGCAGGGCTGGCCCGCGCCACCGCAGGCGGCGCCCGCGGTCGGGGTGCACGAGCCGTTGTTGCAGGTGCCCAGCGTGCTGCAGCTCATGGCGACGCCGCTGGCGCCGCAGGTGCCGGCGACGCAGCAGCCGCCGCCCGCGCAGGTCGAGGTCTGGCAGCAGGCCTGACCGGCGCCGCCGCAGGCCACCACGGTGCCGGCCTGGCAGACCATGCCCGAGCCGGCCGGCGCGTCACCCGAGGCCACGCAGCTGGTGCCGTCGCAGCAGCCGCCGCCGTTGCAGGAGTTGCCGGGACAGCAGGCCTGGCCGGGCGCGCCGCAGGTGGTGCACTGGGTCCCGGTGCACATGCCGGCGCTGCACGCCGCGCCGCTGGCGACGCAGCGATCGTTGAGGGCGTCACAGCAGCCCGCGCTGCAGCTCGAGCCGAAGCAGCACGGCTGGCCGGGGCCGCCGCACTGCTGACAGATGTTGTCGCCGCAGGCCAGGCCGCTGCCGGTGCAGGCGCGACCCGCGCAGCAGGGCTGCCCGGGGCCACCGCACTGCGCGCACACGCCCGCGCTGCAGGTCAGGCCGTCGCTGCCGCAGCTGTTGCCGGCGCAGCAGGGCTGCCCGGGGCCACCGCAGGCGGCGCACTGGCCGCCCGCGCAGGCGACGTTGGGGGCGGTGCACTGGGCCGGGCCGCCGGCGACCGCGCAGCAGGGCTGGCCGGGGCCGCCGCAGGTGCCGCAGCTGCCGGCGCCGCACATGCCGCCGATGACCGGGCAGGTCGAGCCCGCGCCGGTGCACAGGTTGCTGACGCAGCAGCCACCAGCGCCGCAGGTGCTGGCGCCGCAGCAGGCCTCGCCGGGCAGACCACAGTGGGTGCACACGCCGTCGCCGTTGCCGGTACAGATGTCGTTGGCGTCGCAGGCGCGCCCGGCACAGCAGGCCTGGCCCGGGCCACCGCAGGCCTGACACAGGCCACCGACGCAGGCGCCGCCGGTGTCGCAGGTGCGACCCGCGCAGCACGCGGTGCCCAGCGCGCCGCAGGCATTGACGCCACCATCACCGTTGCCATTGCCGCTGGAGTCGCCGCCACAGCCGGGCGCCGCCACGGCAAGGGTGGCCACGAAGAGGATCGCTGCCAGTGTGCGCGTGTGCATGGATGGTTAGTGCCAGCAGGGCGTCGGGCGGTTGAAAACGGGTGACGCCGGGCCGCCGGCGCAGAATTTTCGTGCGCGAGGGCCGCGCCGGACTGGCCAGGCCGTGGCGGGCGGTGTAGGAGAAGAGCATGCGGGGAGGCCGAGCCGTCATAGCGTCGGCGCTGACGCTGGCGCTGCTGAGCGCGAGCGCGCGCGCCGAGGCGGCGCAGGCCATCGTCTTCCTGGGCGGGGCGCGGCCGGCGCTGGACGACGCGCGGCTGCTCGATGCGGTGGCGGTGTACACGCGCGATCTGCGGCTGGAGGTGCACAGACGGCCAGGGGCGGCGCCGGGGGAGGTCACTGCGCAGACGCTGGGCGCCGTGGTCGCGCTGGTGCGCGGCGAGCAGGCGCGGCTGGCGTTCTGGTATGTGGTGCGGCCGGCGGGCGACACCGTGCTGTATGCCGTCGGGCTGGATGGCGAGCGGCCGCTGGTCAGCGCGCTGCCGGTGGCGGGCGGACCGGGGCCGGAGCTGGATCGCGCGCTGGCGCTGAAGCTGCGGGCGATCTTGACCGGCGCCGCCGACAGCGAGCCGCGCATCGCGACGCCGGAGCCCGTGGTGGAGGTCGGGCCCGCAGTGAAGCCCGAGATTTCACCGCGTCCCGAGGTGACGCCTGAACCATCCCCATCGCCGTCACCATCGCCGTCCACCTCGGCGGTGCCATCCCCGTCGCCGTCCCCGGCGGCGGCGGCGTCGTCGTCGGCCGGGCGAAGCTGGCTGGGCGCGGCCGGGTACTGGTTGACGGTGCCGGCGAGCGGCGACTTCGTGCGCCATGGCGTGGCGCTGGAGGCGGCGCGCAGGCTGCGCGGCGCCTTCGAGGTGCACGCCGGGCTGGAGGTGTCGACCGGCGCCGAGCTGGTCGGCGACACCGGGATCGGGACGCTGTCGGACCTGCCGGTGCGGGTCGGGGCGCGGGTGCTGTTCCGGCGCGGGCGCGTCACGGTGGGGCTGGGGCCGGTGGCGTCGCTGCACGTGCTGTCGGCCAGCGGGCTGGCCCGGGAGGGTGGCGAGGGCGAGGCGCTGCGCTTCGGCGGCGGTCTCGGCGGCGAGCTGCTGGCGCGCGTCGGGCTGCGTGGCCACATGTCGGCGGACCTGCGCTTGCTGGTGGAGCGCACCTTGCCGCACACGCGTTTCCTGATCCAGGGCGCCCCGGTGCTGGATCAGGGCGCGGTGCTGTTCGGGGTCGGCCTCGGGCTGTCGTTCGGGGTGCCGTGAGTTCAACCGGATCGCGCGCTGCGGGTACAATAGAGATGGGTGTTGAAGCGGCCTGACACGCGCGCCGAGCCTTCGGCGGACGAGCGCGCCCTCTGCGAGGGCTGCCGGGCCGGCGAGCCACGTGCGCTGGACACCTTCTTTCGCACCTACGTGGCCCGCGTCGAGCGCGTGATCGGACGGCTGATCGGGCCCACCCCCGATCTCGAGGATCTGGTGCAGACCACCTTCACCGAGGCCATCCGCAGCTTCGCGCGCTTCCGTGGCGAGGCCAGCCTGGCGACCTGGGTGACGCGGATCGCGGTGCACGTCACCCAGCACCAGCTGCGTCGCGGGGTGCGCCGCACGGTGCCGCTGGAGCTCTTGCCCGAGACCAGCGAGCCGCACGACGCCGCGCCGAGCGCGGACCAGCAGGCGGGCGATCGACAGATCGCCCAGCGCGTGCACCGCCTGCTCGATCAGCTGTCGCCCAAGAAGCGCGTCGCGTTCCTGCTCTACGCCGTCGAGGGCCACTCCATCGAGGAGGTCGCGGCGCTGACCGGGGCCGGGCACGCGGCCACCAAGTCGCGCATCTGGTTCGCGCGGCGCGAGCTGCTGGCGCTGGCGCGCGAGGACGCCCTGCTGCGCGAGCTGGCGCTGGCGGAGGCGCGACGCTGATGGCGCTGGAGTGCTTCAGCACGGGCGCGCGGCTGACCGCGTCGCTGGCCGGCCACCTCAGCGAGGCCGAGCGGCTGGCGCTGGAGGCGCACCTCGGCGGCTGCGAGAAGTGCCGCGTCGATCACGCCTCGTTCGAGGCGGTGCGCCGGCTGCGCGGCTGGGAGCCGCCGCGGCTGTCGGACCTGGCGCGCGAGCGGGTGCGGCGTGCGGCGCTGGAGGCCGCGCAGGCGCGCACGCCGGCGTCGTCCGCCGAGCGCCGGCCGCGGCGCGCCGGGACGCTGTGGCTCGGGCTCGGCCTGGGCGGGCTGGTGGTGGCGGCGACGGTGCTGACGCTGCTCCTCTTGCCGCGGCGACAGGCGGCGCCGCAGCTGACCTCGGGCGACATCACGGCGGTCGGCGATCTCGGCGTCGCCGACGCCGAGGTCGCGGTGCGCTCGACCCTGGGCGGCGTGGTGCAGCTCGGTGGACCGGTGGTCGAGCTGGCCGCGGGCACCTCGCTGCGCTGGCAGGGCGCCGTGCGCCGCGTCGATCTGGAGCGCGGCTCGGTGGTGGTCGAGGTCGATCCCGCGCAACGGCTGAGCTTCCGCGTGGCCACGCCCGACTTCGTGGTCGCGGTGGTGGGCACCCGCTTCCGCGTCGATCTCGGCGGCGTGCACACCGAGCATGGCAAGGTCCGCGTGCTGTCGCGCGACGGCCGCACCCTGGCGCTGGTCGGCGCCGGCGAGAGCTGGCGGCTGCCGACCCGCGCCGCGCTCCCTGCCCCCACCGCGCTGAGCGCGACGCCGCCGGTCGCGTCGCCCGCAGCTGTGCCGGCGCTGGAGCCGACCCCCGTGCCGGGCGACGCCCCCGCGGCGCCGCAGGACGGCCGCACCGCCGCGCAGCGCCTGGAGGCCGCGCGCCGCGCGCTGGGCGCCGGTGACGCCGCGCGCGCGCGCAGCGAGCTGCGCCCCCTGCTGGGCGCCACCCGGGCCATCGCGGTCGAGGCCCACGTGCTGATGGCCGAGTCGTTCCTGACCGAGGGGCGCTATGGCGAGGCCATCAAGGGCTACCGCGCCGTGGAGCGCGGCTTCGGCGGCACCCCGCAGGCCGAGAGCGCGCTGTTCGCCATCGCCCAGCTGGAGAGTGAGAGCGGCAGCGCGACCGACGCGGTGCGCGCGCTGGAGCGCTACCTGGCACGCTATCCGCGCGGGCGCTTCGCCAGCGAGGCGCGCCAGCGCCTGGACCGGCTGGCGCCACGGCCGTGACGTCGAGCTGCGCGGCGCGGCGGCGCAGGCCGGTGCCCGTGCTGGCGCTGGCGGCGGGGCTGGCGCTGGCGCTGGCGCTGGCGCTGGCGGGCGCCTGCTCGCGTGACGTCGAGCTGGTCGGCGGCGACGCCGGGCGGCGCAGCGACGCGGGGGGTGGCGACGGCGGGCGCATGTGCGTCGGCCTGGGGCCGCCGCTGCGCGTGGACGAGGCCGGCGCGGCCGAGTGCGGCGGCGCGGTCGCGGCCGCCAGCCACCGCCACGCCCTGTGCAGCTGCGGTGCGCTGACCGTCTCGGCCATGCTGCAGACGCGCTCGTTCGACTCCACCGGGCTGACCACCGGCGATCAGCAGACCGCGGCCATCGGCGTCAACCAGGCGCTGCGCGTCAACGCCAGCCTCGATGTCGGCGGCGCGCTGGTGGTCGCCGACGGCGCCGGGATCAGCGCCAGCGCCGAGCTGGAGACCACCGAGTCGCTGCGCTCCGGCGGCCCGCTGACCTCGAGTTCGGCCGAGGCCCAGGTCGGCAGCGACGCCTTCGTGGCCGGCGACGTCGGTGGCCAGGTCAAGGTCACCGGCGTGCTGCACGTGCCGGCCGGCGCGACGGTGGCCGCCTCGGTGACCTCCGCCAGCGTGCTGCGCGAGCCGGTCAGCGTGGCCGCGCCGTGCGATTGCACCGCGGGCGCCGGCATCGACCCGGTCCGCGTCGCCGCCGCGGCCAGCGCCACCGGCGGCAACGACAACGCCGCCATCGGCCTCGACGCCCGCGCCCTGGTGCGCAGCGACGAGGAGCAGCTCGACCTGCCCTGCGGTCGCTTCCACCTGGCATCGATCGATCTCGAGCGCGAGGTCCAGCTGCGCGTGCACGGGCGCACCGTGCTGGTGGTCAGCGGCGACGTCATGCTGCGCGAGAAGCTCGACGTGGTGCTCGACGCCGGCGCCGAGCTCGACCTGGTGGTCGCGGGCACCCTGCGCCTCAGCGGCGGCGCCCACCTGGGTTCGCTGGCGGCCCCGGCGCGGGTGCGCGTCTGGCTGGGCGGCAGCGGCACCGTGGTGCTGGACGATCACCCGACCATCGGCGCCGTGCTGCACGCGCCGCGCGCCACCATCAGCGCCCCGGCAGGCTTCGACCTGCACGGCAGCGTGCTGGCGGGCGCGCTGTCGTTCGGCGCCGGCAGCACGGTGCGCTACGACCGGTCGATCCTGGGCGGCGGTGTGGTGTGCGGCGTGCCGGCCTCAGCCGCCGTGCGCTGACGACCCCGGCGCGCCTGGCGCCGCCCCGAGCAGGCTGAGTGACAGCAGCGCCGCCAACAGCATGATGGCGCCGCCGGTGTAGTACGGGCTGCCGATCGAGACGCGCTGGTACAGGCCGCCGCCGATCAGCGGGCCCAGGATGCGGGCCAGGCTGGCGGCCGACTGCGAGACCCCGAGGACCTCGCCCTGCGAGCGCGGATCGGCGGTCTGCGACACCGCCGCGGTCAGCGACGGGAAGGCCAGGCCGTTGCCGGCCGCGACCAGCGCCAGCACCGGCAGCAGCACCGCGAAGCCGCGCGCCCCGCCGCCCAGCGGCAGCAGCGCCAGCGCCGCCGCCATCATGAAGCTGCCGGTGACGATGAGGCGCGACTCGCCGATCTTGCGCGCCAGGCGGCGCACGATGGCCCCCTGCACGATGATGAGGACGACGCCGATGAAGACGAACAGGTACGAGGTCTCGCGCTCGCCATAGCCGTACTCGTCGTGGGTCCACAGCGGGAAGGTGGCCTCCAGCTGGGTGAAGGCCAGGGTCATGGCGAACACCAGCAGGATGAGGCGGATCAGCGCGGGCCGGCCCAGCGTGGTGCGCAGGCCGGCGATGGTCAGCCGGCGCGCGGGCGCGCGTTCGCCGGCGCGTTTGGGCTCGGGCAGCGCCAGCAGCACGTAGAGGAAGTTGACGCCCGCCAGCGCGGCGGCGACCAGGAACGGCGTGCGCGCGTCACCCAGCTGCGCGGCGACGCCGCCGATGGCCGGGCCCAGCACGAAGCCCATGCCCAGCGCGGCGCCGATCATGCCCATGCCGCGGGCGCGATCGGCCGGCGTGGTGACGTCGGCGATGTAGGCCTGCGCGGTCGAGATGTTGGCGCCCGCGGCGCCGGCCAGGCTGCGCGCCAGGTACAGCGCCCACAGCGCGCCGACCACGCCGAACAGGAGGTTGGCGATGATGCCGGCCGCGATCGACACCAGCAGCACCGGGCGGCGCCCGATGCGGTCCGAGACCCGGCCCCACACCGGCGCCATCAGCAGCTGGAAGAACGAGTACGCGCTCATCAGGGCGGTGGCCGCCAGGGCGTTGTCGTCGAGGCGGCGCGCGAAGCGCGGCACGATCGGGATGATCATGCCGAAGCCCACCATGTCGAGGAACACGGTGAGGAAGATGGCGCCCAGGGCCGAGCGGCCGGCGCGGCTCTGTTGCTCGGTCGTCACAGGGGCGAGAGCACGGGGCAGCTCTCTTCATAGAGCTGCAGCGGATAGGGCGGCAGGGTGCGGAACAGGTCGGGGCTGACGGTGCGCTCGGCGATGATGCGCTTGTACAGGCGCGCGGCCGCGCCCTCGCTGCGCGGCTTGTCGGGCTTGGAGAAGTCGACCGCGTAGAGGCCGAAGCGCGGGCAGTAGCCGGCCGACCACTCGAAGTTGTCGACCAGCGACCAGTGGTAGTAGCCGCGCACGTCGATGCCGTCGGCCATGGCGCGCTGCAGCTCGTAGAGGTGTTCGACGAGGAAGCGGCTGCGCTGCTCCTCGTCGCGGTCGGCGATGCCGTTCTCGGTGATGTAGATGGGCAGCTGGTAGCCCTTCATCTCGTCGAGGACCTCGCGCAGCCCCTGCGGGTAGATGTCCCAGTTGAACTCGGTCTTGTCCCACGGCGTCTCCAGCAGCTCGAAGCGCGGGATGCCGATGACCGGGAAGCTGTTCTCGTTGCCGATGTACTGCACGACGGCGAGGCCGTAGTAGTTCACGCCCAGGTAGTCCATGCGGTTCATCAGGCGCGGATCGGCCTTCTTGTCGCCGGGATCGTCGTAGTCGCCGTCGAAGTTCTTGTCGATGTTGCCGCCGGTGGCGGCGTCGAAGAAGACCCGGTTCGACAGCTTCTGCAAGAGCTCCGCGGCACGGCGATCCATGGCGTCGGCCGGGTTCTTGGGCTGCATGACGCGGTTGTGGTTGGCGATCGAGACCAGCGCCGGCTTGCCGTCGCCGTCGGCGTCCATGGTGTCGTTGGCGTGGATGGCGTCATAGGCGCGGGCGTGGCCCTCGATCATGTTGTAGGCCACGGTCAGCGCCTTCTCGACCTGCAGGAAGTTGCCGGGCGGGAACTGGCCGCCGAGGTAGCCGTTGATGACGTAGACCATGGGCTCGTTGATGGTGACCCAGAGGTCGACGTCGGCGCCGAAGGTCTTGGCCGACCAGGTCGCGAAGTTGGTGAAGTCGGTGATGGTCGACTCGCTGGCCCAGCCGCCCTTGGTCGCGACGTCATCGACGTCGTGGATCCAGGTCGGCCACACGAAGTGGTGCAGCGTGACCATGGGCACGATGCCGCGCGCCTTGCACGCCGCCAGCAGGGCGCGGTAGTAGGTCAGCGCGGCGGGGTCGGGCGTCGCCGAGGTCAGCGCGGCGCGGGTCGGGAACAGGCGCGCCATCGCCATCTCGAAGCGGTAGGTGTTGTTGCCCAGCGACTTCGCGCGCTCGAGATCGGCCTCGTAGAAGCGCTCCATCTCGGGGCCGTCGTTGGCGCGATCGGGGGCGCCGCTCTTGTCGCCGTCGATGACCTTGCCCTTCTGCTCCCACTGGTGCCAGTCGGTGCCGTCGAGGCCCTTCTCGACCTGGTAGGCCGCGGTGGCGGTGCCCCAGAGGAAATCGGCCGGGAAAGGCTTGCTGATGGCGGGCGGGACATAGACGTCGGCGCCGGCATCGACGGCGGGGCTGTCACCGCCGCCACCGCCGCAGCCGACCAGCGCGACGGCGCCGGCGAGCACGAGGCGAACCAGGTTCTTCTGCAAAGGGAAGCTCCGTTCTGACCAGATCGATAGACTTCGAAAGTAGCAGGTATTGGGCGGAGTCGGCGAGAAAGGCCGGGGTGGTTCTGCTAGGCTCCAGGCCGTGAAGTCGCCCCGACACAGCCGCGCGGTCGAGTTCCGCGCCGGGGTCCATGTCATGGGCAGCGTGCTGTGGTGTGATGCCGTGCACGCCCGGGAGTGTTGCTTCGTGTCGAGCGCGCGGCTGGCCTCGGCGGCGGCGCGCCGGCACCGCCAGATCATCACCAGCGCGGCCACCGCGGCGCTGCTCGGGCGCAGCGACACCGGGGTTCTGCCGGCGCCGCTGGGGCGGCCGTTCCACCTGGGGCGGCTGCGCCTGGAGCCGTTCGCGTCGGGCGCCGGGCTGGGGGCGGCGTCGCTGCTGGTCGAGGACGCCGGGCGGCGCCTGGTCCATGCCGGCGCCATCGCGGCGCGGCCGGCGCTGACGGCGGAGGCGGCCGACCAGCGCCGCGCCGACGTGCTGGTGGTGCACGCCGAGCACGGGCCAGCGCTGGCGCTGCCGCCGGCGGCGGCCACGCTGGACGCGCTGGCCAGCTGGCTGGCCAGCGAGCTGGCGGCGGGGGCGACCCCGGTGGTGATGGCCGGGCTGCGCGGCGACGTGGAGGAGCTGGCGGCGCAGCTGGGCGCGCGCGGCCTCGGGCTGTGTGCGCACCCGCAGGTGGCGGCGTCGCTGCGCGTGTACCGCACGCTGGGGGCGCGCGTCCCGGTGGTGCGCGGGCTGCGCGCGGCGCGCGGCGGCGACGTGCTGCTGTGGCCGCTGGGCACACCGCTGGTGTCGGCCGCGGGTGGGCCGCTGCCCGGGGTGGCGCGGCGCGCGCTGGTGACGGGGCGCCCGGCCGGCGACCTCGGGGTGCCGCATGACGCCGCCTTCGCGTGGTCCAGCCTGGCCGATGGCGTCGAGACCGCGGCCTATGTCGCGGCCAGCGGAGCGCACGAGCTGTACTTCACCGGGCCGGCGGCCGAGGCCTTCGCGGCGGCGCAGCGGCGCGCCGGCGCCGACGCCCACGCGCTGGGTCCGCCGCGCCAGATGGAGCTGTTCGCCAGCGCGAACTCCGGTTCACCCGGGCCGGAACCCAGGGGCGACACGCCCGCCGCGCCTCGCACCATGGCTCGGATTGAGGTAGCTTAGTCGCATGCTCGGAATTGGCATGGGCGAGCTGCTGCTGATCCTGGTGGTCGCCCTGCTCTTCGTCGGCCCGGAGAAGCTGCCCGGAGCCGCGCGCGCCATCAGCAAGGGGCTGCGCCAGGTCCGCGGCGCCGCCGAGAACATCAAGCAGACCGTCGAGAAGGACAAGGATCTCAAGGAGGCGCTGAGCACGCTGAACCAGGCGCGCGCCTCGCTGCAGAACGATCTCGACGACATCGGCGGCAAGATCATGCCGCGCCTGGGCAGCGGTGACGGCGAGCGGCGCGGTGGCAAGGCGCCGGCGGCGGCCGCGCTGGCCTCGGCGGCCGGGGTCGGCTCGCCCGACAGCGAGCCGGTGACGCGCATCAGCAAGCCGCGCTACACCGTCGAGAAGGTCAGCAAGCCCGGAAAGCCCGCGCCGGGGTCCACGGACAGCTGATGGACGAGGCGCGCATGCCGCTGATGGAGCACCTCCGGGAGCTCCGCAAGCGGTTCAGGAACGCGGTCATCGCGCTGATTGTCACCACGGGCATCACGTTCGCGTTCGCGCGCGAGCTGATCGCCATCATGATCAAGCCGCTGGCCGACGCCTGGCGCGGGCGCAAGCTGGGCACCTTCACGCTCAACTACGGCAACCTGACCGAGCCGTTCTGGGCCGAGATGAAGGTGTCGTTCTACATCGGGCTGTTTCTCGGCTCGCCCTTCGTGTTCTACCAGCTGTGGAAGTTCGTGGCCCCGGGGCTGCGCGACAACGAGCGCAAGATCGCGCTGCCGTTCGCCATCTTCAGCGGGCTGTTCTTCTGCGGAGGGGCGGTGTTCTGCTACTTCCTGGTCTTCCCCACCGCGTTCAAGTTCTTCCTGGGCTACTCCAGCAACGACTACGGCAGCTTCAGCGGGCTGTTCGGCGGCATGGCCGACTACAACATCGGCGGCGACATGCAGCTGCGCGCCACCCTGTTCCTGGAGCCCATCCTCGACTTCTCGATGAAGACCATGCTGGGTTTCGGCCTGGTCTTCGAGCTGCCGCTGGCGATCTACTTCCTGGCCAAGGTCGGCCTGGTCACGCATCGCTCGCTGTGGAAGTTCAACAAGTACTGGATCGTCATCTCGTTCATCATCGGCGCGGTGCTGACGCCGGGGCCCGACGTGATGTCGCAGATCCTGATGGCGACGCCGCTGCTGGTGCTGTACCAGATCTCGATCGTGGTCGCGTGGGTGGTGACGATCGGGCGGGAGCGGAGGAAGAAGGCGGAGGAAGAGGCGGAGTAGGCGGAGGGGCCGGACGAACAGGTGACAGGTGACAGGAAACAGGTCACAGGCGACAGGCAATGACGGAGGCGGAGGCGGAGGCGGAGGCGGAGGTTGGCGGCGGAGCGGAGGCCGGGGGGAGGCGGAGCGAGGGCGGGGCGGGGCTCAGCAGAGATCGATGACGATCACGGTGGAGCCGGGGGGGCGTTCATCGGGTTGCGGGGCGCGACGGGGGTCGCTGGGAGGCGCGGGCTGCTGCACCGGGAGGTGGAGCGGCTCTGGTTCCCACGGTGTGGTCCCGTTGGTGTCCACAGGGTCTTTCATGTGTGAACCTTCCATTGATGAGACGGCGCCATCGTAGCACGGTGGATCTGGCGGCGCCAGAAGCCCCACGAGAATCCCGCGATACGAACGCGATTCAGGCGAAGGACTTGCGCCCGGCGCGGTCCGATCCCACATTTGCGGACATGTCGCTGCTGCGCCTGTTCGAGAAGTTCGTGGACCCGGTCAACGCGCGCGAGCGCGAGGCCGAGCTGAAGAAGCTGCGCGAGGAGCGGCCCGACGATGCCGATCCCGAGCTGGTCGCCGAGGGCGTGGCGCCGCCGCTGGCGCGCAAGCAGGTCGAGTACGTGTGCAAGGTGTGCGACCACCGCGGCGCCGAGCCGGAGTTCTGCCCTGACTGTCTGGCGGCAACGATGAAGCCGGTCGTCTAGGGCGTTTCGGGGACGCGGTCGAGCGCCAGGGCGCGCTTGCGGGCGGCCTCGGCGCCGCTGGGGTCACCGGCGCCCTCGAGCGCGCGGGCGAGCAGGCGCTGCACCCGGGCCGAGCGCGGACGGCGGCGGGCGGCCTCGCCGAAATGGACCGCGGCCTCGGCCGGCTTGCCCTGCAGCAGCGCGACCTCGCCCAGGCCGATGATCGCCGCGGTGGCGGTCGGGCCGCCGGGGTCGAGCGCGCGCGCCTCGTTGAAGGCGGCCTCGGCGTCGCTGGCGCGGTTGGCGGCCAGGGCGTCCTCGCCGCGCTTGATGGCGGCGGCGGCGGGACTGGTCGTGTCGGGCGTGCTGGGGCTGGCCGAGGGCGAGGCGGTGGGGGCCAGCGTCGGGATGATGCCGTCGCGCAGATCACGGTCGCGCCGCGCGGCGGACAGCGCGGCGATCGCGGCGGCTTCGTCGGCGCTGGGCCGGGCGGACGGTCGGGGGCCGGAGGTGCTCGGGCTGGTCCGTGGACCCGGGCTGGTACCCGGACCCGTGCTCGTGCTCGGGTTCGGACTCGTGCTCGGACTCGTGCTCGTGCTCGTGCTCGGACTCGGACTCGTGCTCGGGTTCGGGCTGTCGGTCACCGACGCCGTCACGGTCGCCTTCTTGCCACTGTTCCGGCTGCCCACCAGCACCCAGATCAGCACCGCCGCGGCCGCGGCCGCGATCCCGATGCCGACCCACAGCAGCGTGCGCCGCCGCCGCGGCATCAGCATCGAGTCGTCGAGCTCGTCGTCGTCGCGGTCGTCGTTGTCGTGGCCTCGGCCACCGTCGCCCACCGCGGGGACGCTGGCGCTGCTGCCGCCCGTCTCGCTCGCGCGGCCATTCCAGGCCAGCGGCGGGACCAGCGCGGTGCGCGCGCGCTTGCGCTTGCCGCGCGGCGGCTCGCCCTTGCGCCTGGACTTGCCCTGGGCCGGCAGGGCTGCGCTGTCGTCCGCGGCGGCGGCCAGGTTCTCGCCCTCGGCGAACCAGGCCCCGGTCATGGCGCCCTCGGGCGGCAGCTTGATGATCGCGGTGTGTGACTTCTTCACCGGCACCGGGACGGCCTCGCTCGATCCGGCACCCGGGGCGCCCGCCGGCAGCGCCACCATCCCGGGCGACGTGAACGGCGCGCCATCCCCTGCCCCGCCCTCACCCAGGCTCGCCCCGGTCGCCACCGGCAGCGAGCCGCTGCGCCGCGGCGCCGAGCGCTCACCCTCGCGCAGCGCCTCGACCAGCCGATACACCGTCGGGAAGCGCTCCGCCGGCGCCTTGGCCAGCGCGCTCAGCACCGCGCTCTCGAGGTAGCCCGGGGTATCCGGCCGGCGCTCGCGCGGGGGCTGCGGCATCGACTGCAGGTGGTGGGTCAGGATCTCGGCGGTGCCAGCACCGTCGAAGGGCACCGCGCCGGTCAGCATCTCGTACGCCATCACCCCGAGCGCATAGATGTCGGTGCGCCGATCCACGGTGCCGCCCGCGGCCTGCTCGGGCGACATGTAGCGGGCGTCGCCGAAGGTCATGCCCAGGCTGGTGGTCGAGGTGTCGCCCTCGGCCTCGACCAGCTTGGCCAGGCCGAAATCGAGCAGCTTGACGAAGCGCGGCCGGCCCCGGCGCGTGGTCAGGAAGACGTTGCGCGGGCGCAGGTCACGGTGCACGTAGCCCATCGCGTGCGCCTCCATCAGCGCCTCGCCGAGCTGGGCCAGCACGTCCACGATGGTGCCGATGGGCTGCGCCCCGGTGCGCGCCAGCAGGTCGGCCAGGGTCTCGCCGTCGAGCAGCTCCATGACCAGGAACAGCCGGCCATCGGGCGCGCGCCCGAAGTCGTGCACCTCCACGATGTGATCGTTGTCGATCTCGCCCACCGTGGTGGCCTCGCGGCGGAAGCGCTCGATCGACAGATCGTCGCTGGCCAGGGCCTGATGGATCAGCTTGAGCGCGACCTTGCGGCGCAGGGTGACGTGCTCGGCGCGGTAGATGGTCCCGCTGCCGCCCTGCCCCAGCTTGTCGAGGATGAGGTAGCGGTCGCCGATCAGCATGCCCTGCATGGGGTCGGGCCCGCCGGCGCTGCGCGCGGTGCCGCACCCGGGGCAGAACAAGGCGCCCTCGGGGAACGCCTGCGAGCAGCTGACGCACTGGAGAGACACTGCCGGCACCTGCTCCGAGGGTAGCACCATGTATGAAGGATGGTGCCTCGTCGGCCCTCGCGCACGCTGTGACGAGGACACGTCCGGGACCCAAGGCGCAGCGCCCTGCCGGGTCCTGCCGTGCGCCTGCCCTGCCTACCTCACCTGGCCGCGTCCTTCATCAGGCGCCGCACCTCTTCATGGTAGGCGTCCTCGTCGAGCAGCCCGCGATCGACCAGCAAGTTGAGCAGCGCGCGCAGGCGCAGCTCGACGCTGGCCTCGTCGGCGACCCGGTGGTAGGGCTGGGTGTGCGGCGGCGGCACCGCGGCGCGCCCCGGCGAGGTCGGGTCGTCCTGGCTCGGCGCCGGCGCCTCGACGCGCAGCACCTTGGTGACGCTCATGCGGTAGCGGTTGGCCAGCGCCTCCAGCACCGCGGAGGGCATCGCGATGACGACGTCGATGCGCGCCGCGGTCGCGAAGGCGACGTCGTGCACGGCGTCGAGATCGAGCGGGTTGGCCATGGCCAGGCGCAGCACCTTGCGGCCGTGCGACTCGCCGACCTCGAGCGGGATGCACAGGTGGCGCGCCGCCAGCTCGGCGGTGACCTCGGCCAGCGCCTCGGGATCGACCGGCTCGTTGGCCAGCTCGACCACCGGCAGGCCGAGGCGGCGGCGCAGCGCGGCGGCCAGCCCGACCTCGGGCACCCCGGCGTCGCTCAGCGCCAGCGCCAGCGGCACGCCCTCGCGGGCGCGGCGCACCGCGGCGGCCACCACCGCGGGCTCGGCCAGCCGCTCCTCGAGCACCAGGTCCGCCAGCGAGATCCGCTCGGCCACGGGCGCCCTCAGCCCTCGGCGTGAGCGGCCACGAAGCGGGCGATGCGCGCCCGGGTGTCGTCGTCCATGTCGGTGAACGCGACGCCCATGCCGGGCCCTGCGCTGCCGTCGGCGGCCTCGCCCTCGCCGAGCGCCACGTTGACGATGGTGCCGCGCACCTGGATGGGAGCGCTCTCGCCCGGCAGGGTGAACTTCAGCGCCATCACCGTGCCCAGCGGGTGCGGGATCGAGCGGTCCAGGAAGATCCCGCCCACCGACAGGTTGGCGCCGCGCTGAAAGTAGGTCTCGCGCTCGCGCGACTCCTCGACCCAGACGTCGACCGGCACACGGGTCGCGCTGCGCCGCTCGCCGCTGCCAGGAGGAACCGATTCGCGCCGCTCACCCGCCATCGGGCTCATGCTACTCGCGCCGGTGCGCGCGTCGCAAGTCAGTTGACGGTGACCACCAGGGTGTAGGGCGACAGGGTCTGGGCGTCCTTGCCCTGCACGCGCAGGTAGTACTTGCCGGCGGCCAGGCCGGTGCGGTCGACGGTCTCCAGCGCCGGGGTCATCGCCGCGCTGGAGCTGTCGGAGAACGACAGCTGGGTCGCCGCGGAATCGAGCAGCGCCAGGTTGAGGTCGCCCGCGCTGTGCGAGAACTCGATGCGCGCGTTGATGTGCGCGCCGGCGCCCACCGTCAGGGTGAAGTAGTCGACGTCGCCGTTCGAGCAGATGCCCAGGTTGGGCAGGCGGAAGTTGGCCTGGGTCGGGATCGGGCTGGCCCCGGTGGGGCCGTTGTTGGGCTCGAGATCGCGATCGGGCGGGCCGGCGCAGGTGCCGCCGCCGCCGTCGCCGCCGGCGCTGCCGTCGACCAGGGCGCCGTCGGGCGTGCGACCGCCGTCACCGCCGCCGTCGCCCAGGGCAGCGTCGACCTCGGGTGGCGCGGCGTCGCTGCGGTCATCGCCGCCCGACGCACACGCCGCCAGCGCCAGCACGCACGCGACCAGGGCCGTCCTCGCCGTCACCAGCGCGATTCTATCTCACGCCTTGATGTGGAACGGATTGAAGTTGGTGCCGCGGTCGTAGAAGTCCTCGCGCTCGGCGCGCTTGAGGGCGCCCACGACCAGGTAGGTCACCGGGGTGAACAGCACCTCGATGGCCACCTTGAAGACCCAGTTGAACATGACGACCTTGACCATCACGTCGGGATCCCACAGCCCCAGGAAGGCGATGGGATAGAAGACGCCGCTGTCGGCCAGCTGGCCCACGATGGTCGAACCAATGGTGCGCGCCCACAGGAAGCGCCCGCGGGTCCACACCTTCATCTTGGCCATCACGTAGGAGTTGGCGAAGTCACCGATCCAGAACGCCAGGATGGAGCCGGCGACGATGCGCCAGGTGTTGCCGAACATGACCTCGATGGCGGGCTGGATGATGCCGTTGTAGCCGACGTGCGGATCGGGCGGCATGCGCAGCACGACCTGGCTCATGAAGGTGGCGAACAGCATGGCCACGAAGCCCGCCCAGATGACGCGCCGGCTGCGCGCATAGCCATACACCTCGGTGAGGACGTCGCCGAAGATGTAGCTGATGGGGAAGAACAGGTTGCCGGCGCCGAACGACAGCCCGCCCACCGTGCACACCTTGCCCGGCCCGATCAGGTTCGAGCACAGGAGCACGGTCACGAACCCCATCATGATGAGGTCGTAGTAGCGGTAGGTCCGGGTCGCCCGGGGTGCGTCGGCGTCGGCGTCGGCGTCGTCGGCGTCGGTGGATTCGGCTGCGGAGACCATGGCCGGGAGTCTACAGGACGGGGCACCCGCCCGAACGCCCTGATAAGCTGAGGTATGCGTGCGCTGTGCGTGGCCGTCCTGACGCTGACCCTGGGCTGTGGTTCGTCGGGGGGCGATGCGAAGGACGCTGCGGTCGGCGACGGCGCGGCGCTCGACGCGGTGATGGTGGATGCCGGGGCGGTGGTCGACGCTGCGCCGGCGGACGCGGCGCGCAGCTGTGTCGATGATCTGCCGGCGCCGGTGCTGGTCGACCCGGCGGTCGCCCCCGAGCTGGCGGTGGTCGGGGATCCGGGGTCGGCGGCCGGGATCTTCGATCCCTCGGTGGTGTACCCGCTGGGGGCGCCGGGTGGCGCCATGAGCTACTCCAGCGTGGCGGCGACGGCGTCGATCAGGACGCGCATCGCGCTGTCGGGCGATCGCGGGGTGACCTGGACCTACGTGGCCGACGCCAACGCGGTGGCGGCGCTGACCATCCCGTCGACCGACGCCGCCGCGTGCCCGGGCGGGACCTGCACCGGCAACCTCATCAACGAGGTGTCGTCGCTGCTGATCGATCCGCTGGATCCCGATCCGGCGCGGCGCTGGAAGCTCATCACGCACCGCTACCTGGTGCTGCCGCCGACCACGCTGCGCTACGACTATGGGCACATCGCGCTGGCCACCGCGCCCGAGCCGCAGGGGCCGTGGTCGGCGCCGACGCCGATCATCGGCTGGCCGTCGACGTCGACCTTCTCCAGCGCGGGCGCGGCGACCACGACCACCGGGCTGGGCCTCGGCGACTGCGTGGTGCTGACCGAGCCGGGGGCGTTCCTGCGCGGCGCCGAGATCGATCTGGTGGTCGGCTGTGTCGCGGTGGTGGCGGGCGCGCCGCAGATCCGCATGGAGCTCCTGCGCTCGACCGATCACGCGCGCACGTTCACGCGGGTGCGCACGCTGCTGAACGCGGCCGACGCGGCCTGTCTGGGCGAGCCGGGCAGCGCGCGGCTGAACGCCGGCGAGCTGTTCGTGAGCGGCGGGCAGCAGTACCTGATCGCGACGCCCGAGGTCACCGGGCAGGGCTATCGCGGCTGCGCGGTGATCCCGATCGACGATCCGGTGACGGGGGCGGTGCGGCGCGGGCCGACCGGGGCGCCGGTGGTGCTGCGGCGCTTCACGGCGGCGCGCTTCACGGGGGCGTGCAGCTATGCGGAGGGGACGACGACGGGGTATCTGGTGCCGATCGCGTTCCTCGACCAGGCGCGGGTGTTCCGCATCTTCAAGTCGGGCCAGCTGGCGCCGTAGCGGCGCTGGCGCTAGCGACGGGCGGCGGTGAAGCCGGTGGTGAACTTGACGCTGGCGCCCAGCACCAGGGCCTCGGTCTGGCCGTCCATGTTGGGATCGCCGGCCCACAGACAGCCACCGGCGTAGCCCACGGTGACCAGGCCGGCCGACATCGCGGTGGCCTGCCAGTCGGGGGTGCCGCGGCCGGTGCTGTCGATGTGGGCGTCGGCGACCGAGCCGCCCAGCAGCACACAGTTGATGCCGTTGCTGGCCACGCCGCCGCCCAGGTAGAGGCGGAAGCTGTCGCCGCTCTCGCCGATGACGCCGAAGGTCTCCTGGTTGCGCGTGGTGACCTCGCCGCTGCACACCAGGTCGCAGTTCGGGTTCAAGGTGCCGGCGCCGCACTGCGCGGCCGCCGGCTTGACCAGAGCGCCGGAGCACGACTGCACCGGCAGGGTGACGATCATGCGGTGCTCGTAGCGCGTGTTGCGCTGCTCGGCGGTCACGGTCTTGGGCCAGGCCTCGCTGGGGCAGATGACCTCGGGGCGGGCGCAGTTCAGGTTGAAGGTGAACGGCTTGCCGTTGTGGTTGATGGTGATGGCGCCGCCCTGGACCCCGAGCTCGCTGGTGTACGTCGAGCCACCGAGCTTGATCTCGACGCCCAGCATGTCGTCATAGGTGACGTCCCAGGTGCCCTCGACGTCGGGGGCGTCCGAGGTCGAGTTGGCGGCGCAGCCATCACCCTTGGCGCCCATCGTCATCACCAGCAGCGCGGCGGTAGCGACCGACTTCAGGACCAGCTTGAAACGCGTCATTTTGCGACCCTCCCGCCCGGGTGCTTCAGCATCCGCCATGCCAGCGGGCAACCCCGCGACCTGATGGGCATGGCGCGGCAAACGTGAACGCGGCTTCACGGACCCGCGCCCGCGCGTTCGCGTCAGAAAGCTGGCAGTTGCTCGCGGCCTACAGGTGGGATAAACGCGAGGGATGCGAACTGTGAGCGTCACCAGGACGGTGGTAGGGGTGTGCATGCTGCTGGCGCTGCCGGCGGCGACGGCGCTGGCGGGGCCCTCGAAGAAGGAGATCGAGCACGCCCGCAAGATGAACCCGCTGATCAACGGCATCAACGACGCGACCCCGGCGGTGCGCCGCGATCGCGACAGCTACCTGCGCTGGGTCAACCCCGACACCGGGCCGACCTGCCAGGAGAAGAACATGTCGCGGCCCTACCCGCTGCAGCTGGCGGCGCCGTTCGCCAAGGACATCGCCGCGGCGGCCAAGGCCAAGCCCAAGATGAAGGAGCTCGACGCCGCGGCCGCGATGTACGCCGCCGCGCTGGCCAAGATTGGCCTCCTGTGGAGCGAGGCCGGGACCTACTACGGCGAGCGCAAGTACAAGGACGACGCCTGCGCGCGTGGCAAGACGCTGCACACCGAGCTGATGGCGGCGTGGGAGCAGTTCTTCCTGGGCGATCGCGGCATCCGCGCCGGCATCCAGGCCGAGGAGGACGCCGCCGACGCGCGCGACCTGCCCATGCTGAAGAAGAAGTTCGGGCAGAACCTGCGCTGGCACCACCGCGCGCTGCTGGTCGACGCCAAGAAGATCCTGCGCACCGTCGCGGTCGCCACCGAGGCCAGCGAGCGCGCCGCCGCGGCCAGTGCGCCGCCCGAGAAGGTGCGTGGCAAGACGCCGCCGATGGTGGCGCCCGACGCGGCGGTGGCGGCCCCGGCGCCATCGCCCTCACCGGCGGCGGAGCCTGCGCCCGCGATCGATCTGGCCGCGGTGAAGGCGCAGATCGACGCCTACACCGCGATGGCCGCGCTGGCCAAGCAGCTGGGCTCGGACAAGCTGCGCCTGGACGCCAACGTGTCGGGCTTCGACCGCATGACCTACCCGGCCGAGCAGTTCGCCAAGACCGCGGCCGAGGTGCTGGCCCACCTCGACGGCAGCAAGCCCTACACCGACAGCGAGAAGAAGCGCCTGGCCAAGGGCGACGCCGACTTCCCGGGCACCTTCAAGCGGCTGATCTCGGCCTACAACTCGATGGTCGACATGGCCAACCGGGTCACCTTCTCGGGCAAGATGAAGTAGCGCCTCAGGCCTCGGACGTACCTCGTCGCCAGCCCTCGCGACCGACCAGGTCGCCAACCCGCCAGCCGAGCTCGGCGCGGATCGCGCGCACCATCTCGAGGCCATGCCCGATCGGATCGGCCACGATCCAGTCATGACGGCGGAGGCCCCGGACCTCCGGCACCAGGTCGACATCCATGGTGACCAGCAGCGTCGCACCTGCCAGCACGGAGGTCGTGAGCGCGACTGGCGGTGCTACCAGCTCGAGATGGACCTCACGCAGGGCGTCGGTGATGGCCCGCGGGATCGGCCGGACCGGGCGGCTCCCCGCCGCGACGGCGGATAACCCCTGGCGCGAGGCCAGCTGCGCGAAGATCGCCGTCGCCATCAGCGCTCGGCAGCCATCGGCACAGGCGAACACGATGGTCGTCCCCGGTTCGGCGGCCATATCTCATGGTGCCCGACCGACCCCAAACGGTTGAAACCGAGGCGTCAGCGCGCCCAGCCCTCGCGGGCGAGGAGGTCGCGCACCCGGGCCGCGATGTCGTCGCGGATGCGGCGCACCACGGCGGGCGCCTGGCCCTTGGGATCCTGCAGCGGCCAGTCGTCGCGGCGCAGCCCGGGCACCACCGGGCAGGCGTCGCCGCAGCCCATGGTGATGAGCAGGCTGGCGCCCAGCGCCAGCTCGGCGGTCAGCAGCTGCGGCTGCGCGCTGGCCAGATCGAGGTCGACCTCGCGCATGACCTCGAGCACCTCGGGGTGCACCCGCGGGCCGGGCTGGGTGCCGGCCGAGATGGCGCGCGCGCGCGTGGGGTCGGCCAGCTGGTTGAAGAAGGCGGCCGCCATCTGCGAGCGGCCGGCGTTGTGCACGCAGGCGAAGATCACGGTCTTCATGTCGAGGCCTCGGGGGCGGGTGAGCTGTTGCGCGGCACCAGCCAGGCCAGCAGCGCGGTCGCGGCCAGCGCGCCGCCCAGCTGTGCGGCCACGAAGCCGGGCACGTCGGCGGGGCGGATGCCGGCGAAGGTGTCGGTGGCGGCGCGCGCCAGCGTGACGGCCGGGTTGGCGAACGAGGTCGACGACGTGAACCAGTAGGCCGCCACGATGTAGCCGGCGACCACGTAGGGCGTGTGCGTGGGCCGGCGCCGCGACGAGCCCCAGATCACCGCCAGCAGGCCGAAGGTCGCGATGGCCTCGGCCAGGAGCTGCGCGCCGCCATGGCGCGCGTGGGTCGACGCGAACAGCGCGGGCTTTCCGAACATGGTGTTGGCGGCGGCCACGCCGGCGATGGCGCCGCCGGCCTGCGCCACCAGGTAGGCCGGCACGTCGCGCCAGCCGAGGTCGCGCTGCCAGGCCGCGCACAGGGTCACCGCGGGGTTGAAGTGCGCGCCCGAGATCGGCCCCAGGGTGACGATCAGCGCCACCAGCATGGCGCCGGTGGCCAGGCTGTTGGCCAGCAGCGCGACGCCGACGTCGCGCGTCAGCGTCTCGGCCATGATGCCGGAGCCGACCACCGCGGCCAGCAGCAGTGCGCTGCCCAGCGCCTCGGCGACGGCACGGCGCGGCAGCGACGGCAGGGCCGGCAGCGCCGCGGGCGCGGCTACCACGGGCGTGGCCGCGGCTGGCTTCGTCGGCGCCATCACCGGCACGCGCGCGGGCCCTTCTTCGCCACCAGCCCGGCGACCTCCCGCCCCAGCACGTCGTCGCTGGCGAAGCCGCGCACCAGCGCCTGCAGGTGGCGGCGGCGCTCGGGGTCGCGCTGGGTGGCCAGCCGGTAGTAGACCCAGGTGCCGGCGCGGCGGTCCTCGACCACGCCGGCCGCGCGCAAGAGGCCCAGCGCGCGCGACGCCGTCGGCTGCGACACCCCGAGGCCGCTCTGCACGTGGCACACGCACAGCTCGCCGTGCGCCAGCAGGGCCACGATGCGCAGCCGGGTGTCATCGGCCAGCGCCTTGAAGAGCTGGCTCAGCGGCTTGACCGGGAGGACGCTGGCCGACGGCTGCGCGTGCATCACATATGCATATATCTACATATGTGCGTGCGTCAATGGACGACGCTACTTCGGCTGCAGCTTGGTGCGCACGGGGGTGACGCGCCAGATGTCGCGGGCGTACTCGGCGATGGCGCGATCGGACGAGAACTTGCCCAGGCGCGCCATGTTGAGGATGGCCATGCGCGTCCACGACTCCTGGTCGAGGTAGGCCGCGGCGACCCGGCGGTGGCAGGCGGCGTAGCTGGCGAAGTCGGCCAGGACGAAGAAGCGATCGCCCCCCAGCAGGCTGTCGACGATGCCCTCGAAGCCGGGGCCGAAGCGCCCCAGCTTGATGAGCTCCAGCACCTCGCCCAGCGCCGGCTCGGCGGCGGCGACCTCGTGCGGCCGGTAGCCCTTCTGGCGCAGCTCGCGCACCTGCTCCACGGTGAGGCCGAAGAGGAAGAAGTTCTCGTCGCCGACCTCCTCGCGGATCTCGACGTTGGCGCCGTCCAGGGTGCCCACCGTGAGCGCCCCGTTGAGCGACAGCTTCATGTTGCCGGTGCCCGAGGCCTCGTAGCCCGCGGTCGAGATCTGCTCCGAGACGTCGGCGGCCGGGATGATGACCTGCGCCGACGAGACCCGGTAGTTGGGCACGAAGGCCACGCGCAGGTGGCGGTTGACCGCCGGATCGGCGTTGACGACCTGGGCCACCTGGCCGATCAGGTGGATGACCTGCTTGGCCATGGCGTAGCCGGGCGCCGCCTTGCCCGCGAAGATGAAGGCGCGCGGCACGATGGCGTGCTTGGGATCGCGCCCGATCTGCCGCCACAGGTGGATGACGTGCATGATGTTGAGCAGCTGGCGCTTGTACTCGTGCAGGCGCTTGACCTGGACGTCGAACATCATGGTCGGGTCGAGCGCCAGGTTGGCCTCGCGGGCGCACAGCGCGGCCAGCGCCTGCTTGTTGCCCAGCTTGATGGCGCGGAAGCGCTTGCGGAAGGCGGGGTCCTCGGCCAGCGGCTCCAGCTTGCGCAGCTGCTCGAGGTCGGTGAGCCAGCCCGGGCCGAGGTGCTCGGTGACCAGCTTGCTGAGCTCGGGGTTGGCCTCGTCGATCCAGCGCCGCGGGGTCACGCCGTTGGTCTTGTTGTTGAAGCGCTCGGGCCAGCGCGCGTGGAAGTCGACGAACAGATCCTCCTTGAGCAGGCGGGTGTGCAGCGCCGCGACGCCGTTGACCGAGTGCGATCCCACCACGGCGAGGTTGGCCATGCGGATGTGGCGCGGCGGCCCCTCGTCGACGATGGACATGCGCCGGCACAGCTCGTCGTCGGCGCCGTCCTTGCGCAGGCCGTCCAGGAAGCGCGCGTTGATCTCGTAGATGATCTCGAGGTGGCGCGGCAGCAGCTTCTCGAACAGCGACACCGGCCACTTCTCCAGCGCCTCGGTCAGGATGGTGTGGTTGGTGTACGCGCAGGTCCGGCGCGTCAGCTCGAAGGCGGCGTCCCACTCCATGCCGTGCTCGTCGACGAAGATGCGCATCAGCTCGGGGATGGCGATGGCCGGGTGGGTGTCGTTGAGCTGGATCGCGACCTTGTCGGCGAAGCCCTCGAGGCCGCGGTGGTTGTACGAGTAGCGGCGCAGGATGTCGGAGATCGAGCAGGCCACGAAGAAGTACTGCTGGCGCAGGCGCAGCTCCTTGCCCTGCGGCGAGTGATCCATCGGGTACAGCACCTTGGAGATGTTCTCCGAGGCGGTCTTGTCCTCGACCGCGCGCACGTAGTCACCGGCGTTGAACAGCTCGAGGTCGAACTCTTCCGAGGCGCGCGCCCGCCACAGCCGCATGGTGTTGACGGTGTCGGTGGCGTGGCCCGAGACCGGGGTGTCGTAGGGGATGCCGACCACGCCCTCGCTGGGCAGCCAGCGCACCTTGAAGCCGCCGGCGCCGTCGAACAGCGGGACGCGCTCGGTGCGGCCGCCGAAGTGCACCGTGACCGAGTACTCGGGGCGCGCGATCTCCCACGGGTTGCCCAGGCGCAGCCACTCGTCGGGGTGCTCGATCTGCTGGCCGTCCTTGTTGATCTCCTGGCGGAAGATGCCGAACTCGTAGCGCAGGCCGTAGCCCACGCCGGGCAGCGCCAGCGTCGCCATGGAGTCGAGGAAGCAGGCCGCCAGGCGGCCCAGGCCGCCGTTGCCGAGGCCGGCGTCGACCTCCTGCTCGAGGACGTCCTCGATGTTGACGCCGAGCTCGGCCAGGGCGTCGCGCGAGCGCTCGTAGATCCCGAGGTTGCGCAGGTTGTTGCCCAGCGAGCGCCCGACCAGGAACTCGGCCGACAGGTAGTAGACGCGGCGAGCGTCCTGCTCGTAGTAGGTGCGATGGGTCTCGATCCAGCGGTGAAACAGCCGATCGCGCACGGTGTAGGCCAGCGCGAAGAAGCGGTCGCGCACCGTGGCGGTGACGTGCGACTTGCCCTGCAGCGAGACCAGGTTGTCGAGGAAGGCGCGGCGCAGCACCGGCACCAGCATCCCGGTGCGGTCGTCCTCGATCGTGATCTGCGGCGGCGAAGCGTCCGGCGGCGGCGTGGCCATCAGTAGCCCTCCATCTTGGCGATGATCTCGTTCATGATCTCCCGCGTACCACCGCCGATGGGATACAGGCGGGCGTCGCGGTACAGCCGTTCGACCGTGGTGCCGCGCAGGTAGCCGGCGCCGCCGTGCACCTGCACGGCCTGGTCACACACGAAGCTGAGCATGTCGGTGGCGGTGTTCTTGGCCATCGCGGCCAGCGCCGGCGAGCGATCGCCACGCTGGTAGCGCGTCGCCACCTCGGCGGTCAGCGCGCGCGCCGCGGCCAGGCGGGCGGCCATGTCGGCCAGCTTGTGGCGCGTGACCTGGAAGCCGGTCAGCGGCTTGCCGAAGGCGACGCGGGCGCGGGCGTAGGCCACCGACTCGCGGTAGGCCAGCTCGCCGATGGCGCAGCACTGCGCGGCCAGGCCGAGCCGCTCGCTGACGAAGTTCTGCGCGATGGCCACGAAGCCCTGACCCTCGTCGCCGATGCGGTTGGCGACCGGGACGCGGCAGCCGTCGAAGAACAGCTCGGCGGTGTCGGACGCGCACCAGCCCATCTTGTCGAGCGCCTTGGAGACGCCGAAACCGGGCGTGCCGCGCTCGACGACGAGCAGCGAGATGCCGCCGTGGCCGGGGCCGCCGGTGCGCACCGCGGTGGTCACCAGGTCGGCGCGACAGCCCGAGCTGATGAAGGTCTTCGAGCCAGTGACGACATAGTGGTCGCCGTCGCGCACCGCGCGGGTGGTGATGGCGGCGACGTCCGACCCGGTGCCGGGTTCGGTGATGGCCAGGGCGGCGATCTTCTCGCCGCGCAGCACCGGCGGCACGAAGCGGCCTTCTGCTCGTCGGTGCCCATGGCCAGGATGGGCGGCAGCGCGATGCCGTGGGTGCCCAGGCCGACCTCGACGCCGGCCGACTTGCCGGCGATGATGAGCTCCTCGTAGGCGGCCAGGCGGTGGCCGACCTCGCCGCCGCTGCCGCCGAGCTCCTCGGGGTAGCCCAGGCCGAGCAGGCCGACCTCGGCGGCGCGCGTGTACAGCTCGCGCGGGAACTCCTGGGCTTCGTCCCAGGCGTGCGCGAACGGCGCGATCTCCTTCTCGGCGAAGCGACGGACCTGGGCACGCAGGGTGGCGTGCTCCTCGGTCTCGAACAGGTAGGGCATGCCGCACGGTACCGCGGCGGCCGGGCGCGCGCTATCCTCGGCCCGTGAGCCGCCCTGCCCTGCGCCTGCGCTCCGGACCGCGCTGATGGCGCGCGCGATGGAGCAGCGCTGGCCGCTCGTGCCAAGATGAGGGCGATGCTGCGCGCCCTGGCTCCTGCCGTGCTGGCCGTCACGCTGGGCGGGTGCCTGTCGATCCCGGACCCGCGCGGGGTGGCCGACGGGGGCGACGCCGGCGTGGGGCCCGATGGCGGAGACGGCGGAGACGGTGGCGGCGTCAGTGATGGTGGGGATGGCGGGATGCGGCCGTGCACGCCGTCGGGGCCGGGGATCGGGACGCCGTTCGCGCCCAGCCCGGCGCGGGTGCGCGCCTTCGGCACGGCCGACTTCAACTGTGACGGCAAGGACGACCTCATCGTCCTCAACGTGCCCGGCGGGTCGCAGGCGCAGGGGATCTACCTGATGCTGGGTCGGCCCCAGGGCGCCGGCTCCATCTTCGACACCTTCGTGGCCACCGGCGCGACGCGCCCCATGGTGGTGCTGGCCGAGGACTTCACCGGCGATGGTCTGCTGGATCTGCTGGTGTTCGGCGGCGAGGACACCGGCGGTCCAGATGGCGAGAGCGACCAGGGCGTGCTGCTGGCCTTCACCGCGACCGCGCCGACGAGCTTCAGCCCCAGCGGGCGCGTCGTCTTCGACCCGGTCGCCTTCCCCAAGTTCGAGCCGGTGTCGTTCCTGCCCTCGTCGATGACGCGCGCGCAGCTCGACGACGACGCCGCGCTGGAGCTGGTGGTGATCGACTATGACGGCCTGGTCACCGCCGACGTGACGGCGTTCTCGCCACTGGCGCTCGCCAACGCCAGGGCGCTGCCGCTGCCGACCGGGCTGGTCGACAACTGGCGCGCCGAGGCGGCGCAGCCCTTCCCCTCGGCGCTGGCGCCGGGGCGCCACGACCTGCTGGTCATCACCCAGTATGAGGTCGTGGTGCTGCGCAACGGCGCCGGCGGGCTGACCGCCGCCGGGGTCGTCGGGGTGCCGGCGACCGCGGCGAGCGCGGGCTTCCAGGGCGCCTTCTTCACCAACCTCGACAACGGCACCATGCCCGACACCGTCGGCGCCGGCGGCAACGGCGCCGGGGCCATCCTGTTCGAGACCCAGAGCTCGACGCGCCTGGACTGGAGCTTCATGGGCGCTGGCACGCTGGCGCTGAGCGATCCGTATGCCAACTGGATCCAGCTCGGCAACACCGGCGGCGGCGCGGCGCCCGATCTGGTGGTGCTGGATCGCGACATGAGCAGGAGCCTGCTGCCCGCCGAGCTGCAGATCTATCGCGATCTGGCGCCGGCGGCGGGGCCGGCGTCGATCCGCCCCGCCAGCTTCTCGGCGCGCCGCTACACCGGCAGCGAGCCGCGCGATCCCGACAGCTTCGTGATCGGCAACTTCGACGGCGTGGGCGCGCCCGAGATCGTCGGCTTCGAGGACTCGGATGGCGCCGCGGTGTGCGTGCGCGACACCGGCACGGCGCTGGAGCCCTGCCCCACGGGGCTGTAGGATGGCGGCATGACCAACCTGCGTGCCACGATGTTCGCCGCCTGCGCTGCCGTGCTGCTGCTGTCCGCCAGCGCGGGGGCGCAGAGCGCGCCCACCGCGCTCCAGGCCGACGTGATGACGCTGCACGCGCACAACGGCAAGGGCGGCATCGACGGCAAGATCGGCAAGCTGCCGCAGCTCAAGAAGCCGCCATTTTCGCAGTTCAAGAGCTGGAAGCTGCTGGAGAAGAGCAAGGCCACGCTGGCCAAGGACGTCATCGCCGCGGTGCGCCTGCCCAACGGCAACGTGGTCGAGCTGAACTTCAAGGCCGTGGTGATGCCGACCAAGACCGGCGATCCGGTCAAGTACACGGTCACCACGCTGGTCAAGAAGGCTGACGGCGGCAGCATGCCGGTCGGCTCGGTGACCACCAAGGCGGGCGAGGTCTTCTTCGTCAGCGCGGGCCAGCACCTGACCGGGGTCATCATGGTGGCCATCAAGGTCAGCCCGTAGTGCATGGCTGACGAGCCCCTGCTGCCGGCGTCGCGCTTCGGCATCGCCGCCGGCCTGCTCGGCATCGGGCTGGGGCCGGCGCTGGCTTTCCTGACCCGCTTCGACGGCGAGCTGGGGCGCCGGCTGTGCGTGCGCGTGGGCGGCGCGGCGGATCGGCTGGCGGTGGCCACGCGCGGCAGCGGCGTCGACTTCGTGGGGCGCGTGCTGGGCACGCTGAACGAGGCCGAGCCGGCGGGCGCCGCCGCGCTGACCCCGCTGCTGACGCGGACCCCTGGGCCGACCACGCTCACGCTGTCCATCGCGGGGGCCGAAGGCGAGCTCGGGCTGGAGCAGATCTGCGGCGGGCCGGTGGCGGCCATGCTGGGCGCGCTCAGCGCCGGGGCGACGCCGCTCCTGCCCAGCGCCGTGGCGCGCGAGCTGGCGGCGCACGCGGGCATGGTGCGCGAGGCCATGGACGCCATCGGCTGGGCGCGCAGCCGGGGTGGCGTCGTGGTGCGCGCGGTGTTCGCCGCGGCGGACGCGGCGCCGCTACGCAAGCCGCTGCTGGACGTGCTGACCCTGCTGCAGGTGCCGGCCGCGCAGCGCGAGCTGGCGGGCGCGCTGTATGGCCCGCTGAGCGG
>JBGASF010000299.1:0-3343 GCA_044229835.1 Polyangia bacterium | reverse complement strand
GCTGCGCTTCGAGGGGGCTACTGCTCCACGCAGTACAGGCGCACCGTGGCCCCGGCGGCGTCGCATGGCGCGCTGGGATCGCTCTGGAACCAGCTCGAGACGACCCGCAGGTTGCCGCGGCGGCCGATGCCGGTGTTGGCGCGCGTCCAGTTGTCGCAGCTGTTGGCCAGCGTCGCCAGCACCCCGGGCGGCCCCTCGTAGCCGGTCCAGGTCTGGCCACCGGTGGCGAAGTACGACCCGCTCGAGGTCTGCCAGATCCCGCTCTGCAGCGTGGCCTCCGAGGCCAGCTGGGCACCGGTGCCGACCACATGGCCATCGGGGCGCACATAGGTGATGGCGCTCGACACCACGCTGCTGGCCGGCTCCGTGGTGGTCGCGATCAGCGCACGCGCCGACGTCACGCCCATCGGCCGGTCGCCGTCACAGTGGGCGTCGGGGGTGGTCACGCCGGGGGTGTAGCCCGAGGACACCCAGACCCGGCGTGTCCCGGTCAGCGTGGGCGGGTTGACCACCGCGTTGCGGTTGCGCATCAGGCAGTAGATCGGCCGTGCGATGTCGCAGGTGCCGGAGCCGTTCTGGCTCCAGGCCAGCGGGCCACCGTGGCTGGCGCCCAGCGTCGCGTTCTGGGCCACGCTGTTCGAGGCCCAGTTCGAGCAGGTGCCGCCGGCCACGGCGCTGCCGAAGTTGTCGGTGCCGGTCATGACCTCGCGGTTGCCGGCGTCGCGGCCGGTCTCGTCGAGCGACAGCACGCCGAAGACCCGCGCCTGGCTGAGCAGCGAGCTCTGATCATCCCCGAAGGGCACCCCGTCCCGGCGCACGAAGCCGCGCGCGCTGGCCAGGCGCGACGCCGCGTTGGTCACGCTGTCCGACATCCAGGCCACATAGGCGCTGCCGCCGGGGGCGTCGAAGTTGTTGATGCCGGCCGCCGAGGCCAGCGCGTTGCACTGGGCGTCATAGGCCGCCACGCCGCCCAGGTTGGCGGCCAGCGCGGTCGACGACACGAAGGCCAGGTTGTGCGTGATGGTCGCGATCTGGGCGGTCGCGCTGCGGCTGGCGGACATGGTCAGGTTGCAGTCCTGGAAGCTGCCGCTGCAGTCGCCGGCGCCCCAGCTGCGGAAGAAGGCGTTGGAGCCGTTGCTGGTGCGCGCGCGCAGCTGCACCGTGGCGTTGAGCGGGAAGCCGGCCGCGCAGGTGGGCGGACAGCTGATCCCCGCGGGGCTCGAGGTCACCAGGCCGGTGCCGCCGCCGACCACGCTGACCGACAGCGTGGGCTGGCCGGTGCCCGAGATGGTCAGCATCGCGGTGCCGCCCGGTCCGGCCGAGACCTGGAAGGTCGCGGTGCGGGTGCCGATGGCCGTGGGCCTGAAGCTGATGTCGAAGCCGCACGACGAGTGCGCGGCGATGACCGAGCCCGAGTTGCACGTCGTGGTGAAGGGAAAGTCCGCGATGTCGCCGCCGGTCGTGATGGTCATGGCGCCGGTGTTCTCGTCGCCGCTGTTGGTCACCGTCCAGGCCCGCGCCGTGCTGGTGGTGCCGACGCCCTGCGGCGACGAGAACATGTACGTGGGGCCCGGCGAGCCATCCAGGGTGGCGCCGCGCAGCCCGGTGCCGTTCAGGGTCAGCGCCGGCATGCCGCCCGGGCTGGCGCTGGCCTGCAGCACGGCGGTGCGCGCGCCCGGCGCCGACGCCGAGAAGCGCACCCGCACCGAGCATGACGCCCCCGCGGCCAGCATGGCGCCGTCGATGCACTCGCCGGCGCCCGGGCCCTGGCGCACGAAGTCGCCGGCGTTGGCGCCGCTGACGGTGATGGCCAGGGTGCCGCTGACGGCGCTGCCGCTGTTGCGCAGGACGAAGACGTTCTCGGTGGACGCCGCGGGCAGGGTGCCGGCGAAGGTCGGGTTGCCGGTCCAGCCCAGCGGATCGTTGCCGGTGCCTTCGAGGCCGATCTGACGCGAGCCGCCCGGAGTCGCGCTGACCGTCACCATGGAGTTGCGCGCGCCCGCGGCGGTCGGCGCGAAGCGCACCGTGAAGGCGCACACCCCGGCGGGCGCCAGCACCCCGGTGCAGGTGTTGGTGCTCAGCGAATAGTTGACCGTGTCGGCCAGCACGACGGACACCGTGCCGCTGTCGACCCCCCCGGGGGTGTCGACCTTGTAGGTGGTGGTCGCAGCCTCGCCCACGAAGGTCGGGGGGAACGTGAACATGCCGGGCGCCACGTTGAGGATCGCGGGCAGCACGCCGGTGCCGGTCAGCGACGCGATGGCGGTGCCACCGTCGGTGGCGCTGACGCTGAGCGACGCCGCGAAGCTGCCCTGGCTGCTGGGCGCGAAGCGCACCACGATGTCGCAGCTGGCGGCGGCGGCCAGCGGCGCCCCCGAGCAGCCGTCGCTGCCCAGGCTGAACTGGCCGAGGTCGCTGCCGGTCAAGGCGACCATGACCGTGCTGGTGGCGACGCCGCCGTTGTTCCTCACCGTGAAGGTCTGCGCCGCGCTCTGGGTGCCGGTGGCGGCGTTGCCGAAGGGGTGGCTGGCGGGCAGCACACCCAGGCTGCCGGGCAGCGCGCCGCGCCCGCTCAGGTTGGACACCACGGTGCCGCCGGGAGCGCCGCTCACGGTCAGCGAGGCGGTGCGGGCGCCCGCGTTGCCGGGCATGAAGCTGATGGTCACCGTGCAGCTGGCCCCGGCCGCCAGCGTGGTGCCCTGACAGGCGCTGGCCGACAGGTCGAAGCTGCCGGGGTCGGCGCCGCCCAGCGTCAGGGCCAGCGCGCCGGTGGGCTGGCCGCCGTCGTTGTCGATGATGAAGCTGACCGGGCTCGACACCGTGCTGACCAGCGCATCACCGAAGTCGTGGCTGGGGCGATCGATGCGCAGGTGCGCGGGCGCCGTGACGGCGGTGTCGAGGGCGACGGCCACCGTCGTGGTCACGCCGCGCTCCACGGTGACGGTCTTGGTGCCCATGGCCAGCGCGGCGTCGGCGCCGTCGCGCGCGGTGACACGCACCGCCAGGACCCCTGCGCCCATGCGGATGAGGAACCCGACCCGGGTCGGCAAGGTGATGTCGCCGCTCGTCGGCGTGAAGGTGTGCTCGAACGGCTGCCCGCCGAGGTCGAGCTCGACCCTCAGCGAGCGCACCGCCGTGCTGGCGGGGACGATGCCGCGCTGGATCTCGACCACGACATAGGTGCCGCCGCCGTCATCGCCACAGCCGATGCCGAGCCCCAGCACCATCAGCAGTCCGAGCAGCCTCCGTGCGCGCAGCATCCAGATCCTCGCCAGGCTAGTAGGCTTCGACGATGGGGAAGTTGGTGTCGGGCGCGCCGCTGCCGTCCCCGGCGCTGACCAGG
>JBGASF010000298.1:0-3409 GCA_044229835.1 Polyangia bacterium | reverse complement strand
CGTCTTCCCCGAAGTGGAGCCGCTGAGCGACTGGTTCCGCCTGATCTACCGGACAGACGACCCCAGGCGCAGCCTCTACGAGAGCCTCGCAGCGACGATGCTGAAGACCCCGCTGCGCTGAACTGCCGCCTTCGTGCGACCATGGTCCCGTGGCGCGCAACCTGGCGGACGGGGTCTATGAGGATCTCATCAGCGAGGGTGTCCAGGGTGCACTCGCAAAGCTGGCGGCCGGTCGTACTGCGGAGGAGGATCCGCTCGCTGAGAGCGAACTGCCGGCGGTGGTCGCCCGCCACCTCGCAGGAGAGATTGAGCGCACGCTGGCCTCGGTCCATGAGGACGAGCGCGCCCAGGCCGCCGAGGGGCTGGTGCGCGATTTGCTCGCCAAGCTGACCACGATCTCACGCGGCGATTCCGCCGCCATCCTCGAGCAAGCTGTCGCACCACCGCCGCGCCGACTGGTCGCGATCCACCGCGATCGTCCACCTGTCCGCCCTGCCACGCCGCTCTCCATCTCGACTCTGCTCACGCGCAGCGCGGCCGAGCCCTCCCTGGGCCAGGAGCTCGCCAAGGAGCTCGCCAGCGCCGACCGTGTCGACGTCATCATCGCCTTCATCACGATGGGCGGCGTGCGCGCGCTCGGCGAGCAGCTCGAAGCCTTCGCGCGCCGTGGCAGCGCCGGCGCTGACCGTCTGCGCGTGCTGACCACGACCTTCACCGGCACCACCGAGGTCAGCGCGCTCGACCTCCTGGGCCGCCTCCCGGGGGCCAAGGTCAAGGTCTCGTACGACACGCGCCGCACGCGGCTGCATGCGAAGGCCTGGCTGTTCCATCGCGACAGCGGGCTGACGACCGCCTACGTCGGTTCGGCGAACCTGACCCACACCGCGCTGGGTGCGGGTCAGGAGTGGATGATCAAGGCCTGCGCAGCCGACCTCCCACACGTCGTCGCCAAGTTCGCCGGCACCTTCGACACCTTGTGGGGCGACCCCGAGTTCGAGCCCTACGACCCAGCTGACGAGGCCCAGCGCGAGCGCCTCCGCACCGCGCTCAAGAGCGCCCCTTCAGAGGCCCAGACCACCACCCTCATTGCGCTGCGGCCGTATCCATTCCAGCAGGCCATCCTGGATCGCCTGGCTACCGAGCGCGAGCTCCACGGCCGCCACCGCAACCTGGTCGTCGCCGCGACGGGCACCGGGAAGACCGTCATCGCCGCACTCGACTACGCACGCCACGCCAGGCAAGCCGGTCTGCGGCCACGGCTGCTCTTTCTGGCGCATCGACGCGAGCTGCTCGAGGGCGCCCGTCAGACCTTTCGCCACGCCCTGCAGGATGGCGCCTTCGGCGATCTCCTCCTCAGCGGCGAGAAGCCCCACAGCCACGAACACCTGTTCGCGACCATCCAGAGCGCTGGGGGGCTCATCGAGCAGTTCGGCGCGGACTACTGGCGCCACGTGGTCGTCGACGAGTGTCACCACCTGCCGGCCAAGACCTACCAGGACATCGTCCCCAGCCTGCAGCCCGCGATCCTGGTGGGGCTTACCGCCACGCCCGAGCGCAGCGATGGCAAGTCGCTGCTGCCCGATTTTGGCGGCCACATCGCCACCGAGCTGCGCTTGTGGCACGCGCTCGAGGCCCAGCTCGTGGTGCCGTTCGAGTATTTCGGGCTGGCTGACGGCACCGACCTTCGTAAGGCACGCTGGTCGCGCGCCGGCTACGACCTCGGCAGCCTCTCCGACATCTTCACTGGCCATGACGCACGCGCCAACCTGGTCTTGAGTCAGTGGCGCCAGCGCGTCGCGGACGTGCGACGCAGCCGAGCGCTGGGGTTTTGCGTCAGCGTCCGCCACGCCGAGTTCATGGCCAGACACTTCACCGCCGCCGGCATTCCGGCTATCGCCGTGAGCGCGGAGTCGTCGGAGGACGTGCGCCGCACTGCGCCGCAGCGCCTGCGCGAGCGCGAGGTCAACGTCGTCTTCACCTGCGACCTCTACAACGAGGGCGTGGACCTGCCCTTCGTCGACACCTTGCTGCTGTTGCGGCCGACGATGAGCGCCACCCTGTTCCTGCAGCAGCTGGGCCGGGGCCTGCGGCTGTCCGAGGGCAAGACGTCTTGTTTGGTGCTCGACTTCATCGGACAGCACCATGAGGAGTTCCGTTTCGACAACGTGTTGCCGGCATTCACGGGTGTCAGTCGCGCTGGCCTGCGCAAGGCGGTCGAGGAGGGCTTTCCGTTTCTGCCCAGCGGCTGCACGCTCACCCTGGATGCGGTCGCGCGGGACCAGATCGTGGCGTCGCTGCGCAGCTCACTGGCCGGCGCCAAACGCATCGCGACCGAGCTGCGCGAGCTGAGCGCCAGGCAGGGTGAACCCACCATCGCGCGCTATCTGGAAGAGACCGGCCGCAGCGTCGAGGAGCTCTACGGCGGCAACTTCGGCTGGCTCAAGCTGCGGAGCATGGCCGGACTGACCAAGAGCACCCCGGAAGACGAGGACCTCAGTCGTCGTCTGGGCTGGCTGCTCCACACCGACGAACCGACCAGGCTTCGCGCCTACCAGCGCTTACTCGCGGGCCCGGCGGATGCCGGCGAGGCGCTGTCAGCGCTCGACCGGGTGCGGCTTTCGATGCTCGACTTCCAGCTCAATCACCGCGGAGCGCTGCGCGCCTCGGAGGAGGTCGTGACGTACCTGCGCGATAGACCCGCCATCGTCGCCGAGCTCGAACAGCTGCATGAGGTCCTCGACGAACGCGTGAGCACGGCCGGTGACGTGTACCCCGTTCCGGAGTGGCCCCTCGCGCTGCACCGGCACTATGAGCGCCGCGAGATCGTCGCCGCCGTCGGCCACGTCGTGCCCGGCGAGAAGGGCAACGTCCCGCAGGGCGGGATTCTGGGACTGAAGGAGCAGGGCCGCGAGCTGCTCTTTGTCACTCTCGACAAGTCAGGTCGCAGCTTCTCCCCCACCACCCGCTACCGCGACTTCGCCAAGAACGCGGCGCTATTCCACTGGGAGACCCAGGCTGGAGCCAGCGTCGGCGGCTCGGGCCGGCGCTACGTAGACCCTGCGCTACGCGACAAGACCGCCTTCTACCTGTTCGTGCGCACCGACCCGACCGCAGCGTATGCGTTCCTCGGCCGCGTCCGCTACCACGCCCACGAAGGTGACCGCCCGATCGGTATCACCTGGCGTCTCGACCACGAGCTACCCGCCGTGCTCCTGGAGCGATACCGCACCTTGAATCCGGGGTGAACACCTACTGGCAGGTGTTGTTGCTCCCGCACGTCAGCCCCGCGTTGCACGCGTTCCCCGGCAAACACCGGCCGCCCGCCGTCCCATCCGTGACGCAGTGGCTGGCCGTGCCGCTGGCGTCGCGGACGCAGTGGTCGCCGGCGACGCAGCTGGTGGTCTGGAAC
>JBGASF010000297.1:0-3434 GCA_044229835.1 Polyangia bacterium | reverse complement strand
GTTCTCCGTCGCCGCCGGCGCCGAGGAAATCGGCGCGGTCGACACCGCGTTCATCCTGATCGGCCCCGATCACAAGGTCGTCGTCGAGGTCTTCGAGCTGCTCTTTGAACTCGGCGCCGACGACCACTCGCTGGACTTCAAGACGATCTTCTGTTCCGGTCGCGAGGGCTGGGCGGTGCGCGAGCTCGGCGCCGCGGCGCACCCGGCTGAGCCAGCGCGCCGGGGTCGCGGGGCCACCCTTGAGATACTGACAGCCCAGCCGCTGGTACACCTCGGGGTCATCGAAGTGCGTCATCTTGAACAGGAAGCTGAGCGCCGCCAGCGGCCAGCGCAGCACCGGGTCGCGTTGCCAGCGCTCGACCAGGGTGGTCTGGCGCGCCGGGCTGAGGCGCTGGAAGCGGTGGCCGGTGCGCAGCAGGGCGGCGCCATCGAGGAGGCGCGTCAGCAGGCCGAGGCCGCGCAGCGCGCCGCCCGAGATCCCGCGCACGAAGTCCTCGGCGCGCGCCACCGAGGCCGGGCTGGCGCCGGGCAGCCGGCTGCCCTCGGGCAGCAGCGTCCGGGCCAGCTCCAGCAGCAGGCTGCGCTGTGCGGGCGACAGCTGGGGTGAACTGTCGGCTGGTGTCATCGCACCAGCCTGCGCTGGCGCTGCGCGGGGGCCTTGACGCCCGTCAGGTTCACCGCGGCGACGCCAGCCGCGCTGCACCTGCTCGAGTCGACGCACTACAATCTCGCCATGCAGCGCGTGCAGGCCTTCGAGTTCAACGACCAGCCCTGGCTTCCCGGGGTGCTGCACGAGTCGATCACCGAGATCCTCAGCCGCGGGGTGCGCTGGTCGGGCGTCTTCGCCGGGATGGCGCCGGTGCTGCGCCGGGTCTTCGAGCGCGTCGGCAGCCAGCGCGTCCTCGATCTGTGCTCGGGCGCCGGCGAGCCCATCAGCGTGCTGCTCGACACCCTGGCCGCGCAGGGCGGCGCGCAGCCCGAGGTGCTGATGAGCGACCTCTTCCCCAACCGCGCCGCGCTGGCCCGCGTGGCCGCGCGCTATCCGGGCCGGGTCAGCTTCTCGAGCGCGCCCGTCGACGCCACCGCGGTGCCCGCGGAGCTCTCGCGCCCGGTGCGCACCTTCATCAATGCACTGCACCACTTCCCGCCCGCCCTGGTCCGCGCCATCCTGGCCGATGCGGTGCGCCATCGCTCGGCCATCGTGATCCTGGAGTCGTTCCCGCGCCATCTGCCGACCGCGGTGCGCTTCCTGCCGGCGCTGACGGCCGCCCTGCTGGTCAACCCGCTGCGCGCGCCGCGCGGTCGCGCCGGCAAGGCGGCGCTGACGTATCTTCTGCCCGTCATCCCGGCCATCGGGCTGTTCGACTTCCTGATCAGCGTCGCGCGCACGCACCAGCGCGGCGAGCTGGAGGCGCTGGGTCGCGACCTCGGCGCCGATTACGACTGGGAGCACGGCGAGCTCGCCTATCCGCTGGGCGGGCGCGCCACCTTCTTCTGCGGGGTGCCAAGGTCGCGGCGGTAGCGCCTGAGGCCACTCAGCCGCCGAGCTGCGCGCGCCCGGCCGGGCTGATCCGCTCCGGCGTCCAGGGCGGGTCGAACACGATGTCCACGTCGACCGTGGTCACGCCGGGCACACGCCCGAGGCGCCGCTCGACCCCGGCGACCATGACGTCGCCCGCGGGGCACGCCGGCGTGGTCAAGGTCATGACCACCGCGACCGCGCCGGTGGCCGGGTCGGCGGTGACGCGGTAGATCAGCCCCAGATCGACCAAATTGACGCCGGTCTCGGGATCCAGCACCTCGTGCAGCGCGGCCTCCAGGGCCGCGGCCTCCAGGGCGGCAGCGCTGGTCGGGCTGGGTTGCTCGGGGATCATCACGGCCTCCTTCGATACAGCACACCGAGGTTGCGCGCGTGCAGCGCGGCCGAGGCCGCGAACAGCAGCGCTCCGCCCAGGCGCAGGTTCGCGCTGGGTGCGACCACACCTGCCGCCAGCAGCGCCAGGCCGGCGTGCATCAGCCCGAGCTGCGCCCACTGCGGGCGCGGCGCCAGGAGCTCGCTGGCCGACGGCACCTTCTTGAGCCCGACATAGGCGCTGAAGCGATGGAACCAGATCAGGAACGGCACGATCTTGTACAGCTGCCCGACCACGATGCTGCCCACGAAGCCGGGCAGGAACAGCACCGCATAGCCGAGCTCCAGGCGCTGGCGCAGCGCCTCGGGCAGCCCCGCCAGCGCAATGGCCGCGCCCACCGAGACCGCCAGCGCGAGATAGCCGAACGACGCCAGCGAGTGCAGCCAGGCGGCGTCGGTGCTGCGCTTGATGCGCGCGCGATACAGGCGCCGCACCTGCAGCAGGAAGGCCGCGACCCCGAGCAGCGCCGCCGCGACCCCGAACCAGGTCAGCACCGCGACCTGGCCGAACACGAAGTTGGTCAGCAGCGCCGCCAGCGCCAGGTTGAGCGCGGCAAGCGCGACCCAGCCCGGCCCCTGCGCGCGGACATGGCTGAGCAGGAACATCTCCAGCAGGCGATACGCCACCCCCATCACCAGCAGCCCGAAGAAGCCGAGGCCCGCGGCATGCGCATGCGCGCGCAGCACCCGCACGTGATCGATGTAGAGGTAGGGCCGGTGCAGGTTGTAGGCGAGCGCGAAGCCCAGGCACGCCGCCAGCACCAGGTAGCCCAGCGCCGCGATCACATAGGCCCCGGTCAGGCTGACGTGGGCGGCGCGCGCCAGGGTCGCCAGCAGGTTGACGGCGTAGAGGATGACGGCGGCCGCCAGCAGCCCGGCCGAGACGATGAACAGCCAGCCCAGGTCGAAGGCCCACAGCCGGGTCATGAAGCCGAGCGCACCCGGGACATAGAGCGCGAAGGCCAGCCAGGCCAGCCGCTCCGAGCGCACCGGGACCTCGAACACCACCGGGATGAGCTGGTGCATGGCGCCGATGGCGACCGGCAGCAGCCAGCCCAGCACGCACAGGTGGGTCAGCCCGAGCAGCGTGGGCTGGAAGAAGTGGCCCTCGACCGCGGCGCCGCGCCACAGCAGCGCGGCCGCGAAGCCCAGCATGCCGACCAGCCCGAGCGCGAAGTGCGCGCTGATCAGGCGGAACGACGGCGCGTGCCGCGTGCCCAGGCCGGCCATGGCTCAGGTGGCGTCGAACGCCCACGCGGGCGCGATGTGAACCAGGTAGTCGCCCTCGCCACGGCGCTCGCAGCGCGCCGCATAGCCGCGCAGCTTGAGCTTGTCGTACAGCAGCACCGGTTCGCGATGGTGCCTGACCCGGAGCTGGGCACCGGCACCCAGGTCGACGTGCTGCAGCTGTCGTCCTCGCTGGCCTCGATCAAGGACGGGCTGGCGCAGGCCACGACGACGCGCACCGCGCGGGCGATATCGCTCGGGCGCCTGCTGGGCATGCCCGCCGACGCGAGCGTCC
>JBGASF010000296.1:0-3445 GCA_044229835.1 Polyangia bacterium | reverse complement strand
AGGTTCACGCCGCAGCGCATGCGCACTTGGCCGTTCTGCTCGGTGCGCTGCACGGTGCTCAAGACCGCGTCGATGCGGAAGCGCGGGAGGCGGCGGCGGGCGATCTCCTCGGTGGCCTGTTTCGCGGTGGTCAGCGGCGGCCAGCTCTGCTTGGAGAACGGACTGTCCTCGAAGCCGGCGATCGACAGGTCGTAGGGGACGTTGAGGCCCCCGGAGCGCGCGGCGGCGAGCACGCCGGCGGCGATCTCGTCGTTGCTGCCGAAGATCGCGGTTGGTGGCTGCGATCACGCGAACGTCGACGGTCACCGGCTCGTTTCCGCCGACGCGCTCGAACGTGCGCTCTTGCAGCACGCGGAGCAGCGCGACCTGGGTGCGCGGGGAGATGTCGCCGATCTCGTCGAGGAAGACGGTGCCGCCGTCGGCCTCCTCGAAGGCGCCGACGCGCTGGCGGTCGGCGCCGGTGAAGGCGCCCTTCTCGTGGCCGAACAGCTCGCTCTCCAGCAGGTTGCCCGGGATCGCGCTGCAGTCGACCACCACGAAGGGGCCGGCGTTGCGCGGGCTGGCCTCGTGGATGGCCTCGGCCGCGCGCTCCTTGCCGGTGCCGGTCTCGCCCTCCAGCAGCACGGTGGCGTCCGACCCCGCGGCGCGCTCCAGCAGGGCGAAGGTCGCGCGCATGGCCACCGAGCGCCCGACCAGCTCGCCGAAGGACTCGCGCGTCGAGGTCGGCAGGCGGCGCTCGACCGCGAACTGGAAGCTGATGGTCGAGCGCCCCAGCTTGAGCAGGCTGCCGCCGCGCAGGAAGGCCTCCAGCACGACCACGCCGTCGACCATGGTGCCGTTGAGGCTGCCCTGATCGCGCACCCGCGCGCTGCCGGCGTCGGTGATGATCTCGCAGTGGAAGCGCGACACCGTGGTGTCGTCGATGACCAGATCGTTCGACGGCGCCGAGCCCAGCGAGCAGCGCTCGCCGGTGGCCTGGAACGTCGTGCCGGCGCCCGGCCCCTCGACCACGGTCAAGGTGAAGCCGCGCACCGCGGGTGCGACGACGTCGGCGCCGAGCTCCTGGGTCCTGTCAGCCACGCGCTGGCACGATACCTCAGTCGTCGCGCGGCAGGCCAGGCAGCAGCGCGGTGGCCCAGGCCAGCGGACGGCGCACCCCGCGCGCGGCCAGGGTGGCGGCCGCGCGCGCGGCGCCGTCACTGTCGTCGGCCAGCCGGGCGGCGTGCAGCTCGGCGGCGGCGGCCCAGCCCAGCGCGCCGCCATGCACCAGCGCGACCCCGGCGGCGCGGCAGGCGTCGTTGAGCATCAGCTTGGTGTCGTCGCCGTCGGTGGCGTCGACCACCACGGCGTGGGCGCGCGCCAGCGCGGTGGCCTCGGCGGCGTCGAGCCGGCGGGGCAGGGTGGCGAGGTCGAGCGCGTGCGTCGAGCCGTCGGGCCCCGGCAGCGCGGCCAGCGCGCCCAGCGCCCGCGCCAGGGCCTCCACCTTGAGGGTGCCGACGTCGGAGCTTCTGTAGCAGAGTTGCCGATGCAAGTTGGTTGCATCGACGCGGTCGTCGTCGGCCACCGTCAGCGCGCGCAGCCCGGCGCGCACCAGCGCCTCGGCCACCGCGCAGCCCAGGCCGCCGGCGCCGACGAGAAGGACGCGGTCAGGGGACGGACCTGAAGCGCTCATTGACCGCGAAGTGACGCTCGCCGGTGTCGGCGAGGATGGCGGCGACCGGGCCCTGTGCGCCCTCGGCCAGCAGCGCCAGGGCGACCGCGACCACGCCACCCGAGGAGTGGCCGGCCAGGATCCCCTCGCGCCGGCTGAGGTCGTGCGCGACCTGCCAGGCGGCGCGCGCACCGACCGGGCGCAGCTCGCTGATGTTGGGCAGCGCGTCGGGTGCCACGCTGAGGCCCTGGATGACGCCGGCCAGCGGGTCGGCGGCGTCGTCGGCGGGGCCGCGCACCACGCCGACCACGCGGCAGCCGGGCGCGCGATCGGCCAGCTCGGCGCCGACGCCGCGCGCGGTCTGCCCGGTGCCGACCCCGACCACGACCAGCGCGGGCGGCCCCAGGGCATCGACGATCTCGCGCGCGATCTCGACCCCGCCCAGGTGGCCGGCGGGGTCGGTCCCGAGGTCGACGAAGACGCCGCCGGGCGACGCCGCGCGGGTCAGGGCGACGTCGCGCATCTGGTCGGGCGGCGCCATCAGGACCTCGGCGCGATAGGCGCGCAGCAGCGCCAGCCGCTTCTTCGAGATCTCGCTGGGCACCACCAGGGTGCAGCGGTAGCCGCGGCGCGCGCCGACCACCGCCAGCGACAGCCCGAGGTTGCCGGCGTGGCAGGCCACCAGGGTGGCGCCGGCGCCGACGCCCGAGGCGGCCAGCCGGGTGATGACGGCGTTGGCGACCCGGTCGTGCATGCTGCCGCCCAGGTTCCAGTGCTCGCACTTGGCCCACAGCTGGGCGCCGGGCGGGGGCAGGCGGTGCAGGCGGACCAGCGGTGTGGCCCCGACCAGGCTGATGGCGGGGGCGCCGCTCACCCACCGGACTCCGCTGCCTTGCCGCACTCGTTGCACCTGCCGTCCTTGCCGATGACGCCGATGCAGCTGCCGTCGGAGCACAGCTCGCGGTTGTCCCAGTCGGCGTCGCCCTCGCCACCGCCGCCGCCGCCGCTGCTGGCGCTGCCGCCGCCCTTGCCGGCCTTGGGCGGCTTGCTCAGCTGCTTGTCCGGCTTGCCGCCCTTGTCGGCCTTGAACGCCTTGTCGAGGTGGGCCTTGGCCTTGTCGGCCGCGCTGGCGCCGTTGGCGGTGGCGCTGGCTGCCGCCTTGGCGCCGCTGGCGGGCCGCTTGCCGGCCCGACCGCACTCGTTGCACTTGCCGTCCTCGCCGATGACCCCGATGCAGGCGTCGTCGGAGCACAGCTCGCGGTCATCGAAGTCGATCTCGTCTGGGGCGTCGGCGTCGTCGGTGGCCACGGCGCCCGGAACCTAGCGCAAGAAGGCTCGCCACGCACCCGGATTTGACCTGGACGGCCCGCGCGGGCTAGCGTGTGGTCCCAGGAGGCACCCTGCCATGGCCGAGTACGCGAACTTCACTTCTCTCCCGCCCAACGAGGAAGCCCACTTCGTGGTCTACGAGGAGAAGTCGTCCAAGAACTCGACCTCGGCGCGCAACATCTCGCTGGGCATCGCGATCCCGCTGTTCCTCATCATCGTCATCAACTACCTGACCAACCGCAGCGAAGAGAAGAGCATCATCCCCGAGGGTGAGGACCCCGGCATCTCCGCGCCCGCGCCGCGCCCGTCGGCGCCGCCGCCTCCGGCCGCGTCGCCGGTGGCCCCCGTGGGCGCTGCCCCGGCTGGTGGCGCGCCCGCCGCTGCGCCCGCTGGTGGCGCGCCCGCCGCGGCCCCGGCCGCCGCGCCCGCCGGTGGTGCTGCCCCGGCCGCCGCGCCTGCTGCACC
>JBGASF010000295.1:0-3528 GCA_044229835.1 Polyangia bacterium | reverse complement strand
GTCCCCGTCCCCGCCTCCGCCCCCCGCGGCCGCAGCGGCGCCACCCACTCACGCACCACCGCCACCGGATCCGCGCTGCTGCGCGCATGCAGCGCCGTCCCCAGCGCGCCCGCCAGCTCGGCTGCGCGCGCATATCTGTCGCCCCGCCGCGGCGCCGTCGCGCGCACGATGATCGCGGTGACATCCGGCGGCAGCCCCTGCGGCGGCGGCAAGGTCCGCCCCGCCAGCAGATCCGCCATGGCGCCCTCGCGCGCCAGCGGGCTGCCGGCGCCGACCAGCTCCGACAGCAGACAGCCCAGCGCGAACAGATCGGTGCGCGCATCGACCTCGCCACCGACCAGCTGCTCGGGCGCCATGAACATCGGGGTGCCCTTGACCGCGCCGTCGATGGTGCGCGCCACCCGGTCACGCGCGAAGGCGATGCCGAAGTCGGCCAGCTTGACCACGCCGCTCCAGCCCACCAGCACGTTACCGGGGCTGACATCGCGATGCACGATCCCCAGCGGGCGCCCGCCGTCGTCGCTGGCCTCGTGCGCGGCGCCCAGCGCGTGCGCCACCTGCAGACACAGCGCCAGCGCCACCGGCAGCGGCAGCGCCGCGGGCGCCCCGGCTGCGCCGGCCTGCATCTGCGCGCGCGCGCGCCCGACGTCGAGGCCATCCACGAACTCCAGGATCTGGAACGGCACCCCGTCGAGCAGCCCGAAGTCCAGCACCGCCACCCCGTTGGGGTGGTGCAGCCGGCTGGCCAGGCGGGCCTCGTCCAGGAAGGCCGCGCCGTGCACGCCCTGGGTCAGCTCGGGCAGGATCCGCTTCAGGGCCACGCGGCGCTCGAAGCCGCCCTCGCCGACCGCGATGGCCTCGAAGACCTCCGCCATGCCGCCGCGCCCGAGGCGACGGACGTAGCGATAGCGCGCGCTCTGCACGGCGCGATCGTAGCACGCGAGGCGCTGCGCCCCCGGCGACGGCTGAGCTATGCTGGCCCGGTGCGACGACGCCCCCTGGCCATGCAAGCCGCGCTGCTTGCCCTCGGCCTGCCCCTCCTCCTGGCCGGCTGTGGCGGCGGCCCCAGCCGGACCTCCGCCGCCAGCGGCCTCACCCTCACCGTGGCGCTGACCGGCCCGGCCACGCTGACCGCCCCGCTGCGTACCCGCCTGGGCAAGCCCGACCTCCCGCTGGAGCTGCGCCTGGCCGAGCTGCCCAACCAGCCCGTCGCCGTCGCCAGCACCCGCCCCGACACCACGCGCCTGCTGGCCGACGCCCGCGCCGCCTATGTCGACGCCGATCTGCCGCGCTGCCTGGAGCTCCTGGCCGGCGACCAGGCCACCGTCGCGCTGGCCGACGGCGAGGTCCAGCTGGCCGCGCGCCTGCTGTTCTGGCGCCTGGCCTGCCAGGTCGCGGCGCAGGACGACGCCAGCGTGCAGTTCCTGCGCGCCGACGCCGCCGCCCTGGTCAGCCTCGAGCTGCCGCTGCCCGCCGAGGTCGACGGCGTCAGCCCCGAGGTCGAGGCCCGCGTCACCGCCGCCGAGCGCGCCGCCGGCGCCCCCGCGCGCCCGCTGTTCATCGACGCCGACGTCGAGTCCGCCGAGGTCTCGGTCGATGGGCGCCGCCGCGGCTGCGTGACCCCGTGCACCGTCGATGTCCGCCCCGGCGACCACGTGGTGCGCGTCGAGGCCGACGGGCACGCCCCGGCGCACCGCGTGGTCCGCGTCGAGCCCAGCGGCCCGCGCAGCGGCCGCGCCCGCGCGGGGCTCGCCTGCGCGGGGCCCTGGTGCTCGACGGCAGCGTGGTGGCGCGCGCCGAGTGGCCGCTGGGCGCGCCCGAGCCGCAGCGCACCCTGCGTGACCTGCTGGTGCGTGGCAAGCTGGTCACCGGCGAGCGCCCGCTGTATCGCCGCCCGGCGTTCTGGGTCGTGGTCGCCGGCGCCGCCGCGCTGGCGGCCACCGTCAGCGCGCTCATCGTGTTCGAACCCGAGATCGAGACCCGCCTGAGGATCAAGCCATGACCCGCGTCGGCCTGGCCCGGTTGCTGCTCGTGCTGGCGCTCGCCCCGGCTGGGTGCGCGCGCGACAACACCATCACCATCGAGCTCGGCAGCACTCCGGTCGGCATGGGCATCACGGTGCCCATCGGCTTCCAGTGCATCCAGGACGATGTCCCCCTGCTGCAGCGCGCCATCAGCCCGACCGAGCTCAACTTCTCGATCACGGTCGACTTCGTGCAGATCGAGGGCGTGCCCAGCTGCCGGGCCACCGAGCTGTACAACTGGTGCAGCACCCACACCTGCCAGCGCGTACCCGGCCCGCAGCACCGCCAGTGCGTCGACTTCACGCACATCCCGATCCCCGCCGGCATGGACGCCCGCGCCGTGATGGCCGCTCGCCTCGGCGCGCTGCGCGGCAACCTGCTCGACATCACCGCGCCCGAGGGCACCGTGCTGGTGCGCCTGAGCGCCGCCGCGCAGGGCTGCAACGAACCCTACCAGCGCGACAAGCTGCTCGGCTGCGCCTTCAGCTGCCCCATCGTGCTCGACAGCGTGCGCGGCGAGGTCCTGCTCGATCTACCCTCGCTCAGCCGGATGTGCGAGCAGGCGGTGTGGACCTGCGCCAGCCCCGACTTCCAGGGCAGGTAGCGCCCGCGGTCAGTCGCCGCCGCGCAGCCCGTGGCGGCGCAGCAGATCGATGAGGTGCGAGCGGTCCATGCCGGCCTCGCGCGCGGCGCGTGACACGTTGCCGCCGGTGCGCTGGATCAGCGCGCCCAGGTAGCGCGCCTCGAAGTCGGCCAGCACGCTGGCGCGCGCCTCCTTGTACGACCCCGTCGGCACCGCGCCCGCAGCCCCACCCGCACCCGCGCCCGCACCGGCCGCGGCACCCGCGCCCGACGCCCCGGCCCCGCCCGCCGGCGCCGGCGGCGCCTGCAGCGGCTCGCCCAGCGCCAGCGCGCCCTCGATGAGGTTGCGCAGCTCGCGCACGTTGCCGGGGAAGCGCTGCTTGCTGAGCTCCTCCATCGCGGCCGGCGAGATCAGCGCCTCGACCGGCCCGGCGTGGCCACACTCGCGCAGGAAGTGCTCGACCAGCAGCGGCACGTCGTCGGTGCGCGCCCTGAGCGGCGGCAGCTCCAGCGTGGCCACCGCGATGCGGTAGTACAGATCCAGCCGAAACGAGCTGGCGTTCACGTCGGCGCGCAGATCGCGGTTGGTCGCCGCGACCACGCGCACATCGACCGAGAGCTCCTTCTGCCCGCCCAGGCGCCGGAACGCGCGCCGCTCCAGCACGCCCAGCAGCGCCGCCTGCAGCGGCGGCGGCAGCTCGCCGATCTCGTCCAGGAACAGGGTGCCGCCATGGGCGCGCTCGAAGGCGCCCTGGTGCTGGCGCTCGGCCCCGGTGAAGGCCCCGCGCTCGTGCCCGAACAGCTCCGAGGCCACCAGCGTGGGCGACAGCGCGCCACAGTCGACCACCACGAAGGGCCCCGCCGCGCGCGGCCCCAGCGAGTGCACCGCGCGCGCGACCAGCTCCTTGCCGGTGCCGGTCTC
>JBGASF010000294.1:0-3580 GCA_044229835.1 Polyangia bacterium | reverse complement strand
CGCGGACCGCCGGCTCGTCATCGACGATGAGCACGGTGCCCGCCGTGGCCGAAGCAGGCGCGGTCACGCAGCCGGCGGGCTGCTCGTCCCGGGCGGCGACCGCGGGGAAGAGCAGGCGGAAGGTGGTGCCCCTGCCGGGGGAACTCTCGACCTTGATGGCGCCCTTGTGGCCGCGCATGATGCCGAGGACGGCGGCCAGCCCGAGGCCTCGGCCGGTGAACTTGGTGGTGAAGAACGGGTCGAAGATGCGGGCGAGGGTCTCCCCGTCCATGCCGCTGCCGGTGTCGTGCACCAGGAGCGCCACGTAGGCCCCCTCGGGCAGGCCGTCCCCGAGGAGCATCCCGGACAGCGCCGCCCGGTCGGCGTGGACCAGCGCGGTCTCGAGCCCGATGACGCCCGGCTGGTCGCCGAGGGCGTCGGAGGCGTTGGTGAGCAGGTTCATCGCCACCTGCCGCAGCTGCGTGGCGTCGCCCTCGACCGCCGGCAGGCCGGCCGCCACTCCGATGGTGGCGGGACGGATGGCGGGCACCAGCAAGGTATGTACGCCCGCGGCACCGGCGCGGGCGAGGACGGCGTCGCGATCGGCGTCGAAGGCGGCGACATCGAGGTGACAGTGGCTGTCGATCACGGGGCTTGCCGCAGGCCATAGATGGAGGCGCAGGCCGGACACGCGAGCAGACGCAGGGTCTCGCGCGCCTTGACGTACGTCTCGGTGAGGGCGAGCTCCTCGGGCGCCCCGATGGCGGTGCAGGCAGGGCACGACAGGCCGCTGGCCAGGGCGCGCGGCAGCTTGCCGGCGGGCAGCGTGATCTTCAGGTTGTGCGCGGTGACGGTGGCCAGGGCCGCGCGCGTCGGTTCGGGTTGAAGCTCGGGCTCGGGCGCGGCCAGGGCGGCGAAGGCGCGGTCGGCGTCGCGCTCGACGGACGGCACGTCGAGCGTGATCGGGATGTCCGCCCCGGGCGCGCGCGCCGGGGCGTCGTCGAGCAGCTCCTCGAGGATGGCGCCGCTGGACTCGGGTGGGCCCTGGAACAGCGAAGGCGGAGGTACGAACGCTGGCGGGGGCCTGAAGATGCGCGGGGACACGGAGGCTGGCAGGGGCCGCGGCGGCGCGGGCGCGGCGGCCGCAGCGGACTTCTCCGCGAGCTCCTGCTCGAGCGCGCGAATGCGCATCAGGGCAGCTTCCAGGGCGTCGCGATGCGGCATCCCGTCAGTCTAGTAGAAGACCGAGCAACCGCGACGTTCCAGCGCGGGCGCCCACGGCGGCGCCTCGCCGAGGCCGTTCCAGCGCAGATCGAGGCGCATCAGGTGCGGCAGGCTGCCCAGCGCATGGGGCAGCGTCAGCAGCCGGTTCGAGCGCAGATCGAGCTGGGTCAGCCGAGCCAGCCGGTTCATGGCGTCGGGCAGCGCGGTGAGCTGGTTGTCGCGCAGCGACAGCTCGCTGAGCGACCACAGCGAGCACACCGCCGGCTCCAGCGTGGCCAGCCGGTTGGCGGTCAGATCGAGCACGCGCAGGCTACGCAGGCCGCCGATGGTCGCCGGGAGCGCGACCAGGCGGTTGGAACCCAGGTGCAGCTCGCGCAGCGTGCTGAGCTGGCCCAGCTCCGCGGGCAGGCTGCCGAGCAGGTTGTCCTGCGCGCGCAGCTCCTCGAGCGCGGCGAGCTGCCCCAGCGACGCCGGCAGTGTGGCCAGCGCGTTGTGGGTGACGTTGAGGTAGCGCAGCGCGCGCAGCTCGCCCAGCGACGCCGGCAGCTCGGTGAGCCCGAGCCGGCTGGCATACAGGAAGGCGAGGCTGTGCAGGCCCGCCAGCGGCGGCAGCGCGCTGAGCCCCGGATTGCCGCTGAGATCGAGCACCCGCAGCCGCCCCAGCCGGGCCAGCGCGTCAGGCAGCCCGCCCAGCGCGTTGCGATGCACGAAGAGCTCCCCGAGTGTTGACAGCATGTCAATACTATCGGGCAGCGACGTGAGCCGGTTGTCGCCCAGCGTCAACGTGCGCAGCCGGGCCAGGCCGCCCAGGTCATCGGGCAGCGCCGCCAGCCGGTTGCCGGTCAGATCGAGGTGCTCCAGCGCGGGCAGCCGCGCCAGCGTGTGGGGCAACCGCGTCAGCCCCGCCCCGCGCAGCGCCAGCCCGCGCACCGCGCCGCCCGCGATGTGCGCCCCGACGTCGGGCCCGATGCGCACGGTGGCGCCATCACAGCGCTCCGCGTGCACCAGCGGGATGCCCCCATCACGCCGATCGACCAGCGCCGCCAGCTCGGCCAGCGCCTGCGCCTCCTGCGACGTCGGTGCGGGTGTTGCGACCATCCGGACCAAGATTCACACCCCACGCGCCGCGGGGCAACATCACTGCACGGCGCCGACCAGCCCCCGCCGCCCCGCGATCCACAGGACGTCCCCCGCAAAGGCCACCCCGGTCACATCCAGCCCGAGGCCGCCCGCCTTCTGCACCCACACCGGAGCCCCCGCCGCAGCGAGGTCGATGACGTGCAGCCCCTCCATGGAGGCCACATACAGCCTGCCCTTCCGCATTGTCAGCCCCCCGAAGTTGACATGCGGCGGCCCCCCCAGCGGTAGCCCGACCCAGGGTGACTTCCCCGTCGCCGTCGCCGTGCCCATGCCCGCCGTCGCTGTGCCCGTGCCCGTGCCCGTGCCCGTGCCCGTGCTCGTGCTCGTGCTCGTGCTCGTGCTCGTGCTCGCCGTGCCCGTGCCCGTGCCCGTGCCCGTGCCCGTGCCCGTGCCCGTGCCCGTGCTCGTGGCTGCACCCGCGCTCGTCTTCTCGAGCCTCACCACGCCATGCGCGTAGCTCCCCACCAGCACCCGCGACCCATCGACCACCAGCGCGGTCACCCAGTCATCCACCAGATGGCCCGATCCCACGGCGAAACGCTGCCACTTCACCTTTGTGCGCCCGGCCCGCTGCTCGACCCGGTACAGCCCCCGGCTGGTCCCCAGCCACAGCTCGCCCTGCGCCCCCTCCCCCACCGCCCAGACCGCATCGATCTCCAGCCCCTGCTTCAGCCCGATCGGCGCGACCTCGATGCCATCACCCACCAGCGTGACCCGCGCCGCCCCCTTCGCCGTCCCCACCACCACGCCCCCGGCCCTGAGCGGCGCCAGCGCGTGCACGTCCGACGCCGGCAGCCCATCCCCGGTGCCAATTCGCCGCACCCGCCCATCCGCCTCGATGACCGCGAGTCCGCGCACCGTCCCGACCCAGATCCGCGCCGCCACCCCGGCCCGCCCCGGCTCAACCGCCAGCGCATTGACCCGCGCATCCAGCGCAGGATCACGCAGCGCCCGCAGCACCCCGCCCTCGAGCACATACAACCCCTGATCGAAGCTACCAATCCACACCCGTGGCCCATCGCTGACCACCGCCGCGACATCCCCCGACCCCAGCACCCCGAGCTCCGCCCACCTCCAGCCACCTCCCCCCCTCGCCCACAGCCCGTCCGGCCCGCCCACACAACCATCCCCCAGCGCGGCGACGAACCGCATCCCGGGCATGCTCGTGCTCGTGCTCGTGCTCGTGCTCGTGCTCGTGCTCGTGCTCGTGCTCGTGCTCGTGCTCGTGCTCGTGCTC
>JBGASF010000293.1:0-3870 GCA_044229835.1 Polyangia bacterium | reverse complement strand
TACTCCATCATCGTGCTGACTCATTGCGCTCTCCGCGTGGGGGTTCATCGCTGGGTGCGCATGGGTCATCGGCAACGCCGACCCGCGGTTGCTCGCAAAACGGCAAGCTGTCGGGATTTCGGCGTTCTTCGTTAGCGGTCTCGTCTTTGGCGGCACGGGCGCGCGCTGTTGATGGACGCCCAGGTTGCCGCCCGAGTCCTGCAAACCATGCAGGCCTCGCCACGCGGGCGCAGGCTCTGCTCGGACTGACGCAGCGGCTCCGCGAAACCCTGCGACCGCGCTCACGAGATCGCGAGGCGCTGATGGCATATCGGATGCACGACGCGAGGGCATGCGCCACCACTCGAGAGTGCTCTCTGCAGCCATCGTCCTCCTCCTCGCGAGCGTGGGCGGTTGTGGCGGCGACTCGGGATCGTCGAGCCAGGCTGATCCCAAGGCGCCGTTTCCGAAGTACACCGCCAACACGCGCTCGACCTGGACGCGCACCCTGCCGGACGGGACCCAGAAGCGCTACGACTCGCGGCTGGTCGGGCAGGTCACGGTCGACGGCAAGACCTACGAGAGGTTTCAGGCCGGCGACTCCCCGGCCACCGCAGGCGGCAGCGGTGCCGAGCTGGTCGGCCACATCGTCGACGCCGACACCTTCGTCGTGGTCAGCGTGGCGTTCCGGACCACGTCGGCGACCATCCTCGGCGTGCCCGAGTACGTGTCCGCCACCGCCGACGTGCCGGTCAAGCTCGAGATCGAGCCGCCGCTGGGCGTCGCGCAGCCGTTCTCGGTGTCGGGCGAGACCGTGCTCGGGAGCCCCAGCGCGGCCCCCCAGCAGGGCACGGTCACCGGCTCGTACACGCTGACCGAGAAGGGCGTCGCGGTCGCCTCGCCGCTCGGCACGGTCACGGGGTGCAATCACTACACGGCCACCGCGAGCGTGCCGTTCCTGTTCGGCACCACGGTGAACGTCTCCGGCGAGGCCTGGTACTCACCCCAGCTCGGCATCGTGAAGGCGGGGCTGTCGGCCCCGCTCAGCGGACTCTCGGTCGGCATGGCGGCCACCGGCGACGGCTTCGACCTCGGTGACGGCTGGGCCTCGGTCGCCGCGGCGGGCACACGCGGCGTCGGCGCCCCGACGGGCGCGTTCCAGCTCAGCTCGCGCGACTTCGCGGGTGAATTCGACGCCGACAAGAACACCCACGCCAAGATGTACCTCGAGGTCCGCTGGGCCGACGAGGCCAAGGCCCTGACCGACGTCCAGCCGTTCGTGCAGCCGGTGTTCGGGACCGTGCTGGGCCAGTTCCCCTCGACCCTGGCGCTGTCGCCGGTGTCGCTGCTGTTCCCCGAGGACAACGGCAAGGGCTACAAGCACTGGATTGGCTTCGTCGATCAGGCGGCCAAGAACGAGAGCCAGAACGGCATCGCCTACACCATCACGGCGAACTACGACCGCTCCTTCAGCCCCATCCGGCTCGCGGGCCGCATCGTCTACAAGCGGATCGCCCAGCCCTGACGGTGCGCGAGCTAGCGCGCCTTCTTGGGCCCCGGATGGGCGGCCCGGAAGCGGTAGCCCTGCAGCGTCTTCATGCCGGCGTCGGCGTCGGGCGCGGGAGGCTTGGCCAGCTCCTGCTCCAGCGCCTTGCGCAGCAGGTCGCCGCGCGAGCCCTGCGCCAGCGCGCCACCAGCGCTCGCCGCCGGCGACGCAGCCGTGGGCGCCGCCGTGGCCGCGGCCGGGCGCTTCTCGACCACCTTGCGCGACCAGGCCCCGAACAGGCTCGACAGCTTGTCCTCGACCGACTTGCTCGGCGGCAGCGGGCCGGGCGGGTCGACCGCGCGGCGGCGCTCGACCTCCGAGCGGGCCCGCTCGCGCGCGATCTCCACGCTGGGATCGACGTAGCGCTCGTGCGCGAAGCAGTCCGCCAGCGCCTTGCGCAGGGCGTCCATCGAGGGATAGCGCTGCTCCGGATCCTTGGCCATCGCGGTCAGGATGGTGCGCTCCATCGTGGTGGTCAGCTCGCCCTGGCGCTCGGCCGGCAGCACGTCGCGCGGCGGCACCGGCTCGGCATAGACGTGCTGCTGTAGCACCATGATGGTGGTCTGGCCGTCGAAGGGCAGGCTGCCCGTCATCATCTCGTACAGCATGACGCCGGCCGCGTAGACATCGACGCGGCGGTCGTGCGGCTTGCCCTTGATGACCTCGGGCGCCATGTAGAACGGCGTCCCGGTGATGTGGCCCTGGCCCTCGTGCACGGCCTGGATCAGGCGCGCGGTCCCGAAGTCGAGCAGCTTGACGAAGTCGAAGTCGCCCTCGGGGCGCTTCTCGGCCGGGCGCCCCGGCGTCTCGCGCTGCACCACGCGGGTGCCGGCGCGCGGCACCAGCAGGACGTTCTCGGGCTTGAGATCGCCGTGCAGCATGTTGTGGGCGTGCACCGCGTCCAGCGCGCGCGCGATCTGGTTCATGATGTTGATGGCGCGCAGCGCCGGCATCGGCGCGGCCTCGGTGATGAGGTCGTCGAGCGACTTGCCGCCCAGCAGCTCCATCACGAAGTAGACGTTGCCGTCGTGGAGCTCGCCGAAGTCCGAGACCTCGACGATGTTGGGGTGCTTGATCCGGCTGGCGGCCTGGGCCTCGCGCAGGAACTGCGCGGTGTGCTCGGGATCCGACAGGTACTGTTCGTGCAGGATCTTCACCGCGACCGAGCGATCCAGCCAGTTGTGATCGGCACGATACACCGTGCCCATGCCGCCGCGACCGATGACCTCGGTCAGGCGGTAGTTCCCCACCGATGATCCCAGCCGGGGATCTTCCGCTGCTTCGGGCGGTGCCATCGCTCGCCTCGTGTCTCCTCGGCCTGTCCTGTCAGCGCGGTGTCGCGCTCCCACCGACCAATACTGTACCGCATCGCGGGCGCCGGCTACCATGCCTCCGTGCAGCGCATGGGCAGGGTCGCCTCAGCTTGGCTCTGGGGTCTGGCGATGTGGGCCGGGGGCTGCGGCGGTGGCACCCGCCAGGGTGGCGGCAACCAGGCCTTGCCGACCGCGCACCCGGTCGGCAGCACGGGCCCTGGCGGCAGTGCTCGGCCCGAGTCGCCGCCGGTGGCGCTGGGCAAGGCCCGTGTCACGGTGACTTGCGAGTTCTCGAGCGGCTGGGCCGCCGCCCTGCCGCGCAGCGTGGTCGACCCGCGCCGGGACGACTTCCTGATGCAGGCGCTGATCGGCCTGCGTGAGGATCCGGAGTTCTGGACCAGCGAGTCCGAGTACGCCGACCTGGCACCCTGGGCCGCGCAGCCCTGTGACGGCCCCGGCGGCGCCAGCTTCGAGGTCCCGGCCGGGGGGATCGTTGTCGTGGTCGGGCAGGCCGACACCTTCGATGGGCGCGGCGCCTACCAGGACAACGGCGCCATCCGCGAGCTCCTGCTGCACGAGGGCGACGACGTGCGCGAGCGCTTCGCGGCCGCCGATCTGGTGCTCGATTTCTCGTGCATCTCGTGCCCGTGGCTCGAGGTCTGGGACTTCTCCAGCGCGACCTGGCAGCGCCGCGCCGAGATCCTGGTCGACCTCTACAGCGCCGCCCGCGCGCGCAGCCAGCGCCGCGCCATCGGCGAGGTCGAGGTCCGCGCCGGCCTGGTCCGCCTGCGCGTGGCCGAGGACGACGACGAGGTGTCACACCTCGAGGCCCTGACCCTCGAGCTGGGCGGCCTCAGCCTGCGCACCCCGCTGCCGGCGACCACGCTGCGGCGCGGCCAGCGCGCCATCACCGAGGTGCGGGTCGCGCTGCCCGACGGGCGCTATCCGGCCGCGGTGGTCGCCCGCGGCTACTACACGCCGCTGCGTCCGCTGCGCTGAGCTGACCTGGCGTCCGGGGGCTCTGGGGGGACT
>JBGASF010000292.1:0-3972 GCA_044229835.1 Polyangia bacterium | reverse complement strand
GGTCGCGCCTCCGCCAGCGCACACACCAGCGCGATCCGCGCCGGGTCCCAGCGCGCCTCCGCCACGATCTCGATGCGCGTCACCCCGGCCAGCGCCGGCGCATCACGGGCGCGCGCCGCCGCCAGCCGCACCCGCGCGGGCTCCACCGGCTGACCGCTCAGTAGCTCGGCCTCGGCCAGCAGCTGCACCAGCTCGCGCAGCCGTTCACCACGCTCGCCCTCCAGCGTGGCGCAGGCCTGCGCGGCCTGGCGCGCCGACACCCCGGCCACGGCGAGGTCGCCCGCCAGCAACGCCAGCGCCCCCAGGATCCCCCGCGTGTCGAGCATCCGGCCCAGGCGAGGACCCGCCAGCGTCCTGGCCAGCGCCAGGGTGACCGCGATCCGGGCCCGCACACCATCCCACCCGGGACTGCCGGTGGTGAGCTGCTTGCACAGCTCGTCCCAGCTCCAGTGCAGGTCGCTGCGGGCCTCCGGGGAGGCCTCCAGCCGGGCCCGGTCGCACAGCTCGGCCCGCGGCCAAACCCGCAGGATTCGCTCGCTTTTTCTGGACTGGGCCGGGGACCTTGGCATACCTCGCCAAGCTAGCACGTTGCTCTGACATGAACGAAGTCAGCGCGGAACAAAAGCCGACGTCGCACGTAGAAACCGCCATGCGACTCGCCGCCTGGACCATCTGCTCCACCTGCTGTGAAGCTCATGCGTCTCACCAGGCCTGTCCGCGCTGCGCCGTGCCGGCCGCCGAGCCCACCCGCCGCGCTCCGGCCGCGCCCGCCGCGCCCGGCCCGGCCAACCCGGCCGCCGCCGACCCGTCGCGGCGCATCCGCCTGCAGGCCGCGCCGCCCGCCGCCACCCCTGCGCGCAGCACCGCCCCGGCCACGCTGATCACCGGCTCGGTGTTCGTGTGCGGCCTGGTCCTTGGTGCCACCGGGATCCTGCCCGTGCTGGGGATCGTGCTGTGCGCCGTCCCGGTCGGGGTGCAGTCGGTCGTCCGCGTGCGCGAGCGCCGCGCCGAGCGCGCCGCCCTGGCCGACCTCGGCCTGCACGTCCAGGGCTGACCCCCGGCCGCCGCGGCCTACCTCTGCTTGGCGAGAAACCCGACCAGGCTCTGGTTGGCGCCCTTGACCGCGGAGGCCAGCGCATCGAGCTGGGCGTCCTTCTCCATGGTCGCGCGCCAGGCGCGCTTGGGCGTCTGCACCGTCGCGCCACCGGTCACCATGGTGACCACGCGGCCCTCGGGGTAGGTGCCCACCATCAGCTTGACGCTGCAGGTGACCTCGACGAACAGGGTCGACGTCTTCTTCGAGATCTCGGTGATGGCGCCGTCGATCATGAAGGCCCCGGCGCTGCCGCGCGCGGCCATGTCCATCGACACCGCCTCGCTGGCGCCCAGCTCGTGCTCGATGAACTCCTTGAGCTTGCCGGCCAGCACCTTGCCGCCCGAGGGCGCCTTGTTGAAGGTCGACTTCACCGTCACGTAGGTCTTCTTCTGCACCGCGATGCGCGGGGTCTCCTTGGGCACCGCCTCGCGCGGGCGCGCGGTCTGCGCGCGCAGCTTGGCCAGCGCCTCCGAGGCCTTGTCGCGCACGAAGGGATCGACGTCGGCCTGGGCGCGCTCGAGGGCGCTGATGGCGCGGGCGTCACCCAGGTTGCCGAGCGCGGTGGCGGCCACGCCCCGGACCGTCTTGTCCTCGTCGCCCAGGGCACCGATGAAGGGGCGCAGGGCGCGCGCGTCGCCGGTGCGCGCCAGCGCGATGGCGGCGATCAGGCGGGTGCGGGCAGGCTTGCCCTTCAGCATGGTATCGGCCAGATCCGTGACCGAGTCGGCACGCGCCTGGTGACCCAGCAGCGCGAGTACGCCGATGACCAGGATCCGGCGCGATGGATGGCGTTTGAGCACTCGGTGGGGACCTGAAACCGCTTTCTTCGAGGTTAGCCCCCGGGTCTCCAGATCGTCAATCGCATCACGCGCAAATAGCCGGATCCAGGTGCATTTTTGCCGCAACCCCACTAGCCTTGAAAGATGCCAGTGGGGCCCAGGGCACGGGTGCGGGAGCGCGGCGCCGCAGGCGTCCTGCTGGCCGAGCTGGCCGACAAGTACGAAGCGCTGGCCACCCTGGGCGCCGGGCAGCCCGGGCGAACCTTGGTGCGGCGCGACGAGATGCGCGCCATCGCGAGCCGTTTTCCCGCCGCATTGCGCGAGTGGGACGAGGCGCCCGCGGGTGCCATCGCGGCCCGGCAGGCCGAGGTCGACGCGCTGCTGGCGGTGGCGGCGGCCGCGCCCGACGAGGCCGCGGTGGCCGCGCTGCTGGCGGCGGCGCCGGGCTGGCTGCGCCATGGCGCGGCGCTGCACCCGCTGCTGCGCGACGTCCTCGCGGTCAAGCGCTGGCTGGCCGGGCGGCCCGAGGCCGCCGGGCGCGGCGAGCGCACGGTCACGCCCGCGCTGGCGCACGCCTTCGCGGCCTGGCGCGCGCTGCACCCGGGCTGGGTCGGGGTCGAGCTGCTGCCCGAGGTGCTGGCGCCGCCGGGTGGACGGGTCGCCGAGCTGGCCTTCGCCGAGGTGGCGCGCCGTCACGGCGTGTCGGTCGCGGATGTCAAGCACGCGCTGTTCGACCACGAGCCTTGATCCGAAACGCGGCGCCCCGTTAACATCGCCTCGGCTACGGTGCACCCCGGACGCGGGCATTGAGAGGTCACGATGCAGCCCAGCAAGACCAAGTCCGAGCTGATCGATGCAGTGGCGGCCAGCGCTCACCTCCCGCGCGGTCGGGCCGAGCAGGTGGTCAACCGCATCTTCGATGCGCTGTCCGATGCGCTGGCGCGCGGCGAAGGCGTCGAGCTGCGCGGCTTCGGCACCTTCAGCGTGCGCGACTATCCGGCCTATGACGGGCGCAACCCGCGCACCGGCGAGCCAGTGCACGTGAAGCCCAAGCGGCTGCCGGTGTTCAAGGTCGGCAAGGAGCTGCGCCAGCGCGTCGAGGCCGCCGGTGAGGCGCAGGCGTCGCGCCGGGCCCAGGCCGAGGCGGCGCGCGCCGAGCCAGCGACGCTGGAGGCGGTGGCGCGCGAGGCCGGCCCCACGCCACGCTCCGAGCTGCCGCGCAGCTGAGCGCGGGCGGTCGTCCCGTCGCCGCCAGGTCGAGGCGAGGCCGCGCGCTGCCTTCGAGCTACGGTGGCGGTGCGGGGAAGACCCAGCCGCTGTCGCCGTCGACGACGAGCGCCTGGCCGCTGTGAAAGCTGCGCGTGGCCAGGCCGGTGTTGACCACCATCGGCAGCCCGAGCTCGCGCGCGAGGGCGGCGCCGTGTGACAGCAGGCCGCCGTGATCGGTGACCAGGGCGACCGCGTGCGCGAGCAGGTGCGCGAACGCAGGCAGCACGGTGGCGACCACCAGGACGACGCCATGGGGCGGCGTCACGCTGGCGTCGCTCAGGATGAAGGCGGGGCCGCGGGCGCGACCGCCACCACCGCTGCCGCGCAGGGCGCCCTGGCGGGGCGGGCGCGGGTACAGGCAGGCGCCGCCCTCGATGCGCAGCGGGGGCACCAGCGCGGCGCGGCGGGCGTCGTCGGCGCCGGGGCGCAGTCGCTCGGGGGCGCTGGCCAGCAGCGCGCGGCGGACCACGGCCTGGGCGCGCGCGAACAGGCCGTCGTCGAGCTCGCCGAGGCGCACGGCCTCGCGCGCCAGGGCAACCCGGCGGCGCAGGCGGGTGGCGGCGCCGCGGGGCAGGTCGGCGCACAGGGCGTCGAGGGCGGCGCGCGCCGCGGCGGCGGCGCGGGCGTGGCTGGAGGGCAGGGCGTCGGGCGGCTGGGTGGCGGCGGCGCGTGCGGCGGCCTCGAGCGCGGCGGGGGCCTCGCGGTAGCTCGGGCTGGCGACGTCCCAGATGGGCGCCAGGGTGCCCATCGGGCCGGCCAAGAGCGCGCTGAAGGCGGCGCGCTCGCCGGCCAGCAGCGCGCGGCCCGCGGCGGCCAGGGCGAGGGCGC
>JBGASF010000291.1:0-3994 GCA_044229835.1 Polyangia bacterium | reverse complement strand
GGTGGTGGCGCTGGTGGCGGTGGCCGGGACTTGCCAGTCGTCGTGGTCGATGACCAGGGCTGGCCGCGCCTGGGCCAGCACCGCGGCGCGTTCGGTCGCGGTCCAGCGCGGGTGCAGCAGCAGGGCGGGTGCGCCGTGCTCGAGCAGCGCGAGCAGCGTGATGATCGACGGCGGATCCGGGTGCGCGACCAGCGCCACCGGACGCCGCGCGGGCAGCCCGGCGTCGAGCAGCCGCCGCACCCGGGGCGCCGTGGCCGCAGCCAGCGCGGCGAAGCTGAAGGATTGCTCGGCGCTGACCAGCGCCAGCGCGCCTTCACCCTGGGCCTCGCTCGCGGCCAGCGTGATCGACAGCGGGTTCACGACGGCAGCTCCGCCACCCCGAGCCCCGGGGTGTCGAGCGTGACGATGCGATCATCGCGCAGCATCGGCAGCGCCAGCGCCGGCCATGCCGCCAGCCCACCATGAGCCGACAACCCCGCCGCCAGCACGCGCCCGCCGCCCGTGCCCGTGCCCGTGCTCGTGCTCGTGCCCGTGCTCGTACTCGTACTCGTGCTCGGACTCCCCCCGGCCCGCTTCGCCCTCGCCTCCTCCAGCAACTTCTGCGCATTCGCCGGCGCAAACCTCAGCGCCGTGCTCGGCACCGCCAGCACATCGGCGTGATCCGCCACGATGAACGTCACGTTCGCCGTCATGCCCGGGCGCAGCTTGAGCTCGCCGTTGTCGACCCGGATCACCGCGTCATAGGTCACCACGTTCTGCACCGTGACCGGCGAGTTGCGGATCTGCGTCACCTTGCCCTTGAAGCGCTCGCCGGGGAAGGCATCGACGGTGAACTCGACGTCCATGCCATCGCGCAGCACGCCGACGTCCGACTCGGCCACGCTGGTGTGGATCTCCATCGCGCGCATGTCCTCGGCGATGGTGAACAGCGTGGGCGCCGACAGCGACGCCGCCACGGTCTGCCCGACATCGACGTTGCGCGAGATCACGACACCATCGATGGGCGACGCGATGGTGGTGTAGGCCAGGTTGATCTCGGCCTGCTGCAGCACCGCGCGCGCCTGTGACACCGAGGCCTCGGCCGCCGTCTTCGACGCCGCCGCCGAGCGCAGGCTGACCGCCGCGGTGTCGGCATCGACCTGCGCGACCAGCCCCTTGGCAGCCAGCGTGCGCGCCCGGGCGTCGGCCTGCCTGGCGTCATCCAGCGCCGCCTGCGCCTTCAGCACCGACGACCGCGCCGACAGGAGATTTGCGCGCGCCTTGGTGATCTCGCCCTGGAACAGCTGTGGATCGATGCGTGCGACGACCTGGCCCTTCTTGACGTGATCGTTGAAGTCCGCGTGCAGCTCGAGCACGCGCCCCGAGACCTGGCTGCCGACCTGCACCGTCTTGAGCGGCGACACCGTCCCGCTGGCGGTCACGGTGGCGATGATCCGGGTCCTCCCCAGCGCCTGCGTCACATAGCGGGTCGGCTGCGCCTCGGCGCGCCCATAGCGCCAGTACAGCGCACCGCCGATCCCCGCCATGATCACGGGGAGCGCGATCCACCACTTGCGATGCTTCTTCTTGCCAGCCGCCATGCCGACCTGTAGTGCAGCGCGCATGCCGACGGCAACCGACTGAAATTGCCGGGAAACCTGCGACCATGCCCTGCAGTTTGTGCAGCCCGAGTGCGAAATCTGCAGGTCACCAGGCGGCCGTGCGGCTCGCTATGATGGCGCATGTCCCCGCATCACCGGTGCACCCTGACGCTGCTCTGCGTCAGCCTGCTGGCCGGCTGCGGCGATGACACCCGCTCGCCCGCGCCCGACGCCGCGCCGCCCGACAGCAGCAGCGCCGACGCCGCGCCGCCCGACAGCAGCAGCCCCGACGCCGCGCCGCCCGACAGCGCCCTCCCCGACAGCGCCCTCCCCGACGCCGACCTCACTCTCCTCGACGCCGACCTCACCCTCCCCGACGCCGACCGCTGCGAGTACGACCTCCCCTGCGCGCCCCCCAGCGGCACCGGCGGCGACATCGTGTGCATCGGTGGCCGCGTGGTCGACGCCGCCAACTGGTCGCTGCCCCCGTCCCCCGCCGAGCTGCCCGACCTCGATCTCACCTTCCACGACGCCCTGCTCTTCCTGACCGACCCGCGCACCGCACAGCCCTCCCACACCCTGCGCCTCGACAGCTGCGGCCGCTTCCAGCTGCGCCTGTCGTCGTCACGCTTCATCCCCAACGGCGTCCTCATCCTCACCGCGCGCGGCCGCGCCGCCACCCCGGGCGCCGGCCGCTACGCCCTGGCCGGCCTGGCCGAGCGCGTCGTCGCCGGCCAGAACCAGCCCCACCTGCGCGTGCCCCTGCTCACCCTGGCCCAGGATCAGGACTGGTCCAGCATGGCGGGCCTCGCTGGCACCACCTTCGCGCAGACCGGCGCCATCGCGGTGCGCTTCCACGGCGCCCCGACCAGCCCGGACGACCGCATGACCGGCGCCCCCACGGTCGGCCTGACCCCGACCCTCGAGGGCGTGGTCGACGCCACCCGCGACGACTTCTTCGAGACCCCCGAGCCGCTGCTCAGCAAGCTCGACGCCACCCGCAGCAGCACCGGCAAAAACGGCCTCGCGCTGCTGCGCCCGCCGCGCGCCGGCCAGCCCAACTGGCTGGGCAATGTCCGCCCCCGCGCCGGCGCCGGCGAGTGCCAGCTGCCCGGCGGCGGCACCGGCACCCCGCAGAGCAGCCCCTCCACCCTGATGGGCGCCAGCACCGGCGCCCTGCTGTTCTGGCAACTCGAGGTCACCTGCAACTGACCCGACAACCTGATAGCCTGCCGCCATGACCGAACGCGAGATGGAGAACCTCGACCGCAAGCTCATCAAGCGCGGCTTCAAGGTCGATGGTGTGCGCGAGCTGTGCGCCGCGTGCGGCGAGCGCGCCCAGCGCGTCTACCGCCTGATCGGCGGGCGCATCGGCGGTCGGGACATCCACTGGTGCCTGGCCTGCGGCCTCGCCACCTCGGTGCTGCGCGACGGCTCCGACGCCCTGCGCAAGGACGACGACTTCGATCTGGTGAAGTTCCTGGGCTGAGCCCTCGATGCTGCTCGCGGCCGAGACCTTCAAGCAGCTCAGCGTCGTGGTCATCGGCATCACGGTGCTGGCCGGGATCGTGCTCGCGCTGTCGGCGTCGGTGTTCGCGCGCGACCTCGGCAAGCGCCTGCTGCTGTGGGGGCGCATCACCAGCGCCGTGGTGACCGCCGCCGGCCTGGTGGTCTGGCTCGGCTACCTGACCCGCGACACCCGCGTCTTCGTCATCGTCGAGCAGGACGGCCGGGTCCAGGTCCGCAAGCTGGTCCTCGTCACCGACGCCACCTACCAGGCCAGCTACGGCCCGGTGCCGCTGACCACCCACGCCGGCCAGAGCTGGGTCATCAACGACAGCACCACCGACGTGCGCGTGCTGCGCTACCGCTACTCGTCGATCAACATCCCCGAGTTCGGCGGCCGCACCAGCCGCGAGGTCGCCCCGCGCGAGCACCGCCTCATCGAGGGCGAGATCAAGAACGTCGGCCCCGGCGATCCGCCGCCGCGCAGCGTCTCGAGCTCCAGCGGCAGCGCGACGCGCTGGTGGCTGACCTGGGGCACGCGCTGACCCGCCGGCTCGGCCGGCCGGCTGCTGCAGCGCGCTGACCGCCGACTCAGCCCGCCTGCTGCTTCAGCGCGGCGTCGCGGCCGCGCACCCGCGCCAGCACGGCGTCCCTGATCTCGGCCGGCGCGCGCCGCGGATCGCCGGCGTCCAGGTGCGGCGCCGGGTCGTACTCGATGCCCAGCTGGATGGCCTGCGCCACCGCGCGCCCGGCCAGCTCCTCGGCCAGCACCAGCGCCAGATCGATCCCGGCCGAGACCCCGGCCGCGCTGGCGTACTTGCCGTCGCGCACCACGCGCTCGGCCACCGGGATGGCGCCGTGCTCGGCCAGCCGCTCGCGCACCGCCCAGTGCGTGTTGGCGCGCCGCC
>JBGASF010000290.1:0-4042 GCA_044229835.1 Polyangia bacterium | reverse complement strand
GCCCACCACCTCGTGCGGCCCCGCGGCCGCGGCCTCGAGGCGCCGCAGCGCCGGGAACAGCGACAGCAAGAGGCCGACCCGGCGCGGCAGCACGGTGGCCACCTCGGCGGCCGGTCGCCGCGACAGGTGGCGCGCCAGCGCGTCGATGACGCCGTCGATGGCCTTGAAGGGCACCGACTCGCGCTCGTAGCAGCGCCCGTGCAGGCACAGCACCTCGCCGGCGTCCTCGAGGGTGCGCATGAAGTGCTGCACCAGCGCGGTCTTGCCCAGGCCCGACTCGCCCTCGACCAGCACCGTCACCGGCGCCTGCGCGCTGGCCAGCAGCGCGGCCTGGAGCTCCTCCAGCTCGCGCGCGCGGCCGACGAAGCTGGCGCCGCGCCCCTGCGACACCGGCGGCGTGTGCTGCGGCAGCGGGATGCGCGCGCTGTGTGACGGCAGCGGGCGGTCGCCGAGGTCGGGGTGCGGGCTGAGGCGCGCGATGACCTGGGCCGCGCTGGGGCGGCGCTCGGGCGCGATCTCCAGCAGCGCCACGCACAGGGCGTCGAGGTCGGCCGGCACCTCGGGCGCCAGCGCGCGCGGCGGCGGCGGCGCCTCGCGCTGCTTGCGCATCAGCACCTCCAGCGGCATCCCGGTCAGCGGCACCTGCCCGGTCAGCGCCTCGTACAGGATGACGCCCAGGCTGTACAGGTCGGCCGGCGGCGCCACCCGCGTGGTCGCGGCCTGCTCGGGCGACATGTACGCCGCGGTGCCGACCACGTGGACGTCGCTCTTGTGCGCCTTCTCCTCGCTGACGAAGCCGAAATCGAGGATGACCACGCGACCCTCGCGCGTCACCAGCAGGTTCGACGGCTTGATGTCGCGGTGCACCTTGCCGGCGCGGTGCAGGGCGTCGAGGCCGCGCGCGACCTGCAGCAGGGCGGCGCGCAGCCGGGCCGGGTCGGCCGGCGGCGGCACCGCGGGCGGCGCCGCGGGGTCGATGCCGCGCACGTACTCGAGGAAGTGCACGCCGTCGACCAGCTCCATGGTCAGCAGCCAGTTGCCCTCCTCCTCGATGAGCTCGCCCAGGCTGACGAGGTTCTCGTGCTGGATGTCCTGCAGCGAGCGGAACTCCGACTTGAAGCGGCGCACCGCCTCGGGGCTGATGTTGCGCAGCGCCTTGAGCGCGACGCGGGCGTTGCGCTCGCGGTCGAGCGCCTCGTAGACCACGCCCATGCCGCCATCGCCCAGCCAGGACAGGACCTGGAAGCGCTGGTTACCGGTGAACTCGCCCTGGTCGAGGCTGGACATGCGGGTGCCGCGTCATTGTAACCCGCGGCGATCCGCGTAGGATGCCGGCGTGGCTCGGACCCGGTTCGTCACAGACTCGGAAGATGACGGCGTGACGCTGGCGGCGGCGCTGCGCCGTCACCTGGCGACCGCCTGGGGCGGCGCCCCGGTGGCCTGGTCGCGGGTGCGCCGGCTGTGCGAGAGCGGCAAGGTCAACCTGGACGGCGAGCGCTCGCTGGACAGCGCGCTGCGCGTCAAGCCGGGCCAGGCCGTCGAGGTCGACGAGGCCCGGCCGGCGCCCGATCCCGCGGGCGACGCCGCGCGCGCCGCCCTGGTGTGGGAGGACACCCACGTCGTCATCATCAACAAGCCCGCGGGGATCCAGAGCGTGCCCTACGAGCGCGACGACAAGGACACCGCGATGGACGTCATCCGCGCGGCCTGGCGGCGCGCCGGTCGCCGCGCCACCGAGCAGCCCCTGTTCGTGGTCCACCGCATCGACAAGGAGACCTCGGGCCTGCTGGCCTTCGCCAAGAGCAAGCTCAGCGAGCGCGGCCTGGCGGCGCAGTTCCGCGCCCACGAGGTCGAGCGCACCTACCAGTGTGTCGCCCACGGCCAGGTCGAGAGCCGCCGCATCGAGAGCTACTTCCTCGAGGACCGTGGCGACGGCCTGCGCGGCAGCGCGCGGCAGCCGCACATGGCGCAGGGCAAGCGCGCGGTGACCCACGTGCGCGCGCTCGAGGTCCTGCCGCGCGCCACCGTGTGCGAGGTCCAGCTGGAGACCGGCAAGACGCACCAGATCCGCATCCACCTCAGCGAGGCCGGCCACCCGCTGGTGGGCGAGCGGGTGTACATCCGCGACTACACCTCGCGCGGCGGCGAGCTGCTGCCGGCGCCGCGGCTGCTGCTGCACGCGGCCACGCTGGGCTTCGTGCACCCGGTGACCGAGGAGGCCCTGAAGTTCGAGGCCCCGCTGCCGCCGGACTACCTGGACGCCCTCGCCAAGCTGCGCTGACCTCGGGCCCACTTCATGTGATCGAGCTTCGCTCTCTCACATGAGTGAGCCTGGGGCCAGTCGATCGCAACGGGGCTGCGCCCCGCCCCATTGGGCAAGCCCAACGGGGCCCCACCCGCTGACGCCGCGACTCCGCGGCGGGCCGGCCACGTGGCCGGCCGGTCCCTCCGGCGCCTTCGCCCGCCATCCACGCGCGTGCTTGACGCCATCTCGCGATGGGTGCAACTAGAGCGAGGGGCGCGGTGCAGCTCATCGTCGCGGAGAAGCCGTCGGTGGCGCGGGATCTGGCGCGGGTCCTGGGGGTGCCGGCGCGCGGCAAGGGCAGCTTCGAGGGGCCTGGCCACGTCATCACCTGGTGCATCGGCCACCTGCTCGAGCTGGAGGAGCCGGCGGCCTACGACGGGCGCTGGAAGGTGTGGCGCATGGAGACGCTGCCCATGCTGCCGGGCGAGTTCAAGCTGCGCCCGGCGCGGCACTCCTCGGCCCGGGCCCAGCTGCGCGTGGTGGTGGACCTCCTGCGCGAGCGCCGCTTCACCGTGGTGGTCAACGCCTGTGACGCCGGGCGCGAGGGTGAGCTGATCTTCAGGCACATCCTGCAGCGCGCCGGGCGCACCGCGCCGGTGCGGCGGCTGTGGATCTCGTCGCTGACCGACGAGGCCATCCGGCGCGGCTTCGCGGCGCTGCGCCCGAGCGCCGAGCTGGACGCGCTGGCCGACGCGGCGCGCTCGCGCAGCGAGGCCGACTGGCTGGTGGGCATGAACGCGACCCGCGCGGTGACGCTGGGGCTGCGCCGCGCCGGCGGCGAGCAGCTGCTGTCGATCGGGCGGGTGCAGACCCCGACGCTGGCCATGCTGGTGCAGCGCGAGGCGGCCATCCGCGCCTTCGTGCCGCGCGACTACTGGGAGGTGCGCGCCAGCCTGGCGACCGGGCCGGGGGCGGCGCGCTTCAGCGCGCGCTGGGGCCATGGCGCGGTGACCCAGCTGCCCAGCGCGGCGCTGGCCGGCGAGGTGGTGGCGCGCTGCGCGGCGCATGGCAGCGCGGGCGATGCGCGCGGGCCGCGGGTGCACAGCGTGGAGTCGCGCGTGGTGCGCGAGCCGCCGCCGCTGCTGTTCGACCTGACCGCGCTGCAGCGCACCGCCAACCGGCGCTTCGGCTTCAGCGCGCAGCGCACGCTGACGCTGGCGCAGGCGCTGTACGAACGGCACAAGGTGCTGACCTACCCGCGCACCGACTCGCGCCACCTGGGCAGTGACATGGTGAGCGAGCTGCCAGCGGTGCTGGCGGCGCTGGCCGAGGTGCCGGCCTACGCGGGCTTCGTGACCACGCTGGGTCAGGCGCCGCTGCGGCTGGGGCGCCGGGTGGTCGATGACGCCAAGGTGTCCGATCACCACGCCATCATCCCGACCGCGCGGGCGCCCGGCGCGGGCCTCGACGGTGACGAGCGCCGGCTGTACGACCTGGTGGTGCGCCGCTTCCTGGGCGCGCTGTACCCCGACGCCGAGGTGGCGCTGACCGACGTGGTGGTGCGCGTGAGCGAGGAGTCGCGCGAGGTGCGCTGGTGCGCCGCCACCGACGAGGAGTTCGCCCGCTACGCGCTGCCTGAGCCGATTGTGCGCGCCGTCCGCCGCGCCAAGGGGTAGCTACAACTCGCGGCGGTTCTCGAGCGACTTCGACATCGTCACTTCGTCGGCGAACTCAAGGTCCGTGCCCACCGGGATGCCCATGGCGATGCGCGTCACCCTCAGGCCCAGCGGTTTGATG
>JBGASF010000028.1:0-65351 GCA_044229835.1 Polyangia bacterium | reverse complement strand
GCCACGAGGTCTATATATGGAGGAGGGGGAACAAACAGTCAAGACTGATTGTAAGTTGGTGCCAGAGCGTCGGGCGGACATGTGGAAGCATCTAGAATGATTGGAGAGATGTAGAGCTAGAGGATGGAGAGCGTGGGCGTGATGATCTGGGTCCAGGCGTCGCGGGCGGCCTGGGATTGGGCCAGCGGGGACAAGCGGCCGAGCGCGCGGACGTGCTCGTGCTCGTGCTCGTGCTCGTGCTCGTGCTCGTGCTCGTGCTCGTGCTCGTGCTCGTGCTCGAGGCGGGCGGCGGTTGCTGCGGAAATCAGGGCGGTGCGGACTTCGGGGCCGCCGGTGGCGATGGCCCAGGCGATGGTGCGCCAGGCGAGTTCGGCGTGGCGGGTCTCGTCGCGCACGATGCGGGTCAGGACGCGGCTGACGCCGGGGGTGCGGCAGGCGGCCAGGGCGCGGGTCGCGGCGAGGGCGGCGATGGTCTCGCCGACGCAGCCCTCGAGGAAGGTCGCGACCGCGATCTCGGCCAGGCCGCGGCGCGTGGTCAGCTCGGGCAGCGCGCCGGGGCTGAGGTGGCGGCCGGCGTAGGCGCTGGCCAGGGTGAAGCAGGCGCGGGCGTGGCGGACCTCGTCGGCGCGGGCGCGGCGGCAGGCGGCCAGCAGCGCGGCGGGTGCGCCGGCGAGGGTCAGCTCGACCTCGGCGCGCGCGAACGACGCGATCGACGCGTGCTCGGCGCGGGCGTCGGCCAGCCAGGCGCGCGACAGCCACAGGCGCAGGTCGTCGCGGCCGATGAGCGTGTCGAGCCCGAGGTCGGCGTCGCTGGCGCGGGGGCGGCGGGCGGCGCCGGCGAAGACGTCGGCGAGCAGGGCGCGGCCGCCCTCCAGCGCGGGGCGGCCACCCGGGCAGGGCACCGTCCAGTGGTAGCAGCAGGCGTCGGCGGGGCCGGCCTTGCGCTGCTCGCTGGTGGCTTGCTCGGCCAGCATGGGCTGGCCCCAGTCGAGGCCGGTCAGCTCACCCGAGATGGTCGGCACGTCACCCTTGGGGCGCTTCTTGAGATCGAGCTCGCTGGGGCAGCCCAGCACCGTGGTGCCGCCCTTCATCTTCATCTTGCCGGCCACCGCCGTGGTGCCACACCAGTCGCCGCTCGGGCAGCTCGGCATGTTCCAGTCCGGGGGCTTGATCGGCGTCGGCTCGGGCGTCGGCGACGCCGAGACCAGCGTGCCGGCATCGACCACCACCGCGACCATGACCGCGGCATCGGCCGCCATCGCCGTGGGCGACGGCCTGGTGCCCTCGCGTGGGCTCTTGGTGCAGCCTGCGAGTGCCAGCGGCACACACGCGATCGCGATGCGAAGCCTCTCCTTGAGGTGCCACGTGTCAGCCATCTCGCCCTCCCGCGCAGTCGCGCGCCTCGCAATCGTACACCTGGTACGATTGTCGCGTGCGCAACACATCGCTCGCGCTGCTGCTCCTGTGCTGCACCTGGCCCAGCCTCGCGCGCGCCCAGGACGACGAGCCGGTCCCCGGTGGCGCGCCCGACGACGGCAGCGCTGTCGCCGCGGAACCCGTGCCGGCGCCGGTTCCCGAAGACGAGCCCGAGCCGTCGCCGTCTCCGGCACCAACCCTGGTGCCCATCCCCCCTGCCCCGCCGCGCGCGCCGACGCCCTTCGATCGGGGCCGCATCAGCCTGGGTTTCGGCTTCTCGACCCAGCGCAGCTATGACCAGCGCTACTACGTGCTGGGCGGCGGGTTCGGCTACTACGTCCTGCGCGGCCTCGAGCCCTCGGTGCAGGCCGTGCACTGGTTCGGCGGCGAGCCCACCGTGACCAAGCTCAGCCCTGCCCTGCGCTACGTCTTCGTCGGCGCGCCGGTCTCGCTCAAGCCCTACGTGGGCGCCTTCTATTCACACTGGTTCCTCGGCGGCGATGGCGCCGGGCCGGACCTCGACACCGTGGGCGGCCGCGCCGGGCTGGTCAGCTACGGCAGCGGCGGCCTGGTCATCGGCCTCGGCATCGTCTACGAGCGCGTGGTCTCGGAGTGCACCGAGGAGTGCGACGAGATCTACCCCGACATCACCCTCAGCTACAGCCTGTAGCGTCAGCCCGCGCGCACGGCCTCGGCCTTGGCGTCGCCGGCCTTCTCGCCGGCCTTCTCGTCGGCCTTCTTTTCAGGCTTCTTGTCCGCCTTCTGATCGGGCGTCGCCGCGGCCGGCGCCTTGGCCAGCTGGTCCAGCAGCAGCGCCGCGCCTCCCGCCAGCAGGTACAGCACCGCGCCGACCACCAGCGTGGTGCGGAAGCCGACCTGGATCGCCGTGATGGTCGCGCCCACCGTGCCGATGACCGAGGCCGCGCCGTTCAGGCCCCAGCCCCACGGGATCAGCTCGGCGTCATGTCGCGCGGTCAGCTTGACGCCGCTCGGCAGCAGCATGCCCATGGCCAGGCCACACAGCCCGACCAGGACGCCCGACAGCGCGATGCGCGCCGGCAGCGCCCACGCCACCCAGTCGTGCAGCGCCGGCCCCAGCACGAACGAGTACACCAGCGCCAGCAGCGCGGTCGCCCCGGCCGCGATCAGCGGCAGCCGGCCGCCGCCGACCTTGTCCCCCAGCCGCCCCGACAGGCGCGCGCCGATGGCGGTGCCGGCCAGCAGCGAGAACAGCACCACCAGCAGCGCATACGAGGGATGGCCCAGGAACAGCGCGAACTTCTGCATCAGCGCCATCTCGACCACCATGAAGGCCAGCCCGATCAGCGCGAAGTAGGTCAGCGCCACCAGGCGCCGGCGCCGATCGCGCCCGGTCCCCGCGGTCAGCACGCCGCGCTTGTGCAGGAGCAGCGGCAGCAGGATGAAGGCCAGCGCGAAGGCGGCCACCGAGGCGCCCGCCGCGATCAAGATCCACACCGCGGCGTCGGCCATCGAGCCGCCCATGTTGGTGATGCGCCGGAGCAGCGTGCCCGGCTTGACGAAGTAGAAGAAGAACGGCCGGTCGTCGGTGGGCGGGCGCAGATCCTCGAAGCGGCTGGTCACCGCGCTGCTCCAGGCGCCGTTGTCGACCATGTCGGCCAGGCCGCTGCCGTCGCCGATGCTGGGCGACAGCACGATCTGGAAGCCGGCGGCGTTGACCGCGGCGTCCAGGCGCGCGAGCTCGTCGGCGCTGAACTCGGTGCGCTTGGCGATCAGCGTGCCCAGGCTGCCGTGCTGCACCAGGACCAGGTGGCGCCGGGTCGCGCCCGGCGCGATGCCCCGCTTCTCCAGGGCGCCCGCCGCCAGCACCACCAGGCGCGCGGTCTCGCCGTGATCACCGGTGTACCAGCGCGTCATGGTCAGCACGCCGTCGTCGCTGAGGTGGTCGTAGTAGTCGGCGAACGCCTCCATCGTGTACAGCGTGTTCTCGGTCAGCGCGAAGGCGCCCGCCGCGGTGGCCGCCCAGGTGTCGACCAGCGAGGCCTGGATGACGTCATAGTGCTCGCGCGAGCGGCGCACGAAGCTGCGCCCGTCGTCGACCACGATGCGCACGCGGGCGTCCTTGTACAGGCCCTCGCTCTCCTTCAGGAACTTGTCCTGCATGATCACCTTGGCGATGATCGGGTTGACCTCGACGCCGGTGACGCGCTTGGTGCCGGCGCCCAGCGCGTGGGCCACGTCGCGACCGCCGCCGGGGCCGATGATCAGGCTGCTGTCGGGGCCGCCGGGGAAGATGGCGTAGGCGATGGCGCTGATCTCGGTCTTCCAGCGCGGGCTGGCCGCGACCGACGCCGGCGTGACCTGGGTGGCCGCGCTGTTGTCGATCTTGATCATCATCTCGCCCTTCATCTGCTCGACGGTGACGCGCGAGAAGACGTTCCAGCGCTCGAACACGGTGCGATCCGCGCGCACGCCCTTGACGGTGGGCACCGCGATGACGGGCTTGACCAGGTTGACCACCAGCAGCGTCAACATGGCGGCCAGCGGGGCCCAGCCCAGCGTGGTCTTCGGGGTCTGGAACAGCGCGGCGCCGACCAGCGCCAGCACGCCGACCACGATCAGCAGCGAGGGGCCGCCGAAGATCCCCAGCATGGTGCCGGCCAGCAGCGCGGCCACACCGGCGCCGCACAGGTCGTAGAAGTACAGCCGGTCGATCTGGGCCCGGTAGTGCGACACCGCCAGCGCGACCACCATGCCGGCGAAGAAGAAGGGCAGCGCCGCGGTGCCGTTGAGCAGGATGAGCTGCAGCACGGTGCGCGAGGTGAACACCGGGATCTGGTTGGTGCCGGTCACGATGACGATGTCGATCGGGTTGGCCAGGCAGTAGATCAGCGCCAGCAGCGTGGTGGCCGCGAAGCGCCGGGCGTTGCGCGCCAGATCCTCGGGCAGCGTCGCGGGCGTGAAGCGCTCGCTGCGCACATAGACATAGACCCCGCTGGCGCCGAGGCCGAACAGCGCCAGCGCGATGGCCAGGAAGGTGAAGTGGTAGTACATCGTCGCCGAGAAGATGCGCGTCAGCACCACCTCGAGCATCAGGTTGGCGAAGCAGATCAGCGCCACGCCATAGAGGACGCGGCGGCCAGCGACGGGTGCCTGGGCAGTCATGGGGCGGACTCTAGTGCAGGTGGCGCAGCGAGGGTGGCGAAATCAGGGCCCGGGACGCTGGTATCATCCGGCAATGGGGACGACACGAGGGGCGCGGGTCCTGGCCATGGCCATCCTGCTCACGCTGGCCGGGCCGGCGCAGGCCAAGCTGTCGGACGCCGTGGTCGCGAAGCTGCCCGACTATCTCAAGCCGGACGTCGCCACGCGCTTCAACCTGCGCGCGCAGCGCGGCTTCCAGGCCGCGGTGGCGCTGGCCCGCGACGGCGCGCCGCTGACACCGCCGGCCAGCGACGATGGCGATGGCGACGACGCCGGCAGCGCCCGCAGCAAGGGCAAGCCCGCCGGGCCGACCCCGGTCGACGACAGCACCGAGTACGTCGTGGTCGACCAGAGCCCCGAGCGCGTGCGCGCGGTCTACGCCAACGCCAACTTCCGCCTGGCGCTGTGGATGGCGCGCACGGGCCTGGCCACGGTCACGCTGCCCGGGGCGCGCATCGTGGCGCGGGTGCCGCCGCCGGCGCCGTTCATGACCCCGGGCTGGACCGCGCCGGCGCCCGCCGCTGGGGTGTACTTCACGCCGGGCACCCGGCTCAGCGCCAAGCCCAGCCGCAAGAAGGGCGCCACCGGCTGGCTGGAGACCCGCTTCGTCGATGCCGAGAAGCGGTTCCGCAGCGCGGGCTTCGTCGAGCAGGCGCTGCTCGGCACCGTGTACCCCGACCAGCCGCTGCCCGCTAGCGGCGGCAACGCCGAGGTGCGCGGCGACGCCCGCATCCTCGACGCGCCGGGCGGCCGCGAGCTGGCGCGCCTGACCCTGGGCAAGGGCAAGTCCATCGAGTGGGTGGAGGGCGAGCAGACCGGGCAGCGCTGGCAGGGCTTCTACTTCGTGGTCCTCGACCTCGGCGGCGTCCAGCTGCGCGGCTGGGTCGCCGCCAAGGCGGTCCACGACCTGCCGCCCGGCGGCCTGCGCGGCCACGGCTCCATCGGCGTCGGTGGCTGGGGCTCGCCGGCGCGCTCGGTGCGCCTGCCCGAGGGCACCGTGTTGCGCGCGCAAGGCGAGACCTTCGGGGTGCTGCTCAAGACCAGCTACTACCCGGTGGTGCAGCGCCGCGGCCGCGGCATCGAGCCCATCATCCGGGTCTACACCCCCTTCGGCAACATCGAGTGCGAGCCCGAGGTGCCCGACACCGAGCTGGAGCCGCTGCCCGCCGACTGAAGGACTCGGTTATCATGGGCCGTGGCCGGCCCCTTCGACGCTCCACCTGACGCCGCGGGACGCGCTGGCGCCGTCGCCATCGATGGCTTCCAGCTGCACGAGGTCCTGGGTCAGGGCGCCATGGGCGTGGTCTACCGCGCCACCTCGCCCGAGGGCCGCGCCGCCGCGGTCAAGCTCATCCGCAACAAGAACATGAGCGAGGACAGCGTGCGCCGCTTCGAGCGCGAGCAGCGCACGCGCGTCGATCACCCCAACGTGGTCAAGGTGCTGGGCGCCGGCCGCGCCGACGACGGCTCGCCCTACATCGCCTTCGAGCTGCTCGAGGGTCAGAGCCTCGACCAGCGCATCGGGGCCGGCGTCCCGCTCGCCCCCGAGGAGGCGGTGCGCCTGTGCGGGCAGGCCCTGGCCGGCCTGGCCGCGGCGCACAAGCAGGGCATCATCCACCGCGATCTCAAGCCGTCCAACCTGTTCGAGTGCAAGGACGGCACCGTCAAGGTGGTCGACTTCGGCATCGCGCTGTCGGCCACCGACGCGCGCATGACGGTGTCGGGCGCGGTGGTCGGCACCCCGGCCTACCTGTCGCCCGAGCAGGCGCGCGGCCAGCGTCACATCGACGAGAAGAGCGACATCTGGGGCATCGGCATGGTGCTGTACCAGGCCCTGTGCGGCAAGCTGCCCTTCGATCGCGAGACCCTGGTCGGCACCATCCTGGCCGTCATGATGGAGGAGCTGCCACCCCTGCCGGCCACGGTGCCGCCGGCGCTGGTCGCGGTGGTGCAGAAGGCGCTCAGCAAGTCGGCCGCCGAGCGCTGGAGCAGCGCCGAGGCCTTCGCGCTGGCGCTGCGCGAGGCCGATCTGCGCGCGGGCGCGACGCCCGCACCGGCGCCGCCGCGCCCCGGCCTCAAGCAGGGCGAGAGCCGCATCCTGGCCGTGCTGCTGGCCGAGGCGGTCGAGGACGCGGTGGCGCTGCAGGGCATCATCACGGCCGCGGGCGGCGCCTTCCTGCCCCTGCTGGGCGAGCGCGCGCTGGGCCTGTTCGGCGCCGAGGCCTGGGAGGGTGACGAGATCGAGCGCGCCGCGGGGGCCGCGCTGGCCGCCCGTGGCGTGGCCAGGCGCATGGCGGTGGCCTCCGGCCGCGCCGGGCAGAGCGGCGAGGGCATCGTCGCCGGCGAGGCGGTGGCCCGCGCCGAGGCCGCGCTGGGCGGCGCCGGGCCAGGCGTCACCACCGACGCCGCGGGCGCGCGCCACCTGGAGGCGCACTTCGCGCTGGAGGCGGTGGGCCCGGTGTTCCGCGTGCTGCGCGCCAGCGACGAGGTCGCGCGCCGCGCCGCCCGCGTGGAGCGGCCGCTGCTCGGGCGCAAGCAGGAGCTCGACATCATCCATGGCAGCTTCGCCGACGTCATCCGCGAGCGCCGCGGCCGCGCCGTGCTGATCACGGGGCCCGCCGGCAGCGGCAAGACGCGGCTGCGCCAGGCCCTCGAGCGCATGGTCGCCGAGCAGCCCGGGGCGCGCGCGCTGACCGGGCGCGCCAGCCCGCGCCGGGCCCAGACCGCGCTCGGGCTGATGGCCTCGGCGCTGGAGCGGCGCGCGCAGCAGGGCGCCTCCGCGCTGGGCTGGTCGAGCTCCGACGCGCACGCCACCGTGGTCGAGCGCCGCCATGGCGTGCGCCACCTCATCGAGGAGTCCCTGGGCGCGCGCAGCGACGAGTGTGTCGAGTTCCTCGGCCAGCTGCTCGGGGTGCCGATGCCGGAGACGCCGCGGCTGGCGGCGGCGCGCAAGGACCCGCAGCTGATGGCCGACCGGCTGCGCACCTCGCTGCACGAGTACTTCGGCGGCCTGACCGAGCGCGGCACCGTGGTGCTCATCCTGGAGGATCTGCAGTGGGCCGACCCGGAGTCGCTGGCGCTGCTCGAGGACCTGGCGCGGCGCCTCTCGAAGTCGCCCTTCTTCCTGTTCGCCACCGGGCGGCCCGAGCTGCTCGAGGAGCGCCCCGGCTTCCTGGGCGAGGGCGACGTGGTGCGCATCGAGCCGCGCCCGCTGGCGGCGCCCGAGATCGCCAGCCTGGCCCAGCAGCTGACCGGCCGCCTGCTGGCGCCCGCGCTGATCGAGGCCATCACCGAGCGCAGCGCCGGCAACCCGATGTTCGCCGAGCAGATCCTGCTCGAGCTTCAGAGCCAGGGCCAGCTCGGCGGCGAGCGCGCCGACCTGCCGCTGCCGGTCACCGTCGAGGCCGCGGTGCAGGCCCGGCTCGATCACCTGCCCGCGCCCGACAAGGCGCTGATCATGCGTGGCGCGCTGTTCCGCCGCGCCTTCAGCGCCGACGAGGTGCTGGCGCTGGGTGACAAGGCCGACGCCGAGGCCAGCGTGTCGAGCCGCCTGTACGGCCTGACGCGACGCGACTTCCTGGTCCGCCAGGGCCAGGTCGGGCGCGAGCGCTACGCCATCCGCACCTCGCTGGCGGCCGAGGTCGCCTACCGCATGATCCCCGACCAGCAGCGCCAGGAGCTGCACCGCCGCGCCGCCGAGCTCTTGCGCCACACCCCGGGCATCCCGCCCGAGGAGACCGCCTTCCACCACGAGCACGGCGGGCAGCCAACCGCGGCGGCCCGCCTGTATGCCGAGGCCGCGCTGCGCGCCGGGCGCCACGGTGATCCGCGCGCCGTGATGGCCTACTCGGAGCGCGCCTTCAGCATGGGCGCGCCCGCCGAGCAGACCTTCGCGCTGCGCATGGCCCGCAGCGCGGCGGCGCAGTTCGCGGGGCGGCGCGCCGAGCAGGGCGCCGAGCTGGCGGCGGCCCTGGCCGCGGCGCGCAGCGACGTCGAGCGCGCCCGCGCGCTGACCGAGGAGGCGGTGCGGCGCTCGCGCCTGGGCCAGAGCGCGGAGGCGCACCCGCTGGCGGCGCAGGCGGTGCTGGCGGCGCACGCGGCCGGCGATCTCGACGCCCTCGGGCTGGCGCTGGCCTGGGACGCGCTGGCGCTGGCCTTCGCGGGACGCATGGCCGAGGCCGACAGCGCGCTGGCCGAGCTCGGTGGGCTGCGCGGACGCCTGCGCCCCGAGACCCGCGCGGTGGCCGCGCACTGCATCGCCAACGTGGCCGCGCAGCGCGGCGATCTGGGCGGACGCGTGGCCGCCTTCCGCGAGGCCGCCGCGCTGTACCGCGAGCTCGGCGATGTGCGCCGAGCCGCCGGGGCCGAGGCCAACCTGGCCGACACCTACAACCGCGTGGGCTGGTATGGCGAGGCCGCGGTCGCGCTGGGCGCCGCGCTCGACGGCTGCCGGCGCGTGTCCAACCGGCTCACCGAGGGCTATGTGCTGTGCAACCTAGCCTACTCGCGCAGCATGCTCGGGCAGCTCGACGAGGCCATGCAGGCGCTCGACGAGGCCGCCGCGCTGGCGGCCGCGCTGGCCGACCCGCGCCTGGCGCTGGTGACGCGGGTGTACCGCGTGCGCGCCCAGCTCATGCGTGCGCCCGAGCTGGCCGACATCGCCGAGGCCGGTCGCGCCGCCGGCGCCGCCCAGGACCTCGGCCTCCCGGGGCTGCGCGTGCTGGCGCTGGTCATCGCCGCCGAGCTGCGCCTGCGCCGCAACGATCCCGAGGCCGCGCTGGCGCTGTCGACCCAGGCCCTGGCGCTGCGCGACGAGCTCGGCGGGGTCGAGGAGGACGAGGCCGAGATCTTCCTGGTCCACGCCCAGGCGCTGACCGCGTGTGGCCGCGCCGACGAGGCCCGCGCGGTGCGCGCGCGCGGCCGCACCCGGATCCAGGAGGTCGCGGCGGCCATCGCCGACGCCGACATGCGCACCCGCTTCCTGCACGGCGTGGCCGCGAATCGCGCGCTGCTGACCGAGTAGTCCGACGCCGCCGCCGGGGCGGGCGCCCGGACGCTACGGCCCGTAGGTGTACTGGATGGCCATGCCGGCCGGCCCGGGCTCCTGGATGGTCAGCACGCTGGTGGCGCTGAAGGTGCCGGTGCGCGGCGGCGGGCCCAGGCACAGCGGGACCATGGTGAAGCTCGCGCCGTTGATGGTGGCCATGAAGTTGGCGCGCACCACGGGACCGCCGTTGAACTGCCCGGCGAACTGGAAGATCGCCTCGGTCGGGCTGAGCACCGTGATGTCGAGGCCCTCGCGCAGGCTGTTGCCGGTGGGGCCCGTGGGGCCCGTGGGGCCGGTGAAGATCTGGACCGCGGACAGGTTGACGTGGCCGCTGGTCAGCGTGCCGCCGCTCTCGACCGGGGGCGTGGCCGCCACCTGCTGCTCCATGTTGGCGGCCGTGGTCGGCACCGCCACGGTGTTGTCGCAGGGCTGCTGCCCGCCGCCGTCGATCATGGCGCCGTCCCCGACCGTGCCGTCGAGCTTGCCGGCGTCGGCGACGCCGCCATCCGCCACGCCGCCGTCGCTGGCGGCCACGAAGCCGCGCGAGAAGTGCGTGATCGACGCCACCAGGCTGTCGGGTGACACGATGCTGTCGGGCGACACGATGCTGTCGGGCGACACGATCCCGCCCAGGTTGTCGAACCCGGGGCCACCGCCGGCCTGCGACCAGTACAGCGCCGGATTGGGCCCTGGGCTGTCGAGGCGCAGCGCGACCTGGACCGGCGTGGCGAAGGTCAGCCCCTCGGGCTCGAAGCGGTACACCGCCGAGTACCAGCGCGAGAAGCTGCCCGGCGGCCGCTCCAGCGTCGAGGTGATGGTGATCATGGTGTCGGCCGGCAGCGCACCGGGCGGGAACTGGATGGCGGCGCCGCCCAGGCGCACGATTCCGCCGGCCGGGCCGACCATCATGCTGGTCTGCGCGCCGGTGCCGATGGGATTGGGCCGGACCTGGTTGTCGCCGCACCCGGTCAGGGTCGCCGACAGCGCCGACACGACCAGCAGCGCAAGGATCCCGGGAGCGACGCGACCACGACGATGCGGCTTCATGCACCGCGGATCGTATCACCTCGCCGCCCTGCCCCGCTATGCTGCGCAGGCATGGTGACCATCGGCCTCCTCACGCTGTCCAACGTCTTCATGACCTTCGCCTGGTACGGCCACCTCAAGTACAAGCACAAGGCGCTCTGGCTGGTCATCCTGGTCAGCTGGGGCATCGCCTTCTTCGAGTACTGCCTGCAGGTGCCGGCCAACCGCATCGGCTCGCGCCGCTTCTCGGCGGTCGAGCTCAAGACCATCCAGGAGGTCCTGACCCTGGTGGTGTTCGGCGCCTTCACCACGTTCTACCTGCGCGAGCCGCTGCGCTGGAACCACATCCTCGGCTTCGTGCTGATCGCCGCCGCGGTGTGGGTCATCTTCAAGAAGTGGTAGCCTCGACAGGTCACCCGGGGGGGATACGATGACACGTGCGGGCATGCTGGGGCTGGCGCTGCTCCTGTCACTGGGCGCCGGCTGCAAGAAGAAGAAGGCTGACAAGGCCGATGATGGCGTCGAGCGCGCGTCGGACCAGGCCGGCGGCCCGGGTGGACCCGAGCTGCCGTCGCGCGCGCCAGGCGAGGCGCCGCCCAGCGCGGGCGCCGAGGAGGGCGCCGGGATCGCGCCACCCGAGCTCGGCGAGGGCCCCTCCGGTGCGGGCAACCCGAGCAGCTGCGCCGCCGTGGTGGCCAGGGAGTTCGCCCTCATCCGCGAGTCGGGCACCCAGGAGATGCGCGACGACATCGCCAGCAAGACCGAGGCCGGCGTGGTGGCCGAGTGTGAGGCCCAGCCGCCGCCCGAGGCGGTGTCGACCTGCATCCTGGCGGCGAGCACCGCCAGCGAGGTCTTCCGCAGCTGCTACACCCTGCCCTTCCAGGGTCGCGACATCACGATCGGGCGCAGCTTCGACGCCCTGGCCGACAACTCCGGCGCCGATCCGCCGCCGTTCAAGCTCGACGGCGACGCCATGACCTTCGGCAAGGGCTGCCAGATGATCCACCAGCAGGTGGCGCAGTTCCGCGGCTTCTTCATCGACTGTGACGGCCAGACCGTCGGCCCGCTGACCACCGGCGACGACATCAGGGCCGCGATGGCCGCGCTGTCGCAGGACGAGGCCGCCCGGCACAAGCTCGTGATCGGGATCATGAACAACTACCCGTCGGGGCGCAGCGGACGCTGGAAGGTGTGCGACGCCAGCGGCAACTGCCGCATCGAGTAGCGGCCGCGGCCGCGCTCACTCGCCCTGGTAGAACTCTTCCCTGGGTAGCGGCTTGGTGCCGTAGGGCGCCGACTTCTCCCACAGGCGGAAACGGTCGTAGTTGGGCCGGGTGCGCTCGGTGACGATGCCGAGCTTGCGCAGGTTGGGCAGCACGGTGTGGTTGAACATGTTGTAGCGGCCGTCCCAGAATGGCGGGTTCGAGAACACCGCCTCGGCGACCACGTCGGGGGCCAGGCCGTAGCGCGGCGCGACCCAGTCGATGAGGCCGGTCATCAGGCCGTTGGCGACCACCTCGAGGCAGCGCCAGGTGAAGTCCTCGGCGTCGTCGCGCTCCTGCTGGCTCAGCCTGGGCAGCTGGTCGCGCAGCGCCAGCACGCCGAAGGCGGCGTGCCGGGCCTCGTCGCGCGCCACGTAGCGCATGATCTGGCGCACCAGCGGGTTCAGCGTGCGGGTGCCCATGTCGGTGATGATGCCCATGGCGACGCCCTCGAAGATGACCTGCATGCCGATGGTCTTGTAGTGCCAGTTCGGCGTCGACAGCATCTCGTCGAGGAGAAACTTGATGTTGGGATCGATGGGGTGGACCTCGCCGAACTTGCGCGCCAGCGCCTTGGCGAAGACCTCGACGTGGCGACACTCGTCGGCGACCTGCTGGCCGGCGAACATCTTGGCGTCCATGTCGGGCACCGTGTTGACCAGCTGCGCGGTCAGCTGCAGCGCGGCCTGCTCGCCGTGCAGGAGCTGCGAGAAGCCGTGCGCCAGCTCGTCGCGCGCGGCGCGCATCTGCATGGCCTCGGGCGCGCCCATCATGCGCAGCACCATGCCGAACACGGTCTGCTCGCACGGCATCGCGAACGCCGTCTCGGGGATCTCGACCGACCAGTCGATGTCGGTCTCGACGTTCCACTGCGCCTTCTTGCCGCGCTCGTAGAGGGCGCGCAGCGACTCGACCTCGCGGATGTAGTCCCACTCCCAGTGCACCCGCAGCGGGGTGTCGAGATCGATGCGCGAGCGCAGCGCGATGATCTCGGCCTCGTCGAAGTGGATGCGATCGTAGCCCCCGAGGGGACGCCGGTGATCCTCGAGAAAGCGGTCGGACATGCCCCATCTTAGCGCGAATGGTATGGTTCGGCCGTGATCTGCCCGCACTGCCAGGCCCAGGCCATCGACAGCGCCAAGTTCTGTCCCAAGTGCGGCGGCGGTCTGACCAGCACCATGACGGCGCAGGCGGCGCCGGCGGCCACCATCGACGAGTCGCCGCTGGCCAACCTGGTCGGCAAGACCATCGGCGGGCGCTACCGCGTGCTGGCCAAGCTGGGCCAGGGCGGCATGGGCACGGTGTTCCGCGCCGAGCAGGTCTCGCTGCGCCGCATGGTCGCGCTCAAGGTGCTGGATCCCGCGGTGTTCACCGGGCGCGAGCACGTGCAGCGCTTCCACGCCGAGGCCGAGACCGCGGCCAAGCTGTCGCACCCGCACACCGTCACGCTGTACGACTTCGGCGAGACCTCGGAGCACGGCGCGCGCCTGCTGTTCATCGCCATGGAGCTCATCCCGGGGCGCAGTCTGCGCGCGGTCATCGCCGACGACGGGCCGCTGACCGGGGCCCGGGTGTGCGACATCGCCGAGCAGGTGGCGTCGTCGCTGGCCGACGCCCACGCCCACGGCATCGTGCACCGCGATCTGAAGCCCGACAACGTCATGCTGTCGGAGCGCGCCGGGCGCCGCGACTTCGCGCGCGTGCTCGACTTCGGCATCGCCAAGATGCGCGACGCGCCCGCGGGCGCCGGCGGCGGCGGCGTCAGCGCCTTCCCGGCGGTGACCCGGGTCGGCGACATCCTGGGCACCCCGCTCTACATGTCGCCCGAGCAGATCCTGGGCGAGAAGGTCGACGGCCGCGCCGACGTCTATGCGCTGGGCGTGATGCTGTACGAGATGCTGACGCAGCGGCTGCCGTTCGACGCCAAGACGCTGCCCGCGATGCTCAGCATGCACCTGCACTCGCAGCCCATCCCGATGGAGCAGCGCCGCCCCGAGGTGCAGGTCGACCCGACGCTCAAGCAGCTCATCGCGCGCTGCATGGCCAAGCCGCGCGAGCAGCGCCCCGAGGGCATGGAGGTCCTGCGCGCCGAGCTGGCCCGCCTGCGCGACGCCCTCGGCGGCGGCGGCCCCGGCGTGACCCCGACCGGCGGCCAGCCCGCCGCGGCCTACCAGGCGACCATGGCGGCGACGCCCCCGGTGGCGCACGCCTTCACGCCGCCGCCCACCCACGTCCCCAGCGGGGCGGTCGCGGGCTACCCGCAGACCGGCCCGGCGTATCCGCAGACCGGCCCGGCGTATCCGCAGACCGGCCCGGCGTATCCGCAGACCGGCCCGGCGTCCGCGGCCTACCCCCAGACCGGCGCCCCGATCGGCTACCCACCGACCGGCCCCGCGCCCGCCGCCTACCCGCAGACCGGCCCGGCGCCCGCCGCCTATCCGCAGACCGCCCCCGCGCCCGCGGCCTATCCGCCGCCGTCCGCGGTCGCGCAGATCCCCGCCGCCGTCATCACGCCGCCGGCCTCCGCGCCCGCGTTCAGCACCACCGCGGCGCCGGCGCGCTCGCGCACGCCGCTCATCCTCGCGCTCCTGGTCATCCTCGCCGGCCTCGGCGTCGGCGCCTACTTCCTCTTCTTCCGTGGCGGCTCGGACGACGCCTCGGACACGCCCTCGCCCTCGCCCACCTTCGCGCCGGGGCCCTCGCACGATCCCGACCCCTCGCTGCCCCCGGGCCCGTCCAACCTGGCCGGCCCACGGCCCGACCTCGATCTGCCGCGCGCCAGCCTGTTTCACAGCTCGCGCTACTCCTTCTATGTCGCGGTGCCGCCCGGCTTCGGCTTCGCCGAGAACACCACCGAGCTGGTCCAGGGCTCGGGCGAGATCGACGGCCAGGCCGCCATCCTGTCGGCCTCCATCTTCCCCACCGAGGTCCAGCTCACCACCGAGCTGGTCGAGGCGATGTCGGATCAGATCATCACCTCGGCCGGCGGCGTGCTGGTCGAGAAGCGCCGCCGCAGCATCGGCGGGGTCTCCTACCTGTCGCTGATCTTCGATCTGCCCGCGCTCAACCTGCGCGCCGAGTCGGTGATCTACCCCCGCCGCAGCTTCCTGGTCGGGCTGGCGCTGTCGACCACGCGCGACTCCTTCGACGACAGCGAGGATGTCCGCGACGAGCTGTTCGAGCACCGCGTCGGCTTCGACGACACCCCGTGACCCGCCGCCCACGCCGCGGCTCGACGAACCTCACGGACGGCGCCGCCGTCATGCGGTGACCTGCGCGGTACAAGGAACCATCCCCGATCCATGCGGGGGGTTGTGGCTGTAAGCTGCCGCGCATGTCCGCCCCCGCCGCCGCCGCCACGCCGACCAGCTATGACTCCCTGACCGTCGACCTCGCCGACCATGTCGCCGAGGTCGTGCTGCGCGGCCCCGGCAAGGGCAACGCCATGGGCCCGGCGTTCTGGCGCGAGATGCCCATCCTGTTCAGCGCGCTCGACCGCGACCCCGCGGTGCGCGCCATCATCATCCGCGGCGCCGGGGGCCACTTCAGCTACGGCCTCGACCTGGCCGGCATGGTGATGGCGGGTGACCTCGGCCCGCTGCTGACCGGAGCGCCGCTGGCGGGGCCGCGCGCGCGCCTGCTCGACGTCATCGGCGACATGCAGCAGGCCTGCGACCGCGTCGCCGCCTGTCGCAAGCCCATCGTGGCCGCCATCACCGGGCGCTGCATCGGCGGCGGGCTCGATCTCATCGCCGCCTGCGACGTGCGCCTGTGCAGCCAGAACGCCAGCTTCAGCCTGCGCGAGGTCAAGCTGGCCATCGTGGCCGACATCGGCAGCCTGCAGCGGCTGCCCTACATCATCGGCGAGGGTCACACCCGCGAGCTGGCGCTGACCGGCAAGGACATCGACGCCGCGCGCGCCCTGCGCATCGGCCTCGTCAGCGAGGTCTACCCCGACGAGGCCGCGCTGCTGGCCGCGGCGCGCCAGACCGCGCGCGAGATCGCCGACAACCCGCCGCTGGCTGTACAGGGTGTCAAGCAAGTGATGGCTTTTGGACAGGACAAATCGGTGGCCGACGGCCTGCGCTACGCCGCGACCTGGAACGCCGCCTTCCTGCACTCGAAGGACCTGGCCGAGGCCATGGCCGCCTTCATCGAGAAGCGCAAGCCGGTCTTCACCGGCGAGTAGCGGCCAGCCGGGCCTACCCGGTGTAGTCGTAGCGCTTCCAGGCCGCCGGCCACTGGTCGTTGTCGAAGGTCACGATCTCGACGTCATCGACCAGCAGGGTCCACATCGGCTCGGCCGGGAAGTCGTTGACGCGCAGCACCCAGCGCGCCCCGGCGACGGTGGCCGCATAGGGAAACTCGGCGTCGGGGCCGACGCCAAACTCGACCGGGGTCTCGAACGCGTTCACGCTGGGCTCTCCTGCCTGCTGCTGGGTCCATCTTGCGGTCAGCCCCGGGTCCGCGCAAGCCGTGTCCGGCGCCAAGCTCGGCGCGCGGCCTCAGCGCGCGGCCCGGTACAGCGTGGGCACGCCGAGCTCGTCCTGCAGCACCAGCAGGTCCGCGGCCGTGCCGGGCACCGCCGCGGTCAGCGTGCCCGCCGGACTGCCCAGCCGGACCTCGTCGTCGAGGTGAAAGCCATGCTTGCCGAAGCTGCCGGTGCGACGCACGAGCTCGCGCGCCTCACCGCGCGCGTAGTACAGGCGCACCTGCATGGGATCGCCGACGAGCGCGAAGGGGCCACGGCGCTGGGCGCCGCCCTGCAGCCGCTGGAAGCTGCGGCCGCCGTCGGACGACGGCGCCAGATGGACCGGGCCACCCTCGGCCCGCCCGAAGGCCACCAGCGCCTGGCGGTCGGCACAGCTCAGGCGCACCAGGTCGGGATCGACGGTGCGGTCGTCGGCCAGGTGCTGGAATGGATCGGCGCTGCCGAGATCGGCAACCCGCGCCGTCGCCAGGCCGTTCCAGGACAGCGCCAGCAGCGAGGTGCCGTCGACCGCGCACGTCGCGGCGGCGGGCACGAACGAGTCGAACGTCCTGGTGGTGATCTTCTGGTCGGGGCCCACCAGGTAGACCCGCCAACTGGCACCCGAGACCTCGAACAGGCCGACGCGCTCCTGGTCTTGCACGAACGCGGCCTGAAAGACGTTGACCTCGGGCCTGGCCGGCACCGCCAGCCAGCGCTGCCAGGTGCCGTCGTGCCAGCGCTCCAGCCAGCGCTCGCTGTCGCGCCCCGCCAGCCGCAGGGTCTGCCCGCCGACGTGCCCGAGCGCGGCGACCTTGCTGTGATCCAACCTGTCCTGCCCGCCGGTCTGCGGCAGACGTCCGCGCGCGCGCACGCCCTCGGGCGCGACCCGGGCCCAGAACCCGAGTCCGTTGCCGACCTGGAGCTGGTCGCCATCCCAGCTCCAGGTCCAGTGCATGTGGTCCTCGCGCAGCGAGAACTCGCCCGGGATCGTCCCCAGCGCGGGCAGCACCTCGAACGCGGGTTGCCCGGGCCGGCTGGCCGCCAGCGCGCCATCCTGCAGCCACCACAGCAGCAGCGCATCGTCACCCGCCAGCGGCACTGCCGCGACCGGCATGGCTGCACCGCCCTCGAGCAGCCGATCGGTGCCGGCCTCGACGCGGGTCAGCGCGGGGCCGGCAGGTGACGCCGAGACCGTCCCCCTCGGTCGCCCCGCCCCACGACGCTTGCTCGTGCAGCCGCCGCCCAGCGCGGCGACGGTGCAGGCCAGCGCCCATGCCGTCGCGGCGCGGATTGCCATCGGCTCAGGCCACGCGAACGGCGGGGAAAGCCCGCGCCAGCTCGGCGCGGTCGGCGTCGGTCAGCGTCAGGCCGGCGGCGCCTGCGCTGGAGGTCGCGCTGCTCGGCTTGCTGGCGCCCGGGATGGGCAGCAGGAGCGGGCTGACCGAGAGCAGCCAGGCCAGGCAGACCTGGTAGGGCGACACCCCGTGGCGCGCGCCGATGGCGTTCATCGTCGCGTCGTCGGCGCAGCGGGCGTGGCCGCCGTGGCCGCCGACCGGGCTGTGCGCCAGCATGACCAGGCCGTGCTGCTTGCAGTAGGCCATGGTGCCGTTGTCGAACGACGCGGTGTCCCACGGCGACAGCCGGTTCTGCACGCTGACGATGGTGGCGACCGCGCGCGCGGCGTCGAGATCGTGCGGGCCGACGTTGGACAGGCCGAGGTGGCGCACCTTGCCGGCGCGCTGCAGCTCGGCCATGGCGCCCACGCTCTCGGCGATGGGCACCTTGGAGTCGGGCGCGTGCAGCTGGTACAGGTCGATGCAGTCGACCCCGAGCGCCTTCAGGCTGCGCTCGCAGGCGGCGCGCAGGTGGGCAGGGCTGCCGTTGACGGTCCAGGCGCCGCGCGGGCGCTCGCAGCCGGCCTTGGTGGCGACGACGACGCCCGGCGGGTTGCCGCGCTCACGCAGGGCGCGCGCGATCAGGCGCTCGTTGTGGCCGAGATCGGCGTCGTCGATGCAGTACACGTCGGCGGTGTCGATCAGGGTCATGCCGGCGTCGAGCGCGGCGTGGATGACGCGCACCGAGACGGCGTCGTCGGGGCGCCCGGCGATCGACAGCGGCATGGCGCCGAGGCCGACGCGGGACACGGTGAGATCGCCGAGCTGGATGGTCTGCATGGCGGCAGGGTACTGCAGTTCAGGTCGCCAGCGCGCGGGCCAGGCGGGCACAGCCCTGGATGGCGGCGACCAGGTCGGCGGTCCCCAGGGCCTCGCTGGCCCGCAGCGCCAGGCGGCGATCATGAAGGTCACCCGAGGTGATGGCGGCCGGCAGCGCGCACAGCCAGCCGCGCACGGTCTCGTCGAGCGCCAGCAGCGCGATCTCGGCGTCGCTGGCGGCGAGGGCGAAGCGCGCGTCCAGGGCGGGGTCGTCGAGGTCGAGCTCCTCGAGCTGGCTGGTCAGCCCGAAGGCCGCCAGCATGGGCAGCTGGGTGCCCGGCGCCGACAGGTTCAGCGCCAGCGACGGCGGCCCCGGCCGGTCGGGCGGGCGCGGCGGCGACGGCCGCGCCACCACCTCGGTCTCCAGCGTCATCACCATCGGCGCGCGCCGCAGTACGACCGAGGTCGGCGTGCCCTCCGGCGTCGCGTGCAGCGTCAGCGCGGCCTCGTCGAGCTGCCAGCCCTCGCGCGCCGCCAGCTCGCGCCAGCGCCGCAGCGTCGACAGCTCCCAGCCCGGGCGCTCGATGCGACGCCACGCCGCCAGCACCTGCTCGCTGGCGGCGATCACGCGGGTCAGCGCGTGCTGCAGGCTGGTCGCGCCGCCGCCCGGGGCATACGCCGCGGTCAGCGTCACCTGCTGGTCGTCGAGGTGCAGCTGGTCGCCGGCGCTCGGCGCCTCGGCCAGCGCGCCCAGCGCGTCGAGCAGCTGCTGCGCCGCGGTGGCGTCCGCCGCGCGCTGCCGCCAGCCCGCCAGCGCCGCGCTGCGCAGCGCACTGGTGCCCTGATCGATGAAGCGCTCGAACACGTCGTTGCGCGCGCCGCCAGGCGAGGTCACCGCCAGCCCCAGCCGCAGCGCGTGCGGGAAGTGGGCGTGCACCACGGCGCGCACCCCGATGCCATCGACCAGCGCCTCGCAGCTGACCGGACAGCTGGCGAACACGCCACGAAAGCTGCGCCGCCCCAGCAGCAGCGGCTCGGTCCGCAGGCCGAGAGCCAGCGCCTCGCGCTCGAGCGCGTCCGCGCCCGTCACGGCGCCACCGGCTGCGCCAGGCGCTGCAGGCCGTCGTAGGCGGCGTACTTGTAGGCTTCGCTGTAGGTGGGGACGTTGAAGGTGGCGTGGATGAAGTAGTCGATGGGGCGGCCGGCGCTGACGATGAGCTGGCCGAGGTGCACCAGCTCGGAGGCGATGTCGCCCAGGATGTGCACGCCGAGCAGCACGCGATCGCTGCGCCGGAACACCAGCTTGATGAGGCCCTCGGTGGCGCCGGCGATGCGGGCGCGGGTGTTGCGCGCGAAGCGGCCGCGGCCGACCTCGACGTCGATCCCGGCGGCGCGTGCGGCGGGCTCGGTGACGCCGACCATGGCGACCTCGGGCACCGAGTAGACCCCGAACGGCGCCAGCGGATCGACGACGTCCTTGAACGGGATGCCGAAGGCGTGACAGGCGGCCACGCGGCCCTGCTCCATCGACACCGAGGCCAGCGCGGGCGGGCCGATGACGTCGCCGGCGGCGAAGATGCCGGGCACGCTGGTCTGGTAGTCGCCGTCGACCTGGATGCGCCCCTTGGCGTCGACGACGACGCCGGCGTCGGCCAGGCCCAGCCCCTCGAGGTTGCCGACCCGGCCGCCGGCCCACAGCACATGCTCGGGCATCAGGGTCTCGCCGCTGGCCAGGCGCACCTCGAGGCCGCGCGGGGTGCGCTCGATGGCGGCCACGCCGCTGCCCAGCATGACGCGGGTGCCCTGGGCGCGGAAGGTCTCGGCCAGCAGGTCAGCGATCTCGGGATCGACGAAGCCGAGCAGGTGTGGCGCCGCCTCGAGGAGCGTGACCTCGACGCCGAGGGCGCGGAAGATCGACGCATACTCGCAGCCGACCGCGCCGCCGCCGACGACCACCAGGCTGCCGGGCAGGCGGCTCAGGCCGAGGATGCCCTCGGAGTCGGTCACCGCGGCGTCGTCGAACGGGATGTTGGGCGGGTGGAACGGCCGCGAGCCGGGTGCCAGCAGCACCACGTCGGCCTCGAGCACCCGCTCGCCGGTCTCGGTCGTCACGAGCACCCGGTGGCCAGCGTCGCTGGTGCCCGTGCCCGTGCCCGCCAGCCGCCCCACGCCGTGCACGAACTCGACCCCCATGCGCTCCAGGTTGGCCTGCACCACGCCGGTCATCAGCGTGCGCACCTCACCGGTGCGCCCCAGCAGCCGCTCCAGCTTGAGCCGCGCGTCCAGCGCCAGCCCGATGCCATAGATCTCGCGATGCCGGAACCCGGTCAGGTACACCGCGGTCTCGCGCAGCGTCTTGGTCGGGATGCCGGCGTCGCTGACCGCGATCCCGCCCGGGGTGGCGCGGCGCTCGACGATGGCCACGCGCTTGCCGAAATAGGCCGCCTGGGTGGCCGCCTTCTCGCCCGCGGGCCCCGAGCCGATGACCACCATGTCGAAGCGCTCAGCGCTGCCGATCGCCATGCCGCCAAGGTAGCAAGCAGTCGCCGGTCGGGACAGGCTATCCTGGCGCGATGAAGCGCTGCTCGAGGTTTGCCGTTGCAGTCGTGGTGCTGGGGCTGGTCGCGCCGGGCTGCGGTGACGATGACGCCGACCCGGTCGACTCTGGCGGTGGCGACCCCATCGACGCCGGCCGGCGCGACGGCGCGCTCGACGGCAGCGTGGCCAGCGACGCCGCCGCGCCCGACGCCGCCGCTCTCGACGCCAGCGTCACCAACGGCATCGTCATCAACGAGCTGTACATGACCACGCTGGGCGGCGACGGTCGTCGCTATGTCGAGCTGCGCGCCGCCGCCGGCACCCCGCTGACCGGGCTGCAGCTGCGTCTGCTGCGCAGCAACGGCACCGTCACCCACACCATCGACGTCGCCCCCGGGGGCACCCTGACCCCGGCCGATGGCCTGTGGGTCGTGGGCGGCGCGCTGGTCACGAACGTCGATCAGTTCTACTCCAACGCCAGCTGGGGCCTCGACTCCAGCCAGGGCGCGGTGCAGCTCATCCGCAACGGGGTCGCGGGGCCCATCCTGGTCGACCTGGTCGGCTACGGCCCCGCCGTCACCCCGGCGCCGCCGACGCCGCCGACCGCCACCGTCGAGGGCACCACCGCGGTGCCGGTACCCGGCGCCGACACCGACTCCATCGGCCGCCGCGCCGGCGCCGCCGACAGCAACGTCAACAGCGCCGACCTGTGCCGCATGACCGCCTCACCAGGCGCCGCCAACGGCGCCTGCCTGTAGCGACCAGCGCGCTACCGGGTCAGGAAGTAGACCGCCGCCGCCACCGCGGCCAGCCCGAGCGCGATCAAGATCAAGCTCATGCTGCCGCCGCCCCCGGTCACCGGCACGGGCGGCGGCGAGTCCAGCACCACCACGGGCAGGTTCTGCGCCGCGAAGAACTCCTGCATGCGGCGCAAGAGCTCCGCGTACTGGGCCTGATCGACCGGCAGCCGGCTGCTCCTGAAGCGCTGCGCGTGGATCTCGGCCAGCCGGTTCCAGCTGCGCAGCTCGACGGCGCGGCCGACCGGATCGGCCGACCCGATCACGATGGTGGCGCCGCCGCGCGCGGGCACCAGCTTGATGTGCTGCACCGACTGCTTGCCACCACCGGTGGACGGCCCCTCGGGCGCCGACAGCTCGCAGGTGTAGGCCAGCGGCGCGCTGATGCGCACCGGGCCGATGATCATGCGGAACAGATCGGCCAGGCCGATCGCCTGCATCGCGAACTGGGTGCGTTCCTGCCGGTCCACGCATTCCCCCTCGGAAGCGGCGTGACTCAGCATACCATGCGCTGCATGGAGCTCCTGTTCGATCGCATGATTGCCGCGCCGCCCGAGGTGGTGTGGCCGCTGCTCACAGATCCTGCGCGCATGTCGGAGTGGTCGGAGGCGCCCATCGGCTCGCTGTCCCTGGGCGCAGGGGGCAGACCTGACGCCGCCGGCGCGACGCGCTCGGTCAACGCGCGCGCGTTCGGACTGTCGATGATGATCGAGGAGGCCATCCTGGAGGCCGACCGGCCGCGCCGCTTCGTCTACCGCGTCATGCGCGGCGCGGGGATCCGCGACCACGAGGGCGTCATCACGCTGCGCCCCGAGGCTGGCGGCACCCGCCTGGTGTGGCGCGTCAGGCTGCGTGGCGTGGTCTGGGGATGGGACAAGATCGTGGGCGCGCTGGTCAGGCGCGGTCTCGGCCGCAGCCTCGACGCCATGGCCAAGCTCGCCGTCGCCGAGAGCCGCGCAGCATAGCGCCGAGCAGCAGCGCGGCCAGCGCGCCCGTGGCTGCCGCCGCGCCACCGCCCGTGGTCCCCGCGCTGGTGCTGCACCCGCTGCTGGAGCCGCCCGGGCGGGTGCCGGCGTCGCTGCCGCCGGTGCTCCCGCCGTCGGGCGTGGGGATGACGTTGCCGGCGTCGTCCACCGTGACCGCGGCGTCGGGCACCGCCAGGCTGCCGTCGCTGGCGACGCCGGCGTCGACCGGCAGCGCGCCCTCCGACGGCGCGGTCGCGCTGGCGCAGTTCGAGTCGGCCGGGAAGTCGACCTGGTTGTCGCCGTCGTTGTCGAGGCCGTCGTCACACGCCGAGCCGGTGCCGCCGAAGGCCGGCGAGCGCGCCGCCTTGGTCAGCAGCGCGAAGGCCTGCTTGGGGCGGTAGCCGCCGGCCGCCGCGGGATCGTGCATGACGACGCCCCAGGTGTAGCCGCTGCCGGGCTCATCGAAGGCCTCGTAGAAGAAGGTCGCGTCCCACCACGGCCGCGTCAGCATGGCCTCCAGCACGCGGCGGTACAGCAGCGCCTGCGAGGCCTCGGCGCCGGTGTTGCCGATGGCCGCCTCGCGCCCGGTCTCGGTCAGCCAGAACGGCTTGTTCACGCCGCGCGCCAGCATGACCTCGCGGTACGACAGCGGCCCTTCGTACAGCACCACCTTGCGGTGCATCTCCAGCTTGTTGAAGAAGCTGTCCTTGGTCAGCCCGGCGGCGGCGTCGTCGACCGTGAAGGCGGCATAGATGTGGCCGCTGACGATGTCGAGCTTGGCGGCGGCCTGGGCCAGCACCATGTCCATCCAGGTCGCGTACTCGCCGCCCACCGAGGCCAGCCCGGGGCCGATGACCTTGCAGGTGGCGCAGGCGGCGTGCACGGCGTCGGCGCCGGGGACCAGGATGCGATCGATGTACTGCTGCGGGGTGCCGGCGAAGAACTGCATCAGGTTGGGCTCGTTCCAGATCTCCCAGTGCGTGACGCGATCCTTGTAGCGGTTGACCGCCGCGGTCACGAAGGGGCCGAAGCTGCCCGCGGTGGGCACGTCGTTCTGCGCCCCGCCGCCGCCGATGTCGCCCGAGGACGCCCACGCCGGGGTGTAGCCGATGACGGCGAGGACCTCGAGGTTGCGCGCGCGCGCGGCGTTGATCAGGGTGTCGAAGCGCGACCAGTCGGTGGCCGCGGCCGAGGTCGGCTGGGCGTCGTACCAGTTGAAGTCGATGCGCACCCAGTCGGTGCCGGAGTCGCGCGCGGCGTCGAGGCCGACGTCGCTCGACTGGTGCACGTTCAGCCCGAGCTTCTGGGCCGCGTGGGCCTGCCCGAGCAGCGCGAGAGACGTCAGCAGCACCAGCTTGAAGCGCATTCAGGGGAGGGTCGCGCCGGGCGGCGGCGATGTCAATCGACCGCTGCCAGGCGGCCGCCCAGCAGGGTGACCGTGGGGCAGTAGGGACCCAGGAGCTCGCGCCGCCACCAGTGGCCGGTGACGTCCCGCTGCGCGCCGGTGGTGAAGTGGTAGCGATAGCGCAGCGTGCGCAGGTAGCGCGGCGGTCGGTTGGGGAACGGCACGCGCGACAGCAGCGCCAGCACCGGGCGGCGCTGCTCGAGGATGCGCTGCAAGAGCGCCGGCACCCAGTGGTTCTGGCCGTCCTGGCAGTCACCCAGCGCGGCGAACCACAGCTGCCAGTCGAGCCGCGGCTGGTGCGGCGCCACCAGCGGCGGCGCGCGCCCGAGGTCGCCCGGCTTGGCCGGCAGCTCATAGGGCAGCCAGCGCTGCCCGTCGTCGGAGCCCTCGATGATGATCTCGTCACGCGTGGTGGTCATCCAGCGGAACAGCCCGTACGAGTTGATCACCATCGGCGGCCCGGTGAGGCGCAGCACCTTGCGCACCGCCCGCGGCGTCCCGCGTGGCGACAGCGCGACCCAGAGCTGCAGCGCGCCGATGCACACCACCAGCGTGGTGAAGGCCGCCAGCAGCCGCGCCCGCGGCCCCCAGCCCGTGCTCGCGCTCGTGCTCGTGCTCGTGCTCGTGCTCGTGCTCGGCCCCAGGAGGTCCGCCCTGCCCCAGCTGACCCCCGGCACCACGCGATCATCCAGCCCGATCAGCACCAGCACCAGCGTGAGCAGGTTGAAATAGGCGAAATTCCCGGTCGCCCCGATCACCAGCTGCAACAAGGCCAGCCCTGCCACCGCGCCCAGCCGCACCCGCCGCCACGGCGCGAACAGCAGCAGCGGCGCCGCCAGCTCGATGACGAACATCACCGCACAGCAGGCGCGATGCAGCCACCCCGGCAGCCCATGCACCCACGCGCTCACGAAGCTGGGCAGCGGCTGGGTCTCGTAGTGAAACTCGAGCGCGCGCAGCTCGCGCCACACCGCATCGCCGCTGGTCAGCTTGACCACGCCCGACTCGAAGTGCAGGCGGAACACCAGGAACAGCAGCAGGAAGACCACCGCGCGCGCCGGCGGCTGCGCCTCGCCCAGCCCGGGCCGCACCCCGCGCGGCGCCAGCAGCGCGCCCAGCACCAGGCTCTCGATCAGCAGCGCGTCCCACTGGAAGTTCAGCCACGGCTCGCACACCGACGCCAGCGACAGGTAGCTCACCGCGCCGACCGCCAGCGCCGCGCGCGGCGCCAGGTTCACCACACACAGCACGCCCGCCAGCACACCGCCCGCGCACAGCACATGCAGCATGCCGTCGCCGTCCCACAGCCAGCACAGCGTGGGCGCCTGCCACAGCCGCTCCACCGGCCCGAACTGCCGCGCGTAGCCCTCCAGCACCTCGGCGAACGGCACCACCCCGCGCGCCCCCGACAGCGCGATCACCTGTGTCCACAGCGACGCGCTCGCGATCAGCAAGGTCAGCCCGAGCAGGCGCAGCACCAGCCATCGCACCCGCAGCCGCGGCGCCGCCAGCGAGCGCAGCACCTCGGCCCCCCAGCCGGTCAGCGCGACCAGCCGTCGCCCCGGCGTCGCGCTCCCCGCGTGCAAGCTGTGCGCGCCTTCCGCCATGGCTCGTCTATGATGCCCCGGTGCGCCGGTCAAAGATCGCCCTCGTGTCCCTCACGACCGTCGCCCTCCTCTTCGCCCTCTCCGCCGGCGCCCCACGGCCCGCCGACGCCAAGGTCCACGGCAGCGTCGCCCTGGGCAGCCTGCTCGAGGCCACCGAACCGGTCATCGGCGGCTGGGCCGGGGCGGACATCTGGCCCGGCGGCAAGTGGGGCGGCCGCGTCGACTTCTTCTGGCTCGACTACTCCACCTGGCTGACCGAGCTCTCGCTGGTACGCCAGCTCGGCGCCACCCGCCCGCACCTGGTGATGTCCGCCCATTTCGGCGCCGGCTACGCCGAGTCGGGCGCCGTCACTGCTGCCGCCGGCATGACCACCCAGCTCGGCCTGCGCCTCGGCCCCCTCGCGCTCATCAGTGACATCGCCTTCCACGCCTCCATCCACGACGGCGACTTCGACCCGTTGATCACCGGCGTCCTCGGCCTGGCCGCCGCGTTCTAGCGCTTCATTCCCCCTCGCCTGTTGCCTGTCGCCTGTCGCCCGTCGCCTGTTCCACGGGCCTGCACGGCGCAATCCACAGTCCCCTCCACCGTGCATCCCGCAACCGGTGCGTGGTCCACCCACGCGCAAGCCCTCGTATTGGGCCACCGCGTCATGGCACGACCGCTGCACCACAGCGGGCCATGAGCGATCTCATCGTCGTGCTCGTGACCGTCGGCTTCTTCGCCGCGGCCCTCCTCTATGTCCGCGCGCTGGAGCGCATGTAGCCATGCTCGAGTACTGGCTAGGCGGCATCGCCGCAGTCCTCCTGACCGGCTACCTGGTCTACGCGCTGCTCAAACCAGAGAGCTTCTGATGACCACCGTCGGCTGGATCCAGATCCTCGCCTTCTTCGGCCTCGTCGTCGCCATCACCAGGCCGCTGGGTGTCTACCTGTTCCGCGTCTTCGAGGGCGAGCGGCAGCCGTTGCCGCGCATCCTCGGCCCCGTGGAGCGCGGTCTCCTGCGGCTGTCGGGCGCCGACCCCAAGCAGGAGCAGACCTGGGGCGCCTATGCGCGCTCGATGCTGCTGTTCAGCCTGCTCGGCATGCTGGTGACCTACTTCATCCAGCGCGCCCAGGGCGGCCTGCCCTGGAACCCGGGCCAGATGAAGGCGGTCATCCCGGCCAGCGCGTTCAACACCGCGGCCAGCTTCACCACCAACACCAACTGGCAGGGCTACGCGGGCGAGTCGACCATGAGCCACTTCACCCAGATGGCGGGGCTGGCGTGGCACAACTTCACCTCGGCGGCGGTCGGCATCGGCATCGCCCTCGCGCTCGCGCGCGGGCTGACCCGCAAGCAGCCGGGCAAGCACACCCTGGGCAACTTCTGGGTCGACCTCATCCGTGGCCTGGTCTACGTGCTGATCCCGATCTCGTTCGTGGTCGCGCTGATCTTCATCTCGCAGGGCGTGATCCAGAACCTGTCGGGCCCGCTGACCGTCACCACGCTCGAAGGCGGCAAGCAGCTCCTGGCCCTGGGCCCGGTGGCCTCGCAGGAGGCCATCAAGCAGCTGGGCACCAACGGCGGCGGCTTCTTCAACGCCAACAGCTCACACCCGTTCGAGAACCCGACCGCGCTGATGAACCTCCTGCAGCTCTGCCTGGTGTTCGCCATCCCGGCCGCGCTGACCTACACCTACGGCCGCATGGCCAAGGACCAGAAGCAGGGCTGGGCCCTGCTGGCCGCCATGAGCATCCTGTTCTTCGTCGGCGTGGGCGCCAGCTACGCCGCCGAGTCGCGCGGCAACAGCGCGGTCGCGCGCGCCGGCATCGCGCAGCCGCTCGGCAACATGGAGGGCAAGGAGGTCCGCTTCGGGGTCTCGGCCTCGGCGCTGTTCGCCACCGTGACCACCGACGCCTCGTGCGGCGCGGTCAACTCGATGCACGACAGCATGACGCCGCTCGGCGGCCTGGTCCCGCTGGTCAACATCCAGCTCGGCGAGGTTGTGTTCGGCGGCGTCGGCGCCGGCCTGTACGGCATGCTGGTGATGGTCTTGCTCTCGGTGTTCATCGCCGGCCTGATGGTCGGGCGAACACCGGAGTACCTGGGCAAGAAGGTCGAGCCGCGCGAGATGAAGCTCGCCATGCTCTATGTCCTCATCTTCCCTGTCCTCATCCTCGGCTTCGCGGGCTGGTCGTTGATCTCGAAGTATGGTCTGGCCACCACCAACAACGGCGGCCCGCACGGCCTGACCGAGGTGCTGTACGCGTACACCAGCGCCGCCGGCAACAACGGCTCGGCCTTCGCTGGTCTCGGCGCCAACGTGCCCTGGTACAACTGGACCCTCGGCCTGACCATGCTGCTGGGCCGCTTCTTCATGATCATCCCGGCGCTGGCCATCGGCGGCGCCATGGCGGGCAAGAAGACCGTCGCGCCCGGGCCGGGGACGTTCCCGACCAACGGCCTGCTGTTCACGGTGCTGCTGGTGGCCGTGATCATCATCGTCGGCGCGCTGACCTTCTTCCCCGCCCTCAGCCTCGGGCCCATCGTCGACCACCTGGTTGGTCAGACCGGGCAGGTGTTCTGATGTCCGTGCATCCGCGTCCCAGGACCTCTCTGTTCGACGGCCCGGTGCTGCGCCGTGCCGCAATGGACAGCCTGCGCAAGCTCGATCCGCGCACGGTGGCCAAGAACCCGGTGATGTTCGTGGTGCTGGTCGGCAGCGTCGCCACCACCGCGCTGTTCGTGCGCGACGCCCTGGCCACGGCGCCGAGCACGCCGCCCTGGTTCACCGCGGCCATCTCGCTGTGGCTGTGGTTCACCGTGCTGTTCGCCAACTTCGCCGAGGCCGTGGCCGAGGGCCGCGGCAAGGCCCAGGCCGACACCCTGCGCAAGATGCGCAAGGAGACCAGCGCGCGCCGCAAGACCGACTCCGGCCCAGGCGAGGAGTCGGTCCCCGCGTCCGCGCTGCGCAAGGACGACGTCGTCATCGTCGAGGCCGGGCAGCTCATCCCCGGCGACGGCGAGATCATCGAGGGCATCGCCTCGGTCGACGAGGCCGCCATCACCGGCGAGTCGGCCCCGGTCATCCGCGAGAGCGGCGGCGATCGCTCGGCGGTCACCGGCGGCACCAAGGTGCTGTCCGACAAGATCCTGGTGCGCATCACCGCCAACCCGGGCGAGTCGTTCCTCGACAAGATGATCTCCCTGGTCGAGGGCGCCTCGCGGCAGAAGACGCCCAACGAGATCGCGCTGCACATCCTGCTGGTCGGCCTGACCATCATCTTCCTGGTCGCCTGCGTGACCCTGGCCCCGATGGCGATGTACTCGGGCGCCAAGCTGCCGGTGGCCTCGCTGGTCGCGCTGCTGGTGTGCCTGATCCCGACCACGATCGGCGGCCTGCTGTCGGCCATCGGCATCGCCGGCATGGATCGCCTGCTCAGCAAGAACGTCATCGCCATGAGCGGTCGCGCCGTCGAGGCGGCCGGTGACGTCGACGTCCTGCTGCTCGACAAGACCGGCACCATCACGCACGGCAACCGCATGGCCACGCGCCTTCTGCCCATGCCGGGCGTGTCCGAGCGCGAGCTGGCCGAGGCCGCCGCGCTGGCCAGCGCCGCCGACGAGACCCCGGAGGGCCGCTCGATCATCGCCCTCATCGAGAAGCAGGGCATCAAGGCGCCGAGCTCGCAGGGCGCCACCTTCATCGCCTTCACGGCCGAGACCCGGATGTCGGGCTGCGACCTCGGCGCCCGCAAGCTGCGCAAGGGCGCCATCGACGCCGTGCGCAAGCACGTCACCGCGCTGGGCGGCAGCGCCCCGACCGAGCTGGCCGAGATCGCCGGGGGGATCGGCGACAAGGGCGGCACCCCGCTGGCGGTGTCCGACGACGGCAAGCTGCTCGGCATCATCCACCTCGAGGACGTGGTCAAGACCGGCATCAAGGAGCGCTTCGCGCGCTTCCGCGCCATGGGCATCCGCACCGTCATGATCACGGGTGACAACCCGCGCACCGCGGCCGCCATCGCCAAGGAGGCCGGCGTCGACGACTTCCTGGCCGAGGCCACGCCCGAGCACAAGATGCGCCTCATCAAGGAGGAGCAGGCCAAGGGCAAGCTGGTCGCCATGACCGGCGACGGCACCAACGACGCCCCGGCGCTGGCCCAGGCCGACGTCGGCGTGGCCATGAACAGCGGCACCCAGGCGGCCAAAGAGGCCGGCAACATGGTCGATCTCGACTCCAATCCGACCAAGCTGCTGGAGGTCGTCGAGGTCGGCAAGCAGCTCCTGATGACGCGCGGCGCGCTGACCACGTTCTCGATCGCCAACGACGTGGCCAAGTACTTCGCCATCCTGCCCGCGATGTTCGCCGGGGTGTTCCCGTCGATCCGCGCGCTCGACATCATGCACCTCGAGTCCCCGCTGTCGGCGGTGCTGGCGGCGGTCATCTTCAACGCCATCATCATCATCTTGCTCATCCCGCTGGCGCTGCGCGGGGTGCGCTATCGCCCGCTCGGCGCGGCGGCGCTGTTCCGGCGCTCGATGCTGATCTATGGCGTCGGCGGCCTGGTCGCGCCCTTCGTGGGTATCAAGCTCATCGACCTCTTGCTCGGCGTGGTCGGGGCAACCTGACCTCGGAACCTCGGATGCCAGAAAGCGAAGACTGCCATGCGTGAACTCACCATCGCCTTGCGTGCCACCGTGGTCACCCTGGTGCTGACCGGCATCCTGTACCCGCTGGCGGTCACCGGCGTCGGCCAGACCATCATGCCGGCCGCCGCCAACGGCAGCCTGGTGCGCGACGACCGCGGCCAGGTCGTCGGCTCCGCGCTGATCGGCCAGACCTTCACCCAGCCAGGCTACTTCTGGGGTCGGCCCTCGGCGTCGGGCTACGACGGCATGTCCACCGGCGGCTCCAACTGGGGCCCCAGCTCCGCCAAGCTGCAGGGCCGCATCCTGGCCGAGCGCGACCGCCTGGCCGCCGAGCACCCCGGCGCCGGCCCGGTGCCCGACGAGCTGGTCACGGCCTCGTCGAGCGGCCTCGATCCGCACATCTCGCCGGCCACCGCACGCTGGCAGCTCGGCCGCGTGGCCAAGGCCCGCGCGGTCGACGCCGCCCGGGTCGAGACCGTGCTGGCCGGCGTGATCGAGGGCCGCGAGCTCGGCTTCCTGGGTGAGCCGCGCGTCAACGTGCTGGCGCTGAACCTGGCCCTGGATCGCGCCTTCGGCCGCCCGCTGGCCCCGCCGCCGGCGGCCCCGACCGACGCGCCCCCGGCGCCGTGACCCCGGCAGTGGTAGCTTAGCGCCATGGCGGAGCGGGTGCGGCCAGCCGGCGCGCGCGCCGAGGACTTCCTCGAGCTGGTGCAGCGCGCCCGGCGCGGCCGCCTCAAGCTGTACATCGGCTTCGCCGCCGGCGTGGGCAAGACCTACCGCATGCTGGAGGAGGCCCACGCCCTGCTGGCGCGCGGGATCGACGTCGTGGTCGGCTTCATCGAGACCCACAACCGCGCCGAGACCGTGGCCAAGCTGACCGGCCTGCCCGTCATCCCGCGCAAGAAGCTGGAGTACCGCGGCGTCACGGTCGAGGAGATGGATCTCGACGCCCTGCTGGAGCGCCGCCCCGCGGTGGCTCTGGTCGACGAGATCCCGCATACCAACGCGCCGGGCGGCAAGAACCGCAAGCGCTACCAGGACGTCGAGGACCTCATCGAGGCCGGCATCAACGTGGTCGGCGCGCTCAACATCCAGCACCTCGAGAGCCTGAACAGCCTGATCGAGCGCGAGACCGGCGTGGTGGTGCGCGAGACCGTGCCCGATCGCTTCGTGGCCGAGGCCGATCAGGTCGTCAACCTCGACCTCGCGGTCGAGGATCTCGAGGAGCGCCTGCGCGCCGGCAAGATCTACCCCTCCGAGAAGGTGGCCTGGGCGCTCGACAACTTCTTCAAGGGCCAGAACCTGGCCACCCTGCGCGAGCTGGCGCTGCGCGAGGTGGCGCAGAGCCTGGAGCGCAGCGCCGACAACGCGCGCCGCACCGATGACGACGTGCCGCAGTCGCGCGCGCGCCTGATGGTGTGCATGTCGTCGTACTCGCCGGTGGGGCCGCAGCTCCTGCGCCGCGGCTCGCGCATGGCGGGGCGCCTCAACACCGACTGGTACGCGGTCTACGTGGAGACCCCGGGCGAGGCGCCCGACCGCATCGACGCGGCGGCGCAGCGCCACCTGCACTCCGCCATCGAGCTGGCGCGCGAGCTGGGCGCCGAGGTGGTGCGCCTCAAGTCCTCCGACCCGGTGGCGGCGCTGCTGGACTTCGCGCGCGGCAACAATGTCGGCACCATCATCATCGGGCGCTCGCACCAGCCCTGGTGGCGCCAGCTGTTCGGGCGCTCGGTGCCGCTGCGCCTGGTGCGCGAGGCCGACGGCCTCGACCTCTACATCGTGTCGCCCGACAAGCCGGGGGGCGAGACGCCATGAAGCTGGGTGGCAAGCTGCTCATCGCGCTGGCGCCGCTGACCGCGGGACTCGTGCTGAGCGGCGTGGTCGCGGCCATCAGCATCGCCCGCCTGGGCGACGGCTCGCGGCGCATCCTCAGCGAGAACTACCGCAGCGTGCTGGCGGCGCAGCGCATGAAGGAGGCCGCCGAGCGCATCGACAGCGCCGCGCTGTACCAGCTGGCCGGGCGCGCGGTGCCGGCCGCCGAGGTCGCCCAGCACGAGGCCCGCTTCGCCGACGAGCTGGCCGCGGCCGCCGCCAACGTGACCGAGCCCGGCGAGGCCGCCGTGATCGACGAGCTGAAGGCGCGCTGGGCCACCTACCGCCAGCTGCTGGCCGGGTTCGAGGCCACGCCGCAGGCCGAGCGCGCGGCGCGCTACTTCGCCGAGACCGAGCCCGCCTTCACCGAGCTGCGCGTCACCGCCAACCGCTTGCTCGACCTCAACCAGGACGCCATGCGCGGCAAGTCGAGCGCGGCCATGGACGACGTGCGCTGGCTGGAGCGCCTCATCGTGCTGGTCGGCGTGGCCTCCACGCTGCTGGGCCTCCTGGCGTCGATCACGCTGACCCGGCGGGCGCTCAGGCCGCTGGGGGTGCTGGCGCAGGCGGTGCGCCGGGTCGGCGAGGGTGATCTGGCGGCGCGCGCCAAGGGGATCGCCGGCAAGGACGAGGTCGCCGACCTGGCGCGCGAGTTCAACACCATGGCCGAGCGCCTGGAGCGCTACCGCAAGTCCTCGCTGGGCGAGCTGCTGGAGGCGCAGCAGGCCGCGCAGGGCGCCATCGACAGCCTGTCGGATCCGGTGGTGGTGATGGGCGGCGGCGGTCGGGTGCTCAACGCCAACCGCGCCGCCGAGGCGCTGGGCGTCGAGCTGGAGTCGGCGACGCCGCTCGCCAAGGTGGCGCCCGAGGTGCGCGCCGCGCTGGAGCACGCGCGTGATCACGTGCTGTCGGGGCGCGGGCCGTACTCGCCGCGTGGCCTCGACGAGGCCTTCGCCAGCGGCGGCGGCGACAGCCCACGCCACTACCTGCCGCGCGCCACCCCCCTGTATGGCGAGGAGGGCGCCATCGGCGCGGCCACCATCGTGCTGCAGGACGTGACGCGCCTCCTGCGCTTCGACGAGCTCAAGAACAACCTGGTCTCGACCGTCGCGCACGAGTTTCGCACCCCGCTGACCTCGCTGCGCATGGCCATCCACCTGTGCACCGAGGAGCTGGTCGGCCCGCTGACCGAGAAGCAGGCCGATCTGCTGCACGCCGCGCGCGAGGACTGTGCGCGCCTGGCGACCATCGTGGACGAGCTGCTCGATCTGTCGCGCATCCAGGCCGGAAATCTGCAATTGCGCCGCGCCCCGGTCGCCGCCGACGACCTCTGCCGTCAGGCCCTCGACGCCCAGCGCGCCAGCGCCGAGACCAAGCAGGTCACGCTGCGCAGCGAGGTCGAGCCCGGCACCGGCACCGTGCAGGTCGACGAGGCCCGCATCCAGCTGGTGCTGTCCAACCTCCTGTCGAACGCCATCCGCTACAGCCCCGAGGGCGCCGAGGTCGTGGTGCGCGCCGCCGCCCTCAGCGACGGCCGCGTCCGCTTCGAGGTCAGCGACGCCGGCCCCGGCATCCCGCCCGAGTACCGCGAGGCCATCTTCGACCGCGGCTTCCAGCTGCCCGGCCAGCCCGGCGGCGCCGGCCTCGGCCTCTTCATCGCCCGCGAGATCGTGCAGGCCCACGGCGGCCAGCTCGAGCTCGCCACGCCCCTGGCCGGCCCCGACGGCAAGCCCACCCCCGGCACCACCTTCCGCCTCTACCTCCCCGTCGCCGCCTGACCCCTCACCACACACTCCCCACCGCCCCGCCTCCACTCCGTTTCCATTGCCCGTTGCCTGTGACCTGTGACCTGTGACCTGTGGCCTGTCTGTCCGGGCTCCCCCTCCGTCAGCTCTCCTCGTACTTCTTCCGCTTCCTCCACAGCGTCGACGCATCGATCCCCAGCAGCCGCGCCGCATCATCCAGCGTCGCCGCGCGCGCCACCACAGCCTGGATGTGCGCCTTCTCGATCTCCTCCAGCGTGTAGTCGCCGCCGATCTCCAGCTTGGCCTTGCCGGCACCCGCGGCGACCCGGGCCGGGAACGCCGCCGGCTCGATGACGCGCGCCGGCCACAGGATCAGCGCACGCTCGATGGTGTTGCGCAGCTCGCGCACGTTGCCCGGCCAGCCATACGCCTGCAGCGCCGCCTCCGCCGCCGGTGAAAGCGACGCCGGCGGCCGCCCCGACGCGCGCACGAAGAAGTCGAGGAAGTGGCGCGCCAGCGGCAGCACGTCCTCGGGGCGCTCGCGCAGCGCGGGCACCGTCAGCTCGACGACGTTCAGGCGGAACAGCAGATCCTCACGGAAGCGCCCGGCGCGCACGTCGGCCTCGAGGTCGCGGTTGGTCGCGGCCACGATGCGCACGTCGGCGCGCCGGGTCCGGCTGTCGCCGATGCGCTCGAACTCGTGGTCCTGCGCGAAGCGCAGCAGCTTGGCCTGCAGGCCCGGCGGGATCTCGCCGATCTCGTCGAGCATCAGGGTGCCGCCCTGCGCGGCCTCGACGCGCCCGGCCTGGTCGGACACCGCGCCGGTGAAGGCGCCCCGGGTGTGGCCGAACAGCTCGCTGGCCAGCAGGTCCTCCGACAGCGTCGGGCAGTTGACCACCACGAAGGGCCGCCCGGCGCGCGCGCTGCGCGCGTGCAGCGCCCGCGCCAGCACGCCCTTGCCGGTGCCGTTCTCGCCGCGCAGCAGCACCGGCGCGTCGGAGCTCGCCGCGCGCTCCAGGATCTCGAACACCGCGCGCATGCGAGGCGACGCCGAGGCGAGCTCGATCTCGGGCGCGGCGTCGGCCAGCCGCCCGCTGAGGTCGGCCACCGTGCTGGCCAGGGTGCGGCGCTCGGTGGCCTTGCGCAGCAGCGCCAGCAGGTGCTCGGGCTCGAAGGGCTTGGGCAGGAAGTCCCAGGCGCCGCGGCGCATGGCCTCGACCGCGGTGTCGATCTGCGCGAACGCCGTGATCATGACGACCAGCAGCGATGGGTCCTCGGCCAGCAGGCGCGGCAACAGCTCGAGGCCGTTCTCGTTGCCCAGCTTCAGATCGAGCAGGGCCAGGTCGAAGCGCTGCTTGGCCATCGCCGCCAGCGCGGCGGCCGAGGTCGCGGCGCCGACCACCTGGCAGCCCTGGCTCTCCAGCAGCAGGCCCACGGTGCTCCTGATGTGCTTCTCGTCATCGATGACGAGGACCTGGATGCTGCGCGGGGCCACGTCCTCCATCTTAGTCATTCCGCGAAGCTAGCGGGCACATTGCATCACGCACGATGGCCATTGCAGGGTTCAAGACCGACGCGAACGGACGAGATCACGCACCACCCAGAGAGCGCCAAACATGACCATCGCCGCCACCGATGCGCCGGGGCCGAAGCGATCCTCGGCCCACAGCCCGTAGCCGACGCGCAGCCCACACACCACGGCGACCACCAGCGCGACCACCAGCAGCAGTGGCTCATCGCAATCTGCAACCTCATCGGCCTGCTGAACTGGCTTCGCCGGCTCGCGGTACGGATTCGGCGGGTCGCCGCGCTGTGGAGTGGTGCTCATGCAGGGGGCCACTGCATCAGCAGGGCCACCCGTGATCACCGCGTTTTCACAGCGTTGCCCCGTGTCAGCGCGCGCGCCCCGTGCAACCCGCAAGGCCGCGGCCCGTCGGTTGCAATCCCCTGGGCGCAGAGGCCACGTGACCAGCATCCTGAAGCGACTGCTCGGCAAGCGCCGCGACATCCGCGATCCGCACGTCTTCCACCACGTCACCCTGATCGCGTTCTTCGCCTGGGTCGGCCTGGGCGCCGACGGGCTGTCGTCGTCGGCCTACGGCCCCGAGGAGGCCTTCCGCGCCCTCGGCGAGCACAGCTACCTGGCCATCTTCCTGGCCGTCGCGATGGGCTTCACCGTCTTCATCATCTCGTACGGCTACAGCCGCATCATCGAGCACTTCCCGCAGGGCGGCGGCGGCTACGTGGTGGCCTCGAAGTATCTCGGCTCGTACGCCGGGGTCATCTCGGGCTCAGCGCTGCTGGTCGACTATGTGCTGACCATCTCGGTGTCGCTGGCCGCGGGTGGCGACGCCATCTTCTCGTTCCTGCCGCCGCAGTATCACCAGTACAAGCTGGCCGCGGTGCTGGTGGTGCTGGCGCTGCTGACGCTGATGAACCTGCGCGGGGTCAAGGAGTCGATCCTGGTCCTGACCCCGATCTTCCTGGTCTTCCTGGTCACCCACGCGGTCCTGATCTTCGGCTCGATCTTCGGCAACCTGGGCCAGACCGGCGCGGTGGCCAGCGACATGTCGACGCGGCTTCAGAACGACCTCGGGGGGATCGGACTCGGCGCCATCTTGCTCATCTTCATGCGCGCGTTCGCGCTGGGCGGCGGCACCTTCACCGGGATCGAGGCGGTCTCCAACGGCCTGGCCATCATGCGCGAGCCGCGCGTGCGCACCGGCAAGCGCACCATGGTGCTGATGGCGGTGTCGCTGTCGCTGACCGCGGGCGGGATCTTGATGGCCTACCTGCTGCTGGGCGTCGACCGCGTGCATCACCTCCCGGCGCACGCGGGCAAGACCATGAACGCGGTGCTGGCCGAGCTGTTCGCCGGCCACTGGCACCTCGGCGGCGTGGCCATCGGCAAGGGCTTCGTGGTGCTGACGCTGCTGGCCGAGGGCGCGCTGCTGTTCGTGGCCGCGCAGGCCGGCTTCCTCGACGGGCCGCGCGTGATGTCGAACATGGCGCTCGATCAGTGGCTGCCCAACCGCTTCGCCGCGCTGTCCGAGCAGCTGACCATGCGCAACGGCGTGTACCTGATGGGCCTGGCCGCGGCGGCCGCGCTGGTCTACACCGGCGGCAAGGTGCACACGCTGGTCGTGATGTACTCGATCAACGTCTTCGTGACCTTCTCGATGTCCAACCTGGCCATGATGCGGCACTGGTGGCAGGTGCGCCGCACCGAGAAGTGGAAGCAGCACATGCTGGTGCATGGCCTCGGCCTGGCGGTGTGCATGGGGATCTTGACCATCACGGTGATCCAGAAGTTCATGGTCGGCGGCTGGATCACGCTGGTGATCACCGGCGGCGTGGTCATCCTGTGCATCTGGGTGCGCGAGCACTACCGCATGGTGGCGCGCCAGGTACGCAGCTTCTCGGACACCCTGTCGCCCGACGCCATCCCGCCCTTCGGCGAGCCGATCACGCGCGAGCTGGATCCGTCGAAGCCGACCGCGGTGGTGCTGGCCGGCGGCTTCAGCGGCCTGGGCGTGCACACCGTGCTGCAGATCCCGCGCGTTTTCCCGGGCCAGTTCGAGCAGGTGGTCTTCATCTCGGTCGGTGTCATCGACGCCGGCTCGTTCAAGGGCGCCGCCGAGGTCGACGCCCTGCGCAAGAAGACCCAGGGCGATCTGGCGCAGTATGTCGAGTTCGCGCGCACCCGCATGGGCTGGGCCGCCGACTCCGACTGGTATGTCGGCACCGAGGCGGTCGAGGAGCTGGAGAAGCTGGCGCGCGAGATCTACCTGCGCTTCCCGAGGTCGGTGTTCTTCGCCGGCAAGCTGATCTTCCGCCAGGAGCGCTGGTGGCAACGCCTGCTGCACAACGAGACCGGCCACGCCGTGCAGCGCCGCCTGGAGTTCGACGGCCTGCCCATGGTGGTGCTGCCGATCCGCGTACTTGCGACGCAGAAAATGTGAACAGCGTGTAAAGCCGGGTGCGCGCGCGCGGGCGCTGGTTATCATGGCCGTCATGAGCATGTCCGCCCCGGTCAACAGCCTGCGCGACGAGCGCGTGGTGGCCTCGCCGCAGTGGTTCGCCGACGCCGGCGTGTTCAGGAACCCGACCGGGATCCGGCCCGATCTGCAGGGCGGCCTGTGGCCACTGATGGGCGAGTACTTCTTCGGCGGCGCGCAGCGGCGGCCGCCCGGCGAGCTGCCCGTGGTCGCGCCGCACGAGATCTGGGCCCGGCGTGACGACACCGGCCTGCGCGTGACCTGGCTCGGCCACAGCACCGTGCTGCTGGAGCTGGATGGCCGCCGCGTGCTGACCGATCCGGTGTTCGCCGAGCGCGTCTCCCCGGTCAGCTTCGTGGGCCCGCGCCGCTTCCACCCGGTGCCGGCGCGCCTCGAGGAGCTGCCGCCGCTGGACGTCGTGCTGCTGTCCCACGATCACTACGACCACCTGTGCCGGCCCACCATGAAGGCCATCGCCGCGATGCAGGTCCCGGTGGTCACCGCGCTGGGCGTCGGCGCCCGCCTGGAGCGCTTCGGCGTCGCGCCGGAGCGCATCACCGAGCTCGACTGGGGCGAGGCCGCCGAGGTCGGCGGGGTGCGCCTGACCGCGACGCCGGCGCAGCACTTCTCGGGCCGCGCCGCCGGCGACCGCAACAAGACCCTGTGGGCGTCGTGGGTCATCCAGTCGGCGCGCCGCAAGGTCTTCTTCTCCGGCGACACCGGCCTGACGCCCCAGTTCGCCGACATCGGCCGCGCCCACGGCCCGTTCGATCTGGTCATGCTCGAGGTCGGCGCATGGCACCCCAGCTGGGGCGGGATCCACCTCGGCCCGGCCAACGCGCTGGAGGCCTTCCGCATGCTGGGCGGCGGGACGCTGCTGCCGGTGCACTGGGGCACCTTCAACCTCGGCCTGCACGCCTGGAACGAACCCGCCGAGACCCTGCTGACCCTGGCCGAAAAGCAGGGCGCGCGCATCCTCACCCCCGTGCTGGGCAGCGCCTTCGAACCCGAGCAGGTCGACGGCCCCATGCCCTGGTGGCGCGAGGTCCGGTGAGGCCAGGACGCTTCAGCTGAAACGCCCAGCGGGGCCGCATCACGCTTCAGCTGAAACGCCCAGCGGGGCCGCATCACGCTTCAGCTGAAACGTCCGGACACCTCTGGCACTACGGCGCGGCGGGCAGCTTGCGGTACTTCCTGAGCAGCGCGCTCTGGCGGTTCTCCAGCGACTGCTCGACGCCGCCGATGAAGGTGTGCACCACCCGGGTCGACAGCTCGAACGGATCGCCCGACCAGACCACGACATCCGCGGCCGCCTTCGCCACCAGCTTGCCGCGCACCGGGGCCTTGGCGACCGGGCCGTACATCGTCGCGGGCGTGGTCGTCACCGCGGCCAGCGCGGCGTCCCACGGCATGCCACCCGCGACCGCGACACCGGCGTGCTGGCGCAGCGAGCGCGCACCCGGGGCGTCGCCGATCGTCGAGATGGCCACCGCGACCCCGGCCGCCGCCAGCAGCGCGGCGCCGTCGTCACGCACATACAGGCGGTCGAAGGTCCACGGCATGTTCTCGACCGGGTCGAGGATGACGCCGGCCTTGGCCTTGGCCAGCTCGGCCGCCACCCGCCAGGCCTCGGAGCCGCCGATGATGACCACGCGCACGCCGAGCTCGCGGCCCAGCGCCAGCGCGGCCTGGATGTCGCTGGCCCGGGGCGCGCGCACCGCCAGCGGGATCCGCCGCGCGGTGACCTCACCCAGCGCCAGCAGATCCAGCCGGCTGGCCGCGAACCGCCGCGTCTGGTTGCGCTCATAGTCACCCTTGCGCGCCATGAACGTCGCGGCGTCGTCGAGCAGCTCGCGCAATCTCTCGATGGCCTTGCCGCGCGACCCCTTGGCGCTGTCCAGCGCGGCGTCGCCCAGCGTCACGTGCATCGCCAGCGGCGCGCGCACCACCACGTCGGCGACCCCGGGGGCGTCGGCCAGGGTGACCCAGGCCGAGCTGCCCGAGACCAGCCCGCCCATGGGCGCCGCGATCACCGAGGTCAGCCCGCCGGTGCGCGCGATCGGGATGGCCACCGAGCTGGTGTTGTAGCCGTCGGTGACCCGGAACGCCGCGTGGATGCCCTCATCCCCTGCCCCGCCGCCGAAGCTGCCGTCGTTGGCGGTGTCCTCCAGATCGATCTCGGTCAGCCCCAGGCTGCTGGCGGCGTCGATGAAGCCGGCGGTGACGACCAGGCCGCGGCCGTCGACCTTGCGCGCGCCCGCGGGCACCTTGACGCCCACCCCGACCGCCGCGATGACCTTGCCGTCGATGACCACGGTGGCGCCGTCCAGCTTCTTGCCCGGCTCGATCCACACCGTGGCGCCCTCGATGGCGACCACCTCGGCCCGCGCGACCGCAGCCCCCGCAGCGACCAGCAGCGCTCCGAGCAGCAGCCGCCTCATCGCGCACCTCCGCTCGGCCCGGCGCCCTTGGCGGAGTTGCCCAGCTCGAAGTCACTGGGGTCGACGCCGATCCCCTTGCTGCGCTCGTAGGCCACCCGCCCGGCGATCAGCACCACCTCGGCGCGCGCATACACCGACAGCGGATTCGCGCTCCACACCACCACGTCGGCCCGCTTGCCCGGCTCCAGCGTGCCGGTGTCCCGGTCGATGCCCAGGATCCAGGCCGGATTCGCGGTCACCCAGCGCAGCGCGGTGTCGTCGCTGATGTCGATCCCCGCGTTGCGCCCGGCCCACATCGCCTTGGCGGCCTCCTGGTTCAACCTCTGGATCCCGATCGACGAATCCGAGTGGATGGCGACCCGCCCGCCGGCCTCGGAGGTCAGCGCGGCGTTCTCCATGATGCCGTCGAAGGCCTCCAGCTTGAAGCCCCACCAGTCGGCCCAGGTCGCGATGGCCACGCCGCGCGCGGCCAAGAGGTCGCGGATCTTGTAGGCCTCCAGCGCGTGGTGAAAGGCGCGGATGTCGAAGCCGAACTGGTCCGAGATGGCCAGCATCTGCGCCATGTCGCGCACGGTGTAGCAGTGCACCTCGGCCAGCACCTCGCCCGACAGCACGCCGGCCAGCGCCTCCAGCCTGGCGTCGCGACCCGGCGCGTCGGGCGCCGGCTCGGGCTTGACGTGGGGCAGCTTCTTGCCGCTGGCCTTGGCCTTCTTGTCGACCTCGGCGTCCAGCATGGCGGCGCGCGCGCGGCGGCGCTCCCACTCGACGCGGCGGGCGCGGTACTGCTTCCACTTGACGGCATAGTCGGCGGCGGCCTGGAACGCCGCGCGAAACGCCGCATATTCGCCCATGCGCGTCTGCGGCCCGGCCTTCTTGCCATAGACCCGCTTGGGGTTCTCGCCACACGCCATCTTGAGCACCGACGGCGCGCCCGGGAAGCGCACGTCATCGACGCGCCGGGCCTGGCGCATCTCCACGGTGATGCCGCGGCCGCCGATCAGGTTGGCCGACCCGGGCAGGATCAGCGCCGCGGTGACGCCGCCCGCCAGCGCGCGCGCGATGGCCGGATCCTGCGCGGTGTAGGCGTACTCGGCCGCGACGCCCGCGGTGTTGGGATCGGTGGCCTCGTTGCCGTCGGAGGTCGCCTGCGTCGCCGGCGCCGGGTAGACGCCGATGTGCGAGTGCGCGTCGATGATGCCCGGGGTGACGAACTTGCCGGTGGCGTCGAGCACCAGCGCGCCCTCGGGCGCGGCCAGCGTGCCGTCCTGGCCCAGCGCGGTGATGCGCCCGTCCTCGAGCAGGATGGCGCCGTCGTCGAGGCGCTTGCCGGTGGCGGTCAGGATGGTGGCGTGGCGGATCAGCACCGCGCGCGCCGGCAGCCGAGCGCCCTGGGCGACCTTGCGCGGCTGCGGGGCCAGCGCCTCGGGGTCGCTCCAGGTCGACTCCAGATCGATCTCGGGCGGCTTGTCGGGGGCCGGCGGCGCCACCACCACGGGCTTGCGGGCCGGGCTGCCGGCGCACGCCGCCAGGACCGCGAGCAACCCCACTGCGAGAGCAGACGTTCGCATGGCGCGGTTCTACCACGCGCGCGCGGGCGCCGACGACGCACGCGCGCGCAGCCTGGGCTTGCGCACCGCCGGGCCCTCGTGGTAGATACTGAACCATATGGTTCAGTTTAACCGGACTCGCCTCGATGGCTCGTTCGCCGCGCTCTCGGACGCCACCCGGCGTGGCGTGCTCGAGCAGCTCGGGCGTGCCGACGCCTCGATCACCGACCTGGCCCGCAAGTTCCACATGACCCTCACCGGCATGAAGAAGCACGTCGGCGTGCTGGAGCAGGCCGGGCTGGTCACCACCGAGAAGGTCGGGCGGGTGCGCACCTGCAAGCTCGGCCAGCGCCGACTGGAGGAGGAGATGGCCTGGCTCGAGAGGTACCGCCAGCTCTGGGAGGCGCGCTTCGACGCGCTGGACCAGGTCGTCGAGCAGCTGAAACGCAACGAGACGGCCAAGGCCAAGGCCGATGGACCCAAACCGAGAGAGTGAGCCGACCCATGAAGAACCGCACCGAAGTGGAACGCACGTCCGAGCGTGAGATCGTCGTCACCCGCAGCTTCGACGCCCCGGTGCGCCTGGTGTTCGAGGCGTGGACCAGGGCCGAGCTGTTCAAGCAATGGTGGGTGCCGAAGTCGTTTGGCCTGAACCTGGTCTCGTGCGAGATCGACGTGCGGGTCGGCGGCAAGTACCGCCTGGTGTTCCGCCAGGGTGACGCCGAGCCGATGGCGTTCTTCGGGACCTACACCGAGGTCATCCCGAACGCGCGCCTGGTGTGGACCAACGAGGAGAGCAGCGACGGCGCCATCACCACCGTGACCTTCGAGGAGCGCGACGGCAGGACGCTGCTGGTGCTGCGCGAGCTGTATCCCTCCAAGGCGGCGCTCGACGCCTCCGGGAGCTCGGGCGGCCTGGGCGAGACCTTCGAGCAGCTCGACGCGCTCCTGGCGGCGCGGGCTGCCTAGCTCTCGTCGAGGTCGATCACCAGCGCGCGCGCCTTGCGCACCATGCGCGTCGAGATGTCGACCCCGATGGCGTCCATGCCCAGCGCGTTGGCCACCGCCAGCACGGTGCCGTGGCCACAGAAGGGATCGACCACGGTGCGCGTCGGGGTCTCGGCCAGGATGAAGTTGCACGCCGCCACGCAGGCGGCGACGCCCATCGACTTGCTGCCCGGCTTGTCCCCGGTGCCGGGCAGCACGTCGGCGCGCGCGCGCGCCCGCGCCGTCGCCGGCCGGGGCCGTGGCCCGCGGCCGAACCCCAGCATGTGCGAGTAGGCCGGGCGCCCGAAGGTCAGCGTGCCCGGGGGCAGCCGGCACACGATGCTGTGAAACAGCAGGCCGAGGCCGGCGCGCTCGGCCCCGCGCGACACCATGGCGCCCTTGTCGATCCACAGCCCGCCCTCGCGGATGTCGGTCTGGAAGAAGATGGCCACGCCGTCGTCGGGCACCCGGCTGGCGACCAGCGCGGCGGCGTCCTCGAACCAGCGCTGCCAGGCGGGAAACGCCAGCGCCGGCAGCTCGGAGGCGTCGGGCAGCGAGGTCACCACGCTGGCCCCGGTCAGGCTCTCGCGCGCGCCCAGCCACGCCAGCGCGTCACCGTGGTGGACCTCGCGCTGGGGCATGGCGCGGTTCTACCATGCGGATATATATTCCCCGCCATGGCGATGCAGAAGACGGCCTCTGGCCTCCAGTATGACGACACCACCGTTGGCACCGGCGCTCAGCCCGCCCCCGGAAAGACCTGCGTGATGCATTACACCGGGTGGCTGTGGGAGGGCGGACAGAAGGGCAAGAAGTTCGACAGCTCGCATGATCGCAAGCGCACCTTCGACTTCCAGATCGGGCGCGGCATGGTCATCAAGGGCTGGGACGAGGGTGTCATGACCATGAAGGTCGGCGGCAAGCGCACCCTGCTCATCCCGCCCGACCTCGGCTATGGCGCGCGCGGCGCCGGCGGCGTCATCCCGGGCGGCGCCACGCTGCTGTTCGAGGTCGAGCTGATCGACGTGCAGTGAGCGCGACGAGGCCGCGGGCGGCTGCGCTGCTGCTGGGGGCACTGACGATGGCGGGCGCCGTCGCCGGCTGTGGCGGCGGCGCGGGCGACGGCGGCTCCGTCGACGCCGAGGTCGTGGTGCCGTGGACCGACGGGCGCTGCAACGGCGCCGCCGAGCTGTGCGACCGCCGCTATGACCAGGTCGCCTACCCGACCACGCACAACGCGATGTCGAACGCCGACGCGCAGTGGGTGGCGCCCAACCAGCAGCACGGCCTGACCCGCCAGCTCGGCGACGGCATCCGCGGCCTGATGCTCGACATGTACATCGAGCAGGGCGACGCCAAGCTGTGTCACGCCTCGTGCCTGCTGGGGTCGCAGCTGCTGGCCGACGGTCTCGGCGAGATCGTCCACTTCCTGCGCGCGCACCCGGGCGAGGTCATCACCATCATCGTCGAGCCCGGCGATGGCTTCGACGACGCCGACATCCAGGCCGCCTTCGCGGGCGCCGGCCTCGAGCCCTATGTGCACACCCAGGCCGTGGGCGCGCCGTGGCCGACGCTGCGCGAGATGATCACCAGCGGCCACCGCGTCGTGGTGTTCACGCAGCGCCGCGACGGCTCGGTGCCCTGGTACCTCGATCAGTGGGCCTTCACCTGGGAGACCCCGTACTCGTTCAAGAACGCCGGCGAGTTCACCTGCGTGCGCGATCGCGGCACGCGCGGCAACGCGCTGTACACGGTCAATCACTTCCTGGGTAATCCGCTGCCGGATCCGACCCTGGCCGAGATGGTCAACCACGACCCGGTGCTGAGCGACCGCATCGCGAAGTGCCGGACCGAGGGCCAGTTCCCCAACTTCGTCGCGGTCGACTTCTATGACATCGGCGATCTGCTGCCCGCGATCCGCGCTCTCAATGGTCTGCCGCGGTAGCCACGCGCGCGGGCGCACGCGCCAGCCCACGCGGACGCGCAGACGCGCGCGCTGGCTCGCGGTCACGCTGCTGGTGCCGCTGGCCGCCGCCGGCTGCACCCGTGAACCCGCCCGCCACCGTGGCGGCGCGTCCCCGCGCACCCCGCCGCCCGCGGTGGCCTGGGGCGACGCCGGCGTCCCCGCCTTCACCGGGCTGCTCGGCGCGCCGCTGGGCAGCCCGCCCACGCCGGTGGGCCGCTGGGCGCTCGAGCTGCGCAGCTACCAGCACAGCTTCTTCGGCATGGAGCGCACCTCCGACGTGACCAGCCATGGCTCGGCCATCCTGGAGCTGGCCGAGGGCGGCGTCGCCACCGCCTGCCTGGGCATCACCAGCAAGCACGCCAGCAGCGCCAGCCCCTATGTCACGCCCGACAAGAAGTGGGAGCACCGCGAGTACGAGAACAAGGGCGGCACCACCCAGCACGGCAGCTGGCGCCTCGACGGCCCCTGGCTCGAGCTGCGCCTCGACAGCTTCAGCCATGGCTGCCCCGCCGCCCCGCGCGACTTCCCCGGCCCCGACGCCGGCCCGCCCGACCGCTTCCCCCACGCCACCGCCATCCTGGTGCGCTGCGCGACGGTGCCCGCGCGCGCCCCGGCGCCCGCGCTGCTGCTGGCGTGCGCCCTGCCCGAGCGCACCGCCCTACCCGCGCTGGCGGTGCCGGTGGGCCCTGCGCGTGCGGCCTGGATGCTGCTGGCGCGGGACCCCGGCCTGCTGGTGGACCACCGCAGCACGACCTGGATCCCGCAGCCGCCCAAGGACGAGACCCTCGAGCTGACCACGGCCGCCGCGCCGATCCGCCCTGACGTCTGGACGCGCCCCTGAGCTACCATCGCCCGATGCGCTGCGCCCTGGTCTCCACGCTCATGCTCGCCACCGCCGGCCTCACCGGCTGCGGCGAGTCCTCCGATGACAGCCCCGACGCCGGCAGCAGCAGCGACGCTGGCCCCGGCCTCGACGGCACCGTCGCCAGCGCCGATGGCGCCGCGCCCGACGCCGCCAGCGGCGATCCACTGGCCAACCTGCCCGGCGATCAGCTGTTTCGCTACGCCCACATGCACGCCGCCGGCACCAACATGCCGGCCTTCCCCGAGCGCGTCGATGTCTGCCTGACCCGCCAGGGCGGCGGCGCGCCCACGGTGCGCATGTACGAGGGCACCAGCGGCATCGGCCGCTTCGAGGTCGGCGCCTGGCGCGTGCTGACCAGCGGTCGCTATGACGCCAAGGTCATCGCCGCCAGCGACACCTGCGCCGGCACCGCGGTGTACACCGTGCAGGTCGACCAGCTGGCCACCTCGATGTACCGCCGCCTCAGCATGGTGCAGATCACCACGCTGTCCGGGCAGACCGCCAACCTGTACGCCGACAGCCTGCTGCCCGCCAGCTTCACCGGCCAGGACGTCATCACCTTCGTGAACACCATCGTCGCCACGCCGGCCCAGGAGCTGCGCTTCATGGACGGCGCCGGCACCGTGACCGCGCGCAACAACTTCGACCTCCAGCTGGCGCCGGGCCGCAGCGGCACCCTGACCATGACCTTCGCCGGCCTCGACCCGCCCGCCGACGTCACACGCACCTACCGCAGCGCGCGCGGCCGCCTGATGGCCTTCGGCCACGGCAACGGCACCGACAAGACCGTCGGCCTCACCGTGTGCGACGACCTGGCGCCCCCCGACGGCCACCTGTCGCACTGCGGCAGCTCGGTACGAGCGCCGTAGCCGAAGCGGCGAGGGGCGGCGGTCAGCGCGGGTCGAGGGACTCGTCGCTGCCGTCCTGGGTGCCGACGCCGGGGATGACGAAGACCACGCGGCGGTTCTTGGAGCGACCGACGTTGGTCTTGTTGCTCATGATGGGGCGGGTCTCGCCGTAGCCCTTGGCCTCCAGACGGCTCGCGTCGATGCCCTTGCCGATGAGGTACTCGACCACGGCGTTGGCGCGATCCTGCGACAGGGTCTGGTTGGAGTCGTCGTTGCCGCGGTCGTCGGTGTGGCCCTCGACGATGATCTTGGCGATCTCGGTGTGCGCCGAGATGACCCGCGCCACGTTGTCGAGCAGCTTGAACGACTTCTTCTCGATGATCGCCTTCGAGGTCTTGAAGTGCACCGACTCCACGATGTCGATCCCCTTGTCGGTGATGACCGCCAGCTGCTTGTCCTTGCAGCCCTGGAACTTCGGGCTGCCCGGCTCGTCGGGGCAGTTGTCGACGCGGTCGACCACGGTGTCGCCGTCGCGATCGGTGTCGGGGCAGCCGCGGTTCTCGACCACGCCGGGCTCGTTCACGCAGGCGTCGACCCCGTCGAGCACGGTGTCCTTGTCGTTGTCGGGATCCGGGCAGCCGTCCTCGTCCTCGAACTGGTCCTTGTCCTCGGGCTCGTTCGGGCAGCTGTCGGTCGGATCGAGCAGGCCGTCGTTGTCGCTGTCGGCGACCTTGTCGGGGCAGCCGTCGGTGTCGTCGAGGCCGTTGACGGTCTCGGGCTGCAGCGGGCAGGTGTCGGCGCTGTCGAGGATCTCGTCGCCGTCATTGTCGGGATCCGGGCAGCCGTCGTCGTCGCGGAAGGTGTCGACGTCCTCGGGCTGGGCCGGACACTCGTCCTTGGCGCCCACGATGCCGTCCTTGTCGGGATCGGGGTCGGACCAGCTGACGTGCGCCGGTTCGGTGGACAGCGCGAAGCGCGCACCCGCGAAGACGCGCCAGTCGGGGGTGCCGAAGCCGGGGCTGAGGCCGACGCCGCCACCCGCGAAGGCGGTCAGCTTCTTCTGCACGTCCCACTGCAGGGTGGCGTCGGTCTCGGCGGCGGTGGCGTTCTCGCTGTCGAGTGGCGACGCCGCGGCCATGGCGCCCGAGGCGGTCAGGTCGAGCTCCAGCGGCGGGCCGCCGCGGTGGCCGAAGCGATAGCCCACGCCGGCGCGCCAGGTGATCTCGTCGTCGACCGCGAGGTTGACGACCTCGCTGCCCTTGCGCAGGCGATAGCCCAGGTTGCCGGCCACGCGCAGGGCGCCGAAGGCGCGTGACAGCGCCAGCTCGGGCTCGAAGCTGACGCTGCGCTCGCCGCGGTAGTCGCCGCTGCCACCGGTGGGCAGGGTGACCGCGGGGATGAGGGCGATGCTGAGGCCCTGGGCGCCGCCGCGCTCGCCGCGCAGCAGGGCCAGCTTGGGCAGCAGGCGCAGGTCGCCGACGCCGAACGACTCCAGCGCGCCGGGCGGCACCGTGGTCAGGCTGTCACGCGACTGGCTGTACACCAGCGGCAGCTCGATGCCGAACTCGACGCGGTTCTTGAAGGCGACCGAGCCGGCGATGCTGCCGCCGACGCGCGAGGACAGCAGCGACCCAGCGCGCTCGCCGGTGGACTGGGTGTAGACCACCAGCGGATCGTTGGCGTTGCCGACCCAGGCCCCGACGTTCCACTGCAGGTGGCCGGGCACCGCGCCCCACTCGACGTCCATCAGGCCATCCCGGTTCATCGACATGCGCAGCCGCTCGAGCGGGAAGGCCCGCGCGTCCTGGGCCTCCGCCTGGCCGGCCACGCCCAGGACCAGGGCGACCGCGAGCAGCGTCGCCACGGCCCTGCCTTTGCCCGTGCTCGTGCTCGTGCTCGTGCTCGTGCCCGTGCTCGTGCTCGTGCTCCCCAGGCCCCGCCCGATGTGCGCCCGCCGCAACAGCATCATCCCCAGCACCGCCAGCAGCAGCACCCAGCCGCCATTGCCGCGCCCGCCGCCGCCGACATCACACCCGCCGCCACGCACCCCCAGGGCGTCGTCGAACCCGTCACCATTCTTGTCATTGCCGCCGCCACCCTTGTCGTCGCCACCATTGTTGGGGTCGCGCTCGCCGGTGTCGATCCTCCCGTTGTGGTTGGCGTCCTCGTCACCGTCGCGCACGCCGCCGTCATCGGTGTCGGGGTCGGTCGGGTCGGTGGTCGTGGTCGGATCCTGATCGGCCACGAAGAAGCCCTTGCTGGTGTCGGTGGCGGGCACCGGCGTGGTGATGCCGACCTCGGTGCCATCGTTGATGCCGTCGTTGTCACTGTCGGGATCGAGCGCGTTGATCTTGCCGTCCTGGTCGGTGTCACCGCCGGGGTTGCGCTCGGCGCCATCGATGATGCCGTCGTCGTCGCTGTCGGCGTCGAGCGGGTTGGTGCCGAGGCCAGTCTCGACGTCGTCGGGCAGGCCGTCACCATCGGTGTCCTTGCGATCGTCGCTGGGCAGGTTGGGATCGGTCTCGGTGGTGTCGATGCGCCCGTTGTGGTTCAGGTCCTCGATGCCGTCGGGCACACCGCCGCCGTCGGTGTCGGGGTTGCGCGGATCGGTCTTGGTCGTCGGATCCGCGTCCACGATGAACTTGGTCAGGTCGGTGTGCTTGCCCTGCGGCGCCGCCAGGCCGAGCTCGGTGCCGTCCTGCACGCCATCCCCATCGGTGTCGGGCAGCAGCGCCGAGGTCTCGCCGGCATCGACCACGCCGTTGTGATCCTTGTCCTCGTTGCCGTCGAGCAGGCCGTCGTCGTCGGTGTCGTCATCGAGCGGGTTGGTGCGCGTGACCAGGACCTCTTCACCGTCCTTGATACCGTCATCGTCGCTGTCGGGGTCGTTGGGGTCGGTGCCGCGGCGGACCTCGTCGTCGTCGGGCAGGCCGTCGCCGTCGGTGTCGAGGCCGACGGTGACGCGCACCGTGGTGGTGGTGCTGAGGCGGCCGTCGCTGACGGTGTAGGTGAAGGTGTCGACCCCGGTGAAGCCAGCGGCCGGCGTGTAGGTCACGGTGCCGTCGGGGTTGATCACCGCGGTGCCGTTGGCCGGCGTGCCCACGGCGGTCACCGTCAGCGGGTCAGCCTCGACATCCACGTCGTTGGCCAGCACCGGGACGGTGACGGCGACGCCGGGCGCGGTCGACACCAGGTCGGCGCCCGGGCGCGGCGCGTCGTTGACCGGTGTGACCGTCACGGTGACAGTCGCGGTCGACGACTGGCCGTCCTTGTCGGTCACCGTGTAGCTGTAGCTGTCGGGGCCGGCATAGTCGGGATCCGGCACGTAGGTGATGGTGCCGTCGGGGTTGGGCAGCGTGGTGCCATGCGCGGGCCGGCTGGTCACGGTGACCACGATGGGGGTGTCCTCGAGGCCGCTGTCGTTGCCCAGCACCATGGTGGTGGCGACGCCGTCCTCGGCCACGGTGGCGCTGTCGGGCGAGGCCATCGGTAGCCCGCCGCTGCGCGTGACGGTGACGGCCACGGTGCCCATCGCGGTCTGGCCGTCCTTGTCGGTGACCGTGTAGACGAAGCTGTCGGGGCCCTCGTAGCCAGCCATCGCGGTGTAGGTCACCACGCCCGCCGCGTTCACGCTGACAGTGCCGTGCATCGGCATGGTGGTGATGGTGACGACCACGGGGGCGTCGCCGAGGCCGGTGTCGTTGGCCAGCACGGTCGCGGTCGCCGGCACGCCGGCGGCGGCGGCCAGGGTGTCGTTCATGGCCACCGGCGTGTCATTGACCGGGGTGACCATCACGGTGACGGTGCCGACCGAGGTGTCGCCGTCGGCGTCGGTGACGCGGTAGGTGAAGGTCACGGTGCCGTTGAAGTCGGCCGGCGGCGTGTAGTTGATGACGCCGCTCGGCAGCACGGTGGTGGTGCCCATGGCGGGCGCCATGACCACGACCACGGTCAGCGGGGTGTTGCCGATGCCGGTGTCATTGGCCAGCACCGGCACCGCGATCACGGTGTCCTCGGCGCCCGACACCATGTCGGCCACCGCCATCGGCAGCTGGTTCGACGGCTGCACCGTGGTGGTGGTGGTGTTGCTGGTCACGGTGCGCGGCGTGGTGCCGACGCGGAACGCGATGCTGGCGGTGTTCATGTAGCTGCCGGTCGGGGCCGACACCACCAGGGTCAGGTTGCCCGAGGCGCCGGGCGCCAGGTTGCCCAGGTTCCAGGTCACGGTGCCGGCCGCGTTGGTGCCGCCGCCGGTGGCCGACACGAAGGTCGACCCGGCCGGGATGACGTCGGTGATGACCACGCTGGTGGCGGTGCCGGTGCCGCTGTTGGCGTAGCTCAGTGTGTAGGCGATGTTGCCGCCGGGGGTGACGGTGGCGGGCGCGGTCTTGCTCAGCGTGATGACGGGCTGCGCCGCGGCCGAGGTGCCGGGGCTCTCGAACAGGCTGTTCAGGAAGAAGCGCGCGCCGTTGCTCTGCGGGTTGGTCGAGATCGGCCCGGCCACCGAGTAGTTGTGGCCGGCCAGGTAGGTCACGCGGCCGTTGGTCGCGACGCCGTCCATGGTGCCGCTCATCCAGTAGATCTGTGTGGTGGCGGCCTGCCCCATGCGGTTCATCAGCACGCGCACGCCGGGACGCATGGCCGACATGGGGGCCAGGCCGATGGAGTCGAAGGTCCCGGTGTCGACCTGGAAGGTGCCATCGAGCTGCGACAGCGGGTCGTCGGCGATCAGGATGGCGGCCGGGTTCAGGTTGGCGGGATCGATGTCGACGATGCCCATGGTGGTCAGGAAGCGGCCGTTGGCGTTGTTCTCGAAGGCGGCGGCGGCCTCGCACTGGCCGTACAGGGCGGCGTCGCGGCGCGCCAGCCAGGCCCGCAGCTCCCGGATGGCCTCGGCGTTGACGGTGGTGACGTCGTAGTGCATCGCGGTGACGTGGGTGTAGGCGGTCGTGGTCAGGATGCCGTCGGCGGCGCCGCCAGCGACCGTGCCGGCCACCGCGGCGGGGGCCAGCACGTCGGGGAAGGTCGGGTAGGTCGCGGCGGCCGCGGCCGGCCAGGCCACGCCGCGCGAGTCGGGGATGCCGGCGGCGTTCAGGTAGGTGAAGCCGATGAGCTCGTTGCCATCCTGCAGCACGCCCAGGCGGGGCGCCGCGGTCAGCGTGCGTGAGATCTCGATGGTCACCGCGGCGGTGGTCTCGTGAATGTTGACGGTCGGGTTGGCGGTCTTGAAGGCGGTGATGATGGGCAGCGCGGCGGCGCTGTCACCGGCGTCGATCACGAAGGGGCCGCCGCGGTACATGCGGGTGCCCAGGTTGGCCATGGTGGGGACGTTGCGCACCGCGACGCTGAAGTCGACGGCGTTGGCGGCCTTGCCCGGCAGGATGGCCCAGTGCACCGGGATGTTGGCCTGCAGCAGCCGATAGACCAGGCCGAAGGCCCGCAGGGTGGCGGCGTCCTGCGAGGCGGTGTCCATCGGGATGATGAACGAGCCGACCGGGAAGGCCCGCATCACCGCCTGCTCGTCGGAGCCGATGTCCGCCCCTGGGGTGGAATCGTTCCCGGTGCCGCAGCCCAGAATTGTCACAAGCGAAGCGAGGAGGAGTCGACGGTTTCGCATCGCGGCCGACGGCTGCAACAGACGAGCCACGGGTGCTGGGGTTGATTGCGCGGGGTTGCCGCGGTCGCGTGTCAGCGGCGGTGACGGAAGACGGCCGCGCTGTCACGCGGGAGGAGACAGCGCGGTGGGGCGGGACAGCAGGGGTGGAATTCAGGGGGCTGGCGACCACGGCGGGGAGTCGTGGGTGACGAAATACGGCAGCAGGGCGGTCACTTGACCTTCAGCACGTCGAACAGAAACGCATACACATGCGTGTCCTCGTCGATCTGATCCGACAGGCTGGTGCCGATGCCGTGGCCGGCGTTCAGGTTGGTGCGCAGGAAGACCGGCTTCTTGGTGCCGCTGGCCTGCAGCCGGGCGACCATCTTGCGCGAGTTCATCGGATCGACGCGCGGGTCGTTGGCGCCGGTCAGCATCAAGATGGCCGGGTACTGCGTCTTGTCCTTGACGTGGTGATAAGGTGAATAGGCGTAGAGCGCCGCAAATTGTGCGGGGTCCTTCACGGTGCCGAACTCGGTCACGTTGAAGGCGCCGTTGGGGCTGAGCTCGACGCGCAGCATGTCGTAGATCCCGACGTAGGACACCACCGCGGCGGCCAGCTTGGGCTGCTGGGTCAGGGTGGCGCCCATGAGCAGCCCGCCGTTGGAGCCGCCCATCAGGGCCAGGCGCGCCGGCCTGGTGATCTTGAGCTTGACCAGGGCCTGCGCGCAGGCGGCGAAGTCGTCGAACACGTTCTGCTTCTTGGTCAGGTTGCCGGCCAGGTGCCAGTCCTCGCCGAACTCGCCGCCGCCGCGGATGTTGGCGATGGCCCACACCCCGCCGCGCTCGACCAGGAGGCGGCGCAGATCGTAGAAGCCGGGCGTGATGTTGACGCCGTAGCCGCCATAGCCATAGAGGATGGTCGGCGCGTTGCCGTCGCGCTTCAGCCCCTTCTTGTAGATGAGCGTCATCGGGACCTGGGCGCCGTCCTTGGACGTCACCATCTCGCGGGTGACCTCGGTGTCGGAGAAGTCGGCTGGCGAGACGCGCGCCAGGCTGGTCTTGAGCGGCGCCTCGCCGGGCTTGGCGCCCCAGCGATACCAGGCCTGGGTGTGGATGAAGCTGTGGTTGCGGAACAGGATCTCGTCCCCGTCGAGCGCGACGATCTGGCGCACCGACGAGATGGGCAGGATGGGCACGTCGCGCGCCGGGCTCTTGCCGTCGCGCGGGAAGGCGAGCAGCTGCGACGGGCCACCGGCGAGGCGGTTGACGTAGACCAGGCTCTTGCCGACGGCGAAGTTGTCGATGGCGCCGCCGCCCTGCTCCATCGGGACGATGACCTTGGCGGTGGCGAGGACCGGCTTGGCGAGATCGATCGAGAGGATCTTGCCGCGCGGAGCGTCCTTGCGGGACAGAACGAACAGGCCGGGTGCGTCGGCGGGGCCGAAGGCGGCGTCGCTGACGGAGTCCTCGTGGCGGGTGAACTGCACGAAGCCGGCCTTGGGGCGCGCGGCGGTGTACAGGTAGTGCGCGAACTCGCCGCCGTCACCGTTGGCGACCGCGGCCAGCACATGCTTGCCGTCGCGGCTGCCGGACAGGAAGATCTCGGCGATGCGCGGGAAGTCCTTGCCGGCGACGTAGACGTCCTTGGCCGGGTCCTGGCCCAGGGTGTGAAAGTAGATCTGCTGGTAGAAGTGGACGTCCTCGGCAGGGCGCTCGCCGGGCGCGGGGTAGCGCGTGTACCACAGGCCGGTGCCGGCGGCGTTCCAGGCCACGCTGCCGCCCGCGGTGCCGTACTGCACCCGCGGGATGACCTTGTCGAGTTCTTTGCCGGTGGCGACGTCGAACACATGCAGCGAGCCGTCCTCGCTGCCGCCGGTCGACATCGAGACCGCCAGCTTCTTGCCGTCGAGCGAGGGCACGAACCAGTCGATGGCGGTGCTGCCGCTGGGATCGAGGATGTTGGGGTCGACGATGCTGCGCTCGCTGGCGGCGTCGAGGCCGGGGCCGAGCGCGACGATGAAGGGCTGCTGGCGCGGCGGCTGCTCCTTGTAGGCGAAGACGACGCCGGGGCGCGCGGTGAGGCCGAAGTAGTCGGGCGAGGTGCCGCTGTCGAGCTCGGTGATGCGGGCGCGCAGCTTGGCGATGCCGGGGCGCGAGTCGAGCCAGGCGCGCGCGACGGCGTCCTGTGCGGTCGACCAGGCCTTGACCTCGGGGTCGTCCCAGTTCTCCAGCCAGCGGTAGTCCTCGGTGACCTTGGTGCCGTGGTACTCGTCGGTGACCGGGCGCTTCGGGGTGGCCGGGAGCTTGGGCTTGGCGGGCTTGGCGGGCTTGGCGGGGCCGGGCTTGGCCGGCGCGGGCTCGGGGGCCGGGGCGGCGGGGGTGCGCGCGGGGGCCGCCGTGGTGGCCAGCAGCAGCGCGCTGGCGATCGCGAGTCTGTTGCGAAGAGTGGAGTGGGCCATGGGCCCTCTTAACACGTATGCTGGCGCCTGACCGTGGCTGCGATTCGACTGTTCTACTTCGTGAGTTTCGGCGCGATGGGGCTGTATTTGCCCTATTTCCCGCGCTGGCTGGGGGCGCACGGGGTGGCCGGGCTGGAGCTGTCGGTGCTGGCGGCGACGCTGCCCGCGCTGGGGGTGCTGGGGCCGCCGCTGTTCGGCCTGCTGGCCGACTGGCTGGGGTTGCGCGGGGGGCTGCTGCGGGTGACCTGCGCGGGGGCGCTGGCGGGCTTCGTGGTGCTGGCGCTTGCGGCGCGGGGTGGCGCGCACGGCGCCGCGACGCTGTGGCCGGGGCTGGCGCTGTTCGCGTTCTTCCGCTCGCCGACGTCGACCATGGCCGACGTGCTGGCGCTGGAGCGCGCGGGCTCGGAGGGCTACGCGCGGCTGCGCCTGTGGGGGTCGGTCGGCTTCATGCTGGCGGCGCTGGGGTTCGGCCGGCTGGGCTCGGTGGACGCCGGCTGGCAGCTGCCGGGGGCGATCACGCTGGGCCTGGCGGCGGTGCTGGTGGCGGCGTTCGCGCTGCCGGCGCGGGTGGACAGACCCGCGATGCCTCCGCTGGGAGCCGTCGGGCGGCTGGTCCGCGCGAGAGACTTTCAGCTGCTGCTCGTGACCGCCCTGCTGTCGCAGGTCGGTCACTCGGCCTACGACCTGGCGTTCTCGCTGCACCTGTACGACCTCGGCCTCGGCGGCGGCACCGTCGGCGTGGCCTGGACCCTGGGTGTGGTGGCCGAGATCGCGCTGATGGCGCTGGGCGGCCCCCTGTTCCGCCGCGTGCCCGCACGCAGCCTGCTGGCCGTCGGCCTGGCGGGGGCGTCGCTGCGCTGGGGCCTGGTCGCCGTGGTGCGACAGCCGGTGCTGCTGCTGGCGCTGCAACCGCTGCACGCGCTGTCCTTCGCGATGGTCTGGCTGGCCAGCGTGCAGTGGCTCAAGGCCCGCGTCCCCGCCGAGGCCCTGGCGACCGGCCAGTCGCTGTACGTCGCCAGCATCGCGGTGGGTTCGGTCGTGGGCATGCTGCTGTGGGGCCCGCTGTTCGCGGCGCGCGGCGGTGCGGCGGTGTTCAGCTGCGCCGCAGCCGCGGCGGCCCTGGCCTGCGGCGTGGCGTTGATCCCCGTGGGCCCACCCCGCGGCACCTCCAGCTAGCACACGCGCGCCCGTCAGCCCTCCGGGGTGCCTCGGCGGCCTCCGAGAGATTGTCCGCCCGATTCAAGCCGCTCGCCGCCTCGCGCGTCGAAGGCTGTTCGCCCGATTCAAGCCGCCCGCAGCCGCCGTCGCGCACCAAATGTCCGCCTCAATCAAGTTGCCGGCCCCGGCACCGTGCTGGGCGGGATGAGGCCTGCCCTTCTCCATCCGCGCTGCAACAGCCAGCTGCGCGGCTCGGCGAGGCTGTAGCTGGTCTGGATCTTCGGTGTCGTGGTCCAGCCGTCGAAGCTGCCGGCGCTGGACAGCGGATCGATCCAGCGCGGCCCGAGCCGGTCCCTGACGTGGTGACGGTAATTGCACAGGACATAGGCCAGCGCGTGGCGCGCCGCCCGAGGCGAGGTCAGCGAGCGCACGTGATATCGGTCCGCGAAGACGGAACCCCTGCGACCGATGACACGATTGAGCGCCCGCGCGATGCGCACGGCGAGGCCCTTGATCGCCCGCGTGAGGGCGCGGTTGTCGTCCGCCTCGGCGACCAGGTGAACGTGGTCGAACTGCACCGAGAAGTGCACGATGCGGGTACCGAAGCGCTCGGCGCCTGCGCGCAGCGAACGCAAGATGGCCGCGGCGAGGCGCCGGTTGCGCAGCCAGCCGATGCTGCGCCGGATGCGGAGCGTGACGTGCTGGCCGTGGTACCGCCGGACCCGCTCGCGGGTCCGATGCACCACGTTGCGCCGCCCAGACGACCGGGGCCGACCGGCGCCCTGGCGCGCACCGCCATGGCTTCGCCATTGGAAGCCGAGTTGCCGTTGGAGGAGGAGGAGGAGGAGGAGGACGAGGAGGACGAGGAGGAGGAGGAGGAGGAGGCGTCAGGGCAGGAGGATGCTGGCTCCTGTTGTGGCGCGCCCTTCCAGGGCGCGGTGTGCTTGGGTGGCTTCGCTCAGGGGGTGGCGGGCGCCGATGGTGGCGCGGATGTGGCCCTGGCGCAGGGCGTTCCAGAGGTCGGCGGCCATGGTGGCCTGGTCGGCGGGGACGTGGGTGTAGTCGTTCAGGCGGGGGCGGGTCAGGGTCAGCGAGCCCTTGGCGGCCAGCAGGCTGACATCGATGGGGGCGACCGGGCCGCTGGACTGGCCGAAGCTGGCGACCACGCCGAGGCGACGCATGCAGTCGAGGGTGCCGAGGAAGGTGTCCTTGCCGACGCCGTCGAAGGCGACGCGGACGCCGGCGCCGCCGGTCAGCTCGCGCACGCGGGTGACGAAGTTCTCGCGGGTGTAGACGATCGGGTGGGTGCAGCCGTGCTCGGCGGCGAGGGCGGCCTTGGCGTCGCTGCCCACGGTGCCGATGACGGTGGCGCCCAGCGCGCGCGCCCAGCTGCACGCCAGCAGGCCGACGCCACCGGCGGCGGCGTGGACCAGGACGACGTCGCCGGCGCTGATCTTGCCGATCTGCCGGACCAGGTACTGCGCGGTCAGCCCCTTGAGCAGCAGCGCCGCCGCGGCCTCGTCGCTGACGTCATCGGGCAGCGCGATCAGGCGCTCGGCGGCGACCAGGCGCAGCTCGGCATAGCCACCCAGCAGCCCGGCGTAGCCGACGCGCGCACCGACCTTCACGCTGGTCACGCCCTCGCCCACGGCCTCGACCACGCCCGCTGCCTCCTGCCCGGGGGTGAAGGGCAGCGCGGGCGCCTTGTACAGGCCGGTGCGGAAGTAGACGTCGATGAAGTTGACGCCGATGGCGCGCTGTCGCAGCAGCACCTCGCCGGGGCCGGGAGCCGCTACCGCGACCTCCTCCCACTTCATCGCCTCGGGACCGCCAACCGCGTGGACACGTTGCATTCGAGCGCGCTCCAGCGCGCTCGAATGTCCGTCTCCGTCTCCGACTCCGTCTCCGTCTCCGACTCCTCGACCGTTCATTGCAACTCCATCCGCCGGGCCGCCGGGCCCAGCTTGATCTGCAACACCCCACCCACCATCGCCCAGCCCTGCGCCACCGCCTCGAGGTCCGCCGCCTCGGCCGCCGCAGCGCCATCGATCAGCACGCCCGCCGGCCGCGCCGCCCGCTCCATCAAGAGGCGCATGCCGACCGCGAACTTCGTCCCTGGCGCGACCTCGATCACCTTGCCATCCGCCTGCGTCGCCACCCGCGCGCCGTCGAACAGGGTGAACGCCCGCGCCGGCCCCGGCCACACGCGCACCCAGAGCTCGCCCGGCTCGTCGGCATACGACTCGACGCCCACCGCCGTTGTTGTTGACAGCGTGTCAATGTCCGGGCGCAGCAGCGGCACGATGGCCCCCGCCCGCACCAGCAGCGGCAGTCGCTCCAGCGGGGCCGGCACGGTCACCATCGCGCCCGCCCCACCAGCCGCACCGCCGCTGTACGGCGTGCCATCGAACCAGTCGAACCACTCGCCCGCGGGCAACGCCAGCGTCCGCGCAGTCGCCCCCGCCGTCACCACCGGCGCCACCAGCAGGTCGTCGCCCATCATGTACACGTCATCGGGATGGCCGACCTCGGGGTACACCAGCCCGAGCGGGCGCTGGATGAGGCCGCCACCCGCCCCCACCGCCTCGGCGTACGTCCACACGTACGGGAACAGCCTGAGGTGCAGCCGCGCGAACAGCCGGTACAGATCCAGCGTGGCCTGGTCGCGCCCGTTGGCGGCGTTGAACAGCCACGGCGGCTGCGACGAGCTGTCGCCGACCTGCATCACCGTCGACAGCGCGGTCTGCTCGAACCAGCGGATGTACAGCTCCTTGCCCGGCGGGCTGTGACGATAGCCGCCGGTGTCGGCGCCGAAGAACGGGAAGCCCGACGCGCTCAGCGACATGCCCTGGATCACCGTCGCGGGCAGGCCGCCGACGCCGACCACGCGCCCGCCGCCCGGCTTGTCGAACGCCTCGCGATGGCGCGTGAAGGTCGCGTCCATGTCACCGGGCCAGAGCACCGAGACATTGACCTGGTCGCCCCAGCGCGCCGCCCGCCCGAGCAGGAAGCCGCCGGTGGCCGGCAGCGTCTCCGCGTACACCTGGTGATAGAGGACGGTGTAGCCGTGGTGCATGGTCCGTTCATCGGAGCCATCGGCGAAGCGCCACGGGTTGCGGTTGCCGTTCAGCCCCGCCAGCACGTCCTCGGCATAGTCGAGCTTGAAGCCCTCGATGCCCATGCTGGTGTAGCGCCGGATGTGCTCCTGCCACCAGGCGTAGGCGGCGGCATTGGTGAAGTCGATGGGCTTCGACCAGTTGTTGAGCAGCACGCCCGATCCGGGCGGGAAGAAGCCGCGCGTGGTGGCCTCGTCACGCAGCGCGCCCGCGTCGGTGCCCAGGTACGGCGTGTGCCACAGCGCGACGCGCAGCCCGGCCGCGTGCGCCGCCGCGATCATCGCGGGCGGATCAGGGAACTGCGCCGGCGCGAAGTCGAAGCTGTTGACCCCGCTGGCGTAGGGCCGGTCGATCCAGATCGCCGAGGTCGCCAGATCGAGATCCCGGATCTGTCGGATGTCGTCCAGCACCTCGGCCTGATCGCGGTTCTCGTCGCGCCAGATCCACGGCCCATAGGCCCAGGTCGCCGGCAGGCGCGGGCGCCCGGTGATGCCGTGGTACAGCGCCGTGATGTCGACCGCGCGCGCCGCCCCGAGCAGGTGGAAGCGGAACGGCTCGCCGCTGGCCCCGGCGGTGCCATAGGTGACCTCGACCAGGTCGGGCTCGGCGCGCGCGACATCGAAGGCCCCGACCCGGCGCGACTCCACGAACAGGCCCCAGCCCCGGGTCCCGATGAGCAGCGGCACGGGAGCGTGGTTCTCGTCGCTGGCGCCCTCCAGCGTGGTGTCGGCCTGCATCTGCATCGCGCGCAGCTTGCCGCGGTGGTTCGCGCTGTCGGGCCACTCGCCGAGGCCATAGAAGCCCTCGGTCGCGCTGGCCCGCGCGCGCAGCCGGGTGTAGGCGACCGAGGTCCCGCCCGCGCGCGGGTTGGCGATGGTCAGGGTGGCCGCGATCCGCCCCGGGGTCGCGACCGGCGCCGCCAGCACCAGGCTGGCCGCGAAGCCGCCCTCGAACTTCAGCGCCAGCGTGGCCTCGGTGGCGCTCGCGCTGCCGATCACGAGCGAGGTCAGCGCCCGCCAGCGCAGCGACGCCGGCGGGTTGGCGGGGGCGCCGTCGCGCGCGACCAGGAAGCTGGGGTCGTACGACAGCCGGTCATCCAGCGCGGTCACGGTGCCGAGCTGCACCCCATCCGCCGGCAGCGTCAGCAAGATCCCCGCCCCGCGCGCCAGCACCAGGCTGCGCGCGGCGGCGTCGATGCGCAGCGTCAGCCCGGGCTCGGACGCCAGCTCGGCGGTGGGCGGCCCGCTGGGCCCGTCATCGTCGCCGCACCCCGCGCACAGCAGGGACAGCACGGCGGCAAAGGTTGTGACCAGGCGGCGTCCCGACACGCCGGCAGTGTAGCCCAGGCCTCGCTGGCTCAGGGAGCGACCACGGGGTCGACCTCGGTGACCTGGCCGGTCACGACCTCGACCTGCTGCGTCCACAGCGGGTGGGCCTCGTCGCTGGCCAGCGCGACGCTGAGCTGGTAGCTGCCCCGCGGCAGTCCGCGCAGCTCGAAGTGGCCGCGCGGCGACGAGCGCACCAGGTCCCCACTGCCGGCGCCCAGCGCGCGCACGAACGCCAGGGACAGCGCGCGCCCGCCCCGCGTGATGCGACCCCGGATGGTGCCGACCTCGCCGGCGTCGACGCGGCGCAGCGCCTCGGCGGCCAGCGCGTTCGCCTCCGCCATGCACGCCGAGCCGGGACCCGCGAACGGTGCCCCCAGGACCGCGGTCAACTTGCGACCGACCGCCGGCGAGCCCAGATGTACCAGCACCTGGTCACCGACCCGGAAGTAGTGCACCTCGGTGTTCCACTCCAGGATGCACTGATCGATCCGGTCACCGGGACAGGCCACCCGGGCGGCGTCGGTCCGGGCCGCGCCGACGCTGCCATACGCGTGCACCAGCAGTCGCTCGCCCTCGACCTGGAAGCCGAGCGGCTGGCCGCTCAGCCAGCAGCTCCCACCGCCCGAGACCGTGCCCGCCAGCGGCAACGGCGCATCCGCCGGCAAGGGGCGGACATCCAGACCGGCGGTGGCGAGCTGCCGGGCGATGGGGTGATCGGGGACGGCCGCGGTGGCCCCCGTGCCCGTGCCCATGCCCATGCCCATGCTCGTGCTCGTGCCCGTGCCCGTGCCCGTGCCCGTGCCCGTGCTCGGACTCCCTGGCCTGCTGCAACCGCCCCCTGCCCCCGCCCCCATCGCCACCACCGCACAGATCGCCAAGGCCATCCCACACGTCGTCTTCATGGCCACTGCAAACGACCGCGCCCTCCGCTCGACCTCCCGCGCCGCGGGCTTTTACCCCACTCTGACGCAGCGGCGGCGCCTCAGCGCGGCTGGCAGCAGCGGAAGCCGATCTCGTAGAAGCGGAAGCCGTCGCCGTGGGTCGTCACCGTCGACTGACAGGTGCGCGACTCGGCCCAGTAGCGCCCCTTGAGCGCGCCGTGGAACGACGCCATGCCGCCGCTGCGACGGCGCGTCCACTCCTCGACGTTGCCGACCAGATCGAACGCCCCCGCCGCCCCCACACACATCGGATTCAACCCCGCGGCCTCGCCCTGGTACAGCTCCTCGATGTGGGTCGCCGCGTCCGCCGCCGCGGCCCCGCGCGCCCGCGCCGCCGCCAGCAGCGTCTGCAGCGAATCGACCGCTGGCGCCGACACCCCCGAGGGCCAGCCATTGAGGCGGCTCTGGGTGTACAGCCGCCACACCTTGTCGTCGTTGCATCGCCCCGGCACCCGCACGGCCCCGTACGGATAGGCCTGCAGCCCCGGCCCGGCACACGCCGCCGTCCACTCGTCGTCGAAGCACAGCCGCTTGCCGCGCGCGCCGCACCAGGCCTCGGCCTCGTCGAAGGTGTACATCACCAGCGGCACCGCGCCGACCTGGTTGGGCGCCTCGTGCAGATCCATGCACACGCTGCCGGTGTCGGTCATGCCGACCGGACAGCGCCCCGTCCCACCATCGGCGCCGCCCGCCTCGCCATCCGGCCCCGCCCCACCGTCCGCACCACCGTCCACCCCGGGCGCCGCGTCCTCTGCGCCAGCGCCGCCGTCATCGCCACAGCCCGCCAGCAGCCCCAGGCCGCCAGCGACCATCACCACGAGACCCAGCCGCACCGCCCGTGAACGCACCCGCGAGGTCTACCACAACCCCCGGGCCGGCATCACGCCCCGTCCAGATGGGCTTCGATCAGCTGCGCCACCAGGTCCGGCTGCTCGCCCTCGAGATCGTGCGTCGCCGCCTCGAGCACCTCCAGCCGCGCGTGCGGCAGCCGGCCCAGCAAGCGCAGCCCCACCGCCGCCGGCGCCAGCGCGTCGGCGCCCCCGAACACCAGCAGGGTCGGCTGCAGCACCCGCCCGAGCTCGGCCTCGACATCGCTGCGGTCGTCCACGAACCAGCGCGGCGCCGCCGGGGACGCGCGCACGAAGGCCTCGCGCCAGTCCGCCGCGCCCGCGGCCGCGACGTCGAGTCCCCCCGTGGTCGCCAGCAGCACCAGGCGCCGCACCCGCTGCGGCGCCTCGAGCACCATGCGCAGCGCCAGCACGCAGCCCATCGACTTGGCCACCAGGTCGAAGCGCTCGGGCAGCCCGGCCAGCAGCCGCTGCTGCAGGTCGTCCAGCGTGCGCAGCTCGGGCGCCGCCGCCACGCCGTCCAGCCCCGGGTACGCGCACACCGTCGTTGTCCGCCCCGGCAGCCGCGCCGCCACCTGCTCGAGCAGCGCGCGGCGCCCGCCCGCGCCCGGCAACATCACGACCCTGAGTTGCATCCCCGACGCTGTACCATGCCCGCGTGTTGCCCTGGATCGTCCTGACCTCCGCCGCGCTGGCGCTGAACCTCTTCGGCGAGTGGCGCAAGCTGCGCGTCCTGGTCTGGCTCGGCAAGCCGCTGGCCTCGACCGGCTTCGTGCTCGCCGCCGCCACCCGCCACGCCCACGAGACCCGCTATGGCAGCGCCATCCTGGTCGCCCTGCTGCTGTCGTTCGCCGGCGACATCCTGCTCATCCCGAAGTCGCAGCGCATCTTCAAGGTCGGCATCCTGACCTTCCTGGCCGGCCACCTGGCCTTCTGCGTCGCCTTCATCGTCCGCGGGCTGTCGCTACCCTGGGCGGTCGGCGCCGCGCTGCCGCTGCTGGCCGCCGGCATCCCCATCGGGCGCTGGATCGTCACCCGCGCCCCGGCCAAGCTGCGCGGCGCGGTCGCGGTCTACATCGGCGTGCTGTCGGTGATGGTCACCCTCGCGGTCGCCAGCCACGGCCGCCACCCCGATCTGGTGCTGCCGCTCGCCGCGGTCGCGTTCTACTTCTCCGATCTCTCCGTGGCGCTGAACCGATTCGTGCGCCCCGCCCTGAGCCACCGCCTGTGGGGCCTGCCGCTCTACTTCGGCGCCCAGCTGCTGTTCGCCTGGACGGTCTGGATCCACTGATCGACCTCCAGCCAGCGGTCGAACAGCCAGCCCAGCCGCGCCTCTGGCTCCGCCGGCACGTCCGCCGCCGGAATGCGCCACACCTTGACCCGCACCGTGGCCCCGACCAGCCCGCCGCGCCACAGGTCACCCAGGCTGGTCGCGCCCTCGAGCCCGGTGTGCGCCAGCATCACCACATCCAGCGCCGGCGTCACCCCGAGCAGCGCCAGCGGCCCGCCCGGCCGCGGCGGCAACACGCGGCGCAGGCGCGCTGCTCGCTCGGCCAGCGCCTCGTCGCCCCCGGCGCGCAGCCGGTCGACCGCCTGGCGCAGCTTGCCCTGCGAGAAGCGCGTGCCCTCGGGGTAGATCAGCACGGCATCGCGCGGCCCCATGCCCGCCGCCAGCCGCGCCACCGCCGCGACCTCGCGCTCGCGCGCCGCCTCGCCCCCGCCGCGCTGCGCGAACAGGTTGGGCAGCCGGTTGCCCACGATGTCCAGGCAGGGATCCCAGAGCAGCTCGCGCTTGAGCACATAGCGGAAGCGTAGCCGCCGCGGGTTGGCCAGCAGCGCCGCCGCCAGCACCGTGTCCACCGTGCTGGCGTGGCGCACCATCAGCGCATACGGCCCCGGCGCCGCCGCGTCCAGCCCCTCGGTCTCGACCCGCAGCGAGAAGATCCGCACCGCCCCGCGCCACAGCGCCCCGGTCCACCAGCGCTGCAACGTCGCGTTGGCCTCCAGCCAGCGCTCGCGCCCGGGGAACAGCAGCCAGCGCGCGCACCACATCCACGTCGCCAGCATCACCCCGCCGACCTCGCAGGTCAGCACCCAGCCCAGCGCCAGCAGCGCCCGCACCCTGCAGAAGCGCAGCCCCCGCCCACCGCGCAGCACCAGATCCGCCAGCCCCGCCAGCGCCAGCGTCATCGGCGCCGTCGTCAGCGCCACCAGCCACACCAACCACACCAGCCAGATCACCGCGATGCGCCGCGGCCAGTTGATCCGCACTCCCTCGACCGGCCTCACCCACCCGGCAGTGACCGCCCGCGCCCCGCCCTGCCCCGACCCGTCGTCCTCCGTGCTCGTGCTCGTGCTCGTGCTCGTGCTCGTGCCCGTGCTCGTGCTCGTCCTCGCTCCCCCGTCTCCCGCCTCGCCCTCCTTCACCGTCCCAGCAACCTCCCACCCCCGCCGCTGCTGGCACCGCCGCCGCTCACCGGCTTGTGCAGCACGATCCGCCCGCCCGCACTCCTGCCATCCGCGTGCGCCCCGGTGCGCGGATTGCCCACCGTCCGCGTGGTGCGCACATACGGGTGGCGGCGCCGGTAGTAGCCCTCGAGGTCGGGATCCTTGACCCAGACCAGCCCCTCGGCCTCGTGCTTGCGCGCCTCCAGGCGCAGCTTGTGCTGGAAGCCCAGCATCACGCCGGCCTGGAACGTCCTGCGCTCGCGCCCGTGCGCCTTGCGCTCGGCGCGGTACTCGACCCACAGCTGCTCCGACATGCGGTTCATGAAGGCGTGCACCCACGACGCCATCTCCAGGTCGTGCGGCGTCCCGATGGCCTCCATCACGGTGCCCGCCTTGCCAGCGCGCACGTCCCAGACCCGGACCCAGATCACGCGCACGAAGAAGTGCTCGATCAGCAGCGCCGCCAGCTGGCGCTGGCTCTCCTCGACGCGACGCGCCGGCTTGCCCAGGTGCAGGAACGAGTAGCCCCTGGGGATGCCGCCACGCCCGACCGTCTCCAGGTTGTGCTTCAGCATCAGCCGCTGCGCCTCGGCCATCGCCAGCGCCGCCTCGTGCTGGTTGGGACTCCCCGCCAGCGCGAACAGCTTGCTGATCTTGGCCCGCACCTTGGCGTCCGCCT